>JASHOH010000090.1 GCA_030041215.1 Candidatus Sulfotelmatobacter sp. | reverse complement strand
GCCGTCGTCCCGTAGAAGTTCCCATTGGTGGCCTGGACCAGCCCCCCGAGGGGCTGGTAGCCGTCGGGCGCATTTTCGAAGCTGTGCAGCGTGGTCAGCGTGCCGCTTGGGGTGATTTTGAAGACCGTGCCATAGCCGTCTACACCGCCATACTGCGTCGTCCCATAGAAGTTCCCATTGGTGGCCTGGACCAGCCCCGCGGCTGGGGAGGCGCCGTCTGAGCAGCCGCCGCCTTGCTGGCAAAAACTATAAAGTGTCGTCAGCGTGCCGCTTGGAGTGATTTTGAAGACCGTCCCTCTAATGCCGGCCCCGCCCCCGTACGTTGTCCCGTAGAAGTTCCCATTGGTGGCCTGGACCAGCCCCGCGTATGGGTCTGTGCCGTCCGCGCAGCCGCTTTGCGAGCAAAAGCTGTGCAGCGTGGTCAGCGTGCCGCTTGGGGTTATCTTAAAGACCGACCCGGCTCCGTTGGCTCCGCCGCTCTGTGTCGTCCCGTAGAAGTTCCCATCGGTAGCCTGGATCAGCCCCGCGAGCGGGTAGGCGCCGTCCGGGCACTCCGCTTGCGGGCAAAAGCTGTAAAGCGTGGTCAGCGTGCCGCTTGGGGTGATTTTGAAGACCGTCCCGTAGTTGTTGGCCCCGCCCTCGTAAGCTGTCCCGTAGAGGTTCCCATCTGTCGCCTGGACCAGCCCCGCCTCCGGGTAGGCGCCGTCCGTGTCGTCGAAGCTGAGCAGTGAGGTGAAAGTTTGCGCAGGCGATGCAATCGCAGTGGCTGCGCACAGCAGAAGCAAAGCGCAGGCCCTGTCCCCCCAACCTAATCTGCCCATGATACCTGCTCGCCGCCACGCGGCTCTTGGCCGTGATTTTCGGAAAGCGTGCGGCGCCTGACAGCAGCTCATTGCGCCCGCAAAAAGTTCGGAAATTCGATTTCTCGTCATTTGGAGCACCTCCCAGTGCGAGGTTCACGAAGGCACAAACGGATCAATTCCAAGAATCAGGATAAAGACAGGGGCCTTGTCTCGGCTGGCGACCGCAGAAAAAGATGCGGCCGGTCGAGCAGGGAAAGTATCCCGAAACCGCAAGCCTGTCAAGCCGGAATCTTCTTTTTGACTCCGAGAGCGGCGGAGAGTATACCACAGGTTCTGCCCTGCTCGGGTAGTAAAGTTTTCATCTAACGTTTACACTCTGGTCTGCAATCCGCCCTCAGACCGGGCAAATTGCTTCTGTTCTGACCCGCTTTGACAACACCTCAGCTTGTCCCCAATTTCAACCCGCTGTAGAACAACGATGCCGATACGAATTTGACCCTCATCCGCTACCCCGCCGGTACCTGGAGCATTGCCATCCGCCCCAGCATGGCCCCAAACCGCCGCCGGTTTAGATGTCCTTCCGCCAGCAGCAGACGATAGTAACGCGCATGTTTGACCAGTCGCCCGCCCGCCTTTACGATCCGTTGCTGTTCAAAAAGGAAATGCGGGCTTAAGCTATTTTTCCCCAAATTACCTGATCCCGGGTCGAAATTCCCTGTTCCTTCCCTGATCGTTCCCTGCTCCGATTTCAGCCCTGCGGGTGAGTTTCTCCAGCGGATTGTGCACGTTACCCGCTTCCGGGATGCAATTTTGCGGGTCAAAGATTGGCAAAATTCCCTGTATTTTTCCCTGTTAGCAGGGAGTTCCACCTGGATCATTTCCTAAAACTCCTCTTCTTTGGATTGCGCTTCAAGTCCTTGAGGTCCCTGGCACGTCCTAAAGCCCGTTTATTGACCTCGAGATCACCTTGAGAAATGAAATGCACCGGAACACCAAAGAAAGTACTGGCGACTCTGTTTTTCCAAGCATCGGCAAACTTGACCCCTGTGATTTGGGTCAAAATATCAATGCGTACCGGAGCAATTCCAATCTGATAGACAATCTGCTTCTCTGTGAAGGTTTCAGCCGTGATCCCATCATGCTCCAGGGGAGCGCCAAACTCCTTGAGCGCTTCCACCAGCCGCTGCGAGTTTGCCGCTGAACTGTCCACCCACACGTCGAGATCTTTCGTATAACGCGGTTCGCCGTATTTCATGACTGCGAAACCGCCGACAATCAAATATTCAACCTGGAATTCGTTTAAGAGCTGTAGCAGTTCTTTGTAGTCTAGGTTTTCTGCCATGCCTGGTTTCCTCAGCTAACTCCACCATTTCCCACGCTGCCGCAAAGATCGCTTCATCTCCCTGCTCCTGCCAAAACTCAATGTCGAACGAACGGTCGGGAAAGCCGCCCTCCACTAATCGCGTTTTCCATCTGGAGTTTTGAGGAATACCCATTTCCCCTCTTCCAATCCGTGTTTTCACATTATCAGCATATCAGTTGGAAGGCAGGATTCCACCCGTGGCAAGCAACGGTCGCGAACGAGTTCGAACCCGCGCCGTGACAAAGTGACGCCCTATCACTGCCGAAAATGAAATCCAACTAAGCGAACAAGATGAGGAAGATCCCCTTTCCTTAAATACCCAAAATCAGTTCTATTCACCTTTTAAGAGCGGGAGAATCCGTCCACTCACTCGGCGCCGGCCTGGCTCCGGAGGGAGAAGAAAGCGTCACCCGACGTCGAGGGGCGCCGGGTTCATGGATGAAAGAGGGAGTGGGACTACTGGAGAACCCGGTCCGGGAACAAGAAGAGATTTCTGCGAGGGAAGGCATACCGTCCCGGTATGCTCGACAGCGGCCTTGCGCCACGCGTTTCGGGAAAACCGGCAAACAGAACTCAATTGGGCCTGAAAGCTACAAACGCCGGAAGAAAGCCTGTGATATGGCACGATCGTCACATTTTGGTGTAGTTACTAGAAGTTTTTCCCTAATTTCTTATCTTTTTTCGAGCTGAAATTGGTAGAACACAAGGAGGAGGCTAGATGCCACTGAAAAAAGCGTTCGTTCGAGACGCAAACCGCGAAATCGTCGGATCGATCACGATGGGGTATAGCGGGTCATTCGACAAGCTCGTTAGAGATGCCGACGATCGGATCATCGGACGCACGAGCGAACGTTTCCGAACCACTCGAGATCAACATGGCCAGTTAGTCTCAATTAATTCTGCAGACCCGGGACTCCTGATCGGGAGGAAGAATCGGCAATGAACAAAGTCCCTGAGTCGCAGAATCGACTACCTCTGCGGATCAAGCCGGAGGCAATCAGCTACCTCGCTTCCTTGCCCCAATTTCACGGTCTACACACGGCGAGGTTAATCAAACTGGCCCACCGGCGAACCGGGCTGCACGTGCCCAGCCGCTGGGTCGCCATTTCCCTGATTCGGTCAAACTTGATACCGATCCCGGTTGCTGATCGGAGCGAGTCACCGCATCGACAAGTCAACAGACGCCCATCTTCGCCACCGGCGAAGCTGATCCTAATTCACGGGAGGCGCCGGATCCGATGAGGCGCCGTATTCCTGCGAGTAGCACTTCGTATCAACCCTCCCTCCTTCTCATGGCGGAAGGCGGCAGGTGTCAAACCGAGGAACTTGGTCCAGCCGGAGCCAAGTACTAGTCACTCCCACCGCGCACCCCTGGGGCATCGCCAGGTTGATTTTGACTCAATCAGCCGGGCCTCGGATTGGTTGCCAGCGCACACTGAGTCGCGCCACCCGGCGGTCAGCCTCCGTGTTCGGGCCAATGGTGGACGGGCGCCGGTTTAGCCGCACAGCGTGGAGCGGAACCCTGTGAAAACGCGGCGCACTGCGGTTAGGCCGAGATCGACGAGTTCAAGGGGCGCTGGAAGGTAATGGAGATGCTCGCGCCTAAGAACACGCCGTCCTGCGCACCATTTTGCTTGCCTTCGCCGTGATCAGAAGCTTTTTCACTTCGTGATTCTCTTTCTACCCCCGGCGGAATAAGCCTTCTGTCTTGTAACGCCATGAGACGCGTGACGCTTTCTATCAACGCTGACGTGGACTGTGGTGGACTTGGAAGAGCCGACAGCGGCAGCAAACGCAGCGGGATTCAGTGCAGTGAGCACGGCAGCGGGATTCTTGTCGATCACAGTCAGCAATGTGCGAGCTGGCGCTTCTGGGGTCCTCCGCCCGCCCTCCCAGTGCTTTATCGCGTCGAGGCTGAACCCAAAAGTGTCAGAGAATTTGGCTTGCGTCATGCCCAGTCTGTCATGCCTCAGTTGGAAATGGAGAAAGCGTTCGTCCGTTAAGATAACGGAGCGAACGTATGAGGAAGGAACGGAAGCATTTCACTCCAGAGGAAAAGGTAGCCATCTTGAGGCGGCATCTTGTGGACAAAGTGCCAGTCTCGGAGCTGTGTGAAGAACTGGGCCTGCAGCCAACCGTGTTCTACCGCTGGCAAAAGGAACTGTTCGAGAACGGAGCCGCCGCTTTTCAGTCTCAAGAGCGTCTCCACCGCCAAGTGGAGGAGAAGCAGAAACGGATCGAGTTCTTGGAGAAGAAGGTGCAGACCAAGGACGAGGTCCTAGCCGAGTTGATGGCGGAGCACATCGCGCAAAAAAAACGCTTGGGGAACTCTGACCGGAAACTGGGTTCCGCATGATGTGCGGGACCAAGTCGTGGATTTCGTCCGGCGCTCGTCGGAAAGGGCTGAGATCAGCGTCGGACGGTTTGTCCATTGCCGCGAGTCGTCTCGGATAA
>JASHOH010000089.1 GCA_030041215.1 Candidatus Sulfotelmatobacter sp. | reverse complement strand
CACATCTTGCGAATGTTAGGCTTCAACTCCAGCAATTTCTTCTTAACTGCATCGAGCTGTTCATCGGTCAGGTTGTAAAGTTGCGTTGGATCAGGCTTGTCGAATCCAAGCACCTGCGCCGCCATATACACCGTTGAGAGATCGTCCCACACCGAAATCCTCCCGCGATACTTCGGATCCCAAAATACATTCCAGCTCTCAGGCGGCTGCGCAAAAACCGTTGTGTCATAGATCAAAGGGTCAGGACCCCACATGAACGGCACTCCAAACACCTGGCTCTTTGCACGTACCAGGGGCAGGGAAGTGAGCTGTGGAGAAAGTTGAGAATAGCTGGGAATCTTCGCGAGATCGAGCGGCGCGGCCAGACCCGATGTTGCAATCGAAGTCGCCACATCGCTTGAGGGAGAAATTACATCATAATTTCCCGTGCTCCCACCTCGTAGCTTTGCCACCAACTCATCGCTCGATCCCATGTAGGAAGCGGAAATCTTGCAGTGGTGTTGTTCTTCGAACGCCTTGACATATGAAGGATCGGCATAACCCTCCCAGACCAGAAGATTTAGTGTCGGCGTTTTCTTTGTGCACGAACCGGCGAACATCAGCAATGCGGTCAGAAAGAGCAGATCGACCACACGGCGCAATCTCATCGAGTCCTCCCTTGTCAGTTTCATCCCGAGCGCAACCGTTCTTCACTTGGAGCTAGGAGCCTGCCCTGAGCCGAATGGCGAGGGGATCTCGGGTAAATCGCAAACCACTGCAAACCACATAACTATCCGCCAGCGGTCGCTGGAATTTCGAAATTCAGAACGTGGGCGGTGTATTCACCCACAGCACGCACGTTTCCGCCCGCCCAGGATTTTTCCAGTGATGCGGAGTCGCGCTCTCGAAATAAAAGCTGTCGCCTGATTTCAGCCGATATTCTTCGCCGTGCAGCGTGATCGCCAACTCTCCCCGCAGAACGTAGAGAAACTCTTCGCCTTCGTGCGCGTACGAGTCTCCGCTGCCCGCCTGGGGCGCAATGCGAAACAAATGCGGTTCCATCACCGTGTTGCCCCAGGCGAGCAATTCCATCCGCACACCCGGCCCGGCTTCCAAAACCTTCCTGTGCTCGGGCTGCACTTGCCGGCTCGCGCTCTCCGTCGCGTCGAAAAAGTCAAGAATGTTGGTCTTGTAGAAGCGCGCCAGCTTGCGCAGCGTCGATACTGAAGCGCTCATCTGCGAGCGCTCCAGCGCGCTGAGGAACCCTACCGAAATGCCGACGCTCCGCGCCACCTGTGCCAGTGACAGGCCGCGTTTTGCCCGCAACTGTCGCAAGTGCGATCCGATCGCGCCTCCGCTGCCATCAACTCCCGCTCGTACCCGTCCCTCGCGCCGCAGAAGTTCCACGATGGCCGGTGCGTTCAGTCCGCGCACCTTGCGCAAAAAACGCGCCCGCTTGAGCAGTTTCACGTCTTCGGCGGTGTAGAGCCGGTATTTGCTTTCGCTGCGATGTGGCCGCGTCAGCCCGAGGCTTTCCCACGCGCGAATCACCGATGGTGACACGCCCACGCGCCGCGCCACATCACCGATCTTCAAATATGCTTCCGGGCTGGGGGGATTCATCGCCGCTGCACTCTACCAGACTTTCGATGGCGGAAAGAGGCTTTTTTCTGCTTGACAGTCCGTATGCCTCTTCACTAACCTTGCGGGATTATAGCAAGGTTGTGCTGGAACTCAAGCAGTGAAATAAATACGGTCGGTCTTAAAGAAGCTCAAGCTGAAAAGTTTGTCAGGAAAGACAACTCTCCCGAATGCTGGAGGTTTCATGCCGTCACTGCGAGCCCGCTGGAAATTGGTTTGTCTTCTTGCAACCGGTCTTCTTGTTCCCGCCATGCTCATCGCCCAGGGCGCCAACGGCCGCATCCTGGGGCGTGTCGCCGACCCAACCGGCGCTGTGCTAGCTCACGCCAAAGTGACGCTTACCAATCAGGCAACCGCGATCAGCCGCGACACGGAAACCAACGACAGCGGCGACTATACCTTCGTCGAAGTCGCCCCCGGCACCTACACCGTCGAGTTCGAACTGACCGGCTTTAAGAAAAACGTCCAGAAGAACATCAAAGTTGATGTCAACCAGGTGGTGACTCTCAACTCCACATTGCAGATCGGTGCGTCCCAGGAGACGGTGGAAGTAACTTCCGAAGCTCCGCAAGTAGATACCACCAGCACGCAACTGGGCGCGGTCATCAATGATCGCTCGATCAACGAACTGCCGCTCAACTCGCGCGACACTTACCAGTTCCTGCAACTTCAGCCCGGCGTGACGTCGCAATTAGGCAACGGCAATGGCAGTCTTTTCTATGGATCACAAGATACTGGTTCAGTTTCGGTAAATGGCGGCCGAACTCGTGCCAACAACTTCAGCGTGAACGGTGGCGATGCCAACGACCAATTCGTGAATCTGCCCACGGTGCAACCCACGCCGGATAGCGTGGAAGAATTTCGTGTGATCACCAACACCTTCGACGCCGAATACGGCCGCAACTCAGGGTCAGTGGTAAACGTTATTACAAAGTCCGGTGGCAACTCATTCCACGGTGATCTGTACGAATACTTCCGCAACACCGTGCTTGACGCGAAAAATTATTTCGATCTGGTCGGTCGCCCGCAGTGGAACCAGAACCAGTTCGGGGGCACATTCGGCGGTCCCATAAAAAAAGACCGGACTTTCTTCTTTCTGTCTTATGAGGGGCGCCGCATTCGCCAAGGCATCACCAGCCAGGCGGTCGGCGTCCCAAGCGCACCCGAGCGAACGGGCGATTTTTCCGGGGTTGGCGGATTCACAAGCGGAGGCATCGCCGATGAATTTGTAGCGGATGCCTTAAATGGACGTTCCGGCGGCGCCTGCACCGCTGCAATTACGGCAGCGGGAGGGACGATTCCGGCGGCGGGGGAAGCGTGGTCTTCGATTTTTCCAAATGGCATCATTCCTGCGTCGTGCCAGGATCCGGTTGCCGCCAATCTCATGGCGAATTACATACCCATTTCCAGTGTCACTGTTCCGGTGAGCACGGACAATGAAGATCAGTTCACCGTCCGTTTCGATCACCGGATCAGTGACCGCCAGAACTTCAGTGCCTATTTCTATTTCAACGATCTGCGCCAGCTTGAGCCTTTTGATCAATTTGAGCAGGCGGGTGCTAACGTGCCCGGCTTCGGCAATCTCAATAACAATCGATTTCAACAGTGGAACCTGACCCACACCTGGACTCTCAGCAATGCACTCGTTAACGAAGCTCACTTCACTTACATGCGTGAGGGCCAGCTGGGTTTCCTAAAGCCGCAGACTACGAACGCCGTAACAGCCTCTTGTACCGGCGCCGCCTCAGCTTTCTGCTTCAACGGGACTTCAGACTCGTCCGCTATCAACAACCTGATTGCGAGCTATGACATACCGGCTGGCAAGGCTGGTATTACGCCCGGTTTATCCTCCAACCTCACAGGGGTCCCTTTCGTCTACATCGGCGGGGGCGCAGTTCTTGGCAATAATTACGAGGGCTTTCTTCCGCAAGTCGGCAATAGCTTTCAGTGGTCCGACAACTTGACGTGGGTGAAAGGCAATCACACCATCAAATTCGGTATCGACGTTCGCCGGCAACGTTTCGATCAGTACTACTACTTCGATGTCAATGGCGAGTATACCTTCAATAACAGTGGTCCGAACGCGATTGTTCCCGGAGACGGAGACAATTATGCCGAATACCTTTTGGGATTGGCCGACGTTTATGTACAGGGATCCGGCCAGCGGGAAGACGTGCGTGGCACGTCGGTTTATCCGTTTGCTCAGGACAGCTGGAAAATCAGACCCAATCTCACGTTGAACTACGGTCTACGCTGGGAACTCGACACGCCGCCCACCGATATAGCGGGCCACGTGGAAACCTATCGGCCGGGGCAGAACTCAGCCGTCTATCCCTGTGGAATCACAACCAGCGCCAGCTATTGGCAGAGCTTTGGTATCGCGAATCCGACATGCGCGAATACCGGCAGCGAGCCGACAGGATTGGTTGTGCCCGGAGACGCTGGTGTTCCGGCTGGGATGACGAGTACCTACTATCATGCCTTTGCACCGAGAATTGGAATCGCCTGGAGTCCGGGCAAGTCGGGGAAGACCAGCATCCGCACGGGTTGGGGCATTTTCTACAACCCCATTGAAGAGCTGGTTATGGCCCAATTCGGCGCCGAACCTCCCTTCGGCGGCAGTACTTCAATATTCGAAACTTTTTTCAATACTCCTTTCGTCTATCAGGCAGGTACTACTCCCGCCCCCAATCCATTCAATGGCATCATCATACCGACGAAGGGCCAACCGACCGACCTATCGTTT
>JASHOH010000088.1 GCA_030041215.1 Candidatus Sulfotelmatobacter sp. | reverse complement strand
GCAGATGCAACATAAATCTACAACAACGACCGAGGGCGGGAACGGGGCGGTTGTGTCCGGAGTGAAAGGACGGGTGGGGTGGGGGCGAGGTGCATCCCCGCATCACTGGCTGAGCACGGGCTAGAGAATTTTGGGGGTTCTCTCTAACCCTATGGAAAGTATGGTAGGCCCGAATGGATTCGAACCATCGACCTCTTCCGTGTCAAGGAAGCGCTCTAGACCAACTGAGCTACGGGCCTGTTAGAGAACGATTGACTCAATTCTAACGGGCAGCGGCCGTTTACGGCAATCCGCGTGCTCACTTGCTATTTAGAGCAGCACCAAATTCACGCTGCCTGTTGCAAAGTTCCAGTTCTGGCGGCGACAATCTGTACATGAGCAAAGAGCATGCCCCGGCGGAAGACCCTCGGACCGCTATGCGCAGCCCATTTCTGCCCGGCTGCATTGTCGTGGTTACGTTGGGGAATCCGCGCGACAAATTCTGGGGCATGGTGCTCGCCCTTGCACCCGAGGGCCTCAGCATGAGCGGAATGGAGCTGGCCGGCTTCGAGGATTTTGTCCAGATGGTGAAAGATGGCGAACAATTCAGCCCGGCCGTCGTTTTTTTCCCCATGCACCGCATCGAGCGCATCGAGCTCGATTTGCCTGACGGCAGTCTCCCTTCCCTGGCCCAACGCTTTTCGAGCAAGACGGGGATGGATCCAGCTGAACTGCTAGCCTCATATGCGACGAAGCACCAGGGCGGACCCTCACGTGCGGCTCGTGCAGCGAAACGTACTCCTGGCGAGGACAGCCCATGAAGATTTCGCAAATCTTCACGGCGCCCAATCAGCTCACGTTGCTGCGAATGATCTTTGTTCCCTTCATCGTCATTGAGCTGGTCGATGGCCGCTATTTCTGGGCGCTGGTGTTGTTCGTGACCGCCGGCTTCAGTGACGGGCTAGATGGCCTGCTGGCTCGCCGCCTGCACCAGCAAACTGTGCTGGGCCAGTATCTCGACCCGATCGCCGACAAGCTCCTGTTGAGCACCATGTTTCCCGTGCTCTCCATTCTGCACAAAATTCCCTGGAAGTTTACAGTTCTGGTTTTCAGCCGCGACGTTTCCATTCTTGCGGCCAGCGCGGTCCTGTTCGCTATCGCGGGGTTGCGCGATTTTCGACCCAGCATCTTTGGCAAAGCCAACACTTTTTCGCAGATCGCCGCCATCTTCTTCGTGATGTTGCTGAGCGTGAAGCCGGTGCGCTGGATCTGGATCGCCCGCACTGTCTTTCTGCGGGCCACGTTCGCGTTCACGATCATCTCCGCTGTGCATTACGTCTTTCTCGTGCAGCACCGTTTGCGTTCGCATGCCCACGAGGTCGCCTCGCACACGCCGGCGAGCGTGCGGAGCATTTCGTGACCGAATTGCTGCTGAGCAGTGGCATGGTTGACCCATTTTCTCTTGTCCACCTAAAATTCATGGTTCGTCTCTTTGCGCGAAAACTCTGATATGTCCTTACGCGTTTACAACACCATGTCGGCCCAGGTGGAAGAATTTCAGACGCTACACGATAAAGAAGTCCGCATGTACGCCTGCGGGCCGACAGTCTACGACTACGGCCACATCGGCAATTTCCGCACATTTATTGCCGTGGACATGCTGCAACGGTTTCTGCGGCAGTCGGGCTACCGGGTTCACTACGTGATGAACATCACCGACGTTGACGACAGAATAATCCGTAATGCCGCCCGCGATGGAGTCAGCGTTCAGCAATACACGGCGAAATACGAGAAGGCTTTTCTCGAAGATGCGGCCATGATTGGCATAGAGCAGCCGCACCTGGTGCGCGCCACCGAGAACATTTCCGAGATGGCGGATTTTGTCGCCAAACTGCAGGCGAAAGGCGTCGCCTACCGCACGGATGATGGGTCTTATTACTTTCGCATCGCGAAGTTTCCGGCCTACGGCAAGCTTTCGAAAAAAGATTTCAGCGGCATGATAGACGGCGCGCGCGTGGACGTCGATGAATACGATAAGGATAGCGCCCGCGACTTCGCGCTGTGGAAGGCGCCCAAGCCGGGCGAGGCTTCGTGGCAGACATCGATTGGGCCGGGGCGGCCGGGCTGGCATCTCGAGTGTTCGGTCATGTCGATGAAGGAATTGGGCGACAGCTTCGACTTGCATGCCGGCGGCGAAGATCTGATCTTTCCGCATCATGAAAACGAGATCGCACAGTCCGAATCGCTCACGGGAAAGACATTCGCCCGCTTCTGGTTTCACGTGCGCTTCCTGCTGGTTGAAGGCGAGAAGATGTCGAAGCGCCTGGGGAATTTCTACACTTTGCGCGATCTGGTCTTAAAGGGACACAAACCGTCATCGGTTCGTTATCTGCTTACGTCGGTCCCCTATCGCAACCAGCTCAACTTTACTTTTGATGGGCTTAAGCAGGCTGCGGTTTCGGTCGAACGGCTGCGCAATTTTCGCCAGCGTTTGTCGGAGCAGAGTTTTTCGCCCGGCTGCAATCCTGAGATGCAAACGCTGGCGAGGGAAACGATTACACACATGCGCGAGGCGCTGGAGGACGATCTAAATACAGCGCAAGCAGAGGCGGCAATTTTGAAGATGGTTCGGCAGGCAAATTCTGCCCTCGATGCCGGCAGCGTGAAAAAAGAAGATATTGCTCCGCTGCTTGCGGCGCTCGAGAAGTTCGACGAAATCTTCGCGGTGCTGGCGGATGATGATCGCCCCAAAATGAAAGCTGTGTTCGATTGGGCGATGAGCGAGGGGAGAGAAAAAGACATCAGCCCGGAACTGCGGGAGATTGTGCAGTCCGGGCAGTCCTCAGATGCCGACATCGAAGAGAAAATTGCCGAAATGGAAGCCGCGCGCCGCGCCCGCAATTTCAAGCTTTCTGATTCATTGCGCGCTGAGCTGATCGCCGCTGGCATTATGATCGAGAATACGAAAGACGGCGTCCGCTGGCGCAGAAAGTGACTGGAAGCGGGGTTGACCTGAGAGCTGACTTTTGCCGCCACATGAAGTCCCTCGACGAATATCTTCGTGATGCCGAGCGAGCCCATGGGCATCTCTGCGCCGGGCAGGTACTCGGCGTGCGCCTCGCCATGCTGGGACTGGCGAAACTTGGCATTGACGATCCTGCTGGCAAAGACCGCAAGCGCCTGGTCACTTTCGTCGAGATCGATCGCTGCGCCACTGATGCCGTTGCGGTTGTCACCGGTTGCCGGCTGGGCAAGCGCGCGCTGAAATTTCGTGACTGGGGCAAAGTTGCGGCGACGTTCGTCGACGTGAATTCAGGCCGCGCCATCCGAATTGCCGCCAAGGAATCTTCCAAATCGCTGGCCCGGCAGATGCACCCGGAAATCGCAGACAAGAACCAACAGCAGATGCTCGCCTACCGCGAAATCTCCGACGATGATTTGTTCGCAATACAGTGGGTGAAGGTCGACTTGCCGCCGGAAGAGTTTCCCGGATACAAAGGCGAGCGCGTCGTCTGTGATGAATGCGGAGAAGGGATCAACTTTCGGCGCGAGGTTCGAATGGGCAGCCGCGTTCTGTGCCGCTCTTGCCTCGGCGAACGGTACTATAAGCCGATCTAGATTACGGCCTGGACATTGGTGTGATCAGCTCGAGCGCTAGTCGTCTGCGGATTTCTAAGCTGCTTGTTCATACGCGTGGGCCACGCGCAGTATCGTCGCTTCATCGAAATGCCTGCCCAGGATTTGTAGTCCGATCGGCAGCTTGTCTCGCGTCTCGCCGCAGGGAACGGAAATGCCAGGAATGCCCGCCAAATCTGCCGTGACGGTATAGATGTCGGCCAGATACATCGCCAAAGGATCGTTCGACTTTTCTCCCAAGCGAAATGCCGGCGTCGGGCTGGTCGGCGTGACGATGGCATCTACCTTGCGGAACGCCTCTTCAAAATCGCGAGCCAGCAACGTGCGAACTTTCTGCGCTTTCAGATAGTAGGCATCGTAGTAGCCGGCGCTGAGCGCATAAGTCCCCAGCATGATGCGACGCTTCACCTCAGCTCCAAAACTTTCATCTCGGCTGCGCCGATACATCTCAGAAAGCGACTTCACTCCTCGCGCTCGATAGCTGTAGCGCACGCCATCATAGCGGGCGAGATTGGAAGAAGCCTCGGCGGTTGCGATCAGGTAGTACGTAGGAATCGCGTATGGCGTGTGGGGCAATGACACGGGCACGATCTCGCAGCCCAGCGAATTCAACCTGTCGATCGCCGATTCAACGGCCTGTCGTACCTCAGGATCGAGCCCCTCGCCAAAATATTCTTTGGCCACGCCTAGCTTCAGACCGCGTGAGGGTTTTTCCAGTTCAGCAACGTAATCGGGAACAGGCAAGTTGGCAGAGGTGGAATCCATCGGGTCGCGCCCGGCAATCACCCCCAATACGGTTGCAGCATCCTTTACATTTTTCGTGATTGGGCCGATGTGGTCGAGGGAGGATGCGAACGCAATTAAGCCGTACCGTGAGACACGGCCGTAAGTAGGCATCAACCCAACGACCCCACAGAACGATGCCGGTTGGCGGATTGAGCCTCCCGTGTCGGAGCCTAACGCTGCCACCGCCATATCCGCCGCAACCGCTGCCGCCGAGCCGCCTGAAGATCCTCCGGGAACGCGATCGAGTGCGCGCGGGTTGCGCACCGGCCGAAATGCCGAGTTTTCATTCGACGAGCCCATCGCAAACTCATCGCAATTCGTTTTGCCCAATACCACAGCGCCCGCGGCTTCCATACGAGCCACTGCTGTGCAGTCATAAGGTGGAATGTAGTGTTCGAGAGATTTCGATGCCGCCGTAGTCCGCACGCCGCGCGTGGACATCACATCTTTGATTGCGACCGGCACTCCGGCCAGAGGAGGCAGAGGCTCGCCTTCGGCGGCCATGCGGTCGATGCGATCTGCTGCTTCCAACGCCCGCTCGCGGCAAAGTGTGAGAAACGCCCCGATCTGCGCATCCTCTTTTTCGATGCGTTCATAATGCTCTTCCATGAGCGCGAGTGTGGTTATCTTGCGCTCTTGAATGGCAGAGCGGACGGCGTTGATTGTGAGAAGCGGCTGGATCATGGATTAATTTCGAACTCAGGAAGCTTCGCGCCCGTGGTGCCTATCTTTCGATGACTTTGGGCACACGGAAAAATGTTCCGTCGGCATCAGGCGCGTTCTTGAGCGCTTCTTCTTGTGACAAGGACTTGCGCAGTCCCTCGACCACATCGTCTCGGCTCGCGTACGAAAACCTTTTGCTTCCCTGCCGTGATTCATCGACGCCGTAGCGGTCAGAAATTTGCGCCATCGGCTCGACATTTGTCGTGTCGAGCGCATTGAGCCTGTCGACATATTCGAGAATCGAATTCAAATCGCGCACCATGCCGGCGCGCTCCTTGGGCGTAAGTTCAAGGTTGGCCAGGTCGGCGACGTAGATAACGTCTTTTTCGGTGACCTTCATCGTTACAGATTGTTCTTACGGCGAGTGAAAGAAAGAACTTGCGCTCAGGGTTTGCGAACTATGAATTCGATTCGCTCCACTTTCTGTCCCGAGTAGCGATTCAGCGCAGCGAGATAGCGCGGAGCAAGATTCAGCAATTCTTTTTCCCATCCAGCATCGGGCACCTCGACGCGGAGCACCCCATCAGCAAAATCTCGGGCTATCGTCCGTTCTGCCACGGCCGACCCGCAAGCCAGCGGCCACGCCAGGACCGGCGCGTCGCTTGCCGGCGCATGGCGCAGCGACTTCGTGACCAGTTTTTCCAATCCCGATGCAGCATGCTCCAAGTCTCTCACTCAGTCCTCGCAACTGAATCAGTCAGGCTTCGATTCTAGCATCGCGCCTGAAGAAGTCCCGACTTCACGCGGGTGGTTGATCCGGCGGGAAGCTGCTTTTGACGAATGCCAGAGCGGCGTCGTGCGAGGCCAAGCGTCCCTCAAGCTGCGCATCTTCTACAGCCCCCAGAATCTCGCGAAATCGTGGCCCGGGTCGATACCCTGCCGAGATCAAATCATCGCCCGTGATCAATGGCGCCGGGCGAATGTTCTGCGCCGGAGTCTCCGCCAGTTTTTGCCGCACAAATTCGTAGGTTGCCAGATTGCCGTGGCTGGCCAAGCTGTCGGCCCGATGCAGTGCGAGGTGCTGATCGAATCCGGGCAGACGAAGGAATTTTTTCAGTGTCGATCCTTTCATGCGCGAGACGTGACCGAATCGCATGTGATTCTCGATCAGCGCCAGAACTTGTGCTGTATCGTCCTTCGAAAAGCGCAGGCGCGAGCAAATTTTCTCGGCGATCTTGACGCCGACATCCACGTGATCGTCGAAGCGGATGCGGTCCGCCGCACGCCGAAAGGTGGCCGGCTTGCCTACATCGTGCAGAAGCGCGCCCCAGGCCAGCGTCGGCGGGCAAGGTTGTGGCAAATAATCCAGCAGCAACAGAGTGTGCACAAAGACATCGCCCTCGGGATGAAATTCCGGCGGCTGCTCTACGCCTTTCATCGCCGTAATCTCAGGCAAAACTTCCTTCAACAGACCTGTCTGATCAAGCAGCAGAAATGCCCGGCGCGCGTGCCCTTCAGTGAGCATGCGGGTGAGCTCATCGCGAACCCGTTCGCGGGAAACGATTTGAATTTCCCGGGCACGTCTCTTGATGGTTAAAAGTGTTTGCTCTTCAACCTGATAATCGAATCGCGCCGCAAAGCGCACGGCGCGCAACATGCGCAATTTATCCTCGGCAAAGCGCCGCTCGGGGTCGCCAATTGCGCGAATAACTCCTCTTTCGAGATCTTGCCGTCCGCCGACGAAATCGAGGACTTCATTCGTTTCCGGATCGAGCATCATGCCGTTGATGGTGAAATCGCGGCGGACCACGTCTTCGCGCGGATCAAGACTGAAACGCACTTGATCGGGATGGCGGCCATCGGAGTAGCCATGATCGCTGCGAAAGGTGGCGACTTCGATCGTGCGGCCTGCGTGTTTGCCCTCATCTGTTTCGCTGGGCACTGGCACTAGCACGACTCCAAATTGCGCTCCGACTCCGTAACTTTCAGGAAAGATTTCCATCACCTGCTCTGGAGTCGCACTCGTGGCCACGTCATAATCTGCTGGCTCTCGCTTCAGCAGCAGATCGCGCACGCACCCACCGGCAAGATAGGCTAGAAAGCCACGTCGGCGAACGGTCGAGATGATCGAGCTGGCGAATGAGCACACCATCTGTATTACCTTACAATTTTTCGACGCGTGTGGCACTGCCGATAGTCAATGGGAAGCGTATTTTCTCCGACGCAACGTGAAGGCCACACGTCAAACTATACTTAGACTGTGCCCGACACCTACATCCTCGGCATCGAGACTTCCTGCGACGAAACCGCCGCAGCCGTGGTGCGCTCGGGTGAGCAACTGATCTCGAACATCGTTGCCTCGCAGATCGCCACGCATCAGCCCTTCGGCGGCGTTGTGCCGGAGCTGGCTTCGCGCGAGCATCTGCGCGCGATTGTTCCAGTTGTGCGGCAAGCGCTCGCGGAAGCCAATCGGACTTACGATTCCGTCGACGCGATCGCCGTCACCCAGGGGCCGGGCCTGGCGGGAGCGCTGCTTGTCGGCATTAGTTATGCAAAGGCACTAACCTTTGTGCTGCAAAAACCGCTGATTGCGGTCAACCATCTCGAGGGGCACATCCATGCGGTGCTGCTGGAAGAGAGACAAAAGGGCAATCACGAACTCCAGTTCCCCGTGCTGGCGCTGGTCGTTTCCGGAGGCCATACTCACCTCTATCTCGCCGAGAAGAAAAACGAAAGCTGGGCTTACCGGAACATCGGCCACACGCGCGACGACGCTGCCGGAGAGGCTTTCGACAAAGTCGCAAAGCTGCTGGGCCTGGGCTATCCCGGTGGGCCGATTATCGATCGTATCGCGCCGCACGGAGACGCCAATTCGGTGAAGTTTCCGCCTGCCCAAATCAAGCATCAGGACCGGCGGAAAAAGAAAGGTGCCAAAGCGTCGGACGACAGCCCGCGCTTTGATTTTTCATATAGCGGGATCAAGACTGCTGTATTGCGTTATGTTGAGCACCACAACATGCAACCTTCGATCGAATCCCGCCGCAAGGCGCTCTCAGCGATTACGAAACCCAAACTTGAAGACTATCTCCAGACTTGCGATCGGCAAACTCTTGATCTGATCGCGTCATTCCAGCGGGCGGTTGTGACTGATTTGATGAGTAAGACCCTGTCGGCGGCCCGCGCTTATGACATTGCTACTCTTTTTGTTACTGGCGGCGTGGCAGCCAACAGTGAACTGCGGGCAACGTTCGAACGCCAAAGTGCGCAAGAAGGCCTGCCTGTGTATTTTCCATCGCGGCCGCTATCGACCGACAATGCGGCCATGATCGCCGCGGCTGCATATCCAAAGTTTCTCGCTGGGCAGTTTGCGCCGCTTGATTTTTCTGCCGAGGCCAGCCTCGCTCTGCGATAACTGCTACTCGGCAACTGAAGAGTGGTTTCACTCAAACAATTCTCAGAATTCCCGAATCGTCCTCGCCGTGTACCGAGTCTGATATCTTGAACTCTCCTGTCTCGTTTCTTTCAGACATGCTCACATCGCAGCATCCAAGCCGATTTGCAGTTATGTTTGCCTTCGGGCTCGTGTATCTGTTTTGGGGATCGACCTATCTGGCCATCGACATTGCCGTGCAAAGCATTCCGCCTGCACTGATGTGCGGCGTGCGATTCTCGGTGGCCGGCGTGGTTATGCTGGCGGTGTGCGCGGCCACTGGACGCCAGGTGCTGTATTCGACGCGGCAAATCGCGCTCGCCGTCGTGGTTGGCATTCTGCTGCTGATGGGCGGCAACCTCACGCTTTCCTGGGCGGAGCTCTCGGTTCCTTCAGGCCTGGCAGCCTTGATCATTGCTATAACTCCCCTCTGGTTCCTCGTATTAGATTCGTTGCTGCTTGGGCATCATCGTATTTCTGCAAGGGGGAAGGCCGGTCTGGGGCTTGGCATTATCG
>JASHOH010000087.1 GCA_030041215.1 Candidatus Sulfotelmatobacter sp. | reverse complement strand
CTAGAATCTCCGCCGCCTGCCACCACGTAATCTTCTTGGCCCAAGCTCGCATCATCACTTCCTGCACCTTCATTGCCCGCTCCACTGCGGCCTTCGAGTAAGAGAACATGGTTGACATGTTCTCCTACTCTCACCGCCTGCAAATGCGGACATATCACTTGTTAATTCGACCGGACATTTGATGTGTTAACGACACCAGTGCCAGGAAAGGTTGACGTGTTTGGCAAATGGGCATAACATGCCGACTCGGGAAAATGCCTGTTCCCCACAACACACAGGCTTCCCAGCGCAGTTTAATTACCGCGCCGAACCTACAAACCGGGGAAATCGCTCATGGCGACCCGAAGACCAGCGATTGCGGCTCCACTGGCCGAATTTGCGGCTACCCTGCTGGCCCAGCAAGAAACAGGGCCGCGGGCGCGGGTTATTGCGGACCACGTCGCGCCACTCCTGCCTGAAGACACGGCCGTTGTCGTCTATGTAATCGAGGATCAGGAAAATCCCGCTTGGATTCCGAAAGCGACTGCCGGTGACGTTGCCGTGAGCGAAGTCATCGAGTTCCACACAGGAACCCTGGCCACGGTCGCAGAAAGTAAATCTCCGGTGTTATTTGAGAGTGCCGAACTGCAACGCGAGCACTATTCCCATCTTGATATCCGCCGCACGGTGCATGCGCTGGTTTACGTGCCACTCGTAACGGCTGAAACCCTGGTTGGCACCATCGAGGTGATCAGCTATGAGCAGGCGTTTCCGCAAACTGTGATCGAGGCCTTACAAGAAATTGCGGAGCTGGCTTCTCCGGCCATTGCTTCCGCCTTGTCGTACGAGAGCGAGCGCAATGTCAGCCTGCATTCGATCAGCCGTGTGACGCAGATGTATGACCTGGAGAAAGTCTTTAACTCGACGCTCGAGATGGATGAACTGCTCGAGATCATCGCCAAAAAGTTTCAGGAGGTGATGAGCGTGCAAGGCGTCAATCTGTGGATGGTGAACGGGGACGCCCTGCAGTTGATCAGCCGCGCGGGGTCGGATGCAACCGTGCAACAAGGCATATGGCAGAAGCCGGGAGAAGGAGTGGCCGGCGACATCTCGGACAACGGGGAATCGGTGCTGATCAATGACCCAGAAGATGAACAGTTGCGGAAGCGGAATGCCGGACATGAAGATGGGGCAGTCTTCTCGCTGCTGGCCGCGCCGCTGATGGAGCATGAGAATCTGGTCGGGGTGGTAGAGGCGGTTAATCGCCTGGATGGGCTGCCCTTCGATGAAGATGATCAATTTCTTCTAACTAACATTTGTGAAACTGCCAGCAATGCCCTGCACAACGCCAGCCTGCTGCAGGCCGAGCGCAAAGTAGAAATTCTGGAGGCGCTGGTGAAGGTAAGCGGGGAGATCACCTCGACGCTTGATCTCGACCGTGTGCTGGATGCGATCGTCAACGGACCGGCGAGCGTGATTCCCTATGAGCGGGCGGCGATTGCACTGGACCAGCGCGGTCGCATGGTGGTGAGGGCGATTTCGGGGATACCGAAGATCAATCCCAAAGATCCCGACGTTGAACGTTTGCGGGAACTGCTAGAGTGGACGTCTTTATCCAGCGAGCCGATTTTTGTGGCCCAGCACGGAGATACGGTAGAAGATGAGCGCGAAGAAACGCGGGCGAAATTTGCCACCTATTTCGCTCAAACTGGCATGCGCGCGTTCCACGCTCTGCCCCTGACCGATGACGACGGCCGCGTCGGCGTATTCTCGCTCGAAAGCAGCGATCCTGACTTCTTGGATACCGCCCATCTGGAAATGATCAAGGTGCTGGCTGGTCAAGCGACGGTTGCTCTGCGCAACGCGTCGATGTACCGCGAAGTGCCGTTCATTGATGTGCTCGAGCCCATCCTGCAAAAAAAGCGCAAGTTTATGGCGCTCGAAAAGCGGCGGCGCATGGCGGTGATTGTGGCAGTAGCGCTCGGGCTGATTTTTCTGGGAGCTTTTCCCTTGCCGCTGCGGGTGGATGGCAGGGCGTTAGTTGCTCCATCGCACAGCGCTCGAGTGCAACCGTCGGTCGGGGGCGTGATCCAGCAGGTGAATGTGCGAGAAGGACAAGCGGTGAAGCGTGGGGTCGTCCTTGGCACTCTGGCTGACTGGCAGTACCGGGCAGAACTGGCGGCTGCGCAGGCGAAATATGAGACCGCTGTTTCCCAGATGAATCGCGCGCTGGCGTCGAACGATGGCGCTGAAGCTGGAATCGAGCGGGTGCAGGCCGACTATTGGGCGTCGGAGGTTACCCGCGCCAAGGAGCGTCTTGATCTGACCGTGGTGCGATCGCCGATTGACGGAGTGGTGGCCACGCCGCATATAGAAGATACGGTCGGGCGCAGTTTGAATCCAGGGGATACTTTTGCAGAGGTGGTCGATACCTCAAGAGCGAGCATTGACGTGGCTATCGATCAATATGATGTTGCTCTGCTTAATCCGGGCCAGGAGGCTTCCGTAAAGCTCGAGGGTTACCCGGCGCAGACGTTTCAGGGAAAGGTCGAGATTGTCAGTCCGAAGAGTCAGTTGGAAGGCGAACAGAGACTTTTCTATGCACGCGTCAGCGTGCCGAACACGGAGGGCATGATTCGTGCGGGGATGCAGGGGCAGAGCAAGATTTCGACGGGATGGAGTCCCGCGGGACGGGTGATGTTCCGGCATCTTGGAATGTGGTTATGGGGCAAGTTGTGGTCATGGTTTGGTTGGTGAACTTTGCAGTAATTGGAGTTGAGAATGAAAAAGGAAGTACAGCTCGGATTGTTTGCACTGGTACTGGCCTGCAGCGGATGCAGTTCGCAGCCGCAGCCGGTGGTTGCGGCGGCTGCGCCACGCACCGAAGTTCCCGCGCCTGCCTCCGATAAGCCGAATGAGAATGTTTTCACCGCTTCCGGTCCCATCGTCGTGGAAAACCAACTCGATGTGGCGGCGCTGCGCGAAGGTGTGATCGTCGAGATTCTTGTCCAGCCGGGCGAGAGAGTTCGTGCCGGACAGTTGCTGGCCAAGCTGGACGACCGCCAGATTTCTGCCGATGTGGAAGCGGCCGCAGCGAAAGTTCGTTCGATCGAAGCCAACCTGGAAAACTGGAAGGCAGAGACCAAGGTTTTACAAGTTGATTTGGAGCGCGCGCAAAAACTTTGGGAAGCCAACGTGATTCCAAAAGAAGAACTGGAGCACGCGAAATATAAAGAAGAGGCAGATGAGTACGAGGTGCAGCGCGAATCGGAGAGCTTGAACAATGCCCGCGATGTACTCAAGTCGCTCGAGCTGGAGAAGGAAAAGACCCGGATCACGGCTCCGTTTGATGGCCTGATCGCGCGCCGCTATGTGCGCGTCGGGCAAAAAGTTTCCATCGGTGATCGACTTCTTTGGGTCACCGCCATGGGCCCTCTGGAAGTGAGGTTCACGCTGCCCGAGCAGTTCCTGACCAAGGTGCATGAGGGCGAACAGGTCGCGGTAACGTCCGCCGACATTCCGTCGCAAGTGCAATATATGGCCAAGATCACCCAGGTCAGCCCGGTTATTGATCCCTCCAGCGGGACTATCGAAGTGCTGGGGCAAGTGGTGGGGTCGGCGCCTCAACTCAAGCCAGGCATGATGGTAACGATTCGGATCGATAACGCGCGCTAGCCCTCCCTGAGCAGTTTCGCTATGAATATTGTCGAAGCCCTGAACGTCGCCCTGCCGGAGATTCCGGAACAGCGGAAGAAGCGCCCGTTAGAGATGGACCCGCGGTTGGTTGCCCGCGAGCATGTCATGGAAGGCGTGCCGATAGTGCGCGTGCTTGTACCGGAAGCACATGAGTATTACAACCTGCCGCCTCATCTGTGGAATCTCCTTCAGCTCTTCAATGGAGAGCGCGACTATGAGGAGATCGCGGAACTCTACACGGCGCAATACGGGATTGCCGCCACTGGCGACTGGGTGCGGGACTTCGCGACTCAAAACGCTGAGGCTTCATTCTGGTTTTGGACCCCGCTGGAGAAAAGCGCCCGGCTTCGCGAGGAACAAGCGGCGAAGCATCGTGCGCAGGCCCAAAAAAAATCCAACAATCTGGCCGAGATTGCGTTTCCTGCGTGGGATCCGGACAAGGCTCTGACCTGGATTCACGATGAGTTTCCGTTCATTTTCACCTATCAGTTTCTTCTCGTAAGTCTTGGCATGTTTGGCTTCGCGGCCTATGTTGCGATCAGCCGATGGGGCGAAATTGGGCGCGACAATCTGGAGTTCTATAACTTTACAGACAAGAGCGGAATCGACATTCTCTGGTTCTGGATCTTGATCTTCTGCATCTCGGTGATACACGAGTTTTGCCACGGGCTAGCGTGCAAACACACCGGAGGTGAGTCGCACAGCATGGGCTTCCTGCTCATCTATTTATCTCCGGCTTTCTACTGCGAAACCAGCGAGGCCTGGGTTTATGGCCGCAAATGGCAGCGAATTGCTACGGCCGCGGCAGGAGTATGGTCCAGTCTAATCATTTACTCGATAGCGAGCTTTCTGTGGTGGGGGACAGCTAGCAGCAGCGGCGTTCACAGGGCCGCTTACATGGTAATGCTGGCCTCGGGGATTCTTCCAGTGGTAATCAACCTCAACCCCCTGATCAAACTTGATGGCTACTACATTTTCACAGAAATGCTGGACATTTCGGAACTCAAAGAGAACTCCACCGGCTATGTAATGAACTGGATAAAAAGAAACGTCTTTCGCCTGCCAGTGGAGGTTCCGTATGTGGCATGGCGAAGACGGCTACTTTATGTTCCGTATACTGTTGCCTCTGGGGTTTACAGTTACGGGCTTCTTTTTTTTGTCGTTACTTTCGTCTACAACATCTTCCATCGTTATAGCGCGCAGTGGGCATTCGTTCCGGCGACGGTATTGGCGCTGCTCGTTTTCAAGTCGCGTATTTTGGCATGCTGGAAATTTATGAAGCTCTTTTACCTGGACAAGCGGGATTTTGTGAAAGCGTGGCTCACACCGGCTCGCTATTTGGCTCTGACAGTCGCTGGTTTGGTCATATTATTCGCTCCAGTGTGGCGCGAAACAGTCGAAGGACGGTTCTTCCTGGAGCCCGCGAGGCGAGCAGCCGTACGGGTCGGGGTACCTGGCACGCTGGCGGAAACCTACGCCGATGAGGGTCAAACGGTTTCCGCCGGTATGCCGCTGCTGCGGCTGCGCAATGTCGATCTCGAGTCCGAGGCGGCAGGGATCGCCGCTGATCTGAAAACTGCAGGGGCACATGCTATACGCGCACAGCTGCGTTATGCCGACTACGCAACGGCAGAGCACCGGCGCCGGGAACTATCCGAGGTGGACCACGCAGTACAGGGGAAGCTTGCACACTTGACAGTAACAAGCCCCATCACAGGCATAGTCGTTACCCCGCGCGTACATGATTTGCTCGGGTCATATCTGCTCCCCGGAACCGAGGTGCTAGAAATCGCTGACCTTTCGATCCTGCAGGCGCTCATTTATGTTCCCGAGCCGGATATGGCCAAAATTCGTGTTGGGACCGCAGCTGCCCTGCGACCTGACGGCCTCAGCGCTTCGACATTCGGAGAGGTTGCTTTCCTCGCGACTTCGTCTTCTGATCTCGAAAAGGGACTGATTCCGCCCGAGGCCTATAAGGGCATCAAAGGATCCCGTTACTACATCGTCCGGGTCCCCGTGGTCAACGGGGAAGGGCGACTAAGGGATGGAATGACAGGCAGCGCGAAAATCTTTGTCCGGCGCCAGAGCCTTGCCGGGTTCGCCTGGCGGGGTATAAGAGATTTCGTCTGGCGAAAGCTCTGGTAACGACGCAGCACTAAGCTGAACTACAGGGCAGCCGCATGCGCGGCTTTTGGAACCGCGCGGTTCTGTCAGCTCGCGCAGGGCGTTTCGCCTCAAGCGGAAAAGGGGCCACCGCCAGCGGTAGCCCCTTCTCTGACATGTCTTTAGCGTACGTCTTATATGGCTCTGTTCTTGAGCAGCGGCTGGTTCTTGAGCAGCGGCTGGTTCTTGAGCAGCGGCTGGTTCTTGAGCAGCGGCTGGTTCTTAAGCAGCGGCTGGTTCTTAAGCAGTGGCTGGTTCTTAAGCAGTGGCTGGTTCGCGGTCCGATGCAGATGCGCGGGAAGATTCGGGGTAGCAATCTTACGCGGCGAGAGCGACTTGTTTTCCGAGGTAGCGACTAGAGCCTTCTTGGCAGCGGAACGCGCGCTGATTAATGACTTTTTCTGGACTGACATGATGATCTCCTTAGTTTTTATTGATCTCTTGTCGGCTGAACCGTGTCAGCCCGGCCGTTTTGTAATAGTGCACGATAACTGCCAAAGCGAGGGGTCTCTCGCGGGCAAACAGTTTGCCTTGTGTTTTCAACGACTTATGCGGCAAGGATCGCGGGAAACAGCGCAGAACGAGAATTTGAGACAGGAACGCAGTATTAATTTTTAATCCTTAGCGAATTAATATTTTATCCATCGGCTCAGATGAGTGATTTTTTTTATGCCTGTCCGACGTTGTATTTGCGGCAAAGATACTGCATCCTCTGCTTGTCGATGTGCAGCAGACGCGCAGCCCCGATCTTGCTGCCCTGAGAGCGCCTTAATGCGGCGGTGAGGTAGGCAGACTCGATGCGGGCGATCTCCTCATCGAAATTCACCCCCTCTTCGGGAATCAGCATAGCCTCATGGCTGGCGGCGCTGTTATAAAGAAGCCGCTGCGGAAGGTGGTGCGCCTTGATAACCGGGCCGTCGACCATCAGGACCAGGCGCTGGATCAGGTTCTCCAACTCGCGTACGTTGCCGGGCCAGCTATCCTCTTCCAATATTTCAACCACGTCGGGTTCAAATCGCTTTAAAGGTACGTTGTTGGCAGCGCAGTACTGCCGAAGGAAATAGTCCGCCAGCAGAGCTACATCCCCGGTTCTTTCGCGCAGAGGAGGAAGCGAAATGGGGACGACGTTGATGCGATAATACAGATCCTCGCGAAAGCGGCCGCTGTGGACCAATTCTTCCAGATCTTCATTTGTGGCGGCGATGAGACGAAAATCGATTTTCTTGGCAGTTTGGCCGCCCAGCCGCGTCACCGAACGATACTCCAGTACCCGCAGCAGCTTGGATTGCAGCGCCAAGCTTAGGGTGGCGATTTCATCTAAAAATAGCGTTCCCGTGTGGGCAAGCTCGATGTGTCCTGCGCGGGCCGTGCGCGCGTCGGTAAAAGCGCCCTTTTCATGGCCGAAAAGCTCAGATTCGATCAGATTTTCCGGCAGGGCGGCGCAATTGATGCTGACGAAAGGCTTTTCCGCGCGCGGCCCCATGGAGACAATAGCTCGGGCGACCAACTCTTTGCCCGTGCCGCTTTCGCCGCGAATCAGCACGGTGGTGTTGCTGTTGGCGACGCGGCGGATGGCTTCATAGACGCGCAGCATAGGCTCGCTGGCGCCAATCAACTCGCAGAACGACTGCTCCCCGCTGCTTCCCGCCTGGCGGCGGCATTCGATTTCGAGCGCACGTTTCTCGAGCGCGCGGGCGAGAACAATCTGAATTTCCTGAAAATCGATGGGGGCGATAAAGTATTCGTCGACCGCGGCATTGACGGCCTTCAAGCGGAGTTTCAAGCTGCTGGACCGAGTAACAGCGATCAATACCATATCCGGCCCCAGAGAACGCAGTTCAGCCAGAGCGGCGATTCCGTCGTCGCTTCGTTCTCCGATGATGTCGAGATCGAGGAAGATGGCGTCGGGCGGTTGCTTCTTGACCATCCCCATCAGCTTGTCCCAGGTTTCGAGCATGACGACGTCGTATCCGGGCGCGAGATAGGTATCGATGGCCGGGCGCACCAGTTCGTCCGTTGTGACGAAGACGACGCTGTACCGCGAAGGCGACGAGACTGCGGCGCGCATGTCCCACTCCTGGCGGAAGATTATCGCAAATATTTCATCCCGGCGGGATGAAATATTTGCCTGTTTTTCCGGGGTTCCCTTTGCCGTGGTGGCCAGCCAGGTAAGCCCTTGATAGATCAAAGCCTGGTACGACTTGCAAAAGTTTCGTCGTTCCCGTACCTTGAGCAACGCAGCCGGGGCTTGCGGGCTCGTCCGGCGAAGGCTCCGATGAAGAGGCAACAACGTGGATATCAACGCTCGTAAACGCGGGCAGGTGCAATTGGTTCAACTGCGTGGCCAGCTACGCATGGGGCCTGCAGTGGATGAGTTGCGGCAAACGATCGAAGAGTCATTTGGTAATGGCGACACCCGCATTGTCCTGAATCTAGCGGAAGTGGGAATGATCGACTCCAGCGGGATCGGCTTGCTGGTTAAATTCCTGGCCTCGGCGAAACAACGCGGCGGCAGCGTGAAGCTAGTGCAGCCTTCCAAGTTCGCGGTGCAAACTTTGCGGCTGGTAGGCGTACTCAATCTGTTCGAGGTTTTCGATGATGACGAGAAGGCAGTGGCATCGTTCGCCTAAGATTGCTGACCGTCGCGGGACTCATATCGAGACGAGACTTCATGTCGGCTGAATCAAGCAGGACAGATAACGACAAAGACGGAGAACTCACGAACCTGCTTGACCTTCGCATGCCGGGCGATACTGGTGCGGTCTCCGAAGTTACAGACACAGTTTGTGCAACTCTCACTGAGTTGAATATTCCGGAAGAAAAACGCATGGAGATCGCCCTGGCTGTGCAGGAAGCTCTGGCCAACGCGGTTGTGCATGGATGTAAGAACGATCGTTCGAAACAGGTGCGCTGCCGCCTAGAACGCGACCGCCGGGGCCGTATCGTAATCATTGTGACCGATCCGGGCTGCGGCTTTCGCGTGGAAGATATTTCTGACCCCAAGCGCCCTGAAGGGCTTAATGCCGACCACGGCCGCGGAGTTTACCTCATCCGCCAGCTCATGGACGAGGTCCATTTTGAAAATGGCGGGAACCAAATCAGGATGTGGAAGTATTGAATCTGCAAACCACCTCATTTATCGCGCGTTCGGGGATTGTGTCGCGAGAAGTTGCGATTTGTGCCAGTCGCAGCCGGATCGGAAACTATCACCGCTGCAGGGTACCGGTGACAACCGTGTCTGCGTCCGTCTCAATAGCCAGCATTTCTTTCCCACTGTCGACAATCACGAAGCTAAAATTCAGCGCGGACTCGCCTTCCGGCGTTATTGTGGCTGTGCCCGTGCAGTCCGAGCTGACCGAGTAAGAACCCGTGACTGGTTCGTCTGCAAACGTGAGAATCGTGCCATTCTCGCTACCCGCCGCCTCCCCGCTTATCACCCCGTCTCCGGATTTTTTGTTGACACTTAACGCTAACTCCCCGATGAGGTCCACTGGACCCGTGGGAAAGGGCGCCCCAGTGACGAAGACCCCCGTCGCTACAAGCCCATAATCACCCTTAATTCCGGCATTGGTGCATTTCGGTGAACCTTGCGCCACTAGGAAACCTCCATTAGTAGCACCCGTCTTTCCGATAACTAATTTGACCCCACCGGTTGAAGTAACCACAGCATAGAAAGGATTAGTTGTGCTGCCTACGGTGACCGTACCCGTGACGGTACAGTTTGAGGCGACTGCGTATGTTCCAGTGACAGAACCGGTTTCAATTTTACCGTCATGAGAAGCTGTTCCCGTTCCTGTAAACTTGCCGGTGGATGAGTCAAATGTGAACTGGATGAGGCTGGCGGTAGGGGTGCCGTCGGACTCTGTGCCGCCGCCCACAAAACCGTAGATGCCACTCACGGATGCGTTTGAACATTTCGCCCATTGCGGCAGCCAACGGGCATACACTGGCCTCGCGCCTCACGGGGTGTGCATTTCAACAAGCGGGAAGTGCTCTTCGGAGGGGCGAGATAATTTACCCTCCAAATGTTGCACTCATTCAAGGAATAATGTCGGTGAAGTTGGTCACATCTTGATGTGCGGAAACGCCTTATGGCAGGCAGGCTTTCATAGCTGTCGATAAATTTTTCCAGCAAAGAGTATCTTGACGCGTCGGACAGCCAGTGCGACGATACTTTTACGGGCTGTCGCGCCGCGTAGGTCTATGGTGAGTCTGATGCGTTCCAACAGTTCGCGTTGCCGCCGCTGGTGTAGTGCAATAGTGCTATTGGCCGTGTGTTCGCTTACGGTGAGACTCGCGACCCGCTATTCTTTCTATCCAGCAACATCCGACGGCCCATACCAGACGATACAAAAGCACCCGTCGCCGCAGGCGCACCAGCGCCTGCTGAACAATGCGGCGATCTGGATGCCTCCGGCTGTTTCATCAGATTTCCTAAAGTCTCCGAGAGCCCATCGGCGCATCGCCCCAGCCGCGCCTCCCATCCCAAGACTCCTCTTCGAAGAAGTCCTTTACAACCGGCCACCCCCTTTCTTTATCTCGTTGGCATAAATACTGCTCCAGCTGCCGTGATCGGCGTCAATAGGATTAGCTGCTGTGACCGGACTTAGGCTTGCTGCAAGCGCTTTCTCGGGCCTAAACATATCTTCGGCCTGGGTGCCACACTCACTGTGGATGGCACCGAAGTGCATCCCGGAGACGTTTTACACGGCGACGAGAGATCACGACACCGGCATAGATCGCGACAGGGGTTCCCAAGGTCGCCGCGGACCTGCAGTAGGAGCAGAGTGTAATTTTCTTTCTGCCAATCCGGCAACTTTTTTGTCGGCAAACTGATCAAGAAGCCACAGTGAAGGTCTCTTCAACAATCGGCTATGACTGAAACGAAGAATCGATCGAAGGCCACGCAAAGCCCCGCAACCGTAGGCTTCGCCAGTTTTGCACTTGCTCTTCTCACGGGCTTGGCTTTGACCTTGTCCTCTTGTTCCGACGGAAAGCGAGTCGGTGCCAGCGGACCAACTCTCACCGTTGGGGTTACGAAGGTGACAAAGAAGTCCCTCGGCAGAGAACTCACGCTGTCATCCGAGCTGGTGCCCTTTCAGGAGATCGACGTTTATGCCAAGGAATCCGGCTACGTGAAAAAGTTGATGGTTGATTACGGAACGCATGTGAAAGCTGGGCAGGTCATGGCAGTGCTGGAGATTCCCGAGTTAGAGGCGCAGTTGCAGGAAGACCAGGCGGAGATCAAGAACGCGACTAATCAAGTGACCAGGGCGCAGCATGAACTGGCGCGCTATCAGGCGCAGTACAAGGCGCTGCATCTCGAGTACACCCGCTTAAATGAAGTCTTCCAAAGCCAACCCGGCATTGTGGCGCAGCAGGAAGTGGATGACGCACAGGGGAAAGATCTGGCGGCGGCGGCGCAGGTGGACGCCAGTCAGGCAGCGTTGGAGGCAGCACAGAGCCAACTGGCGGCGTCCCAGGCGAAGCTAGCGCACGACCAAAGTCTTTATGACTATTCGAAAATTACCGCGCCCTTTTCTGGTGTCGTGACCGAGCGTTACGCAAATCTGGGGACCCTGATGCAGGCTGGGACTGGATCAAGCACGCAGGCCATGCCGCTGGTAAAGCTTTCCCAGGATGATCTGTTCCGTCTTGTCATTCCGGTGCCCGAGGCCTACGTTCACTACATCAAGATCGGAGACCCGGTCGACGTGAGCGTGCCTTCGCTCAACCGGACCTTCCCTGGAAAAGTCGCACGCTTTTCGGTTGACGTGCGATCGGACACGCGAACGATGCATACCGAAGTCGATGTTCCTAATCCTAAAGCGCTTCTGCTGCCGGGCCTGTATGCGGAGGCGGACCTCCAGCTCGACCGCAAGGAGAATACGCCGTCGGTTCCCCTGCAGGCGTTGAGCCGGAAAGGGAACACGGCATCAGTCTTGGTCGTGAATAGCGACGGAACGCTGGAGCAACGCGCAGTGCAGGTCGGATTAGAGACGAGCAGCGACGCAGAGATCGTCTCTGGACTGAACGAGGGCGAGCAGGTAGTCGTCGGTGATCGCAGCGGCCTAAAACCGGGAGAGAAGGTTATCCCAAGGCTGATTACCGTTCCCGAATACAAAGAGGGAGATTCGCAGCAGTAAAACGGGATAAAGATTATGCCAGGATTCTCGATTCGCAATCCGTATTTCATCATCGTGCTTTGCCTAGTGCTGCTGGTCATTGGAGCGACCGGCATCCTGCGGATGCCAGTCGACTTGTTTCCGCCGATCAATCTGCCCGAGGTGGTGGTGGCGACGTTTTATTCCGGCATGCCGCCTGAGGATGTCGAGACCGACATTACCGATCCACTAGAGAGATTCTTCACGCTGGCGGCGGGTATAGACCACATGGAATCTCGGTCGCTCCTGGGTGTGAGCATCATCAAGGTTTACTTTCAACCTGGGACGAGCCCTGATGCCGATGTAACCGAGCTGTCAAACCTAGCCCTGGCGGATTTGAAGCGCTTGCCGCCGGGGACTCTGCCGCCGGTGGTGTTGAAGTTCGACGCTTCCAGCCTGCCCGTCGCGCTCGTCACGGTCAAAGGCGAGGGGCTCAGCGAAACGCAACTCCACGACTACGCGCAGTTCCAGATTCGCAATCAGATCACGTCGGTGCCCGGTTCATCCATTCCGGGCGTGTTCGGCGGAATTTACCGCCAGATCATGGTGTACGTCGACCCATACAAATTGTCGTCGCGCCAGCTCAGCGTCATGGATGTGGTGAACGCCGTTAACGACTCGAACCTCATTCTGCCCGCTGGCGACGTGAAGATGGGGCCTTACGACTACTTTGTCTACTCGAACAGTCTGGTCGACAACATGGATGAGTTGAACAAAGTGCCGCTAAAAGTCGACGGGCACTCATGGGTCACCGTGAACGATGTGGGCAAGGCCGAAGACGCTCACGGGATTCAGACCAACATCGTGCGCATTGATGGCCAAAAATCCGCTTACATTCCGGTGATGAAGCAGGGCGGCGACACGAACACGATCGCTGTCGTGGATGGCGTACGCGAGCTGCTTAAGCATCTCTACGACATTCCCAAAAAGATGGTCACCAGCGTCGTGTTCGACCAATCTGTGTATGTCAAGGAGGCGATCAAAACCGTACTGCACGAAGGATTTTTGGGGTTGATCCTGACGAGCCTGATGATTCTCATCTTCCTCGGCAGCTTCCGCGCGACTTCTGCCGTACTGCTTTCGATTCCGCTCTCCGCGCTTGCTGCCTTCGTCTCACTAGCGCTCATGGGCAGCACAATCAACACCATGATTCTGGCAGGAATGGCGCTGGCTTTCTCGCGCGTAATCGACAACTCGGTCATCTCGCTGGAGAACATCTATCGCCATCTGGAAATGGGCGCGATCCCCATGATCGCCGCTGAAGTGGGCGGCTCGGAGGTTAATCTGGCCGTGCTAGCCGCGACCCTGGTGGACGTGGTGGACTTTTTCCCCGTCATCTTCCTATACGGAGTAGCCAAATTTTTGTTTTCTGCCCTGGCGCTCGCCTTCTGTCTTTCGCTGCTGGCGTCCTACGTTGTTGCCATGACCGTTATTCCGTTGTTTTGCTCACGCTTCTTGAAGGCGCAGCCGCACGGCGAGGTCCATGACGACAAGGAATATCACCCTAACCCAGCGCCGCCGTCGTGGATGGAGCAGTTTAACGAGCGTTTTAACCGGGTATTCAACAGAATTCTCAATTGCTACGAGTATTGGGTGAGGCGTGCGCTAGTGCGGCCAGGGCGGACGGTCATAATTTTGAGCGGAGTGTTCGTTGCCAGTTTTGCGATCTATCCGCTGGCCGGGCTGGCTTTTTTCCCCAAGACCGATGCCGGTCAGTTCACGATCAATTTGAAAGTTCCGACCGGCACGCGCATCGAAGTTACCGACCAATACGTCGGCAAAGTAGAAGACTTGATTCGCAGCTCGATGGACGGCAATGACCTGCGCCGCATCGTTTCGAACATCGGTATGGTTCCGGACTTTTCCGCGCTCTACACCACCAATTCCGGAGCATACACGGCAACCGTGCAAGTTCAGCTTAATCCTTCGCACCATCTCAGCAGCTTTGAATATATGGACCGTATTCGGGAACGGATGGCGAAGCAATTCCCCGAAATTCGTACTTTTTTCTCCAGCGGCTCGATGGTCGATGCCATTCTCAACCAGGGCGCGCCGGCTCCCATCGATGTGCAAGTCAGCAGTTCCGACCTGCCCCAGATCAACAGCATTGCGCAAAATCTGGCGGCGCGGATTCGCCAGATTCACGGCGTGGGCCAAGTCTACGTACCGCAAGACATGAATTATCCGGCCCTGCGGCTGGATGTAGATCGCGTTCACGCCGGCGAACTGGGATTGACGCAGAAAGACGTCGTCGACAACGTCATTACCGCTCTCAATTCCAACTACATGATTGCGCCCAACTACTGGGTCGATCGCAAGAGCGGCAATGACTATTACCTGACAGTGCAGTATTTCGAGCATGGACAACCGGCGATCCACAACGTGGCCGACCTTGGTCAGATTCCTCTGCGCGATCCGTCCGCGGGAGGAAATATGAACTGCGGCCCAGCCGGGCCGCCGCGCATAGGCAACGGGCAGCCTTCCTGGGCCTGCAACAGAGCCGGCTCATCCACCACCGTGCTAAATAATGTTGTCAATGTTCAGCAAACGCAAACGCCGACAGAGGTCGATCACTATCAGATTCAGAAGGTCGTCGATGTGTTTGTGACGCCTTCGGGAGAAGACCTAGGGCGAGTGCGCAGCGCCATACTCAAGATTCTCGCCAACACGCAGGTTCCGTCGAACGTCCGCGTGAACTTAAGAGGAATGGTGCAGGGTATGGAAGCGTCGTTCAAGAGTTTTGCTTTCGGATTTTTGATTTCTTTCCTGCTTCTCTATCTGATCCTGACCGCTCAATTCAAGTCGTTCGTGGATCCCTTCCTAATCATGCTGGCGATCCCGATGGGATTCGTGGGTGTGTTGATCATTCTGCCGCTGACAGGCACCACCCTGAACGTGATGTCGCTGATGGGTCTTTTGATGCTGGTTGGAATTGCCGACTCTAACAGCATCCTGATCGTGGACTTCGCGCACAATCTGGAGAAGCAGGGGATGACCTCAGCCGACGCGGTCATTACCGCATGTCGCGTGCGCCTGCGCCCGATTCTGATGACATCACTAGCCACCATCATCGGCATGATTCCGATGGCGCTTAAGTTCGGAACGGGAGCGGAACAGTACGCGCCAATGGCGCGGGCTATTATCGGCGGCCTGACCTCTTCTGTGTTGCTGACGATTTTCATTGTTCCCGCCGCATACTTGCTGGTTTACGGAAAAAAGGGCGATAAGACTGGTGCTGCGCTTAATCAGGAGACACAAGGATGAAGCGATTACGAGGCGGACAAAGAAATATTTTCGTGATTATCGCCCCGCACATCGCGATCGTCCTCCTGACCGTGAGCATTTGGGCGCAGGAGAGATCTAATTCGCCAACGCTAGCCGAGCTTCCTTCCGCACCGCGACCGCAGAGCCCCACCCAAGCGACTAGTTCAACAAAGACAGCAGGATCAGCGGAGCAGACCCCACAGGCGGGTGTTGCCGCTCCCATAATTCTCTCCGTCAAAGATGCGGAGGCGCTAGCGCTCAAGAACAACCCCCAGATTTCGGTTGCGCGTCTAACGGCGCTGGCGTCACAACAGGTCACGCGCGAGGTGCGGTCGAACCTGTGGCCAACCGCACGCATTGATCTGACCGCCGTGGACGCGAATCCAGGAACGCGAATCACGGCTGGAGCTCTCAACAACCCGAGTGTGTATCAGCGCGCGGCGGCGGGAACGACGGTCAGCCAGCTTATCACCGACTTCGGGCGTACTACGAACCTGGTTGCCAGCGCGAACCTGGCCGCGAAAGCGGAGAACCAGAATGCAGTAGCCACCAAAGAGCAGATTCTACTCACCGTGGATCAGGCCTTCTACAATGTCCTGACGATGCAGGCGGTGCTCGCCGTGGCGCAGCAGACGGTAAAGGATCGCCAGACGGTCTCCGATCAGGTGGGCGCTCTATACAAGACCAAGCTAAAGTCGGAACTCGACTTCAGTTTTGCCAATGTCAACCTCGCGCAGGCAAGGCTGCTGCTCCTCGATGCGCAGAACAATTTGAACGCAGCGCAGGCATCGCTTTCGGCGGTGCTGGGTTTTCAGAGCCTCCGGGATTTTCAATTGGTTGAAGACAATGGCCCCTTCGCCGCACCCCCGGATAATGTGGATGATTTGATTACTACCGCGTTCAACGTGCGGCCGGAGATTCTCGCACTGGAATTTCAGTCGGAGTCGACGCAGAGGTTTCAAAAAGCCGAGCGCGACTTGTTTTTCCCCAATATTCAAGCCCTGGGCACCGTTGGAGACACGCCGGTGCGAAATCCGATCATTTCCAGTTGGTACGGAGCGGTGGGAGTCAACATCGACATCCCAGTGTTCAATGGCTTCCTCTACACAGCGAGAGCGCGCGAGGCATCACTGCGGGCCCAGGCCGTGCAGGAAAAACTTCGGGATTTGCGCGACCGCATTGCGCAGGATGTGCGCACTGCCTGGCTGAATGCCCAGACAGCTTATCAGCGGTTAACGGTGACGCAACAGTTGCTGGACGAAGCAAACCTGTCGCTTAAGCTGGCGCAGTCGCGCTATAGCCTGGGGCTGAGCTCCATTGTCGAACTCAGCCAGGCGCAGCTTCAGCAGACGCAAGCCCAGATTGGCAATGTTCAAGCGGGCTATGGCTATCGGACTGCGCAGGCCGTGCTGCGGTACGAAACGATCGGCATTTAGCCGGGAACTGAACCACGCAGAGCCAGACGGGCCAGGAGTCGGCTCCAGCAACTGGTCTACGTTGTCGACACGGTAATTCACCATGAAGTCAGCCTTGCTGTCGGCCGGCATTGTCAGAGACGCCTGTTACGCAACTGACGACCTTGGGTACTCATGGTTCTCCTCCGAGCTCACAGACTCAAGGCGCTGGATTGCGGTTGCTCTCGCGAACACGATGGCTGTCGTTCATTTCTGAGCGGAGGGGTTCTAATAGACGATGCCCGCCGGGCATCGTCCCCGCCTCTTTCTGCTCCTATAAGGGCAGCCTCCCCACGACAGTCGAGCTTTATGCTTATCTGCGGGCGACTTTCGGCCTGATCTTCATCTATGAATGAAAGAGCCTTGGCGACCGAAGCGAGGCCCTCTTGTTCGCAATTACTGGGGCTTCTGCTCGGACGGCGGGGGTTGAGGTGGGCCGCCCATGCCCGGGCCGTGCATCATACCGGGGCCCATGGACTCCATCTGCTTCTGCATCCGGTCCATGTGGCTAACTACTGTTTCCCACATATCGACGTTCGTCTGCCACCGGGCCTTCTCAGGCGGGTCCTTTATCGCAGCAACGTTCGTCTTCATCTGGGCGAGAGAGGACTTCAGCTTTTCGATGTCGGCTTTCATTGCCTCCATCTCTTGTTTATGCATCTCCATCCTTTTCTGGCGATGCTCACCCGGCTGGCTCGTACGGGGCTGAGGCGCTTGCGCCTCCTGCGGCCACACCAGCGGCGTTAAGCCGAATATCAGGACGAGTAGAAAGTTCTTCACCTTCATTGCAGCTCTCCTTTCCGGAAGATCTGACACGATGAGTATAGCCTGCGCGCTGAAATGCAGATTGTGCCCTAGCGAAACTCATACGAGCCAGCCGTGATGTTAGTCGCATCCATCGGCATCGATCTGGGCAAGATTACCTTTCCCCTCGTTGCACTGGGAAAGCGGAACAAGGTTCTGGTTCGCAAGAAGTTCTCCCGTGCGCAACTGTTGTACGCGGATTGACGAGCGGCTGTTTCAGAGGGAATGCCCGGGAAAGGCGTACAAGGACAGCGCGGAGCGATGCGGTGAGAATAGGAACTGGTTTGGGCGAGACCTCGCCCCGCAGATAGAATGAGCGAATGGCAATTCCACGTAAAGCCTCGAATGTCGCTCCCAAAGTGTTGTCGTTATCTTCATCGCAGGAACTAGAAAACCGCCGGCGGCTGTACAAGTGTTTCGAGGAGTGTCCCATCCCACAGAATGAATTGTTCACCAATCTGGGACTCTTCCTCAACCGCCAGAGCTTGTCGCGGATCCTCTTCCTGCATGAAATGTACCGGAGAGTTTTGCCGGTCCACGGCATCGTGATGGAATTTGGCACGCGCTGGGGACAGAACCTGGCCCTGTTTTCTTCCTTCCGAGGGATGTATGAGCCTTTCAATTACACTCGAACAATTGTTGGCTTCGATACGTTTGAGGGCTTCAAGGCGATCTCGGCGCACGACAAACAGTCCTCAGGCGTGGTTGTGGGGGGATATGGCGTGTCGGAAAATTACGAAGCCTACCTGGAGCGTATCCTGAGCTATCACGAGCAGGAGAGCCCACTGTCTCATATTCGCAAATACGAACTGGTGAAGGGAGACGTGGCGGTCACTGTGCCGAAATATCTGAAAGAGAATCCGCAGACTGTGATTGCTCTCGCCTACTTCGACCTCGATTTATATGAGCCTACAAAGCAGTGTCTGGAGGCGATCAGGGACTACGTAACGCGCGGAACGGTTCTGGGATTCGACGAGTTGAATGATCCCGCCTTCCCGGGAGAAACGGTCGCGTTTCGAGAAATTTTGGGCTTGCGAAATTACCGGATTGAACGCTCCCCGCTAACGCCCTCGGCGGCGTGTGTAGTTGTGGAGTAAAGGACAAATCGCAGCTCTGATGCCATGCGGGCGCAAGAGAACCTATGAAGCGGGCACCGTTTACTGTAATCAACGCCGTTGTGTTCGTCATCAATTCGATCATCCAAACAGTCGGTTAATCTGGGAACAGCCGACGTCAACGACTCCGGGCAAGTGATAGGAGACTACCTCGGCAGTCTCGCCAATATCCACGGCTACGAATTCGACCACGCCATTTCAGCAAGATCGACGTTCCCTTCCTGGGCGCCATCGCCACCGACGTGAACGGGATCAATAACTCGGGCGATATCGTTGGCATCAGGGATGACAGCAGCGATGTACAGCACAGCTTCGAGCTCAATGGGGGCGTGTACACCTCTTTCGACTACTGCGGCGCGAAAGCTACGGAGGGGGTTGCCATTAACAACGCTGGAGAGGTGTTCGGAGCCTACGAGGACTCCTCTGGAAACTGGACTGTCACAACTTTCAATCAACAAAACTAACGGGTTGTGTAGGATGTGTCGGTTGTGAACTTCTTACTTGAATCGATGACGGGGAGCATCGAGCCAATCGGGAAAATGCCAAGAAGTCCACTAAGAAGAAATTCATTAGTTGCCCCGGGGGCGACTGCGTGGTGCAACGTGCGCAATCACTTTAGGGCCGCCGCTGCCGCATGTTTGTGCAATCAATCAGCTAGGACAATGGCAGCGGTCGGGACGCGCCATGCATCGCATTCCGCGCACGGCTCTAGTTCTTCATTCGCACGTGGGCTCCACTTTTCGAGTTTTTCACTCGCGCGTGGGCTTTCCCTTTTCTCGTTGTGGTTTTGTACGTAGATGGCTCCGACATACCATCCAAGTACGAACATCCACGACCCTGCCACAAAGCAATCAAAGTACGTCATTCAAAACCTCCTCATTACTTCTTACGTCCGAAAACCCCACAATCGGGAGGTTGTTCCCCATCCCTCTATTTAATAAGGCGGGAATTGGGGACAAAAAACCGCAACTGAACGAAACAAAATTTTCACATCGACAAGAACGACCGCATATCCACGGCTAGGCTTTTGCCAATTTTCGTTGTAATGTATTGAAACTCGGAGGCTTGAATGACCCTGCCCTCTACTCATGAGGTCACTCAGCTACTTAAAGCTTGGGGTGCCGGAGACGAGCAGGCTCTGGAAAAGCTCTCCCCTTTGGTGTATGAGCAGTTGCACCGAGTCGCGCAACGCTACATGGCGGGAGAACGTTCCGACCACACCCTGCAAACCACAGCTCTGGTTAACGAGGTCTATCTACGCCTGGTGGATTGCGAACAAATAAGGTGGCAGGATCGAGCGCATTTTTTTGCCGTGTCGGCCCGACTGATGCGGCGGATTCTGGTCGATTTTGCCCGCTCTCGCGGTTACCAGAAAAGAGGCGCGGGCATCGCGCACATCTCCTTGGACGAAGCACCGTCCGTGTGCAACGAACCCGATGCGAATCTATTGGCTCTGGACGAGGCGTTGAAGGCACTGGGTAGAATCGATGAAAGAAAGAGTAGGGTCGTGGAGCTGAGATTCTTCGGCGGATTAAGCATGGAAGAGACCGCCGAAGTTCTAGGGGTTTCAAGCGACACGGTGCTGCGCGAGTGGAGATTGGCACGAGCTTGGCTTCTGCGCGAGCTGAGTGAGGAAAACTAGCAGATGGAGTCGGAACTCTGGCATCGCGTCGAAGAGGTGTTTCAGCGTGCGTTGGAGTTGGATGAGAGCTGCCGCGCTGAATTCCTCGACCGCTCCTGCGGCGACGATGAACGCCTGCGTCGGGAAGTGGAATCTTTGCTGTCTCACCACAAGGAAGCTAAGCATTTCATTGATTCGCCCGCGCTGGAAGCGGCGGGTAAATTGATCGCCAACCAGCAGCGGATAACAGAAGATCGCGGGCAATTGGTCGGCAGCACAGTTTCCCATTATCGAATCATTGAAAAGCTCGGCGGCGGCGGCATGGGAGTGGTGTACAAAGCCGAGGACACCGAGCTTGGCCGTTTCGTGGCACTAAAATTTCTGCCCGAAAACCTGGCGCGAGAGCCGCAAGCACTAGAACGCTTTCGGCGCGAAGCGCGTGCTGCATCTTCTCTTAATCACCCGAACATCTGCACCATCTACGAAATCGGCAAGCATAGCGGGCAGTCCTTCATTGCGATGGAATATCTGGATGGGCTGACGCTGAAACACCGCATCGGTGGCAAGCCTTTGGAAATCGAAAGCGTACTATCGCTCGGCATCGAGATCGCCGATGCGCTTGATGCGGCCCACACTGCTGGCATTGTGCATCGCGACATCAAGCCTGCGAACATCTTCGTGACCAAACGTGGACACGCCAAGATTCTCGATTTCGGACTGGCGAAGGTTGTGACCGGCGTCAGCGGCGTCGCAGGCTCAGGCGCCAGCGACGCATCAGCTGTGACGCTCGATCCCCTGACCAGTCCGGGAACGGCGATGGGAACCATCGCCTACATGTCGCCGGAACAAGTCCGAGCCAAGGAACTGGACGCACGTACTGATCTGTTTTCCTTGGGTGCGTTGCTGTATGAGATGGCAACAGGGGCAATGCCATTCCGGGGAGAGAGTTCCGGAGTAATCTTCAAAGCCATTTTGGACAGCACGCCAACTCCAGCGGTACGGCTGAATCCCGACTTACCACAGAAGCTGGAAGACATCATCGCAAAGTGTCTGGAAAAGGATCGCAACCTCCGATACCAGCACGCCTCAGAAATCCGCACCGATCTGCAACGCCTGAAGCGGGATACGGACTCGCATAAATCCACGGCTGCGTTGGCTACGCTTGCTGCGCGCACCGGGCGAGCGCCTTGGATCATTGGAGCAGTAGTGGTGGTCTTCATAGCCGTTGTCGCTGCCTACCTCTTTTTTTTCTCCGTGCGTCGCCCAGCCAAGCTCACTGACAAAGACACTGTCGTCCTTGCCGACTTTGCCAACACCACGGGTGATGCGGTGTTCGATGACACGCTCAAGACAGCGCTCAGCGTCTCTCTGAACCAGTCGCCGTTTCTCAACGTGCTTTCCGAGAATAAGGTCGCCGAGAACCTGAAGCTGATGTCCCGTCCAGCGGGCACAAAGCTCACGCCCGACGTAGCCCGCGAGCTTTGCCAGCGGGCAAACAGCAAGGCCTACATTGCCGGATCGATTGCCAGTTTGGGCAGCCAATATGTGCTGGGTTTGAAGGCAGTGAATTGCCAGAGCGGCGATCCACTGGTGGAGGAACAGGTCACGGCGGCTGCCAAAGAGAAAGTGCTGGGCGCACTGGGCGAGGCGGCATCCAAGCTGCGCGGCGAACTGGGCGAGTCGCTGGCAACCGTGCAGAAGTTCGATGTCCCGCTCGAACAGGCAACCACTTCCTCGCTCGAGGCTCTGAAAGCGTACAGCCTTGGCGCAAAGGATGCTCATGAGAAAGGCATTGCCGCAGCCCTGGCCGACCATCAACGCGCCATCCAGCTTGATCCCAACTTTGCTATCGGGTACGAGGCAGTAGGCCGCGACTACTTCAGTCTTGGAGAACTGGGGCGGGCGAGTGAGTACATCACCAAGGCATTTGAGTTGCGAGAACATGCCAGCGAGCGGGAAAGGCTGGCTATCACTGCCGCTTACTATCAGAATGTGACCGGGGAACGGGAGAAAGCCGTACAAGCGTGTCAGGAACAAGTCGAGAGTTACCCGCGAGACTACAGGGCATATCTCCGTCTCGGCATCGTGCACATCGAACAGGGTGAGTGGGAAAAGGCGTCGCAGGTGGATCGCGAAGCCCTTCGCCTGGCCCCGGATACTCCCTACGCCTACGTCGACCTCGCCAACGCCTTGCTTGCATTGCAGCGATTTGATGAAGCGAAACAGATCATTCAGCAGGCGCAAGCGCGAAAGCTGGATCATTTCATCGCCCATAACGTTCTCTACGCTTTGGCTTTTATCGCATCAGATTCCGCCGCGATGACCGAACAGCAACAGTGGTTTTCGAGCCAGCCTGGCCTTGAGCATGCTGGGCTGTCTTTCGCATCAGACACCGAGGCGTTCGTGGGTCATCTGGGCAGGGCGCGAGAACTGACCAGACGGTCTAGAGATTCCGCCATCGGCGCTGATAGCAAGGAAAACGGGGCGATCCGGCTGGAGAATGCGGCTTTGCGCGAGGCCGCCTTCGGCAACGTTGCGGAAGCGAAACAGGCAGCGGCAGAGGGGTTGAAGCTGGTTCCCACGAGTCAATCGGTGGAGGACGAAGCCGCGCTGGCATTCGCGATGGCGGGTGATATGGCACGAGCCGAATCGGTGGCGCAAGATTTAAACAAGCGTTATCCGCTGGACACCCAGATGCAGTCGCTTTGGCTGCCGGCGATTCGAGCGCAGTTGGCACTGAATCGCAAGAACCCGGCTGACGCCCTCAATGCTTTGCAAGCCGCCGCTCCACCCATCGAGTTGGGGAATATCGACTTTCTCGCCAATCTCTCCTGCCTGTACCCAACCTACATTCGCGGAGAGGCGTATCTGGCAGCCGGACAGGGCAAGGAAGGTGCCGCCGAGTTCCAGAAGATTCTCGACCACAGCGGCATCGTCTGGAACTGCTGGACGGGAGCGTTGGCGCATCTGGGCCTGGCGCGTGCCAAAGTGCTGCAAGCGAGAACTTCACAAGGCGCGGATGCCGACGCCGCACGAGTACGAGCATTATCGGCTTACAAAGATTTCCTCACTCTCTGGAAAGACGCCGATCCCGACATCCCTATCCTGAAGGAAGCGAAAGCCGAGTACGCGAAGCTGCAATAGCCGCTCTTTCGAGCTTTCGGCTGCGATTGACCTCGCTCACAACCCAACATAGTGATACGCTATCTCACCCAAAACGACCCGGTACAGGCAGACAAGGCCACGGAAATTGTTGAACGCGCCAAACTCCTTGAGCGCTTCAACCAGCCGGTGGGAGTTTGCCGCGGAACTGTCCACCCACACGTCGAGATCTTTCGTACAACGTGGTTCGCCGTATTTCATGACTGCGAAACCTCCGACAATCTTTGACCTGCCAGTCAACGACTACTATATTCGGGCAATGCCCGGAGGCCCCAAAATGCCGCCATGTTCCGCGTGCACGGATAACGAACTGCACCACTGGTTAATCTGGACTTCCGAGAACGGCAGCAGTTTTCTCCGAACGATTTCGGAAGCGGCGCTGGTGGCCGACATCACGCATTACAGTCTGCTTCGTCCTGTCCTGCTCAAGCTGAAAGAGGATGAGTCTCGATCCCCTACATCATCCACTGTTTTGGATCGCAAGACTGAAGAAGAAAAGAGCCACGATCCGTCTGGCCCCCGCATCCGTTGCCCACTCTGCGGCTGGTCGCCTCGCAAGAAAGACAAATGGTTCTGCACTTGCGGAAACGAGTGGAACACGTTTGAAACGGGAGGAGTGTGCCCAGCCTGTCTGCATCGGTGGACTGATACCCGGTGCTTGTCGTGCAGCCGTTGGTCAGCACATTCGGATTGGTATACACAGTGATGCTGAATTAAAGACCTCAGGCCGGACAACAACACTATACTCAAGCTGCACGGTAAATGAATGCCATCACGATAAGTAGCTTTGCGGATCCCGCGTTGAATCTTAGGGCAATCGGGCGTAAACACAATCGATCCCCAGCGCCATCGCGCGCAGCCTGCCTATTCCGACGCAACCCACGAGGGACATCAGGACTGCTGATGCGTCTCGTGGTCCCTACCACGAAATAAAGCTCGGGTTGGAATGCGAGGAGAAGCCTGGGTTCTATCGCCTGAGAGGGCGTTGCATCCCCTGCTGCGCCGCAAACGTCGGCATCGTTCACATTTTGATTTTGCCCCGGGGTGGCGCTGACTGAAGCCTTTATTTCTGCGAGGAGTCCGGCGTTGCACCCGAGTCTGGGCCCTCGTGGCGATGTCCCTGCCACTGTCCGCGCTCGCTCTGCATCTTGTCCCACTTCTTCTGTTGGTCGGAATCCAGAAGCGCGCGAATCTGGTCGTTGGAAGCTTTGTGGATGTTCATCATCTTGGACCGGCGATCATCTTGCGAAAGCGAGGAGTCCGATCGCAGCTTCTCCATTTGCGATTGTTCCGACTTCAGGATGTCCAGGACTTTGGACTGCTGGTCCGAAGTGAGCTTCAGTTGCTTGGTCAGCATCTCGGTCCGCTTCTCTGGATCAAAGTGGCGTTGGCCATGCCACTGTTCGGATGGCGCACCTGCCGGCGCCGACTGCTGATCGTTACCGCCGTTGTTTTGCGCTCCGGCAAAGGCCGTGATCGTGCACGCAAGGGCTACGAGCAGAAATGCAATTGATAGATTTCTCAGCATAGGATCTCCTTCTTCAAAACTTCGACTCAGACACTTCTATCAACAAAATTATGAACTCGAAGTTGTGAAAGTATCGTTACCTTTACGAATCTTTACTCGCGTTGCTACTAGCAACGAGATTATGAACTCAGAGTTGCGAGGGCGACTTAGATTTTACGAATCTTTACTTGGACCCGCGCGGGTAGAAACTCGGCCCCGTGCTGTAACCAACCCGACAAACAAAACTTTACCGTGTGCTTGATTGGATCGATCTATCATCGATCAGGTGCAAACTTGCTGTTTTCAAAAAGAAATGATGGACCGATCGCATGGTGCTGCCATGCTTTTCAGCGCTTCTTCTTGGGGTTTTCTCTGTTGCTTGCTCTCGAGTGCCTGCACGCTCAGTCTGAACCGCAGACCACGCCGACAGGCATGATTCACGGAATTGTGAAATCGGGAAACATGCCGATTCCGGGTGCAGCCGTCTCTATCTCTCTCGTAGCTTCCACTGAGAAGATTTCCACTTGGACCGACGTGGATGGGAGCTATTCTGCAAATGTCCCTGCCTATGGTTCCTATACAGTGAGTATCCAAATGGTGGCATTTGCCAACGGTACGCAGCAGGTCGTTGTTGACGCTGCTCACCCGAATGTACAGGCAAATTTTGAATTGACTCTTCAGTCGCACACACGCGAAGCGGCTCCGCAGCCACGAGGGATCGGCGGGCAACGTCTGGCGCAGCGTGGATTTCAAGTTCTTGCGATGCAGAGCACAGCAGATCAGGAAGCGAATGGAAATGCACTAAGCGATGTGGTGCCTTCAGGCATGCCCATCCCCGGAATCGACCCAAACAGTGCGACCGAGTCCATTGCCGTCGCGGGCAATACGAACAGCCCGTTCAACAACATGAGCGGAGACGAGCTTCAGCAACGCATCAACGATGCTCGCCAGCAAGGCGGAGGCTTCGGAGCGCCCGGCGGATTCGGGGGCCCAGGAGGTGGTTTTGGTGGGGGCGGCGGACGCGCCGGCGGAGGTCCGACGATGATCATGGGACGCCGCGGCTTCGACGTCAATCATCCTCATGGCTCGATTTACTATGGCATTGGCGATTCTGCATTCAATGCTGCACCTTACACGTTAGTCGGTGCACCGCCAGAGAACCCGGCGTACCTGCAAAATAGTTTCGGCGGCTCTGTCGGCGGGCCGCTCAACATCCCGAAGATCTACCACGGCGGCAGCAAAACATTTTTCTTCGTCAACTTCAACGGCAAGCACGGGGAAAATCCCTTCGACCAGTTCTCTACTGTGCCAACGCTGCTGGAGCGGCAGGGAAACTTTTCGCAGACCATTTACACATCGGGCCCGCAAGCGGGATTGCCCGTTCAAATTTACAATCCTGCCACCAACACTCCGTTCCCGAACAACATGATTACCCAAATCAACCCAGTTGCGGCGGGGCTGTTGCCATACATTCCCCGGCCGAACCTGCCCGGTGATTATCAAAATTTTCAATTCGTCACCTCGGCTAATAGCAACAGCGACGACCTGAACGTTCGCGTGAACCATACACTCGGCGCCGCACCAGCAGGCGGTCGGCGCCAGCGAGGTGCTCCGCGCAACGGTTTGACGTTCGGCTTCCACTACCACGGATCAAGCTCAACCATCACCAATCCGTTCCCAAGCGTAGGCGGCAACACCGATGTTCGCAGCTTCGATATTCCCATCGCGTATGTTCGCAGTATCGGCAAGCTGACCAACAGCCTTCGCTTCGATTTCAACCGCAGCCGCACTAGCACGCTGAATCTTTATGCTTTCAATAACGACATAGCAGGGAGCTTGGGAATCACAGGCGTCTCGATCAATCCCTTCGACTGGGGCTTGCCCAATCTTTCCTTCACCAACTTCGCCAGCCTTCAGGATACGAATCCGCAGCTTCTGCGCAACCAGACCTATACATTTTCGGACTACGTCGTCTGGACTCACGGCAAACACAGCTGGCGATGGGGTGGCGACTTCCGCCGCATTCAGCTCAATACTGAAACTGATAGCAATGCGCGGGGATCATTCACTTTCACCGGCATCAACACATCTGAAATCGTGGACGGCCAACCGGTGCCAGGTACCGGCTATGACTTCGCCGACTTTCTGCTTGGTTTGCCCCAGCAAACCTCAATTCAGTATGGCTACGACAACTATCACTTTCACGGCAATTACTGGGACCTTTATGCGCAAGATGAATGGAAGATGCGTGCGAACCTCACGCTCAATCTGGGCATGCGCTATGAATACGTTTCGCCGCTTTCGGAAGAAAACAATCTAATCGCGAACCTCGATCTCTCACCCGGTGTGCTCAATCCGGCTTTGGGCGCGCCCGTGGTCGCGTTGGTCCTGCCCGGACAAACCGGCCCTTATAGCGGCCGAGTTCCCCACAGCCTGGTTCGTCCCGACCGCAAAGCCTTCGCTCCCCGAATCGGTTTTGCCTGGAAGCCGTTTTCCAAGACCGTGGTCCGTGGCGGATACGGCATCAACTACAACACCGGTGCGTACCAGACCATCGTGCAGCAGTTGGCCTTTCAGCCTCCGTTTTCAACAGCGGAGACGAACATTCAAATCTTCCCTGGCGATCTCACGTTGCAGAACGGCTTTCCGCCGCCGGCCACTGGAGTCATCACCAACAGCTACGCCGTCAATCCCAATTACCGTTTAGGCTACGTGCAAATTCGCAATCTCGACATTCAACAGCAGATCCGTCCAACGCTGTTGCTGAACATCGACTACACGGGAACCAAGGGAACGAATCTCGACATTCTGGAAGCGCCTAACCGCACGATCACGCCCTCGGGCATCCAGATCCGTATTCGGGATGTGCAGGCATTCAGCTTTGAAAATTCTGTCGGCGACTCCGAGGCCAACGCCGGCTCGGTGCGCCTGCGCAAGCGGCTGGCAAAAGGATTCTCCGTCGGCGGTTTGTATACATTTTCGAAATCAATTGACGATGCATCTTCCATCGGTGCAGGTGCGACTTCCGCAGCCAGCACCCCGGGTCTAGGCGCCGGAGGCACCGGCACCATCGGCTCCGGCCCGACTGCTTCGGCCGGAAGCGGTGCAAACAGTGTGGCCCAGAATCCATTTGATATTCCCGGTGAACGCGGTCTCTCCAGTTTCAACCAAACGCACAAATTCACCGGTGATTATTTGTGGGAGCTTCCTTTTGGCCACGACCGGCGCTGGCTGACCGGCAACACTCCCTTGCGCGCTATTTTCGGCGATTGGCTATGGAGCGGCGACTGGACCATCGCGTCGGGTTTGCCGTTCACGCCACGTTTTATAGGCAACTTCAGCGAGGTCAATGGCGGCACCAACGGCACGCTTCGGCCCGACTTAGTTCCGGGTCAATCCATTCAGCTTTCGAATCCGTCAATCAATAAATGGTTCAACACCGCCGCCTTCGTCGCTCCGCCAACCGGACAATATGGCAATGCCCGCCGCAACTGCATCATTGGACCACCGACTCATATTTTTGATATGGCCTTGACCAAAGTTATTCCGGTGAGAGAATCGCGCACATTGGAATTCCGCGCCCAGGCAACGAATGTCTTCAATATTCCTAATTTCACGTCAATCGATACATCGGTCACGTCGCCCACGTTCGGGCGCGTCACTGCGGTTGGGGCAATGCGGCAGATTACTCTCACCGCGCGCTTTCGCTTTTGAGGAAGAGATATGTTGTCCACTCTTAGTTATTGGCTGAGGAAAATCGTGGCGCTTTCGGCGACAATTGCGCTCCTGGGCTCGGATGCGATTCCGCAGCAGCAGGAAGGTTATACCTTCCGCGTGGAATCGGAACTCGTTCTAGTAAACGTGACGGTGCGGGACAAGAATGGAAACTTCGTCGGCGGATTGAAACCGCAGGATTTCACGATCCTCGAAGACAACAAGCCGCAGAAAATCGTGTCTTTCGATATCGAAAATGTCGACGCAGTAGCTACACAAGATGTCGCTCAAGCAAAGCCGTTGCCCGGCGAGCCGGCTCCAACTGCCAGCGCCAAACCAACAACCACCCTCTCAGATCAGTTCAAAGACCGCCGCCTCATTGTTCTTTTCTTCGATCTTTCCGCCATGGAGCCGGATGAAATCGATCGCGCCATCACCTCGGCCGAGCATTATGTCGATTCGCAAATGGCTCCTGCCGATCTAGTCTCCATCGTTTCTCTGGGAAGCTCACTTCTGGTCAATCAGGATTTCACTTCTGATCACGCCCTCCTGAAGAAGCAGCTTCAGGCGTTCGGAGAGGGTTCCGGCCAGGGCTATGAGGAGGGCACAACGGGCACAACTGAAGGCACGCCCGATACCGGCCAACCTTTTACCGCCGATGACACTGAGTACAACATCTTTAATACCGACCGCCGGCTCGAAGCCCTGCGCTCAGTTGCCGAAAAACTCTCGCATGTTCAGCAAAAAAAATCGCTGATTTATTTTTCCAGCGGCATGGACCGCACGGGTATCGAAAATCAATCCGAGCTGCGGGCTGCCGTCAACGCCGCAGTGCGCTCGAATCTCGCCATCTACACTATGGATCTTCGGGGTCTTCAGGCGCTGGTTGCTGGCGGCGAAGCGCAAAATGCCAGCCTGCGTGGCACTTCCGCGTATTCCGGCCAGTCCATGATTAATGCACTGACTTCCAACTTCACCACACAGGAAACACTGGTCACCCTCGCCAGCGACACCGGTGGCCGCGCCTTCCTCGACTCCAACGATTTCGGCCAGGTCTTCAAAGGGGTGCAGCAGGATACCTCCACGTATTATCTACTCGGTTATCACAGCACCAATCCCGCCAAAGACGGCCATTACCGCCGCATCGTGGTCAAGGTCAACCTCCCCGGCGTAAAAATCGACTACCGGCGTGGTTATTACGCGGCTGCGGATTATCAGCACTCGACCAAAGAAGACAAGGAGCTTCAGCTTGAAGAGGAACTTGCCTCCGAGATGCCCGCCACGGACCTGCCGCTATACCTTGGCGCCGCCTACTTTCGCCTGGAGACAAATAAGTTCTTTGTCCCTACTTCGCTGGTTGTGCCTGGATCGCAGATTCCTTTCGTGCGCAGCAGCGATCGCGAGAGAGCCACTCTCGACGTGATTGGCGTAGTGCTCGACAGCGAAAACCACCCTGTCACCAGAATCCGGGACACGGTCAAGCTCGCAGTGAATACAGCGTCCGAAGTGCAAAAGAAAAACGTGCAATATGACACCGGGCTGAGCCTGCCCCCGGGCAAATACCATCTCAAATTCGTAGTGCGTGAGAATCAAACTGGCCGTATGGGATCTTTCGAAACTGATCTTGAAGTTCCCGATCTCAAATCGCAGCCGCTCAAGATGAGTTCGATTGTGCTTGCCAGCCAGCTTGAGCCGACAAAGAAAACTTCAAGTCCTAATCCGCTCATTCGCGACGGTTCCGAAATCATTCCGAACGTGACCCACGTTTTTTCCCCTGCCCAGCACTTGCGGCTCTATTACGAAGTGTACGATCCGGGGCGCTTGAAAGCGCCGCAATCTGCCGAATCGCGTTCGAACTCCCCTGGCATCCATCTGCTGACCAGCGTCTCTTTCTTTCGTGGAAAAGCAAGGGTTTTCGAAAGCTCCCCGGTCGAGCTTACAGAATTGAATGCTCGCGATCGCAAGGCGGGAATATTTCAACTCGATCTTCCTCTTAACACACTGAAACCCGGCTTCTATACCTGCCAGGTAAACGTCATCGACGATGCAGCAGGCTCGTTTCTGTTCCCCAGGCTGGCACTGCTGATTCGATCAGACAAACACTCCGCTCAGTGAAGCGAAAGTTGTTCGACTGGAAAACTTCCGCGAGAACCTAAGACAGTGCAAGCCTGGCTTGACACTGTTCGAATAGGGCACAAGGGCCCTGATCAAGCTTCCATTGCTGTGTCATTCACATCACGAAGCGCTTGGTCGTGACGTGGCCTGGGCAGCGTTTATGAGTTCACATGTGTGTAAGCCCGGAAAACTGAGAATGTCGCTCAGCCCCCTCAACAGCGAAACAGCCGACGGGCGGCGGTCGGAAGAGCTTCTATTAACATTCTTGGGGTGCCATTGTTCCTTGCGAATGGCAATCTGGCCGTTCAAACGCTTAGAACCGGACTCGACACTATCGAGTGCCCATAAGGTTTTAATCGCGCATTAGAATTGTGCGAAGCAGGTGGGCCAGTTCCTAACCGAAGAAGCTCGTTTGCATCTAAGATGGAAGGATGCACCAGGCTCCGCGCTTCCAGTCGGCAGAAACGCAGTGCGAAGATCGCGGCCCCGGAACTGAGCGGCGTGATCGAGCCCGAACTCTGGTTCCGTATTTTTCTGGGGAATCTTTTCGATGCTTTTTCGTCCACGTGAATTCGTTTCCTTGCAACTCGACTCTGCTCCCGCGACTTTCTGGGACGACGTCTTCGTCGATCGACGACTGCCCTGGCTCGGCTTCCTGCAATCCGTCGGGTGTCACGTTGTCGCGCTGGCGGCGCTCTTTACGGCTTCCCGAATTCTCGCATTGCAACCGCACGCCGCAGTTCAACCCACGCTCGCACATGCAGATGTTATCTACTACACTCCTTTTGAGTATTTGCCGCCCCTCGACACGCGCGCCTCGGACCCGAAGCCTACGCGAAACGCCGATCCCGAATACTCTGCCCAGCCAATCATCTCCGTTCCTCCCGAAGCGAACAACCGCCAGCAAACCATCGTCGCGCCGCCCAAGGTGCAGCTCGATCGCGATCTCGCTATTCCCAACATGGTCGCGTTGGTAGAGCAAACGCCGAATGCGCCTTTGCCGATCGCACCCCCGCCCGTCATTCGCGCCTTGGAGATCACGCGCCTGGCACCGCAGATGAAAAGCTCCGTCATCGCCCCACCGCCCGATTTGCAAACCACATCGCGCAGCGCTCTGCCGGCGCCGCAGGCGGGCGTAATAGCGCCGCCGCCGATAGTCGACGCCAACTCAACTCATAGACTTGCCGATTTCAGCGTCGCGGCCAGCGCGGTCATCGCGCCCGCTCCGAAACTCACTCTGGATCCTCAGCAATCGTTTTCCACCAGAAGTTCGGGCCTGAGATCGCCGCGCGGAGCATCGTCCGATGTCGTCGCGCCGCCGCCATCAGCTAGGGGAATCCAAAACTCGCGTTCGGCCGGAGACGTTATAGCTCTCAGCCTGCATCCGGCGGTCGGTCCACCTCCCGCAGCGCCTGCCGGCAATCGACGCGGTTCATTTGCGGCAACTCCAGAAGGTCATCACGGAGCCACCGGCGCAGCAGGAGCTTTTGGCGGCGAGAGCGCACCTAGAAATGCGGGTACGGGAGATGGCAAAGCAAACGGCGCTGGATTGTCTGGCAAGACCGACAGCAGGCTCCCTTCGGGACTGTACGTCGGCAAGCCCTCGAGCGCCGCGCCCATCGCGGGCGATCCCGCACCCAAGAGTTCGAATGCCGATTCAGTGAATCCAAACCTGATCGCTGGCTTTCGCCCGCGAGTGCCAACTCGCTCTCTCCAGCCCGAGAGTAAGAGCGAGCTGTCAGAAGAGGAACGCGCGGTCTTCGGCAATCGCAAGTTCTACTCGCTCACCCTTAACATGCCCAATCTGAATTCCGTCGGAGGAAGCTGGATCATCCGCTTCGCCGCGCTGAAGGCGGAGTCCGGCTTGGGCAGTCCTTCCTCGCGAGCCGCATCGGCCAGCGATCAGGCAAGTGTTTCGGATCTATCTGCGCCATCTGCCATGCGCAAGGTCGATCCGGCCTATCCGCTGGAGCTGATGCGGCAGAACGTGGGCGGCACAGTCATTCTCTATGCCGTCATTCATGCCGATGGCACAGTAGGGAATGTGCGTGTTTTGCGCAGCGTAGACGACCGCCTTGATCAATTCGCCCGCGAGGCGCTCGCCAAGTGGCAATTTTCGCCAGCCACAAGGAACGGCGCCGCGGTCGAGGTAGAAGCTACATTCCGGGTTCCGTTCCGGCCCGGGCGATGGCAATAAATGCTGTAGTTCGTCGGAAGCAAATACATCTCATCAGACAATTCGATGTCCCTTCCCCGCTTTTGTTCTGTTTAAGCTAAGACGCTTTTCACGCAGATGCCGGCTCCTTCAATGAGCATACTTGACAGAGCATCCATACGGCCGTGACGTCGGTGTACTTACTGGCTTGCCCGCCTTCGCTTCCTCCAAAGCCTGTGAGACATAATTCGTCGCAGTAGCAATATCGCTCTGCTCCGTAGTGGCCTTGCTGTCGATCGCTCCATCATAGATGAGTATGCCTTCGGGGTTGATGATGAACATGTGGGGAGTCGTTTTGGCAGCATAGAGTCGGCCTACGCCGCCTTGTGGATCTAACAGAGCAGCCGTAGGTACTGCATTCATGCGCTTTAGGTATTCGTTCTCCTGTTCCGCCGTCACGTATCCCTGTTGGCCGGGAGCCGAAGAGATCACGGTTAACCAGATCACGCCTCGCGAAGTCCACTCTTTTTGCAAGCGCTGCATATTGCCACTCTCGTAATGCTTCCGCGTGTATGGACAGCCATTGTTGTGCCACTCCAATACGACGAACTTGCCGCGGTATTCGGCGAGCTTGTGAACTTGCCCGTTACTATCGGTCGCCTGGAAATCGGGCGCAGGCTCTCCTACTCTTTGCGCTTTCGCGAAACAGGCAAACAAAATCACAACTACCAAACCATACCCGAGATTTCGTTTCATGATCCGCTCCTTCAGTTTTTCATGGACTGCGTATGAACCCGACCTGATTCTGAGACGGGAATGTCAAGCAGGTAGGCTCGTCCGGACACGACCATCACTCCCTTTATGCGCGAAATCGGTTTTAGTAGGTGATTTGATTTCTTAAGATGCAGCTGAACGCCTCCGGGAATTGGGGTAATGTTCTGCGGGGCGGCATTCTCGATCTGTTCCGGCTCTAAGGGAAAGAATTGAGGCGGGGCTGTCAATTTTCCGACGACCCTCAGCCGTAACTGGAATTCGTCTCCAACCGAGCTTGCCGAGACCCTCCATTCGTTCGGAATTGGCCGCGGCAGCCGCTGCCGCGCCGCTGCAAATAGTGCAGCGTCCAAACCTGCCGTAGTTCGGTTTTTCACCGGAAGCGTTAGCACAAGTTGCTTCTGGCCTGGTATACAGACGTCGCGGCAAATGAGGTAGCGAACCTGCGCGACAATTTTCTCATTCCCGCCGGCTTCTAATCCCGAAGGAGGTCGAACAGTCACAGGGAACAAAACTTGATGTTCATAGCCAAAATCTGCGAAAGGAGGAGTCGACAAGCGAGCTGGATAGGGCCATTGAACGGAACCCGCCTGAAATCCCGCCGGCAACTCCCAGGTGATCCGTGGCGGCTCTCCCGCGTCGCCGGGATTAATCCAGTAGGTGTGCCACCCTTCCTGTAGATCAAATCTGATGCCCAGAATAAATTTTTGGTCGGGCACAATCGCCTGTTGCTCGGAGATGAGTGCAATCTCCACATGTTGGTCGGCGGCGTCTTCGGCATGGGTAATCATCGAGGAAAAAAGGCATGCCGCTCCAATAAAAAGACGGGAAGCCAAATGAATAACGAGACGATCTAACATTTGATTGCTGCGCCCCCCAGAGGCTCTTTACATTTGATGCCGATCTAAACGAGAACACGTCATCCAATTTCAGTCTGCTTGAGCGTTTGCAGAACTTTACATTTTAGAACCCCAGCCTTCGCTTCATGAATTGAGCGCCCGTTCATAGTCGTTCGCGGGATCAGACCAGATAAAACTGCCCTCGCGATATGCCTCCGTCGGCTTGAGCTTGGATTGGGGGATCGGGAGTCTGGGACTCCAAGTTCACCCGTGGGCGGTCTTAATCCGCTCGCTGACGCTGGCTGTTGTGTTCGCCACACCCTCTGATACGCACTTTCTTGGGGCACAGCCTTCGATTTTTGGGACGAAATTTTGGGACCAGCGTTTCGGCAGACTAGAACCTTGCTGGATTCAACAGGTTAGGAAGGCTTGGTAGCGCTAACGGGAATCGAACCCGTATTACCGCCTTGAGAGGGCGATGTCCTAACCGTTAGACGATAGCGCCACGGAGTCATTTGATTCTCACTTGGCTCCTGCTTCAAGTGTTTTGCCGTTGCCGTTTCGCAATGCAACGACCTCGACCTTTCGCATTGCTTCATCAACGTCATCAGTACTCACGATAATGTATCGGTCGAACACGCTTCGAGTCTTGTGACCTGAGATTTTCATTGCTTCAGCTTCACTCACGCCTGCCTTCCGTAGATTGCGAACGGCTTACCGACGAAGGCCATGCAAAGGTCAAACCTTCGTATCGCTCATCCTTGCCCTAGAATTGGATAATACGTCCTACCTTGGCGGAGTCGCAAGCCGTCATCCATTCCGGTAGCGGGCCTTTAGACCCACTACCTCCATTTCCTTGCGGAGATTCGCTCCGTCAAAGACCTTGCCCGTTTTAGGTGTGACGTCTCGGAGCATGTTGACCAGAAGACTCGGCAATGGGAGCACGCAAGCTTCACTCGTTTTCGTCTGTTCAACTTCCAGCCTGATGAGCCGTGCATCCAAATTGACCTGTGTCCATTCGATGCTCAACGCTTCACCGATTCGGGTTCCGCAGTAGTAGAGAAATGTCACGAGCGGTCGGAGATGTGTGGGGCAACGGATTGACCAACTCCTCGAACTTGCCCTGCTCCAAGAATCCCTTACGGGCTGACGGCTCTTTTAGAAATTCGATATACGGAACATCCCGCTGGGGACAACCTGAGTAAAGTTGAGAACTGTGTATTTTTGCAGCGCTCCACATCGCTCCATTGTGTATGGCTCGCGTGCAGAGAGTCCAAATGGTGCGCCATGAGACTTTGCCGATAATTGCGAATACGAAATAACCGGTTCCACCCTCCTTTAGAGTTCTTTAGAAATCTTTGGAAATCCGTCAGGACAAGTGATTGGCATCTGTGCAGAATATGCACCGCCCGCACCCGATTTTTCGGGCCTTCGCTTGCGGGTTCGGCGCACTTGTCTGCTGGGGTTCGCTGATTCGGGGCTGGCATAACAATTCTGAATTTAGCAGGAGGCCTTTATGGCATTGAGTGCGCTTTTGCGTTCACGGCTGGGCTTAGCGGTGGCGTTTGTAGCGATGGCTGTGCTTTTTCTTGGGTTGATGGCCAGCGCCCAGGACGACACGCCGGTTCTGCTGTACCAGTATCCCAACACAGACAACAACACTACAGGCATCACGGACCAAAGTACTCTGGCGCAGGGGCCAGACGGATTGTTTTACGACACGATTTACTCCAACGGCGATTTCAACCAAGGCAGTATCTACACCATCTCCCTCTCGGGAGACTACAGCCTGCTCTACAGCTTCTGCGCTGAGGGAGGAAACTGCGCCGTTACTGGCTCCGGTCCTGAAGGCGGACTCACGCTGGGCACGGACGGCAATTTTTATGGCACGACCCAGGGCGGCGGCACCGGCCTCACAGGAACTGTTTTTAAGATTACCCCCGCCGGCAAGCTCACCACTCTGTACAGCTTTCCCAACTCAACGGTGGATGGAGCAAGCCCGGTATTCGGGGTTTTTCAGGCCAGCAATGGCGACTTTTATGGGGTGACGCCTGCGGGAGGGGAATACGGCAACGGAGTATTTTTCAGAATTACCAGCGCCGGCTCATTCAAGCTCCTGGCATCGTTCCCTTCGAGTGCAGATGGTTCTAACCCGAACCTTCCCACGCAGGGCACGGACGGCAACTTTTACGGGACCACCCACAATGGAGGGGCCTGCTGCGGAACAGTCTATAAAGTCACGGCGGCCGGCAAGATCACTCTGCTCTACACATTCCCTGGCGGCGAGGGCTCTTCCGTCGGACAGCTGGTCGAAGGCTCGGACGGTAATTTCTGGGGCGTGACCAATGGAGTGCCATTCATTTCCGGCGGAGAACTCTTCAAGGTATCGCCGAAAGGCGATTTCACGGTAGTTCACACCTTCAGCGGCACTGGAGATGCATGCTGCCCAGTGTCCGGTCTCATCGCCGGCAGCGACGGGTATTTGTACGGAGCCAGCAACGCCGGCGGAACAGCGAATGTGGGGGCCATTTACAGAGTCCAACCTTCCACCGATGACTACGCTGTTCTCTACAGCTTTTGTGGTACGTCCCCATGTGATGCCTTCGCGCCCTCGCCGGTACTCGCGCAAGACACCAACGGCACGTTCTATGGAAACACCGGCGGCAACTCGGACGGTGGCAGCTACTTCTTCAGCTTCGATACCGGCCTGGGGCCATTCACTCGCACCTTGACGCAGTCCGGAGACGTGGGCGCCACGGTGGAGTTCTTGGGGCAGGATTTTACCGGCGCAACTGAGGTCGAGTTTGGCGGAGTCCCGGCTACGTCGTCCAAAGTAGTCTCTGACACTGAGCTGACTGCTGTCGTCCCCGCCGCTGCTGTTACTGGTGTGGTTTCAGTTGTTACCTCCTCCGGCACAGTCACCTCTTTGGGCAATTTCAAAGTGCTGCCCGAGATCAAGAGCATCAGCCCGACCAGCGGGCCGGTAGGAACGGTTGTCACGATAACGGGAACGGGCCTGACCGGCGCATCCAAGGTCACGGTGGACGGGAAGAAAGCCTCATTCACACAGGTTTCCAGCACCGAGATCACCGTGACGGTTCCTAGCGATGCCGCGACGGGCAAAATCGAAGTCACGACCGCGGGAGGAAGCGCGACCAGCGCCACATTCACGGTGACGACGTAGGGAGCCTTTCTGCGGGATGCAGCGCAAACCCGTGTGGCCGGTGGGCTTCGGCAAGGGGCACGGCATAACGATTCTGAATTTACCGGGAGGTCTTTATGACAGTCAGTGCAGGATTGCGTTCACGGTTCTGCTCAGGAGCAGCGCTTGTGGCTGTGGCAGTGCTTGCCCTCGCATCCACGGGGATGGCTCAAACCGTGACGTCGTTGTATCAGTATCCAGGGGTGAGCAATAACACCTCGGGCCTTACCAATACTGCCCAGCTCGCCCAGGGTCCTGACGGCAACATTTACTCGACCGATCAACTCGATGGCGAATACGGTCTGGGCAGCGTGTACAGCATTTCGCCTTCGGGTGAATTTACCACCCTCTACAGTTTCTGTGAGGAAGGCGGTGGCTGCGTTGACACGGGAGGGTTGCCATTCGGCGGAGTCACGCTGGGCTCAGACGGCAATTTCTACGGAACCACTAAGAACGGGGGCACGGACGGTTTTGGCCAAGTTTTCAGGTTCACTCCCTCCGGCGTGCACACGACTCTGTACAACTTCACGGGAGCCAACCCTGGCGATGGCGGCCCTCCCATCTACCCGGTGTTCCTATATGACGGCGATCTTTGGGGCGGTCAGTGGAACGGCTGCGGAGGGCTGTTCAAACTCACGCTCAAGGGCAAGATTTCGAACTTCCCACTTGCTGCAGCCGCCTGCGACGATGGTTCGGGCCCAAATCTTCCCACTCTGGGAAGCGACGGCAACTTCTACGGGACCACGCAAGGCGGCGGAGGGAGTCCGTGCCAACCCGGCTGCGGCGTCGTGTACAAGATGACACCGGCGGGCAAGATCACGATTCTCTACAGGTTTCAAGGAACGACGGATGGAGCGTACCCACAGGGTGTGCTGGTGGAAGGCTCGGACGGCAACTACTGGGGAGTGACCCAGCAAGGAAACCCGAATTACGGAACCATATTCAAGATATCTCCCTCAGGAAAATTCGACGTGGTTCACGCCTTCGCAGCTGGGGCCAATGACAGTGCCGAGCCCGTAGCTGGTCTCACTCTCGGAAGCGACGGCAACTTTTATGGGACAGGCGGAGCGGGAGCAAACGGCGCCGGGGCGATCTTCCAAGTGACGCCAGGCGGAGACTTCAGCCTTCTCTACAGCTTTGTCGCGTCGGCCGCGGGCCCCGGGTTTGGTCCCTGCACGGTAATGCTCCAACATACCAATGGACAGTTCTATGGAAGCACCTGCGGAAACTCCCTTGGCGGCAGCTTCTTCTACAGTCTTGACGTAGGCTTGTCACCATTCGTGCGCACGCTTACCCAGTCAGGCAAGGTGGGAGCGACGGTGGAGTTCTTGGGCCAGGATTTCACCGGCGCCACCGAAGTCGAATTTGGCGGAGCCTCTGCCACATTCAAAGTGATCTCTGATACCGAGCTGAGTGCCGTTGTTCCGGCCGCTGCGGTCACAGGTGTGGTCTCTGTTGTCACCTCTACCGGAACTCTGACCGCAACGAGCAATTTCAAAGTGCTGCCCACGATCAAGAGCATTAGTCCGACCAGCGGGCCGGTGGGCACGGTCGTGACGATTACGGGAACGGGTCTGACCGGCGCGACGAAGGTCACGGTGGATGGCAAGACAGCCTCGTTCACACAGGTTTCCAGCACCGAGATCACGGTGACGGTCCCAAGCGATGCCGCGACCGGCAAGATCACGGTAACAACTGCAGGAGGAAGCGCAAGCAGCACGACCTTTACGGTGACTTAGTTTGTAGTACTGTCTCTATCGCACTCTGGCGCGACCAGCAAGGAAGGCATTTTGACAAGACATTCCGATGGAGCGGATTTCTGCGTACTCGGGCAGCGTGCGAATGCTGGCGAACATGGGGTCGGTGTCCATGGCGGGGTAAGAGCAATAGTTGGCCTGTACCGTTCGCTTCAGCATATCGAGCGCGGCCGCGGTTTGACCGCAATAAGCGAGATGGGAGGCGGCGAAGTAGTTGCTTTCCGGATCGTCATCCGGCTCGATGCGCTTCGCCAGGGCGGCGATTTCAGCCGCGGGTTTGTGCGCGGCGCAGGCCAGAAGCATGTCGTAGCTGGTCCATGCACCGATCTGCGGGCGCCGGATCTGTAGCGCCTCCTTCTCTTTGCCCTCGCGCAACAGAATGTCGATGGTCAGCGCGTGGTTCCAGTCGGTGTCGGCGTCGAGGTTGAAGAACTCGCGTGCCTTGTCGTAATCGCCATGCTCCAGAAAGGCAACGCCACAAGAGCGCATCGCGCCATTCTGCCGGTCGAAGGAGCGGGCGCTCTCGCACTGCGCTTCGGCTTCCTGTTCCAACCCGGTATAGCGCAACACATAGGACATTGTGAAAGGCGAAACTGAATTATCGGGGAGTTCGTGAAGCATATTCGCTGCAGCGCGGTATCCCTCCAACAGCTCGCCGCGTTCGGCATGCGCTATAGCCAATCCGTACTGGGCAGCGCCCCAGTGGGGGTCAAGCGCGACTGCCCGCTCGCTGGCGGCAAGGGTTTTCTTCAGGAGCTCATCAGACTTATTTCCTCGTAAGTAGTGAGTCTCGGTGTAGTAGCGTGAGCCCAAGGTCAGCCAGTAAGGAGCATAGCCCGGGTCCAGCTGAATCGCACGTTCCAGCATCGCGATGGCCTTGCGGTTAGATTCGGGGTCGGAAGGCATCACGGAACCGCGATAGTACAAGTCGTAAGCTTCCTCATTGGTCGGAACGGACGTGGGAGGGTTTGAACCGTCCGCGTTATGCGCACCCAGCCTCAAAGCCAGTCCACCCTGGGCCTGTTGATACATTTTCTGGCGAGCATCAATCAGGTTTTGCAGGGGAGAGACGATCGTGTCGCTCCACAAAATATGGTTGTCGGCGACATCGACAACTTCGTAGGTAAGCTGCAACTGGTTTTGGCCGGTGAGAAAGTGGCCGGTGATCACCGCCGAGACACCCATCTCACCAGCAGCTTTTTGTAGGTCAAGGTTGGCAGCATCATACTTGCGGGTAGTCATGAATGGCCGGATCGAAAGCGGGTGAACGTAGCTCAAGGCCGTCGCGATCTCATCCGGCAGAGCGAAGCGCAGAAAATCAAATTTGGGGTCGCCGCCGAGGTTTTGGAAGGGCAGAACAGCGACGGTCTGGAAACGAGCAGCCGGCAGCACAGGCTTCTTGTGCAGCGTGACGAAGGTAAAGCTGGCTACGGCCACGAGAACCGCCGTCAGTAGAATCCAGGGAATCCTGGCGCGAGCTTGCGCTCTGCGGCGGTCGGCAAGTTCGCGGCGACGTGCGGCTTCCGCGTGCTGTTCACGCTCAGCGCGGCGGCGATCGAGATTCGTAAGGCGGTCGGCGAGTTCAGCGGCTGTTTTCAGGCGGCGTGCGGGATCGCCACAAGCGGCGGCGGCGATGTCTTCGCGCAGCAGCGGATCATCGATGCCGGCTTCCCAGCCCGGAGCCAGCGGTTTGCGAAAATCGCCCACCATTGCCTGGTAGAGCATGACTCCGAGCGAGTAAACGTCTGCCGGCGCTTTCGGGAGTTGGCCGGAGAGCACCTCGGGCGCGAGATACATCAGCGTGCCGGTGAGTGATGGCGATTGCGGACCGCCGGTTTGTGTGAGGCCTAGATTGGTGATGCCGAGCGCACGCAGGCGGGCGGGCTCGACCAAAGAGGCGCTGCCGAAATCGGCGACCTCGACCTGCCATCTGCCGTCGGGAAGCGGCTTCACCAGAACGTTGGCGGGCTTCAGGTCTTTGTGCAGGACTCCAGCTTCATGGGCTGCGGCGACGGCTTTGGCGACGTCGGCGATGATGGAGATGCGCGTGGCGAGAGGAATTTTTTCCAGGCCGCCCTGCTGCTGCGACCATTCTGTAAGGTTGGGGCCTCCATATTCGCTTTCGATGACGTAGGGCCGAGTTTCCAAATTCCATTCGAGGACGCGGACAAAGGCGGGGCTTTCGCCGAGCGATTGGCGAAGAAAGCGCGCCACGGTGACTTCGCGTTTCAATCCCTTCAGGCGGGCTTCGTTGGAGGCGAACTTAAAAACCCGCTGTTCGTGGGTTTTGGGATGCTCGGCCAGCCACACTTCGCTGCTGTGAGAAAGATCAAGGCGTCGCGTGAGGCGCCAATGCTCGCGGCCGGGGACGGGGACGGGGTCTCCCGCGGCGAGCGCGGCCGAAGCTAACCAGGGCGTGGGTGGGGAAACCGGGGCGCTTTGCACGGGGACGGCGAGGCGGTAGCCGACGCGCGGAATGGTCAGGATGATCTCGGCGTTTTCATCGCCCAAGGCTTTGCGGAGTTTGGAAATGGCTGTTGCGAGCGAGCCATCGACCACGTTCAGGCCTGGCCAGACGGATTCGAGCAAGTCTTCCTTGGAAACGACCTCGCCCGGGTGCAGCAAGAGTTGGAGAAGGACTTCGAGGGGCTTGAGTTCGAGCTCGGCAGGACGGCCCTTGATCCGAAGCTGCAGGCTAAGTTCGTCGAGTTCACAGCCGGCGAAGCGAAAGACACGTCCGTAGCTTTCTGCCGTCTGCTGCTCGACGCGCGTGGAATTCATAGACCTTAGACCTTAGAGCCGTTTTTACAACTTGCTCAGAACACGAACTCCGGATGGGATAGCTGGATAGCTTCTAAACAGCCAATGGCTCGGGAAGCATTTTCCCATAACCCGACCCATGAGGGGCACAAATTTCGTGGAGAGTCGTGGGCGGTCGGCTCGGTCCTTCTGGTGAGCGCCAGCGCCTTCAGCTTGCTGCTTTTGGACGAAAGCAGGGCGGGTATCTGTTGTGATTTGCCTCACCCCTGGCCCCGGATTATCAGCGGTGAAAATAGACCAGTCGTTTAGTCGATGTTCTGAGCCGCCGCTGCAGTGGAGTCCGCAAACGGCGGTCTGGGTGCAGAGCGGTTTCTAGCAGGTTGTCGGCAAACAAGAAACTGGCAAATGCGTTGGATAACTTCCGTTTCGCCCGTGCGCCCGCAATCCTGAAGTGCGGCTTTCCCATAAGCCAACTTATGGCTCATCTGGTTCTGCGTGGCTCAACTTCCGAGTTGCTCGTTATCCAACAGGTTACGGCAAAGTACGCACTAGCGATGGCCAGGGCTGCGAAAGAATCGGGGCGCTGCCGAAAGCGGTTCGACAGGAATGGCGGAAACCACGGCACTCAGCGCGGGCCCTAGCTCTGCGGAACGGTCTTTCCGTCAAGCTTTTCGCCTTCGTGGTTAAACCAGTAGATTCCCTCGTGTTCATGCGCATCGACCAGGAACCCGAAAGACTGACAATCACTGAGCGGTTCGTCACTTGGAAACCGTACTGACATTGGGTTCCCATTCACATTGAAAGGCGGAGGGGCAGTCGAAAAGAGGCCTGTTGTTGCCCCCACTTTTGCGCTTCCCGTCCTGCAGTTTGTAATCGTGATCTCTCGGGATTCGTGCGGCGCCAGATGAAAGGCGAACAGTGAAAACAGAGGCCGCTGGCGGCTGTCGCGGCAGAGAAGGCCCACAATGTCGGCGAAACGCCGCCCCTCGGTACTAAGTGCCTTGCGACTGGCAGTTGGGATATTTATCTCGAAGTCTTTGCCCGAGAGCGTTTGACTGTGGATACGGAACTTTAGTTGAGCAGCGTAGAGGTCCTTGTCGGATCGGTTCGTGAAGCGAAAGCTATAAGTTTGACTCGAGAATACAGAAGAAGCCGCACTTGCAAACCTGACGTTGCTGGGGATGACATTCAGCGAATAAGGCCAAAGGATCCATCCAAACGCCGCAATTCCCGTCGCAAAAAAACACAAGACGATTCGGCGACTGATGTTGCTGTGCAGCGAAGGTGAGTGCAGCGTCGGATGGATGCTACATGCAAAGATACCTGCCGACAGCACGACGGTGACCACCCTGCCAGCGTTATTAGCACTTAACTGCGGAGCCAGAAGAAAGAGTCCTACTGCCATGGCACCCGCCAAAGACCACAGCAGAGCATCACCTGTCGATATTCGGTCTTCCGACATTACACACCGCCGGCTCGATCTTCGATCCAATGCGGCGGGCTATGCAATTGCAAGCCCTGCGTCAAAATCGATGGTTCGGAAAAAGTCACTCCGCGATTCTTGCCGCAAACTCGGTTTGCTTACTTCTTGGGATACCCGACCGACTGGGCAAGGATGATTTTCTGGTTCTGTTGCAAGTTCAAGGTCTTTGCCAATGCGGACTTATCGACGCTCGCCCGCACTACCGTGGCCAGCCCTTCGGAGGCGCAATAGAGATAGACGTTTTGCGCGATGAATCCCACATCAGCAGCGGTGTACATCTCCACATCGGAGGGAGCAGCGCCGCTGGTCTTTGAAAGGTCCGAAACATAGACCAGGTTTACAGCGGCGTCCTTCACGAACGACTGCGTCCCGGTAGCCGCCCGGAAGTCACCCGCCAACACGGGCTCCAGTACGTTCGTCTTCGCATCGTAGAGGTATATGCCTGCGGGACTTGCCACGTAGATGCTCACTTCCTGCCAGTTCATGGCGGAGGGTGCTGTGCGCCGCCCGTCGGGCCGGTTGATTCCGAAGGCCGCCCAAAGCAGATTAGAGAGCGTCTGCGGCGAGAGCGTACCCGCACCGAACTCGCGGGTCGATTTACGGTCTTTGAGCACCTGCATCAGAGGGCGCCCTCCTTCCGTCTGCGGCTGCGGAAGTTGAATGGGTTTGAGAGCCTGTGCTGCCGCTATGGCAACAGAGAAACAGATGGTCGCCAGCACAAGCCCCGATAAGAACGGCTCTTTGTGTTTCATGGGGGACACCTCCGCGGGATGTTAAACATTGATTTTCCGCGTCCGGACCAATTCCTAGCATAGACCGATCTTTTACCGAAGTCTGTGATGCACCGCCCGAGTTATTCCGGTGAGGTAAGCCCGATCGCCTAGAAGGCGGAAGTATTGACTGATCTTCAGCTGTGCAAACACAGGCGACACACATGCCGGTGCGCTCAGTCACTGAAATTCTTGACAGGTTGTGCTAACAGAAAATTACCTAGGCGACCCCGGGAAGTTAGCGCTCAACCTGAGAAAACGAGCTCGCGCGAGCGCGGCGATGCCCCGCACGGTGCAAAAGGGGAGCAGACGTATGCGCACCCCGCTATCCTACGAGGAACTCACTGCCAACTTCGACTGGCATCTGGCCGAGCGGGAATTGGGCTATCGGCCGGGTGACCCCATCAACATCGCCTGGATGTGCAGTGATCGCATCTGCCAACTAGATCTGGCCGACAAGTTGGCGTTGCTTTGGGAAGACTATCAGGGCAACGAAAAGCGATTCACTTACGACGACATTCGGATTCTCTCCAACACCATCGCTCAGTTTCTTTTGGGACTGGGCATCCAGCCTGGGGAACGGGTTTGCCTGTTCCTGGACCGCGTGCCGGAGCTGTACATAGGGTTTCTCGGCATTCTGAAGATGGGAGCCGTGGCACAGCCACTGTTCTCCGCGTTTGGCGAGGAATCGCTGCTGGTGAGGCTTGCCGATGCCGGAACCTCCGCCATCCTCACGCAAAAGAAGCATCTCTACAAAATTCGTAAGGTTCGCGGTCTGCTTCCAAACCTGCAACACGTCATCGTCGTGGATGCCGACTCGGCTGCGCTGTGGGAGCACGAGACTGCCTTTGCAATGGAGCAAGCCCCGCGGGTTGAGCACTTCTCCGCCTATCCGACCACGGCCGAATCTCCCTCGGTTCTGCACTATACCTCTGGTACAACGGGGCAGCCGAAGGGCGCCCAGCACGTTCACTATTCGATCATCGCGCAGTACCTCACCGCGAAATGGGCGCTCGATCTCCAACCCGACGACATCTACTGGTGCAACGCTGATCCCGGGTGGGTCACCGGTACGTCGTACGGCATTATCGGACCGTGGTCGAATGGGATTACCCAGGTTGTCCTCGATTCTGGTTTCAATGCGGAACGATGGTACGAGTTTATCGAAAAGTATCGGGTGACCGTTTGGTATTCCGCTCCGACCGCTATCCGCCTGCTCATGAAAGAGGGAGCAGAAATCGTGCGGCGGCATGATTTGTCGAGCTTGCGCCATCTGGCCAGCGTCGGCGAACCGCTGAACCCGGAGGCGGTGCTCTGGTCAAAAGAGGTCTTCGGCAAACCATTTCACGACACCTTCTGGCAGACGGAAACCGGCTGCATCGTCATCGGCAACCTTCCCGGGATGGTGATCAAACCGGGTTCCATGGGCAAGCCGTTTCCGGGCATCACCGCAACCGTGCTCGATCCTAAGAGCGGCGAGCCGGTCAATCGAGCGGGCGTAGCGGGGTTGATTGCGCTGCGGCCGGGATGGCCGTCGCAGATTCGCGGCTACTGGAACAATGAGGCCGGGTACCGGGCGAAATTCAAGAATGGATGGTATCTGTGCGGGGATCGCGCATCGATTGATCCCGACGGCTACTTCTGGTTTATGGGACGCGATGATGACGTCATCAACACCGGCGGGCACCTGGTGGGTCCTTTCGAAATCGAATCGGCTCTGCTGGGATGCCCCGCGGTCGCCGAGTCCGCTGTTGTCGCCAAGCCTGATGCCGTCAACATGGAAGTCGTGAAAGCGTATGTCACGCTGAAGCGAGGTTTCAAGCCATCCGATAACCTCGAACTGGAAATCATGAACAGTATTCGCAAGCGGCTGTCGCCGCTAGCTATGCCCCAGGAAATTGAGTTCGTGGACTCACTGCCCAAAACGCGCAGCGGCAAGATCGTGCGCCGCATCCTACGCTGCAAGGAGTTCAACGAACCCGTTGGAGATCTCTCCACCATCATGGAGGAGTGAAAGAGCGGCTATGGACGAAATCACAAAAGTAGTTCGCGACTACATCATCCGGGAGTATGTGCAGGAAGGAGACGACCGGGAAATCACCGAGACCACGCCGCTGATTTCCAGCGGCTTGGTTGATTCCTTTTCCATGGTTTCTTTGTTGCGATTCCTGGAAAAGAAGTATGCGATTCACATTCCGGACACGGATGCCACGCCCGAGGCTTTCGATACAGTCGAGCGCATCGTGGCCCTGGTACGACAGTTCCAGAAGACGGAAGTCGGCAGCGTCTAAGCGTGCCCAGCACTGCTTGCCCACGTTAGAAGGACACGGCGCCAAATCTTATTACCGGAGGCATGTTATGGCCTTTTCCGATGCAGTACGTGACTCTTATCAGACGGATATTGAGGGAATCAAAGCCGCCGGGTTGTTCAAAGAAGAGCGCTATATCCACTCGCCGCAATCGTCCGAAATCGAGGTGGAGTTCCCGGTTGGCTCTTCAATCCGGAAGTGCATCAATATCTGCTCCAACAACTACCTCGGGCTGTCCAGTCACCCGGAGGTGATCGCGGCCGCGCATGCCGGACTCGACTCACGCGGCTACGGCATGTCATCCGTGCGCTTTATTTGTGGCACGCAAGACATTCACCGGGAACTGGAAAATCAGCTGACTAATTTTCTCGGCACCGAAGACACCCTGCTTTTCCCCTCCTGTATGGACGCCAACGCCGGCTTCTTCGAGGCTTGCCTGAATGAGCAGGACGTAATGATCGCAGATCGACTGGTTCATGCTTCCATTGTCGACGGAATGCGGCTGTCAAAGGCCATGCAAGACACCTTCAAGCATTCCGACATGGGGCATCTTGAGGAGAAGCTGCAAGAACACCAGGACAAACGGTTCCGCATGATCATCACCGACGGCGTGTTTTCCATGGACGGCGACATGGCCAAGCTGGCCGAGATGGTCGCGCTGGCGGAGAGGTACAACGCCATGGTGCTCGTGGACGACTCCCATGCCACCGGCTTTATCGGCAAAACCGGCCGCGGGACGCACGAGCATTGCGGCGTATTGGGCAAGATCGATGTGATCACCACGACGCTGGGGAAAGCGCTGGGCGGAGCTTCCGGCGGCTGCGTCAGCGGACGCCGCGAACTCGTGGAGATGTGCCGCCAGCGGGCGCGTCCGTATCTGTTTTCCAATGCTGTAGCGCCGGTGATTGTGGCGGGAGCACTCAAGGTGCTGGAGCTGATCGGCGCTACAACTGAGCGCCGCGACAAACTGGAGTGGAATGCCAAATACTGGCGTGGGCTGCTCACGGAGGCTGGGTTCGACTTGAAGGAAGGTAATACGCCGATCGTGCCCGTCATGCTCTACGATGCCAAGCTCGCGCAGGAATTTGCGCGCGATTTATTTGATGAAGGCGTCTACGCCATTGGGTTCTTTTTCCCCGTGGTGCCGAAAGGGCAGGCCCGGATTCGCACGCAGCTCTCCGCGGCTCACGAGAAGCATCACCTGGATTTGGCAATTGCGGCCTTTCGCAAGGTGGGCCAGAAACGCGGGATTTTGGGCCTGGGCAAGAAGGACCTTCTCGCCAGGTGCGCGGCGTGATTGATGACGAGCGCAGGAGCGGCAATGCAGCCTGTGCCTCGCCGTAGCCTCGGGCATGGACTGCCCGCGAAGGGAGGCGCATATGCTCTGTGCGGAACTTGAGAAGCTGGAAGCAGAATTTGATGACATTGTCGCTGCGCTGGAGAATGCTGATTTGACAGAGCAGGAGAAGCAAGACCTACGAAGGGCCTATAGCCGGATGAGCCGGGCCATCAACGAGCATCACAAGTTCGGCCACGATGGACACCCTTGTTTTGAAGAGTAGAAGGCGGAATCACTGGACAGTGATTTTAGGACGGCGAACCTGCGGGCCGTCACACTAATTTGTCGTAACAAAAGAGTGGTGGACTAGAACGATGATTGGCAGGAGTTAGGCGGCGCGTGACCGTACTCTCATGATTGTAATGCCCGCTTGTGGCGAAACCCGTTTCTTGCAACCACAGATCGGACAAGAGTCTAAAGTGGCATCGTAATAGGCTCTACAGCGAGCGCACGGCAAGCCCAACAGTACAGGCCTCCGACCAGACATTTCAGACAAGACGGACTCGGGGCTCTCGTCACACCACTCTTCGGTGATGAACGTTTCGAGCTTGCTGCGGCTTGATTTCTCTTCGGCCAGCATCGTATTTTCCTGAAGGCCTCGGCGGGTTTTCCTTAATTAATTATCAGCCTGAAAGTTGATTTCGCTGTGACCAAAATCACTTTACATCGAATTCGCTCGCTGTCTGAATCGCTGCGGAGGATTGGAAAGGGGAATAAAATTAAAGTGTTGAGCGGTTGCTTTGAACGTCCGCCTTGCGTTTTGAGGGGCGGAAATGTCGAGTTTTGTTTTGCACCGTCGGTCAGGGCGGGTTCCGTTCCGGTCCGATACGGAACCTCTGATCCTGCCAACCCTCTTTGGCGAGGGCTATGGAATCTACAAGACCCGGGGGAGAACATTTGTTCTCTCTTTCCTCATCCACGCCCTGGCTGTTGTACTGCTCGTGCTTTCGGGCAAGCTTCTGGTAAGCCATCGTCACGAAATTCGCCAGCAGATCATTAATATCGTGACGGATGTCAGCCCTTACATCTTGCCGCCGTCAGCCTCCAAAGCTGGAGGGGGAGGCGGTGGCGGGGACCGCGACGTGCTGGCAGCCTCGAAAGGTATATTGCCGCGTTTTTCTCGCGAGCAACTGGCGCCTCCGGCAATCGTGATTCGCAATGAGAATCCAAAATTGCCAGTCGAACCAACCGTGGTCGTTCCGCCGGAGATCCATCTCCCAATACCTCAGACAGGCGCCCTGGGAGACCCACTTTCTTCCGTTCTAGGCCCACCTTCGAATGGGACTGGCTCAGGCGGTGGAATTGGGTCAGGCAGTGGGGGCGGTGTTGGTTCAGGACACGGGCCGGGCGTGGGTCCGGGATGGGGAGGGGGAATTGGCGGCGGAGTGTATCGTGTAGGTGGCGGCGTCACCGCTCCCCGACTTATCTACGGTCCAGAGCCGGAATTCTCGGAGGAAGCGCGCAAAGCAAAGTACCAAGGCACGGTCGTGCTCTGGCTTGTGGTCGGGACGGACGGAAGGCCGCATGACATTCGGATTCTGCAATCCTTGGGTATGGGGTTAGATGATAAGGCAATCGAAGCAATCCGGCAGTGGAAGTTTGAACCCGGACGCAAGGATGGAGTTGCAGTGGCCGTGCAGGTAGATATCGAAGTCGATTTCCATCTTTATTAAGATAGCCGTATCTTTCTCTTCCGTTCAGGGTTTGCAGCCGTTGGTCCCTTGTTTCACGAGATGCGAGGAGAACCATGAGGCCAGACGAGTTCCAACCCGCCTATCTCAAGTTGTGGCAATGGGGCGAATTGTCGCGCCGGGTAGAGCATGGGTTAGAAAAGCTGGCAGATTGTACTCTGTGTCCGCGCAACTGCCACGTCAACCGCGTCGAGGACCAGACTAGGACGTGTAGAACCGGGCGCTACGCCGTTGTCAGCAGCTACTTTGCACACCATGGCGAGGAACGCTGCCTCCGCGGTACGCGCGGCTCCGGCACGATCTTTTTCAGTTGGTGCAACCTGCATTGTGTTTTCTGCCAAAACTATGAAATCAGTTGGCAGGGCGAGGGCCGAACTGTCACGCCTGACGAACTGGCTGGAATGATGCTGGCTTTGCAGGCGCAGGGCTGTCACAACATCAATTTCGTCACGCCAGAGCACGTTGTTCCACAGATTCTGGAAGCTGTGTTGCTCGCGGTAGAACGCGGCCTGCATCTACCTCTCGTGTACAACACGAGCGCCTACGATTCACTTGACTCCCTCGCGCTCATGGACGGAGTAGTGGATATCTATATGCCCGATTTCAAGTTTTGGGATCCAGAAAAAGCGCGTCTCTATGCCAAGGCCCCGGATTACCCGGAGGCGGCGCGCCGCGCGATTCGTGAGATGCATCGCCAGGTTGGACCTCTGATCATGGATGGGCAGGGCGTTGCCTTGCGTGGCGTATTGCTGCGGCATCTTGTGATGCCGGGCGGCGTAGCAGGAACAGCAGACATCATGCAGTGGATTGCCCGCGAATTGAGCCCGGAAACCTACGTCAACTTGATGGCGCAATATCGCCCGGCCGGTTGTGTCTCGGGGAAGCACTATTCAGAGATCAATCGCGGCGTTAGCACCGGGGAATTCCGGCAGGCTGCAGAGGCCTTTCGTGCCGCCGGACTTCATCGGCTGGACGGCGATTCAGCCGCCATCCTTGAGGAAATTGCCTTTGCTTAGGTGCTCAAGGCTGAAGCTCAACTGTTAGTTCATTGCATGAAACATACGCTCGATAAGCGTTTTCATGCGCTGATAGTGCGATCCTTTCCAACTCCGGGTAATGAAACGCGGGTACGGGTCTCTCCAGGCGCAGGGCCGCAGGTACAGCTTCACTGCACCACGATCTTCCCGTTCAATTTTGCATCGCCGAAAACGTTACTCACTTCTACAGGGATCTCGCCCGCAGTCTCCGGTTGGAATTCGAAATCGTAAACCTCACCCGAGTCCATTCGCACAGCGAAGGAAAGAAAATTGTCGCCTCGCAGGACAAGGTAAGA
>JASHOH010000009.1 GCA_030041215.1 Candidatus Sulfotelmatobacter sp. | reverse complement strand
GATACGAGGGCGGCCTGGCCGACGTGCTCAACAACCTTGGCTTGGTCTATGAAGCCCAGGGGGATCTCGCCCTCGCCGAGAAGATGCAACGCCAGGCCCTGGCCGCTTTTCAACGGCTCGATGTAAGAAAGAACGAGGCTTTGGTCACCGGGAACATTGCCGAGGAACGGATGGAGCAAGGAGATCTGCCGGGCGCGTTCCAACTCTATGAGGAGGCCCTGCAGTTAGATCGTGAGAATATCGGAAACGTCGCCATGGAGGGTTACAACATTGCGCTTGTCCACCAATTACAGGGGGATCTGGCGGGCGCGAAGCAGGGACTCGAACAATCCCTCGCAACCTGGCGGAAGAACGGCTCTCAGGATCAGGCCGCCTACGCTATGTGGAGTTTGGGAAGTCTGCTACTCCAGCAGGCCGACTTTTCGGGCTCTCGTACGATGTACGAACAGTCGCTGGCCCTCCGAACTTCGGCAGGCGACAAGCTCACCATGGCTCAGACGCAGCTCGGGCTCGCGGAATTGTCCCTAGAGGAGGCGCATACTCCAGTCGAGGGAGAAGCAACGATTCGACAGACCCTCGAGGTTTTTCAGAAACAAAAAGCCCGCGACGACGAAACCCGGGCTTGGGGTATCCTCGCCCGCGTGTTGCTAGCGCAAGGTAAAACGGCAGCAGCGAAAGAGGCGATACAACACGCGCGGTCGCTCGCGGCCAAGAGCCAGAATCCCGCCGTCCGCTGGCAGATCGCCATCGTTGCGGCCCGAGTCGAGACCGCCGAGAAGGACATTGCCCACTCGGCTGCCGGGGTTGCGACGCGCAAAGAGTTGACCGCCATCATCGCGAAAGCGCGAGAGCTGGGTTATCAGGGTATTGAACTCGATGCTCGTCTTGCGCTCGCTGAACTTGAAATGAAGACGGGGCAAGCGGCGGCAGGACGCGCGCACCTGGTCGCCATCGAGGCCGATGCAAAGGCCAAAGGCTACAACCTCGTCGCACGCAAAGCTGCCCTCGCTCGCGGTTGAGTTTTCCGATTTTGTAGCGGTCAAAGCACTCTCGTTCAACGTGGTTCAACAGCATTCAAGGCGAGGCCGCAACAAAAAACAAATCACTTGGACTCTCCAAATAGTTCAGGAGATTTCACTAAGCGCTGGAATCTTGTTCGGAGACCTGGGAATCAGCCCGGCTGGAGCGTCTGCGAACATGCACTTGTCAAGACAACCGTCAACCGTGTATTTCCCCTGACGCTTACTCCCGAACAAAGCGACGTACATCGCTTGGCTGGGCTTTGAGACCGCTTGCACAATCTCGCTTACGGCTGGATTTATTTGGATGTTTGCGCTCAGTCCGCAGATAGACAGCGTTAGCAAAATGAGGGAACTCACTTTGCGCCAAGATTTGCTTACGATGCACTTTGTTGTGCTGCCCGAAAATCCAGCAGTGCGGCGGAAGCGCTGATCAGGATCGGGTCGATTACACAAGCTCGAAGCCAGGAAGCCGACCTGCCTTCTGGTCGAACGTTAACGTGTGCGTGCACCCTGCCCGCGCTCCAAGCTCTGCGATCAGCACGTCCGCAAATGATCCACGTCCCTGTTTTAGTGCGACCATGGCAGTGAAAACTTCCTGCTCGCTTTCGATCGTGAGAACCTCAACCTGCAGCAGGCGTTCGACCGCGGTGGCGATTTCCTGAACTGTTAAGCCATAAGCGCGATCTAGAACCCATACCATTTCGACGATTGCTACAACGCTGACAAAACCCGGATTCTTCGGTGTCAAACGGCGTTCAAGAATCTCGATGGCTTGGGCTGATTGTACCGGGTCGTCCTGGGTGAGGTAGCGTACCAGGATGTTGGTGTCGAGCCCGATCATCGGTGTCGTCGCCGGGGATTTCGACTCAAAGCACCCTCGGCAACCGCTGCGGTCATTTGCTCGCTGGTCACAGGCCGCGGATTCCGAGATTTGACCATACCGCGTACTGCCGAAGCGGAGAGTTTCGGCAATAAGACTACACTGCCATCGGGATGCACGAAGAACTTCACCCGATCACCCGGCTGCAGCCCAAGATGTTCACGGATAGCTTTCGGGATGGTGGCTTGGCCCTTGACGGTGATCGCGGATTCCATCTCTCCTCCATTACATATTCACAAAAGTAATACCATGGCTGCTGTCTGGATGTCAAGCCGAGCAATTTGCTCAGAGTTCTATACCTAAGCGGACTCGTGGATTCCGTCTTATTGTGGACGGCCTGCAGAGCGTCCTTTCTCGTGTCCGTGAAGGAGACCGGGCAACCATTCGCGTGCATCCGGGCCTTCGGTCGCTCAAGAGCGTGCTCGCCCGCAAGAAGAGGAAGAGGATGTCTTTCGCTGAAATCCGCGAGGCCGCAGCTGAGGCCGGACGCGTTTAGCCGGAATGACGGAGGTGCGTTCGCTAATCCCGTTCGGGGTTGCGGACCGTTTGCCAGCCCCTAACTTGACCGGAAAAGCGCGCCTGCGAAGTAGCTGGCGCGTGGGGCTTACTCGTCATTCTTCCGCTCGATGAGCTGCCCCATTTTGTTCAAGTACGGCGCAGCGAACGGCACGTTCACGTTTCGCGTAATTTTTGAAGTTACGCGTCCTCATGCTGAGCCGAAATTGCTTCGGCAGCCGGACGGCCTGACTGTTCCCCGATCGGAATACCCGTGCTGTCCCCACGCACGGACGATACATTCGCCAACTACAGGCTGGTGCTAGTTTCCGGATTGCCGAACAATCTGGAGATTGGAATGCTGCGTATCTGCAACAATGGTTCAAATCGACAAAAGCCAGTACCCCACTCCACTGTGCCGCTCACCCTTAGGCGGACTGCCTCCCGTGTGATCTTAGCGCCGCGCGCTGTGCTTCCTCGAAGATGTCGTAGATGTAGTCGTGGGCGTCTAATGCCAGCTTCTTCAAGGAACCAGCTTGGATGCGCTTGCTGATTTCTTCGCGAGAAAGATCGAAGACAGCATCCATGATCTGCGCACGATCCCACTGGTTGGCCTGCCCCACGACGAACAACACGCGGGCGCTGTGCTGGATGTAACGCGGACAAAGCAACTGCCGTTTGAGAAGCTCCATGATGACTGGCGCTTTGGAGCGATCAAAGCGGCCGGGGTCGTGGCGGCGATCCAGCTCGGCAAAGAACTCCGAGGTCCATTCGCTGTGGTAGTCCCACACTTTGTTGAATAACTCGCGGGTGAAGCGGGCCCCGGCTTTGACTGGTTCGGCGTTGGTAGCCAGTTCGACTCCGTCCTCAGTGAGCGCAGATCGTTTGAAGTAGCCGTCTTTGGTGATGGTGGCCTGGTGATGGGCCAGGGTCCACAGCCACGACACGTTGATTCGGTAAGTGGCCAGGTCATTCATGAAGCGCAGCTTGAGTTCGTAGTCGTCGATGGCGGCGGCGAAGTTGCCATTAAGGATTTGGAATCCGTAGTTGGCCGCCATGTAGAAGGAGTGCTGGATGTGCTCAATGCTGATGTCACCTTTGGGCACACTATAGATGGAGTCCCAGAGTTCTTGCGTGAAGACCTTCTCCGGCGCGTCCAGTATTTCCTTCGTGATGACTCGGGGCGTGATCTTGCCCTGCGGGCTCAACAAGCCGCAGGATTGCAGCAGAGCCCGCTCCGTGTCGCTGAGACCGCTGGCAACCGTCGGCACAGGCTTACCTTTCACGTCGGTAGTCTCCAGCGGCGCATCGAGGATTGCTTGCAGCTCGTTCACCTGCGCCCGCAAGGGTGCATTGCCGGCGGCGACATAGGCGGTTTCCGGGCTGGCGACCCAGCTTTGCCGATAGGCATCGTAGAGCCGTCCCCTCACTCGACCGGCAAGGATGTCGTCGAGCGCAGGCTGTTGCCCGGCGGGCCAGGATCCCTCCGGCACAAACATCAGGCCCAGCAGGCGCTCCCGCAACTTGTCGATCACCATCGCTCGCAGCGCTAGTGGGTTGTACCGGGAGCGGCCGTAGGGATCGCTCGGTTGGTAGATCATGACCGCCGCCATTCCGCCGATGGGAGCGCCCTGGCTCAATTCGCCATTCTTCATGCCAGTCATGAGCATCATCAGTGCGTTGTAGCGCTGATAAGCGATCATGGTAGGTACGGCCATCCCGACCGTCTGCGGGTCCGGAAAGACACCCTTGGGCTCGTCCTTCCACATCTCAATAATGCTCCCCGTGTAGTCCCAGCGACCGACGTTTGTCCCCAGCAGCCGGCGCCGCAAGACCCAACCGATTGCCGCCAACGACCGGCCCGCATTGCCCTCTTCATAAAGGACCTTGATCTTAATGCTCCCCACTGGCACGCCGATCGTGTCCTCCAGGCGCGACAGGAGTTTCTCCACGATGAGGGCTTCCTGCGGGGTCTGAATCTTGGGGATGTAGTAGTACACGCCAGTGCCGGCGCGCTTGAGCAGATCGTAGTTGTTGAAGGTCCACAGAACCACGATGGCGATCAGACCTGGCGCAGGTTCGCCATCGACGGTAATGTAGTCAAAGCGCACGTGGTTGCCCGGAGGCCGGCAGAATCGGGTCGGCCACTGGGACGGCGGCTTGTGGATCTTGTAAGTACGCTGCTGTCCTTTCTTGACAACTTCATACGCACGATTCGTCCAGCGGCCTTCCAGAATCTCTTTGGCGTTCTGCAGGGCGGCAAAAATCGCAATCGGCTGATCTTTGGGCGTGCCATCTGGTCGGAAATGTGGCGGTGAAGCGTCTTCCCAGTCGGGCATATTCACCGGTGCCGGACTGTTCAACGCGTTGAAGGCCATGTCCAGCGGATGCCACGGCCCGGTGAGCTCCAAACCGGGATTCGTCAGCGGATGCGCGTCCTCGGGGATCGGCACTTCCTCATTGAGCCGCCAGCGCCACTTGCTTTCCCGGCCAAGAAAGTTGTCAACCATGCCCTGAACGATTTGGCGAAAGGCCCAAGGCTGCCCGCTGACCGGGTCCTCGAACTTTTCACCCCAATTAGGCCAGGCGTATTTCCTTGTGACCGGCCCGGGGGACTCGAGCAGCGCACGACGTGCGGTGAGAGCCTTGGCGATATCAGGCCCCAACTCCCGGGCGAGCGCGGCAATCGTTTGTTCGACGTTGACCTCTCGGCCGTTCACTCTCTTCGTGCCAAACAGTTCGGGAAATTTCTGCAGGATATCTTCACGGATCATGACCTCAGTCCTCCTCAGCTCAAGAACGAGCGGCCCGAGCGTGCAAGGCAAGACCAAGCAATATCGACTATTAGCGGCGGGGCGTCAAGCTTTAAAAACCCGGGGTAGTGGCAAGGTTTGATGCAAACCTTGTCACTACCAAACCCGGAGGGCTATGCTCGGCTGGCGTTTGCCAGTGTCTGCCGCTGGTTCATGCTCCAGTCCAGGTTCTAGGCACACCACTCGGGGGCAGCCAAATTAACGTTGGCAGCCCAAACACTTCCTCAGATGGCCGACGACAACAAATACGCTGCCGGCCCGGTAGGTCGTAACGAGTCCGGTTTCGATTCGCCGTGCATTCGTACCTGAACGTTACTTCGGACACGTGTCTTGTTCTAGAAATGGTTTCAACGCAAGGACGTACCCTTTAGAATCCAGCATTACGCTCGGGCCTGACGATGTTTCGCAATCTCGCCTTTCTGCTCGCGGTGGTCACGGTTTTGAGCTCTGCTGCTGAACCGCGGGAACAATCCAAGCAAGCAGGTGCGCGTCGCGCTGAACGCGTTGATCCCCGCTGGGCAGAAAACACTCTAAAGAGCCTTTCACTTGAAGAGAAGGTCGGGCAGCTCTTCATGATCCGCATGCGAGTAGAAGTCATGAACGGAAGGAGTCCCGGCTACTTCGAGCTCAGTGACAGCATTCGCAAATATCACATCGGCTCGCTGGCCATGTCAGCGCCGCCGCAAGGCCGGGCCCGCGATGCTCGCCGGCGCCATGAGGTTGTTACGCTGCTCAACCAGCTGCAAGAGGAGTCGAAGTTGCCGCTCCTTGTCGCTGGAGATTTTGAGCGGGGTGTGTTGCCGGCACATCTTTTCGGAACGACCGTATTTCCGCACGCGATGGCTTTTGGCGCTGCCGGGAACCTGGCTTACGCCGAGGAGTTCGGGCGCATCACGGCCCAGGAAAGCCGAGCGCTGGGCGTGCACTGGAACCTGTTTCCCGTCGCCGATGTAAATTCCAACCCGGCCAATCCCATCATCGGGACACGCGCGTTCGGCGCGAATCCGCAGCAAGTGGGCGATCTGGTGGCGGCCTACATCCGCGGCGCGCGGGCGAACGGAATGCTGACCACGGCAAAGCACTTCCCGGGCCACGGAAATACCGCCACGGACTCACACGTAGCAGTACCGGTGGTGAACGACGATTGGGACTCCCTTTATGCGGTCGATCTGCCTCCGTTCCAAAAGGCGATCGCAGCCGGAGTCGATGCCGTAATGACTGCGCACGTGCGAGTGCTGGCGCTGGATCCAGACCCCGGCCGCGTGGCGACCACCTCGCCCGCAATCGTGACAAGTCTGCTGAAAAAGGAACTCGGTTTCAAGGGCATTGTGGTGACGGACGCCTTGGATATGGCCGGTCTGGTTGGTCTCTATGCAAGGAATCCAGGACGCGTGGCCGTGGATGCGTTCAAGGCGGGAAGCGATGTGCTGACGGAGCCCTACAATCTGGATGCATGCTACCGAGCAATGCTGAACGCTGTCCGCACGGGCGAGATCGGGCAAGAACGGCTGGACGCGTCCGTCCTCAAAATTCTGCGAGCCAAGGCTTCGCTCGGCCTCGAGAAAAATCGCTTGGTGGATGTCGCAGCGGTCCCAAGGCTGGTGGGCATTCCGGAAAGTATTGCGACCGGTCAACGTATCTCCGATGCTGCCATTACTCTGGTGCGTGACAACGGCAAGGTGCTTCCGCTGACAGACGGGCGATCCGACAAGAGACTGCGTGTCGTGTCTCATGGCAAAACTCAGCCTGGCCTGCTCTTGATTATTCTTTGCGACAACCGGCGCGCGGACGACGGTCGCGTTCTGGAGCGTCAGATCCGGAAGCGGGCGCCCGATGCGAGGGTGGTCTACATAGATGCTCGCGTCGCCGCGGCCAGATCGAATGAAGTGTTGAGCGCAGTAGACCGTGCGCCGCGGGTAGTGCTGGCCGTGTATGTCGTCCCTTCTGCCGCGCGAAGCAGGACGGTTGCACGCGGCCAAAGGAATTCCGCATCTCTGCCGGACTCGACTGCGAAGTTATTGTCTGGGATTCTTGCCCGCGCGACCGAGAAAACTGCGGTTGTCGCCATGGGAACTCCGTACCTGACGGAGGACTTCCCCACGATCCAGAACTACATCTGCACATTCTCAAATGCGACGGTCTCGGAGATAAGTGCGGCTAGAGCACTTTTCGGGGAAATTCCTATCCCAGGCCACTTGCCGGTCAACCTTTCCAACGTCTCGTTCCCGGACACGAGAATTGAGCACCCGACACAAGTCGCAAACGTGGCATCGCCCTAATACATTTCAACCCCACAAACTGGCTGGATGACGCAACGCAATCACCGCAGTAGGAACGCGACTCGCGCTTTTGGCTCCTGAATGACGCTAGTGCTTTTTCGGATGCGACGCCGGGATGATGCTGAAGGCTAAGAGCAAGGTGTGAGGCGTGGCGTTCGAAAAAGCCGTCAGAAGGAAGCCGCTGGCGGGACGTTATTACGACAAGTACGGGCGCACAACGAATTGGGAGCTTTCCTCTGGCTTGCCCAAGACCAAGAAATTTTCTCACGAATTGCTGACGTATATGGCTGCCGGCGAGCGTGTTTCTGAGGGCAGCCGATGCTATTCACCTGGCCACCGCAGCCGAATCGGGGGTTCCTGCTAACGAAATTTCTACCTCGAACGTAACGTTAATTCCCTGGCCACGCTGGATTGCTCGGTTCGTGTCGAGGACTTCCGACGCATTGCGAGGCAGCGATGCGGCGAAAAGGACCGTTAATCGACGCATGTTTTGCGGAGATTATGCTTGCCTCTGCGGCGAATAGGCGCTAGATTCGACGCATATGGCGCGGAGAAAAAGAGCAGGAACTTATATCCACGAGTGGGCCGGGTGGCCGGGCTTCCGCTGGGATCACGCGCGCATTTCCGCGCGTCTCGTCGAGGCGCGGCACCGGCAGGGTCGTCTCATCGGCCGCATGGAGGGCCTCGGCTTTCAGTTGCGGGCGGAAGCCGTTCTCGACACGCTGACCGAGGATGTCTTGAAATCGAGCGAGATCGAGGGCGAGAAGCTCGACCGCGGCCAGGTACGCTCCTCGATCGCGCGCCGTCTTGGGCTCGACATCGGCGGGCTGATGCCCGCGGACAGGGATGTCGAAGGGGTGGTCGAGATGATGCTCGATGCGACGCAGCATTACGCTGAGCCGCTGACTGCCCGCCGTCTCTTCGACTGGCACGCTGCCTTGTTCCCTACCGGACGCAGCGGGATGTCGAAGATCAGGGTAGGGGCCTGGCGCGACGATGCGAAAGGCCCCATGCAGGTCGTCTCGGGTCCGATCGGCAAGGAACGCGTCCACTACGAGGCCCCTGCGGCCGACCGCGTGCGCGACGAAATGAAGAAATTCCTGGAGTGGTTCGAGAAGGACAACTCGACCGACCTCGTGCTCAAGGCCGGCGTCGCGCATCTCTGGTTCGTCACCATTCACCCGTTCGACGACGGCAACGGGCGCATCGCCCGCGCGATCGCGGACATGGTCCTCGCTCGTTCGGAGCGCAGCCCGCAGCGCTTCTACAGCATGTCGGCGCAGATCCGGCAGCAGCGCAAGGCCTATTACGAAATCCTTGAAGCGACGCAGAAGGACGGGCTCGACATCACCCGCTGGCTCGAATGGTTCCTTGAATGCTTGGGCCGCGCCTTCGACCAGTCGGAGACGATCCTCGCGACGGTACTCAACAAGGCGCGCTTCTGGGAGAGCTTTGCCGAGGTGGAACTCAACGAGCGGCAGCGCGAGATCATCCACCGCCTGCTCAACGGCTTCGAAGGCAAGCTAACGTCTTCGAAGTGGGCCAAGCTCGCCAAATGCTCGCAGGACACGGCCTTGCGCGACATCGAGGACCTGATTCGGAAGAAGGTGCTGGTCAAGGATGCTGCCGGCGGGCGGAGTACGTCGTACTCTCTTGCATGGATTAAGTGAGTTGGAGGCCTTTGGTGCGGCAGCCCGTTGACCCGCGCTGGCGAGGAGGGAACTGAAACAGGTCGGATGGTCAAGGAGCGGTTGTCCAGTCTTCAATCGCTAGCTTGAGAACCCGGCCAAATTCCCGCGTGTTTGTGCGTGATCAGTCTCAATCCCAGTCGCTTAAACTCATGCCAGGGGCTTCCCGGTTGACACTTGCCGAGGGCCTGCGCACTCCTGCATTGTGCCCTCTAGACGGCCCAGTTCTGCACTCTCAGCCCGCGCACGCGGTGGAACTCTTTTTCATTGTTGGTCACCAACGTCAAGCGCGACGCCAGGGCATGCGCCGCAATCCACAGATCATTGTTCCCGATCGTCTCGCCTCTCGCTTCGAGTTGAGCGCGAATCGTCCCGTAGGTCTCGGCCGCGGTTTCGGGCAAAGGGAGCGCGGGTAGCAGTCGGATGAGCTCATGTAGACGCTCCAGCGCGGCCACTCGTTGCGCGCTCTTTGAGGCACCGTAGAAGAGCTCGCCGTAAGTAATGACCGACAACACTGCTTCTCCGCCATGAAGCTCCTGGAATCGGCGTAACACTTTTTCCGGCCTTTCCCGCCGGATGTAGATGCAGATGTTCGTGTCCAACAGATACCGAGGTTCCATTCAGAGGCCTCTGCGTTTCTGCGGCCGGTCCTTCTCACGCCCTGCAAGGTCGACATCCTCCGGCAAGCCAGCAAGTAGCTCGAACGCGCGAGCTATATTCCCGTCCTTTTCCCGCAGGACAATCTCATCCCCGCGGCGAAAGATCTCGACCTCTTTGCTGCTGAGCCGAAATTGCTTCGGCAGCCGGACGGCCTGACTGTTCCCCGATCGGAATACCCGTGCTGTTCCCATGCATCACCTCCACCACTTGTGTATATAC
>JASHOH010000086.1 GCA_030041215.1 Candidatus Sulfotelmatobacter sp. | reverse complement strand
CCAGCCCAGAGAGTGTTGATATTGTTAGATGACGGCGCGAGCGCGTAAATCACTCCCCGCTTTTTGTCTGCGTCTTTTGGAGCCAGCTTGCCCGCGCTTTCGGGAACTCCGGGATTTTCCCGCGTCAGATCGCCGCTGATTGTCTGCCAGGAGTTTCCGCCATCCGTGGTTTTGAACAGAACATTGGCGGCGTAATATAGCGTGTGTGGGTCGACAGGAGAAAACATCGTTGGCTCGGTGCGGTCCGTGCGGTATTTGGCATTGCGCACCGGGATCGGCGTTATGTTTTGTACCTGTCCAGTCGACCAATGAAATTTTGAGACTTCGTTCCTGCCGCCGCCGTAAATGATGTCAGGATCAAGCGGGTCGGGAGCGACGTACCCATATTCGATAACGCCGACGGGATGCCACTCGCGAAACGTAATCACGCCGTCGTTGCCGCGGCTGGAAATACAGACCGACCCGCTTTCCTGCTGGCCTCCGCAGACGCGATAAGGAAAGGTGGGCGTGGTCGAGACGTGATAAATCTGGGCTGTCGGCTGGTTGTACCAGGAGCTCCAGCTGGCGCCGCCATTCACCGTCACCAGTGCGCCCTGGTCGCTGACCAGAAGAATAATGTTGGGATCGTTCGGATTGATCCACAAATTCTGGTAATCATCGCCTCCCGGCGCGCCGCGAAATCCGAACCAGGTTTTTCCGCCATCGGTCGATTTCATGGTCACCGTGCTGGCGCAGTAAACAACGTCGGGGTTCTTCGAATCGACGCGCGGTACGGAAAGATCGCCGCCGCCGATGCGTCCTGAGGGGCGCGGATCATCTGTCGCTTTCGACCAGTTCTCGCCGTCATCATCGGAGCGGTAAACGCCGAGTCCGCCTGAAGACGTCGCGACTGTCGCGTAAAGACGCTTCGAATCGCTGGGCGCGATGGCGACGTATATCTGTGAAAGATCATTCGGCAGGCCGTTCTTTAGCTGACGCCACGTGTTCCCCCCATCTGTCGATTTGAACAGTCCGCCGCCGGTCCCATCGACCTTGTTTCCATCCTCCCACGGGCCTTCGCGCACCTCCCACATCGAGGCGTAAATGACGTCAGGATTCGAAGGATCGATCTCTACATCCGAAGCTCCTGTGTTCTCGTCCTTATAAATAATGTTCTTCCAGTTCGCGCCGCCGTCAGTGGAAAGAAAGAGTCCGCGTTGTTTATTGGGCCCATAGGGATGACCGAGTACCGCCGCAAACACCCGATTCGGATCGCGAGGATCGACGGCTACAGCCGGAATCTGAAATCCATCCTCAAGACCCAGATGGGCCCATGTTCTTCCTGCGTCCGTCGATTTATAAATTCCATTCCCGACCGAGAGATCGGGCCGGTGCAATCCTTCGCCGCTGCCTACATAAATAATGTTGGGATTCGACGGCGCGACAGCAAGGGCTCCAATCGACTGTGTAGGCTGATCTTCGAAGATCGGATTCCATGTGCGGCCGTTGTCTTCCGTCTTCCAGACTCCGCCATTGACTTGCCCCATATAAAAGACATTTGGCTGGCTGGGTACGCCCGCGGCAGCGCGTGTTCGGCCGCCGCGAAAAGGGCCAATCATGCGCCAGTGCAGTTCCTGGTAAGTGTTTGCCGGAGTTTGTTGTGCTGAGGCAGAAGCGAAGGCGGAAAACAAGAAAGAGCAAACGAGCAGGCGAACTGCGATCGAAGAATTGCCCAAGTGGTCCCCCCCTCAGAACCCAAAATGAAGAGCATAAACCAAAATTTCAGGAATGTTACGCGCGAGTGCCGCTTGCACTGTTATAAAGTTACTTTAGCTGGGCGAGTTCAGGCGCTAGTCCTTCTTTCGGCGCTGCGGGCATCGCCCCAGGCAGGCTCGCCACCCAAGCTCCCACGCGATTAGCAAGATCGTTGATCCTGGCAAGCGGCTGGTTTCGCAGAAATCCGTAGACCAGTGCCGCAGTAAAGGCATCTCCCGCGCCGACGGTATCGGCGATCGTCACTTTGAAGCCGAAGTGCTCGTGGATTTCGTCGCGTGAAACCAGGAGACTGCCGCTGCCGCCGCGCGTCACGCAGACCAGTCGGAGGCCATACCGAGAGAGCAAGCGGCCAGCCGATTCCCGTTCGCTAACATTCTCCAATCCCAAAAGGCTCATAATAAGAGGCAATTCTTCGCGATTCATTTTGACGACGCTGGCCTGCCGCATCGATTCGGCAATAATCTCGGCCGTATAAAAATTCTGCCGCAAGTTGACATCGAAAATGCGGAGTACATCTTCTCCCGCCGCGCGTAGAAAATTACGAATCGTTTGCCTGCTTTCTTGCGATCGCTGCGCCAGCGACCCAAAGCAAATGGCATCGGCTTCGGCAGCCAGTTTTTGCCATTCGGCAGTCCATTCCAAGAAATCCCAGGCGACGCTTTGTGCAATTGCAAAGCGCGCCTGCCCAGCGCCGTCGATCTCAACCTGCACCGTACCCGTGGGATGCTTCTGGTCCCGCTGCACGAACGCCGTGCTCAGCCCCGACTGTGCCAACTGTGCGAGTGCTTCATCTCCGAAAACATCGGCGCCAACGCGGCTGGCTGGGATGCCCTGGTCGCCGAGCAGGTTTGCGATGTAGGCGAAATTGGCCGGCGCGCCGCCCAGCCGTTTGCCGGATGCAAAAACATCCCATAGCAACTCGCCGAGCCCGACAAGGGTGTAGTGGCCACTCTGCATCGAAGTCTCATGCTACAGCACAGACCCCGTAGTGCCCCTTAGCAGGCTCGCTGCTGAATGTCCGGTCCGCGCGTTCCAAGAATCTACCTAGCATCGTTGATTTTTCCCTTGACATCTCCGTTGCAATCCGCAAAATAGGGGAATATTTATTCACATCGATGAATAAATATGCATCGTGAATAAAGCTTTGCGCCAGCGCGCGATTTTAGACGCCGTTCGTCAAGCTCCGGTGGCCAGTCAGGAGGAGTTGCAGCGTGCTCTGCGCAAGCGCGGCTTCAAGGTGACGCAGGCGACGCTGTCGCGGGATATTCACGATCTGCGGCTGGTCAAGACGTCCTCCGGATATACGCTGCCGCAAGGGGAAGATGCAGGGGCGTTGGCGCTGCCCCCGGTCAAGCGCCTGGTTCGCGAGTTCGTGCTCGATGCGCGGCCGGCACAGAACCTGCTGGTGGTGAAAACGATCATCGGCAGCGCGCAGCCGGTAGCCGCCGCACTCGATGAACAGGATTGGGAAGAAGTAGTGGGAACGATTGCCGGAGATGACGCGATTTTGATCGTGTGCCCCGACAGACAGTCGGCGAAGAAGGTCGCCGAGCGGATCGAGGAGATGCTGGGTTGATGGCGGCGAAGTTAAAAACGGCGGTGCTCGGAGCCAGTGGCTATTCCGGACTGGAGCTCACGCGCCTTCTCGAGCGCCATCCGCGATTGGAGAGGCCAATCCTCATGCGCCGCGAAAATGGCGACGGCACAAAGGACCTAGCCGAGATTTTTCCAGAGTTGTCGGGAAACGGCGGCTATCAGCTGCGGCCATTGTCATGGACGGAACTTAAGAGCCAGGGTGTCCAGCTACTTTTTCTGGCGACTCCACATGAGGCTTCGCGCGCTCTGGTGCCGGAGGCGATTGCCCAAGGACTGCGCGTGATTGACCTGAGCGGGGCGTGGCGGCTGAAGCAGGAGCGGCATTCCGCAATTTATTCGTTTGAGGATGCGGATGCGATCACAGCTTCGGAATTAACGGACCAAGCAGTTTACGGGTTGCCAGAGTTGCACACGGACCAGATCGCATCAGCTCAGTTAGTGGCGAATCCCGGATGCTATGCGACTTCTGTCATCCTCGCGCTGGCTCCACTGCTGAGAGCGCGCGTCATCGATCTCGATCGAGGCATTATTTCCGATTCGAAATCTGGAGTTTCAGGCGCGGGTAAAAGCCCCAGCCCACACACTCACTTCGTTTCCGTGGCCGACAATCTTTCCGCCTATTCACTCTTCACGCATCGGCACGTCGGAGAGATGGTTGAGCAACTGGGATTGAGCGACTCTGAGCTGACTTTCACTCCGCATCTGCTGCCGATTCCACGCGGCATTCTTTCGACCATCTATGTGCGGCTGAATCGGCCGATGACAGCGCGAGAAGTCGAATCCTGTCTGCGTGAGTTTTATTCCGGTAAGACCTGGGTTCGCGTTTTCCCCACTCCAAAATTGCCGCAGGTGCACTATTCACTGCACACGAATTATTGCGATCTGGGCTTTTGCCTTGCCGAGGATGGTCAGCGGCTCATCCTGGTCTCGTGCATCGACAATCTGCTCAAAGGCGCAGCGGGACAAGCGGTGCAAAACATGAACGTGATGTATGGCTGGGACGAGCGGGAGGGTCTGCATTGACGATCGTAGTAAAAGTCGGGGGCGCCGCGCTGGAAGATGTGGCGAGTTTGCGCAAGTGCGCCCGCGCCATCGCTGACTTGGCTCAAGATGGCCATCGTGTGGCCGTGGTCCACGGCGGCGGCGCAGCGCTCACGCGCATGCTGGCTAGGCTGGGCAAGAAGAGCGAGTTTGTCGACGGATTGCGTATCACCGATGCAGAGACTCGCGATGCTGCGCTCATGGTTCTTGGCGGAATCATCAATAAGAAGCTCGTTGCGGCGATTCAGGCGGCGGGCATGCCGGCCGTCGGATTCTGTGGCAGCGATGGCATGACCTTCCGCGCACGCAAGAAATTCGTTCGCGGGCACGATCTTGGATTCGTCGGAGAAATCTGTTTCGCCGAGCCCTGCTGGATCGAAGCCTTATGGCAGCAAGGAGGGATTCCCGTGCTGGCTTCGCTGGCGCTTGGTGCCGACGGCGAATATTACAACGTGAACGCGGACGAAATGGCTGCGTCATGCGCTGCGGCGTGTCATGCCAACACTCTGATCTTTCTAACCGATGTTCCGGGCGTTAAAGATGCTGACGGCAGCGTGATGCCGTGGCTGAGCACAAAACAGGCGGCGGAATTGGCCGCCGGTGCGGTCATCAGCGGCGGCATGCTTCCTAAATTGCACGCGTGCAGTCAGGCGCTGAAGCAAGGCGTGGGCCGAGTGCGCATTCTTCCCGCCACTGAAGTGGAAATGTTGCCGCAGTTTTACATGACCAAGCTGTCGTGCGGCACGGAGGTTATCCATTCATGAGTCCATCAATTGCAGCGCGATATGAATCCCGACCTGCGGCAGCGCAGGCGCGAGCCAAGGAGCCGGAATTGAATAGCCATGTTCAAGGCCGAGTGGCGGCTGCCGGTCAACGAGTGCCGCAGGTGTTCTGGTGTCCCGATCTGATTTCGACGCGTGATCTGGGCCCCCTAGGCGTCGATGCAGTTCTGCACCTTGCCGCTGTCATGAAGGAACGTCCCGAAGAATTTCGACGGGCCCTGATTGGCCGGCAGATGGTGATGTTTTTCGAGAAGCCTTCGCTGCGAACCCGGCTCACGTTTGAGTCGGGCATGATGAGCCTCGGCGGCTCGGCGATGTTTGTCGATCAGCGGCATGAACGGCTCGATGCCCGCGAGACGCTGAGCGATGTCGCCCACAATCTCGAGCGCTGGGTGGATGTGATCGTGTTGCGGACGTTTTCCCAGCAAACCATCGATGGCATGGCGGAGCATGCGCGCGTGCCGGTGATAAACGCTCTCAGCGATCTCGAGCATCCGTGCCAGGCGCTTGCCGACTACTTCACGCTGCAAGATCGGTTTGGAGACGTCAGGGACCGCTGCCTCGCCTATGTCGGCGACGGCAACAACGTCGCACATTCCTTGCTGCTGACTTGTGCGTGTTTGGGATCGGCCATTCGGGTTGCGACTCCGCGCGGGTATGAGCCTAATGCGGAAATTGTTGCGGTGGCCCAGGAAATTGCTCAGGAAACTGGCGCCGTGATTGAGCTGCTGAACGACGCCCACGAAGCAGTCGTCGGCGCCGATGCGATTTATACCGATGCCTGGGCAAGCATGGGGCAGGAGAGCGAAGCCGATTCGCGCGCGAAGATTTTCCCACCATATCAGGTAAATTCGACGCTCATGGCCGAAGCCGCGCCGCATGCGGTGTTTATGCACTGCCTGCCTGCGCATCGCGGGCAGGAGGTCACCGACGAGGTCATCGATTCTCCGCAATCCTTAGTTTTCGAGCAGGCTGAAAATCGCCTGCACGTACAGAAGGCGATCCTTTACTTGCTGCTGGGGGGCGGCGATCGCCTGCCCGCAAGGAGTGCTCATGTCTGAAAAAATTGTGCTCGCATATTCGGGAGGACTCGACACCTCCATCATCATTCCGTGGCTCAAAGAAAATTATTCGCACAACGTCATCGCCATGGTTGGCGATGTCGGCCAGGGTGACGACATCGAAGCGGTTGTGGACAAAGCCTACAGAACCGGCGCCAGCAAGGTTGTGGTTGAGGACCTTCGCGAAGAATTTCTGACTGAGTACGTGTTCCCCGCGTTACGTGCCGGTGCAGTGTATGAACACAAATATCTGCTTGGGACTTCGCTGGCCCGTCCGGTGCTTGCAAAGCATCAGGTGGAAGTGGCGCTGCGCGAGGGGGCAACCGCGGTCGCGCATGGCTGCACCGGCAAAGGAAACGATCAGGTCCGATTTGAGCTTGCCTATCAGGCGCTCGCGCCGGAACTGAAAGTGATCGCGCCATGGCGCGAGTGGACGCTGAAATCCCGCGAAGACTGCCTTGACTATGCCGAGCAGCACGGAATTCCAGTCGCCGCCAGCCGCGAGAAGATTCACAGCCGCGACCGCAATCTTTGGCACCTGAGCCATGAAGGCGGAGAACTTGAAGACGCCGCCAACGCGCCGCTCGATTCCACCTGGCAGATGACACGCTCGCCCCAGGAAGCACCCGATAAGAATGAACAGGTGACTATTGGCTTCGAGAGAGGAACACCGGTTTCGGTCGACGGCATGAAGCTCGATCCCGTATCACTTGTGGAGTTGCTCAACGAAATTGGCGCGCGCAATGCGATTGGGCGCGTTGATCTCGTCGAGAACCGGTTTGTGGGAATCAAGTCCCGTGGCTGCTATGAAACTCCCGGCGGAACATTGTTGATTGCAGCGCATCGCGAGCTGGAAGCGTTGTGTCTCGAGCGCGAGATGGCGCATTTCAAGCAGCACGTCAGCTTGAAATATGCCGAACTCGTTTATTTCGGACAATGGTTTACGCCGTTACGCGAGGCGCTCGATGCGTTCGTGAATAGCACACAGACGGAAGTTACCGGCAACGTGAAGTTGTCGCTGTACAAGGGCAATGTTTCGGTCATGAGCCGGCAATCCGAGCATTCGCTCTATCGAACCGAGCTGTCTTCATTCACCATGGGTGACGGTTATGATCAGAAAGATGCCGCCGGTTTTATCCGCATCCTGGGACTACCTTCGCGCACGCGGGCACGCGCTCGCGTGGAGGTCGAATGATGAAAATGTGGTCAGGACGCTTCCGGCAGCCGCTGGACCCGCAATTCGAGCGTTGGCAGCGCTCGTTTGAGTTCGATCGCCGCTTGCTGAGGTATGAACTGGCGGCGGGTGCGGCTCATGCGCGTGCGTTGAAGAATGCCGGAGTGCTTTCGGCTGACGAACTGATCAGCATTCTCGAAGCGTTACAGAAGATCGGAGAGTCGGATTCCCAGGTCTCGCAAAACCCGCGAGACCCTTCGACTTCGCTCAGGGCAGGCCTGGGACACCGCAATGATACTTGTAGCGTTCATGTTGAAGATGACGAAGCTGAAGACGTTCATCACTATCTCGAAAAGCAACTGGTCGCGTTGATTGGCGAAACCGGCTACAAACTGCACAGTGGGCGCAGCCGGAATGAGCAGATCGCTACTGATCTGCGCCTGTATGTCCGGGCCGCGATTGATGAACTGCGCTATGAGCTATCTGAAATCTGTGCAGCTTTCATTCATCGCGCGGAGCAGGCTGGAACCGCCGCGATGCCGGCCTACACGCACCTGCAACACGCCGAGCCGGTGCTGGTGGCGCATTGGCTGCTCGCCTACTTGGAAATGTTATTGCGCGATGCCGATCGGCTGGCCGGTTGCCGCGCGCGTTTGAACGCATGTCCGCTCGGATCGGGCGCAGTGGCAGGCGCAACATTGTCGCTTGATCGCACCTTCATGGCAAAAGAACTTGAATTCGTTTCGCCGACTGCAAACAGCATCGACGCTACCAGTGACCGTGATTTCGTGCTTGAGTTCGTCAACGACCTTTCCATCCTGGCCTTGCACTTAAGCAGATGGGCGGAAGAGATGATTCTTTTCGCGAGCCACGAGTTCGGCTTTATCCATTTGCCGGAAGCGTATTCCACCGGCAGCAGCGCCATGCCGCAAAAGAAGAACCCAGACTTGATGGAGCTCGTGCGCGGCAAGACTGGACGAGTTATTGGCGATGCTAACGCTCTGATGGTCATCCTGAAAGGCCTGCCTTTGGCCTACAACAAGGACTTGCAGGAAACGCAGGAGCCGCTCTTCGATGCGACGGAGACAATGATGAATGTGCTCCCGCTTGTCACTGGCTTCATGAAAGCGGTCGAGTTCGATTTCGACCGCATGAACGCAGGCGCACAGTCGGGATTCATGAATGCCTGGGCCGCGGCAACGTATCTGGTGAATCGCGGCGTTCCTTCGCGCCTGGCGCATGAGCAGGTCGGCAAAGCTGTCAAACTTTGCCTGGAAAAGAATTGCGAGCTTCGCGATCTGACTCTCGAGGAACTCCGTGGGCTGAATTCCGCATTCGACGAGCGTTTCTACGAATGCCTGAAACCTGCTTCAGTGCTGGCAATGCACGATGTCATCGGCGGCACTGCACCGGAGCGTGTCCGCCAGGCGATGGCATCAACAAAGAAGAAGATCGATTCTCTGCGTGAGGAGGTCCATGCGCACGCGTAAAGCGATTTTGCCGGACGCCAAGGCGATTCACGTGCTGATCTCCAACTACTCCAGCGATGGCACGTTGCTGCCGCGCACGCTCGCGGAAATTTGCGAGAACGTGCGCGATTTCGTCGTGCTCGAAGACGAAGGCCGGATCACCGGGTGCGGCGCGCTGCATCTTTACGGCACGCACCTGGCCGAAATTCGCTCGATCACTGTTGATCCGCAAACTCAGGGGAAGGGCGGAGGCAGCATGATCATGAAGGCCTTAATGGCCGAATCCAGACGCCATCGCGTCGACTGCATCTGTCTTTTTACCCGTGCGCCAGAATTCTTCGCCCGCCAGGGATTCGCCATCGCCCGCCGAGAAGACCTTCCCGACAAAATCTACAAGGATTGCCACGTATGTCCGCGCTATCACAACTGCGATGAGGTGGCGATGGTGCGCGGCAAGCTGCCCAATTTTGCCATTCTTCCGCAGCCCACGAACTGGCTGGTGAAGCTTCAGGTCAACGTGTGATCTACCTCTGTAAGACCCCAACAGAGGGATCTGCCATATATATGTAATATGACAACAACGCCCGTTAAACGGAAAAGGCCACGCTGCTTTCGCAACGTGGCCTTTATTAATGCCGGCAACGACCGGAATTTATCCTGAGCGAAGTCGAAGAGTCGAAGGACTCCCACACACCTGGCGCGTGCAGTACCATCGGCCCAGCGGGGCTTAACCTGCGGCGTTTAGAAGGCGTGAGCGCAGCCGCGCCAGCGACAAGCGCGAGCCTTCTGCCGCAGTCCTGAGCGAAGCGAAGGATCTCCTGAGCCGGGAGCCCGCAGCCGAAATCCCGAGCGTTTACGCGAGGGATCTGCGGTAGAATTTCCGGCGCGCGCGAGGGCGCCCCACATGAATGCTCCCAATCTGATCCCTGCTGGTTGGCAAGCCGGAGGACTTTACTCGACCGAGGACGAGGGAGGGCAGTTCGGTATCGTAAAGGTTTTAGTAGTCGATGCGGGCGCCGTACACGTTCGCGTCTATAAACAGAAGTTTTGTTCGCGTCCTGCGTCCGTCGATCCGAGCATGTTGACTCTCGGCAAGCTGAGTGACAAGGACGGATTTAGCGCGGGTCACCTGCCACTGTCTTGGAGAACCTTTGCGAAGTGGAAGCCAATCCTTGTTAGCCAGCAGCCCGTCTACGAGAGCGAACTGGAAGGGTATAGATTGTGGCAGGAGGCAAACGGGGGCATATTCGACCTTTAGATTCGATCATAAAAGGAAAAGGCTATCAACATTTCTGTTGATAGCCTATATCAATGCCGGCAACGACCTACGCTCCCACACACTTGGCGCGTGCAGTACCATCGGCCCGGCGGGGCTTAACTTCCGTGTTCGGGATGGGAACGGGTGGATCCCCCGCGGTAAGATCACCGACAAATCGTAGCAGCTAATCAGCCGAGTCCCTCAGGGGCTAAAGCCTAATCCTTTGGGAGGAACTCACGGCGCGGCTGAAGCCGCGCCCCTTCAAAGCTGACGCTGCAAACTTTAAAAGAGCATCAGGACGATGCCTCACAACTGATAGATTGGGAACAAGGCTTTCTCGTCGGCGCCCAGTCGTCAGTCGGAGTTGTCAGTTGGCAGTTCAGGTTTTAACTGAGAACTGACAACTGAGAACTGACGGCTGGAAATGCACCGAGTAAATTTTATGGTCAAGCCGAACGGGCGATTAGTACGGGTAAGCTGCATGTGTTACCACACTTCCACTTCCCGCCTATCAACCAGGTAGTCTTCCTGGGCCCTTCTTAGACCTCGCGGTCTTGGGAGATCTCATCTCGAGGAGTGCTTCCCGCTTATATGCATTCAGCGGTTATCACAACCGAACTTCGCTACCGAGCGGTGCCACGGGCGTGACAGCTCGAACACAAGAGGTTCGTCCATCCCGGTCCTCTCGTACTAAGGACAGGTCCTCTCAAATCTCCTGCGCCCACAACAGATAGGGACCGAACTGTCTCGC
>JASHOH010000085.1 GCA_030041215.1 Candidatus Sulfotelmatobacter sp. | reverse complement strand
GGGAACCAGACAGCCGAACTGAATCAGATAATTCCACCGCTAGAAAGTCGGGTTCGAATCGAAATTGATGTGCTTCAATTGCGTGAACTCGCGCACACCATCAACGCCTCGTGCTCTTCCGATTCCGCTCGCTTTATAGCCGCCGAATTCGGTCTGGTTATAAATCTTGAAGTAAGTATTCACCCAGACCGTGCCCGCCTCCATCGCCTTGGCCACGCGGATTGCCCTGTTGACATCCCTTGTCCAAAGTGCGGATGCGAGACCATACTTGGTTCCGTTCGCGAGTTCGATGGCTTCGGCTTCGGTACGGAATTTCTGAACCACCAAGACCGGGCCAAAAATCTCTTCCTGTACAAGCCGGGAATTGTTCGGCAGTCCGGTGAATATGGTGGGAGCAACGAAAAACCCGTCATCGTATTCCGGCCCACTCAGACGGTTTCCACCTGTAACCAGCTTCCCTTCTTTTTTGCCCAATTCGATATAGCTCATCACTCTGTCAAGTTGGTCCTGCGATACGAGCGGTCCCATGCGGACGTTCTCGTCCAGGCCGTTGCCAACCTTGAGCTTCTCGGCCGCCTCTTTCATGCGCTTCACGGTTTCGTCAAAGATCGTATCCTGCACCAGCAGGCGGGTGCCGGCCATGCAAAGCTGCCCCGCGGTAAGGAACACTGCCAGGATTGAAGCCGGTATGACTTTATCCAAATCGGCGTCTTCAAATACGATATTCGGCGACTTGCCGCCCAGTTCGAGAGTAATTTTCTTTCCGGCTGCGAGTTCGGCAACTCTCTGGCCGGTGCTCGTGTCGCCCGTGAAGCTGATCATGTTTACCCTTGGGCTTGCTGCCAGCGTCTCGCCGACCACTGACCCTGCACCGGTAACCGCGTTGATCAGGCCTTTCGGGAAGGCGCTGACTTTCGAAATAAGTTCTACCACCTCCAGCGAAATCGCTGCCGTCAGGCTTGCGGGTTTGAGGACAATTGCGTTTCCCGCGGCCAGCGCCGGAGCCATTTCTCGGAACATCAGCACGATCGGCCAATTCCATGGAGATATGATCCCCACCACGCCCACGGGCTCATGGACAACCAGCGACAACGCATTCTTCGCCGGGTCGATGGTTCGCCCGAATACGTTTCTCGTCATGCCGGCGTTGTACATCAACATGTCGGCACATCCGGTCAACTCCATCCGCGCTTCATTGATGGTCTTACCGTTGTTAATGGTATAGAGACGCGCCAAAGCCTCCTTGTTCTCTGTGAGCAGCCGGGAGAGTTCCATCAGGGCCCTGGAACGCAAGGCGGAATCCACTTTCCAGTCTGAATTCCTGATGGCAAAATTCGCCGCGTCAATCGCCTCTTCCATGTCTGCTTTGCTCGATTGCTGCGCTTTTCCGATAACGGTTTGATTTGCTGGATTGATCATGGAAAATGTTTGCCCGCTGCCGGAGGGAACCCATTCTCCACTGATGAAATTCAGATAGGTCTTGAGGATTGCAGTTGTTGGCCGTGTAGTCTCCACGCGTTCTTCAACTAGCGTTGGCATAATCATTACCTCCTGACCAGGATTTTTCACTTATGAGTGCGGTTGAACCGCACGATGAGGTCCAATCACTAGATTGCTTGCCACACACCGTTTGCCGGCTTTTCTCTTATTTATTTTCTGCCGCGCGGCGAGAATCGAAAGGACGCAGCGCACAAGACCATGTGACCGTTTACCGACATTGAACCGGCAAGTCCTGAGCGCCGGTTTGGGAAGGCAGATGCGCTCCCCTGGTTGTGACTACGATCACTGCGAAAAAACGAGAATCGGTTTGAGAATGAAAAGTGTAACCGAGTCGATGCCATGACGTTGCCGTCAGCCAGGTAATTGTCGTTGGTACTCTCAGATAATTTGGAGGCACGGGAACCGAGCACTGCATCAAAATGGGGAGCGAATTCTGGCGCAAGGAGCGGGTATGGGAGCATGGGCGAAGTCCCTATTTCGAGAAGCAACTTCCTGGGTCAGTGCGGATTTCCTGGACGCGATCCTGGCGAACTATCCAAGACGTGACTTTCAGGTTCGATTGTGGGACGGCACTTCCTGGGGAACGGAAAAGCAACCGCGTTTCACATTGGTCCTGAAGCACCCCGGAACTCTGCGTGCGATGTTTTCTTCACCCAGCGAGCTTACCCTGGGGGAAGCCTATATCTACGACGACTTCGATATTGAGGGTGATATCGAAGCCGCCTTTGACCTCGCTGGCTACCTGCTCGCTCATGGGCGCGGCGCAGAGGAGAATTTTGGTCTCGGCACACGCCTGCGCAAATTGCCCCAGAGCGAGCGCCAACCGTCAGACCTGCGCCTGATTGAATTCAGGGGGAAGCTCCATAGCAAGGATCGTGACCGGCAAGCGATCAGCTATCACTACGATCTCCCGGCGGAATTCTACGCGCTTTGGCTGGATCAGCACATGGTTTATTCCTGTGCCTACTTCAGCGATCCGGATGAGGATCTCGATTCCGCTCAGGAGCATAAACTGGATTACATTTGCCGAAAACTTCGTCTGCGGCCCGGAGAGCGTCTGCTCGATATCGGCTGTGGTTGGGGCGGCTTGATCATTCATGCGGCCGCTCGCTATGGCGTCGAAGCCGTAGGAATCACACTCAGTGTCCCGCAGGCGGAGGTAGCGCGAGAACGGGTGCGCCAAGCAGGCGTGAACGAGCGATGCCGCATAGAAGTTTCAGACTACCGTGACATTGACCATGAGCGGCAATATGACAAGATAGTCAGTGTCGGCATGTTTGAGCACGTTGGTGAGGCTCTCCTCCCCGAGTACTTCCGTCAAGCCTGGAACCTATTGCGACCCGGCGGTGTGTTCCTGAACCACGGCATTTCCTACTCCGCTACGTATCAAAGACGAGGGCCGTCCTTTGTTGATCGTTACGTATTTCCCGATGGTGACCTGCTACCGATCAGCACCAGCCTTAAAGCGGCTGAACTGAGCGGTTTCGAGTTGAGAGATATTGAGAGCTTGCGTGAGCACTATGCCTTGACGCTCCATCATTGGGTGCGGCGATTGCAGTCTCATGCCGATGAGGCTCGTCAAATCACCAGCGACACCACGTATCGGATATGGCGGCTTTATATGGCTGGCGCTGCCCATGGATTTCGGAGTGGTCGTCTCAACCTCTACCAGACTCTGCTGGCCAAGCCTGTTGACGGGCGCAGCGGCTTGCCTCTAACCCGTGACGACTGGTATCGCCCCCAGGGGTAGGCAGATGTGCATCTGCTGGTTACGAACTTGGTCGAGAGGATGTCGAGCCGGACGCCTGCGATAACTCAGCTATGCGTGCTACATAAAAACCTGACCTGAGGGAGCTCACTCATGATCATCGCATCCGATTTACGCGAAGGAATGGTTATCCGCGTCGAGGGACAGGTTTATAAAATCCTCGAAGTGGAATCCAAGGCCGGAGCCGCCAAGATGGGCGGGGTGGTGAAGACCAAACTGATTAATGTGCGCAGCGGACGACTCTGGGAGCCACACTTCCGTCCGCAGGAAAAATTAGAGGATCTCGAACTCGAGCGCCGCATGATGGAGTTTCTTTATGCCGACGGCGGCAATTGCAGCTTCATGCGTCCTGATACTTATGAGCAGGTCGAAGTTCCTGCCGCGATCGTTGGGCCGGGAGAAAAATTCCTGCAACCGGGGATGGAGCTGCCCGTCGAGTTCTTTGAGGGTGAGCCGATCAGCATCGTTTTCCCCGACGTGGCGGAAGCGCGGGTGGCCACCACAGCGCCGCCTTCGCATTCGCAACAAGACAGCGCCTGGAAGGAAGCCAAGCTGGAGAATGGTCTTGCAATCCGCGTTCCGCTGTTCATTGCACCTGGGGAAGTTGTGCGCGTCGATGTACGAACCGGCCGCTATGTCGAACGGGCGCGTCCGGAACGCAAGCGTAGTGCGTAAGATATCTTCCAAAGGCAAGCGGAGGACCAAATGCTCGAGATGAAAGCGGTTCGCATGGAACTTCCTGCGGGTGCCAACATCATTGTTGGCCAGTCTCACTTCATCAAGACCGTCGAAGACCTCTATGAAGCCGTCGCGACGACCGTGCAGGAAGCGAAGTTTGGGCTGGCCTTCAACGAAAGCTCGGGAGCATGCCTGACCCGCTCAGAAGGAAATGACCAGGCGCTTCAAGATACGGCCGTGCGCAATGCGCAGGCATTGGCTTGTGGTCATACGTTTGTTCTGGTGCTTCAGAATGCATACCCCATCAGCGTCCTGCCCGCGATCCGCAACGTGCCTGAAGTCTGCTCCATATTCTGCGCCACGGCCAACCCAGTCGAAATCATCGTGGCGGAAAGTGACCAAGGCCGCGGTGTGCTCGGGGTCATCGACGGGAGCTCACCCAAAGGTGTAGAAACCCAGCCTGACATTGACTGGCGCCGCGATCTCTTGCGCAAGATCGGCTACAAGCGCTAGAGGCAAAGCTCCAGCAGGGTGTGATCCGCTTCACAGCAATGGAACGCCGCCGGGCGGAACATTGAGCTGTGGAATAGCGATTCTTGATCGCCTGCAGGTCAAGGCCGGACGCTTCCCGCGAGGAGTCGAAGAGTGCGTTTTGTGAAACCAACCCGGTTACGCTGGCTTTCAGAGGTTATCTTCTTTCTCCTCTTTCTTTTTCTTTTGCTGCACACCGAGTTTCGCGGATCGTTGCGCGCAGCCGCGAATGATATACGTCTGCCTTATCCCGTGAACTTGTTCTTCCGCCTGGATCCTCTGGCCGCGCTGGCCAATGCTCTTGCCAGTCATGGCTTATATCACGGACTGCTGTGGAGTCTGCTTGTCCTGCTTCCCACGATTTTTCTCGGACGCTTTTTCTGCGGATGGATCTGCCCGCTAGGTTCGATTCATCATTTCTTCAGCAGCCTGAAATCCGAGCGCAAACGCGGAAAACAATTGATTGAATCCAACCGTTATAAGCGCTGGCAAACCACAAAATACTACCTGCTGGCTGCGGGTCTTGTTGCTGCAATCTTCGGCACGGGAATATTCGGTTGGCTGGATCCTTTTTCATTACTGGTACGCTCGTTGGGTTTATCGATTCTGCCGGCGACTGGCTATAGTCTGCGGGCGGTTTTGCGTGTGCTCGAGCATAGCCGATTTTCTTTCGTTCAGAGTATGGCCAGTGGGTTGCACTTCATTCTGGGAGCAACACTCCTCAGTTTCAAGCAACCGTATTTCCGGCAAGGGATTTGGCTGGGCATCATCTTTGTATTTCTGGTTGCGCTGAACTTTCGCATCACGCGGTTTTGGTGCCGCGCCCTTTGCCCGCTGGGCGCGCTGCTCGGCTTAGCCTCGCGTGGGGCAATTCTCGGGCTGGTCAAGAATCCGGAACACTGCGAAAACTGCAACCGTTGCTTGCTGCACTGCCAGGGCGGCGACGATCCCATCGGCGGCGTTCCCTGGCGCCAGCCGGAATGCCACCTCTGCCTGAACTGTGTGGATGAGTGTCCTGAGCACGGTTTGCAGTTCAAGTTCTTCCCCGCACAGAAATCGGCGGGCTTGAACCTGCAGAGACGGAAAACGCTCACCGGACTGGCCGCGGGCGCCGTCATGGTTCCTCTGTTGCGCAGCACGCCGGGATTTGCGGTTGCACGCAATGAGAAGTTGGTGCGCCCGCCCGGAGCACTGGACGAACCGGACTTTCTCTCACGCTGCATCCGTTGCGGCGAATGCATGAAAGTCTGCCCCAACGACGCTCTGCATCCCGCTTTAACCGAAGCCGGTCTGGAAGGTCTATGGACGCCGGTATTGGTCTCGCGAATTGGCTATTGCGAAACCAGTTGCGTCTTGTGCTCGCAGGTCTGTCCCACAGGAGCAATCTGGGAGATCACGCCAAAAGAGAAGGGCTGGTCGGTAGACATTGGCAGCGCGGCAAAGCCGATTCGACTGGGCACGGCATTCTATGATCGCGGCCGATGCTTGCCGTGGGCGATGGCTGCGCCGTGCATTGTGTGCGAAGAGTGGTGCCCCACATCGCCGAAGGCGATCTATCTTCTTCCGGCGGATGTGATCGACGCCGCAGGCAACACCAAGCAGGTAAAACAGCCGTATCTCGATCCTTCCCGCTGCGTGGGGTGCGGCGCGTGCGAATACGCCTGCCCCGTTCAAGACCGGCCGGCAATCTACATTACAAGCGTGGGCGAAAGCCGTTCCCCTACCAACCAGATTCTGCTGAATCGAGCCGGGGTAAGGGCAAAGTCATGAGCAAGAGCAAACTTCTACGCCGCGCAGTGTTCATGGCATTGTGCGTCACGCTTCTCTCAAACGGCGGTTGCAATCGGCGGTCCGCGAGCCCTACCGATTTCTTCCCTGCTTCCAACGAGGTTAGTAGTTGGGCAAGAACCAGCGACATCCGCATCTTCGAAGCTGCGGACTTGTGGAAGTACATCGACGGCGAAGCCGAACGATATTTGAAAGCCGGAGCACAAAGAGTTTCCACCGCCGATTACAAATTCCAGAACAGAGTCGACGCGGTGGTAGACATCTACACGATGGCTAACCTGCAAGGCGCGGCGAAGATTCTCGACTCAGAACCAGCCGGCGACGCAAGAAGTATTCAACTAGGAGACAGCGCGCGCTTATACAGCCTGAGCCTGGTCTTCAGGAAAGGCCCGAACTTGGTGCGTATTGTCGCCTATGAAAGCTCGGCAGACAACTCGCAGGCGATTGTGCAACTCGGGCGGAGTATTGAGCGGCGGATTCCTGAATAAGTGCCCGGGCCAAAATGTGCGCCGCGTCACTGAAAACTCAGCGGAATTGCGGTATAGGGAAATAAAGAGATTCCTCGATCTCTTAGGCCCTGCCGGGGCGGCATTTTATGAACCAGCGCGATACAAGCCGGCGCGATTTTTTGAAGAGCTGTGCCACGGGAGTCGCCGCACTTCGCTTGGCCAGCAAAGCCTGGCCCGCGGACGCGTGCGCCGAGGCCATGCCGCTGCTCGCAGCGGCAGAACAAGCTGCGTCAGCAAAATCAAGAGTCGTCGTTGCGCGAGATGCGGCCCTGCGCGGCCCTGGAACGGCGGTGGATTCCAATCGCATTCTGAGTCTGTTGGATCGGGCGATGCAGAACCTTTTCAGCCTCGATCATCCGGGAGAACCGTGGAAACAACTCGTCCATCCCGGCGAGAAGGTCGGAATCAAAGTGAACGCTCTCGGCGGACGTGGTCTTTCCACGAATGCTCAGCTTGTCGCGGCCATCTGCGAACGATTACAGGAAGCCGGAGTTCGGGCGCATGACATCGTTATCTGGGATCGCGACACCGACGAACTGGAGCATGCTGGCTTTCGTTCTTCTACTGCCGACAATCGCGTGCAGTGCTTCGGCACGGATCGAGTGGATTACGAAAACGAACTGGAAACGTATGGCAGCGTAGGTAGCCGATTGTCGAAGATTCTCACGCAGCGCTGCGATGTGCTAATCAATGTGCCAGTGCTAAAAGATCACGACGGTGCCGGCGTAACCATCGCCTTAAAGAATATGTATGGTGTCATTCACAACCCAAACAAATACCATCCCAACGGCTGCGACCCTTACATTGCAGACCTCAACATGCTGCCGGCAATCAGAGCAAAGATGCTCTTGACCATCTGCGACGCGACCACCGCTTGCTATGAGGGCGGACCGGGATACAAGCCGCAATATTGCTGGCAAAACAATGCCCTGCTAGTTTCGCGCGATCCGGTGGCGCTCGACTATACCGGCTGGCAAGTCATTGAACGCAAGCGGTCCGAGAAGAAGCTGAAAACACTTGAGGCCGATGAGAGACCGCCCCGCTACATCGCCACGGCTGCCGATGAGCGGCATCGGCTGGGCACGAACGATCCGCGGCGAATCGAAGTGGTCGAGGTCGCAGCGTGATGGAGGTTCAATATGGCGCGCGAGAACTATGCGCGGCCGAACTCGCTAACCTCCCATTGGATGCAAGGCGAGAACTGCATTCGCGACCTCGAGCGTAACCCGTTATCGTCCACGCTCGATCGTCGCGCGTTCTTGAAATGCGCACTCGTTTCGGGCGCAGCCTTAGGCATTTGCGATTTTGCCCAGCCTCTAGCCGCGATTCCTAGCTGGGCCACTCCCCAGAAGCAGGACGATTCGCGGTTCACTGTCGAAGCACGTTTCTACCAGAAACTTCCCAACAACAAGAAGATTAAGTGCAAGCTGTGCCCACGCGAATGCACCGTGGGCGACCGCGAGCGCGGCTATTGCGGCGTGCGCGAGAATCGTGGAGGAACTTACTACACCCTCGTCCACTCCCGCGTGTGCGCGGCGCATCTCGACCCCATTGAGAAGAAGCCTTTCTTTCACTACTTGCCCGGAACGCTCGCGCTTTCGTTGGCTACGGCGGGCTGCAACGTCAATTGCAAGTTTTGCCAGAACTGGGATATTTCGCAGGTTCGTCCGGAGCAGGTTCCAGCCGACTACGCGCCTCCGAAACTGGTCGCCGATCTCGCCAAGCAGCACGGGTGCCCAAGCATCGCCTACACATACAGCGAGCCGGTGATCTTCGCTGAGTACCTGATGGATGCCGCCGATGCCGGCCACGAAGCCGGCGTCCGCAGTGTGGTCGTCTCCAATGGCTATATGCAGGAGGAAGCTCTCAAGACCGCGTACGGGAAGATGGACGCGGTCAAGATCGACCTCAAAGCTTTTACTGAGTCGTATTACAAGGACGTTGTCGTCGGGCAGTTGAAGCCCGTGTTGGACGCACTGGTTACTCTGCGGAAAATGGACAAGTGGACTGAGATCGTTTACCTGGTAGTCCCGACTCTCAACGACAGCGACGACGAGTTCCGCGGGCTGGCACGCTGGGTCAAGGCGAATCTGGGCGTGGACGTGCCCGTGCATTTCTCGCAATTTCATCCCGAATATCTGCTGAAGAACCTGCCAATAACGCCGGTCCCAACGCTGGAGCGCGCCAAGGCGATCGCCGATGCAGAGGGACTGCATTATGTGTACATCGGCAATGTGCCCGGCCATCCCGCGGAAAACACCTATTGTCCGAAGTGCCGCCACATGCTGGTCGAGCGCGTGGGGCTGATGGCGAAACAAATCCTGATCCGCAAAGGCAATTGCCCTTTCTGCGGACAGCATATTCCGGGCGTGTGGGCCTGAGAGCGCGAGAGGAGGTTGGCTTATGAACAGAATGCGCTCCGTTCCATATTTAATAGCTGCTTTGCTGATCGTCGTCCTGGCGATCATTGCGCTGAACGCCACGAATCCGCAAAACGTGCGCCAGCCGGGAGTGGCTGGCGGCTTCTATCCCGCCGATCCAAAGGCGCTGACTGCGATGATCGACGATCTGCTGGCGCATGCCTCGCCGCCTCCAATCAATGACCCGATCCTCGCCGTGGTTGCTCCACACGCGGGCTACCAATTCTCCGGCCCGGTAGCTGCTTATACCTATGCGGAGCTGAAAGGACGCGGGTTTTCGCGCATAGTCGTGATTGCACCGTCGCACTACGAAGCATTTGACTTCACCTCCGTCTTTGATGGCGACGCCTATGCCACGCCGCTGGGAACCGTTCCGGTAGATAAAGCATTTGCAGCACAGTTGGTGAAGATGAGCCCGACCATCCGGTTCTCCAGCCAGGGCCACACACCCACACTGCAAGGCGCTGAACATGCGGTAGAAGTCGAGTTGCCATGGCTACAACGCGTGCTCGGCAATTTTGAACTCGTTCCCATCGTCATGGGCGATCAAAGTTATGAAAGCAGCCGAGCTCTGGGAGTGGCGCTGGCCAAGCTGATTCAGGGCAGCAGCAACACGCTGATTCTGGCCAGTTCTGATCTCTCGCATTACCACCCCTACGACGATGCAGTGAAGATCGATCACAAAACACTGAACGCGCTGCAGGAGTGGGACTACTTCAGCATGTCACAGAATTTCGAAATGCGCGTCTGGGAGGCCTGTGGCGGCGCTCCCATTGTCGCGGCCATGATCGCCGCTGAGCGCATGGGAGCCAACCAGGCGATGCTGCTGAAATACGCCAATTCCGGGGATACCACAGGTGATCACTCGCGCGTCGTGGGATACAGCGCCGTCGCACTCGTGAAAACGCAGAGTCAGAGCGCTGTCGAAACGCCGTTCTCGCTTGGCGCTCGTGAAAAAAACGAGCTACTCGCTCTCGCCCGTAAGTCGGCTGAGTATGCAGTGAAGGAGAAGAAGGCGTACGAGCCGGCGCCCAGTTTGAGCGAATCTTTGAATCAGGAGCGGGGTGCCTTTGTCACGATTAAGAAGTCGGGAGAATTGCGAGGATGTATCGGCTACACCTCGGCGATGAAGCCGCTTTACATGACCGTACGCGACACGGCCACTTTAGCCGCTTTGCGCGATTCGCGCTTTCCGCCTGTCTCTGCGTCGGAATTGGGTCAACTCGAATATGAGATTTCGGTCCTCTCTCCCCTCCGCCGTGTGTTGGACGTTCGAGAAATCAAGGTCGGCCAGCACGGCCTGCTGATGAAGAACGGAAATTACCAGGGTCTTCTGCTGCCGCAGGTCCCTGTGGAGGAAAAATGGGATCGGCAAACTTTCCTCGACGAAACCTGTCTCAAAGCAGGCATGCACACTGGCTGCTGGAAGGATGAGAATACGGATATCTTCAAGTTCACCGCCGTGGTCTTCGGCGAGACGAGGCCGCAAGCATTTATGCCTGAGTCCCCTTTGCCCTCAGGCTCACGCGTGCGGCCGTGAGCGCCGGAGCCAGGTTCACCGCCGCGCTGAGCCAGGCAGTTTTCCAGAAGCCGAACACCGGAATGAGGTAACCGCTTAGTAGCAACGCGCCCACGCATCCTCCCAAAAGATCGATGGCATAAAGAGTCCCCAGGCGCTTTGGGTGGCTGCTGTCTCGAAGATAGATTTCGGTTGCAATCGGGAACTGATAGCCGCCCAACATACCGCCTAGCGCAGCCAATGCGGGAAAAACAAATTGCGCGGCGAGCAGGGTTGCGTTCGCACTGGAAATCTTCGACAGCAAGCTGATCAGAAATATCAGCGCGGCTCCTGAAACAGCAAGAAGGAACTGGGTCGTGGCCATCGCGTGGAATGGCGGCTCATCGCCGGAGCGGATACGACGAAGGCCGAGCCAGTTCCCGAACGCCATCCCAGCCATGAACATGGCGATGAGGATTGCAAGCTGATGGTACACATAGCCGTACACAGACTGAAACGCCAGCAGCACGAAAATCTGGACAGTCATCAGCGTGAACCCCGTGGCTGCCACGCAAATGGCGGCAGATGCCCGAGAGCGAGTTTGCTGGCTCGGGAGATACGCGACAATAAGCGCCACAATAAGCAGAACGATGAGAACGGCTTCCAGGATGCGCGCGAAGCTAACGCGTGCCGCGCTCTGGAACAACCGCGAGTAACCAGACTTGAACTGCGCGCTCCACAGCACGACATCAAAGTAGTAGGCAATGGGCTCGAAGTCGCGATTGACGGGTGTCGTGGGCAAGGGCTGCAGCAACTCCCGAACCTGCGCCATGCGGTCGGGCATCATGCGAAACGGAATGAAGTATTCGCGAACATATTGTGTATCGAGATGCCGGCTTTTCAGTCTTGCAATCAGCGTCTGCGGATCATCAGTCAGCACATCAGGCTGCATAGCGGCGAAGAAGTGAATGGTTTCGCCCGGCATGATGGCGACATAGGGAAACACTTGTTGCAGCGTATGGTGAATGCAGCGCAGGAATTCGGCCAGGCTGGGACTTATGTAATCTTCCGACGAGCGCAGTTGCAAGGCGAGCACTCCGCCGGCAGCGAGGTGAGAGCGAGCGGAGCGAAAGAACTCCGCGGTGTAGAAGCGGTTCAATTGTGCGGTCTGCGGATCGGGCACATCGAGAATGATCACGTCGAACCTGTCAACTACAGTCTTGAGATAGTGACGGCCGTCCGCGTAGTGAATGTGCACACGAGGATC
>JASHOH010000008.1 GCA_030041215.1 Candidatus Sulfotelmatobacter sp. | reverse complement strand
ATTTGAAACCAGAAGCGAGGACTTCATAGTACCAGTGACCGCGGTCTGAATAGCGGTTCCAAGCATTCTTGCTGATTCCGTGGAGGCACAGAATCCTCATAGAATCGGCCAGAGTCTCACTGTGCGTGGTCACCATGCCACCCTCGCCCGTGGTCAGGTTCTTGGTCGCATAGAAGCTAAATACGGAGGCATCGCTGTGATCCCCTGCTGAATTCTTGGCGCCGATCGGCGAATTGCGATAGTGCGCGCCGGCCGCGTGTGCACTATCTTCAATTATATGAAGCCCGTGCTGGCGGGCAAGTGACCGGAGGGCCTCCATCTCGCAGGGCAACCCCCCTAAATGAACGGGCATGATGGCGCGAGTTCGCTCGTTAATTCGCGAGGCGACAGAGGCCGGGTCGATATTACCGTCCTCTCCGACGTCCGCCAGCACTGGGACAGCACCCACGTGCAGAATGACGTTCACTGTCGCGCAGAAAGTAAGGGGCGTGGTAATGACTTCCGATCCTGGAGGCAGGTTTAGCGCAGCAAGTGCCAGGTGCATACCGGATGTGCCTGAATTGACTGCCTGAGCATAAGGGGCTCCGACATAGTGGCGGAACTCGTCCTCAAACTGCGTAGTTCGTGGACCTGTCGTGATCCAGCCGGACTCGAGCGTGCGCACCACTTCATCGATTTCCTCTCGCCCGATGCTTGGCCTATGAAAGGGTACTTTGAGACCTGTGCTCATCAATATTCTCCGAATTAGCGGCTGAGTCGTGTATACATCGAATGGAAAACTGGAGGCGAGTCGGGCTTGATTAAATACCACCGCAGTCCGGCAAGAAATCCCAGTCCATAGGAGAAATGATAAGCGGCAAATACCCCGGGTAAATAAGGGAAGAGCTCCCAGCCGCGCTCCTTGGCGACCAGCAAAGAGGCAATCAAAGTACTCAGAGCGTAGGCAGATATGATCGTGAACCAGAGAGCGGCCGAACACGTAAACCACGAGACGACTCCGACCGCTTTGCTAATGATCATACTCGTCACGAGAACGATGTTTGCCAGAACAAACGCGATTGGCACAAGGTGTCGCCAAGACGCGGGGATTCGATGTTTGCGGATCACTGCCACCTTCCAGAAACCATACTGAAAATACTGGCGAAACAACGTCGACAGCATAGGCCGTGGGGAATACCAGGACATAATCGTCGGACTGAGCCAGATTTTCCCGCCCGCTCGCGTAATTCGAAGATTGAGCTCGTCATCCTGATTGCGTACCAACGTTTCGTCGAATAGGCCTAATCGGAGAAGTGTTGTTCTACGCCAGCAGCCATAGGGCACTGTGTCTACCCAGCCTTCGTAATTTTCGTCGTGGAACTTGGCGCCTCCAGTCGAAAACCGAGAATGGTATGCAGCTGCCACCGCCCGTGCCCGGACGCTCGCGGCCTCGGTTCGCGCCGGACCACCGACGTTGTCCGCGCCTGTCCGTTCAAGTGTTTCCAGCGAACGGCGGCAGTAGTCAGGGGAGTAACGAGTGTGCCCATCCATCCGTATCACAACTTCGCCCCGCGCCGCCCGAATGGCTGCGTTCAAGCCTGTCGAAACAATGCGGCCCAGATTATCGACCACAATCAGTTCGGGATGGCGGGCGTGGTACTCCTCGAGAGCCTGGCGTGTACCGTCATCGCTCATTCCATCCGCGATGATCGCCTCCCACGAGATGCCGGTCATATCCTGGGTAAGGAGTGAATCCATGAGTTCGCGGATATGCTTGCCTTCATTGCGGCAGGCAACAATGATTGAAACCTGGATGGAGCTCTCGCTCATCTTCAGTTCACTTCTAATGCGGCCTGCTTTTGTGTCCGGTCGCCGCAGCTGACTAGCACGTGTTCATACATTTCGATGTAGCTCTTGGCCATGACCTCGGCAGAGAAATGTCGCGCCACGTGTGCACGTCCATTTTCTCCGAGCTGGCAAGCCATGTCGGGGTTTTCCAGCAGGCGGAGGATTGCCTGCGCCAGCGCGCTGACATCGCCGGGCTCGAGTAGCAATCCGGTCTGCGCATCCACTACCAGCCCGGGCACAGCTCCTACGCGGGTGGCAATCACCGGTTTGCCGGCAGCCATCGCTTCCAGCAGGCACATGGGCAGGGCTTCAATCAGTGAAGGTAGAACCACCATGTCGAAGGAAGCATAAACTTCGGGCATATCGTCGCGCGCTCCGACGAAGATGACTTGCTTGTCGATTCCAAGCTCGGCAGCTAGAGCTTTCCACTCCTGATGCGCCGGCCCCTCCCCGACCAGAACAAACGTCGTATTCGGATGTATCGTAAGTACGTGCTGCGCCGCGCGCACCAATAATGCGCCGCCCTTGTCGGGAACCAGTCTCCCCACAAATCCCACCACCGGGTTGTGTGCGAGGCCAATCTCATTCCGAAGTTTGGGTACGGCACTGCGGAAGCGATCGAGGTCCACGCCATTCGGAATCATCGCGACCTTCTTGGCCGCCATACCCGAACGACGCAGGATATCGGCCACGGCATCGGAGACCACAATCACCTTGTCGAACGCCCGGAGCGCCAGCCGGTCGAGTATGGCGTAAGCACGCATGCTCAAGAGTTTGCTCGGCCAGTTATGGCTGGTGGCCAGCAGGGGAACACGATTTCGGGATGCTGCCGCTAACGCATACAGGTCCGCCTTATATCCGTGAGCATGCAGCACGTGCACGTCATGCTTCGCCAGCAGACTACGGATCTGCGTAACTGCGCTCCAATCCCATCTGCCGTTGCAGGCGATGATCTCGACCGTCAGCCCCTGCCGCTCCGCCTGTTCGGCAACTTCAGTGTGTGGGGAGTGGGAATTGCAGAACACGCCCACCACGCAACGACATCCCTGTCGCGATAGCTGCATGGCCAATGCCACCAGCATGTTTTCCACGCCGTAGTAGCCTTCGCTGCTGATGAGAAACAGAATTGTCACAATTCTTGGCCTGATCTCGATATCGAGCTTAGAGGGTGGCTAGTGCGGGTTTGGGAGCGCTGGCCTTCATTCGCGGCCTCAGTTTCGATCGGAGCCACGGCTTCCAGATCGTGGAGTATTCGAACATCGCAGACGAAAAGCGCCCGTCCAGTCCAACCACGTCGTCTTCGTAAACGTTCGAACGCGGAATTGTTAGAGGGTCGGAGCCGGCTGTCCACACGTAGCGATCGCCGGTAACTGCGAGCTTGAATCCAGCGTCCGCCACGGCCCTGCGCACTTCTGGCGACCAGCTTCCGTTCGGGTAGGAAAAAGCCGTGCACGGCTTGCCCAGCATTCTTTCAATCATGGCGCCGGAGCCCTCGATCTCTTGCCGGGCCGTGTCGGCCGGAACGCAGGTCAGAATCTCATGCGAATGCGTGTGTGAACCAAATTTGACGCCCGCCCGATCCATCTCGGCAATCTCCCGCCAGGAAATCGTTCTGTCGATGCTGGCAAGCTCGCACGAAACACCCCGCCGCTTGGTTTCCTGCGCTAGTCTGGCCAAGTTCTGTTCGCGGTCTTGCGGGGCCTCTCTTTTCAGCTGCTCAATTTCCCTCTTGATCTCCGAGGTTCTGATATTGGGCCTCAAGGCTCGCAACAACGCGACAACCCGCTCCGGCCAGAATGGTACTGTCCTACCTAGCGTTTGCGGGCATATGAAGATTGTTAGAGGGATCTTGTGCGCCCGGACGATGGGAAGGACCACTTCGTAGTTGTCCCACCATCCATCATCAAAAGTAAAAACCATCCTGAGTCTCTTGCTCGGTGTCCCCGGCACAACATCATGCAGATCCAAAGTTTCAAAATTGCGGTCTACGTAGGCTGCCAACTCGCGAAACGTGCGCTC
>JASHOH010000084.1 GCA_030041215.1 Candidatus Sulfotelmatobacter sp. | reverse complement strand
GGCCCTTGCCGACATCGCCCATGCGGAAATATTTCTTGCCCGTTGCGGCGAAAAGTGGACCCAGGCGATCAATGCTGGCCTCATTTCCTCCCACCATGAAGATCAGTGTGCCGTTAGCCGCGCCAATCTTCGATCCCGTCACGGGCGCATCAACATAATCAGCGCCTTTGCTGCGCACGCGCTCGGCAAACTTCACGGTCGCTGACGGAGAAATCGTGCTCGAATCGGCGACGATCATTCCTTGGGTCAGCGACTGCTCGACGCCATCAGGTCCGAACAATACCTGCTCGACGGCAGCAGTATCAGAAACGCACATCCACACCACTTCCGCTCCTTGCGCCGCCGCTGCCGGCGTCGGGGCGATGGCTGCTCCTTCTACGATCTTGCCCGGCGTACGGTTCCAAACGGTTACTTCGTGGCCCGCCTTCACCAGATTCGTGGCCATCGAGTGACCCATGATTCCCAGACCCAAAAATGCGACTCGCATCGAACTTCTCCTTGCAATGCCTGCTGACAGCGATTAGACAGGACGCCGCCATCAAGGTCAAGCAGACAGCGCCGGAAAAAGCATTTCCCATGCAGCTCTGGGCGGCGGCCAAACTCTGACCAAGAACCGATGGTCACCGACTACATCGGCGTCTCTTAGGTGAATGGAGCTCCAATCGGTGTGTACGCTGGCCGACGCAATGTCGCATACGTCAGGAAAGTGAAAGAGTCCTAATCTAGGTGCAGGAACCCGACGAATCACGCGCCTTTCAGCCTGGCCTGAACTAAAATAAAGCCATTCGTTCCAAAGATTCATCAAACTGCTAGACCAGTTCCCGAATGATCAAGGCTACACTTCGCAATCCGGCTCTTCGCAAACGCGCCGCCCGCTTCGGGCAACTCGTGCGGCACTCCGCTGTGACACCGCTATGCGGAGAAACCCACAAGCCGCGCCTCGCCACCAACGGCCAGCTCGGCGTTACCTTCATCGGCCACTCTAGTTTTTTCGTGCAGTTGGGCGGGCAAAGCGTGATGATCGATCCTGTATTCGCGCGCTGGCTTTTCGTTCTGAAGCGCCTGCGCCGTCCGGGACTGCGCGTTCGCGATCTTCCGCCAATCGATATCGTTCTCATTACGCACGCGCATTTCGATCATCTTCACCGCCCCTCATTGCGCGCCATCGTGCAGAACAATCTGCGCGCGCGCGGCAGGGCGCCAGCAGTCATCATTCCCAGCCACGTCACTGACCTGGTTTCCGACCTCGGCTTTTCCGAAATCATCGAGCTGGATTGGTGGAACACTTCGCGCCACAGCGGCCTGGCTGTGACTCACGTCCCCGCGCGCCATTGGGGAGCCCGCATCCTGAAGGATTCTCACCGCGGCTACGGCGGCTACGTGCTGCGTGCTGGAAAGCATTCGGTTTATCACGCCGGCGACACCGCATACTTCGCCGGATTTCGCGAAATCGGTCGCCGGCTTTCTCCCGAGTTGGCCCTGCTACCCATCGGCGCCTACAACCCTCCGCAGTTCCGCAACGTGCACGCCGATCCCGCTGACGCGACTCGCGCCTTTCTCGATCTCAGGTCGCGCTGGATGGTCCCCATGCATTACGGAACTTTCCGCCTGTCGCACGAACCCGTCGACGAACCTTTGCAACTACTGGAGCAGGAGGCGAAAACGGCGGGAATTGAAGATCGCGTCGTAGTGTTGGAAGAGGGCGTCACGCAGTTCTTTTGAGAAAAGCGGGTTTCAAGGTTTCAGAGGTTTTCAAAGTTCCCAAGAGTGTGCCCCACGATCAAGACCGTGCATGTCATTTTTGGGGACTTCATGATCAAACGAGTAACTTCAAATTGATGTCATCCCGACGAGAGCGACGGCTCTCGGAGGGACCATAATGCGCCGCGCGCGGCACTGCAGCGAACCAGGGCGTCCCAGCAGCCTGCAGCGGTAATATTCCTCTGAACTGTCAAGAAGCTGCCTGGCTGCGTCCATAAACTTTTGAACTGTTGCTCCTGTAACACTCCCTTGACACACTCCCCGCCCTCTTGGTGTACCCTATACCCCGAATTTCTCGCCATCAGGAGGCGTTATGGCCGCTAAACCGATTCCAGAAGGTTATCACTCGATTACTCCGTATATGACCGTTCGCAACGCAGCCCGCGCGATCGAGTTCTATAAGCAGGCGTTCGGAGCCGTGGAAAAGGACGTGAGCGAGGGTCCGGACGGCAAAATCATGCATGCCGAGTTGCGCATCGGCGATTCGATCTTCATGCTGGCCGATGAATTTGCCGAATTCAACTCGCTATCGCCGCAATCAACGGGTGGCTCGGGCATGGGCCTGCATATTTACACCGAAGACGTCGATGCCGCCTTCGAGCGCGCAGTCAAAGCCGGTGCGACCGTCGAAATGCCCGTAGGCGATATGTTCTGGGGCGACCGCTACGGCAAGCTGGCTGATCCCTTCGGACACAAGTGGTCGATCGCCACCCACAAGCGCGACATGACCCTGGCCGAGATCGACGAAGCCATGCGCGAGTTTATGAAGCAGATGCCAAAGAGCGCGTAGCTTGCTGAATGAACTCTCAACTAGGGGGCGTAGCACCGTCTGCGCCCCCTCTCAGCACGCGTTTCTCAGCGGCCTTCGCGGCTTACTTCGCGCTCTTTGCGTTTTAGGATTTTTTTGCCGCTGCCACCCTCCAGAATTCCGCCGACGAGTCAAGTACTTCCGTAATGCCTCCCCTCCGGCTATTACACAAGTATTACAGTCGCTTTTCGCCGCTCCCTGTTAGGTTATGTGAGGCAGGATCGCTTTCACACCAAACCGGGGTTCCCGCAACAAATGCAACTGGAAAGTCTCGAAAGACGGCAATCAGCCAACAACGAAGTCAACTGGATCACAGCCATCGTCATGGCGGCGTTTCACGTGGGCGCCGTGGCGGCATTTTTCTTTTTCACCTGGAAGGCGTTTTTCACAGCCATTCTCCTCTACTGGATCTCAGGCAGCATGGGCATCGGCATGTGCTATCACCGGCTGCTCACGCACCGCGGCTACAAAACCTACAAGTGGGTCGAATATTTCCTGACCCTCTGCGCCACTCTGGCGCTCGAAGGTGGCCCGATTTTCTGGGTGGCCACGCACCGCATCCATCACCAGTATTCCGATCAGGAAGGCGACCCGCACTCGCCTATCGACGGCAAATGGTGGGCGCACATGGGCTGGATTCTGATGGGCAAGTCCATGCACCATGACACGACTACCCTGGCCCGCTATGTGCCCGATCTTGCCAAAGACAAATTCCACGTCTGGATCACCAAATACCATTACGTTCCGCAGATTATTGTCGGCGTCGCACTGCTGGCCTTTGGCGGCCTGCCGTATCTTATGTGGGGCATGTTCTTCCGCACGGTTTTCGGCTTGCACTGCACCTGGCTGGTGAATTCCGCCACGCACTCGTGGGGATCGCGCCGCTTCGCTACTCGCGACCTCTCTACCAATAGTTGGTGGGTAGCGCTGTTTACTTTCGGAGAAGGCTGGCACAACAATCACCACGCGCATCCGACTTCTGCCGCGCATGGCTTTACCTGGTATGAGATCGATACGAACTGGTACGGCATCTGGGCGCTGAAGCAAATCGGGCTTGCGTGGGACATCAAGCGCGTCCGCCTGTCCGATCTCGAAAAAGGTCTGATTGCCACTCCGAACGGACGTTTGATCGACGATGCTCTGCCGGAAACAGCCGCGAGCGGGGATTAATCGAGGCGGGCACTTCGCCATTCCAAGCGTGTGTGGCGCCGTGGAAGAGCGGCGCTTCAGCGCCGCGTGAAGTATCGAAATAATTTAGGGCTTTAGCCCTAGAGCGAACAAAAACGGCTGGCAGCCTTCGCTGCCAGCCGTTTCAACATTCTCACCTTATCACGGACTTCCGATCAGCCTCGATTACCGGTGACCACCACCACCATGACCTCCTCCACCACCGTGGAAGCCTCCGCCGCCATGGAATCCGCCTCCGCTGAATCCATGACCGCCGGAAAAGCCACGTCCTGCGAAACCATGCCCACCGTTAAATCCGCGGCCTGCGAATCCGTGTCCGGTAAATCCACGTCCTGCAAAGCCTCGCCCGCCTGCGAAGCCGTGCGGACCCCAGCCAGATCCCCATCCCCAACCTCCGCGCCAACCCCATCCCCAACCGCCCCAACCCCACGGACGGCCCCAGCCATACCAAGGTCCAGCGCCGATGAACACGCCGCCGACAAACCAGTCAGGGCCGTAATAGCCGTACGGCGCGCAAGCGTACGGATACCATCCGTAATATCCATAAGCACAGCCTACGGGCGGTCCATAACCAATGCCCACCCCCACCGCTACCTGCGCCTGCGAAGGCTGTGAAACTGCCAGCGGCAGCATCAGCACGCCTACCAAAGCCAAATATTTCAGGTATCTCATGACATCCCCCTTGACGCAGACTCAGAGTTCTCGCATCGGACCATTGACCTGCCGGCGCTTTCGGACCGTTTCTTCCAAAACCCGCCTACATAATTTGAACTCAAATCATGCGCAAAAGTTGCAGTCTGCGCATTGGCTGATTTCAACCACTCAGCGTGAATTCAACCACTTACGGACTTTCTGGGCAACTCGCACTGAAATGAGGGCCGGCGAGAATATCTCGGTCTGATTAAACAAGAGGATGTCATCTAAGGGGGTGTCATCCCAAACGCGGCGCCAGCCGCGAGAGGAACCTTACGTCCGCCCGAAGTTGCGTTGCAGTCAAGGCGGAAGACCACCGCGCAAACTCCAGATACAAACCGGCACGCAGCAATGCCGAGAGCGCATCGTAAGGTCCCTCCGGGAGCTGTGGCTCTCGTCGGGATGACATCAATGAGAAATAGACGAAAATACAATCGGTTCCTGCTGATTTGTTATGGCAGCCGGAGCTCGCCGTGCTCGGGAACCACAACTTGGCACGGGCACCCTGATCAGCCGCTGACAGCGCTTTGGCGCGCCGCTTCCATCTCCTCAATCACGGCGTCGGCAAATTCCGATGTGCCGGATTTACCGCCGACATCGCGTGTCAGCTTTTCGGGATGCCGGTAGACTCGTTCCAACGCGTTGCGAATTTGCAGCGCGGCCTGGAACTCGCCGAGATGGCGAAGCATCAGCAGCCCGCTGCGCAGCAGCGCCGTCGGATTTGCGAGGTTCTTGCCGGCGATATCGGGAGCCGAGCCATGCACGGCTTCGAAAATGGCGCAGTTGTCGCCAAGATTCGCGCTGGGAACGAATCCCAGGCCGCCGACGAAGGCAGCGCAGAGATCGGAAATAATATCGCCGTAAAGATTTTCCATGACCAGCATGTCGTACTGATAGGGGTTCATCACCAACTGCATGCAGGTGTTGTCGACGATGTGCTCGGCATAGGTGATTTCGGGATATTGCTTGGCGACACCGCGGCAACAGCGCAGAAACAGGCCATCGGACAACTTCATGATGTTGGCTTTGTGAATGGCATGGATTTTCTTGCGCTGGTTCTTGCGGGCGTATTCAAACGCAAACTTCGCGATCCGAGTGGATGCCTTTTCGGTAATGATCTTTAGGCTTTCGACCACCCCGGGAACGACTTCGTGTTCGAGACCGGAGTAGAGACTCTCCGTGTTCTCACGCACGATGATCAGATCGACGTCGGAATATCGCGTGGGAATGTGCGGCAGATTGCGGATGGGGCGGAAATTTGCGTAAAGATCGAACTTCTTGCGCAGGGCGACGTTGATGCTGGAAAATCCCCCGCCGACGGGAGTGGTGACGGGCCCTTTTAGTGCGACATGAGTGCGCTCAATGGATTCAAGCACTTCTTTCGGAATGTACTCGCCATGCTTCTCGAACGCATCCGCCCCGACGGGAAAGGACTCCCAGTCGAACTTCACTCCTGTGGCCTCCAGAATGCGCACAGTGGCATTCGTGACCTCGGGCCCGATGCCGTCGCCGGGGATGAGGGTTACTTTATGACTCATGATCTTTAAGGAGCTCGAGAAATTGCGAGGAAAATTCTTCCCTCGCCCTAACAAATTTTTGTCATTCCGAACGTGCGCTAAGCGGGGTGAGAGCCTGCCCTGAGCGAAGTCGAAGGGAACCTGCGTTACGCCTTGCCCAATGCCTTTTTACCTTCAGGCGTTTCCTTCGTCTTCACCAGATCCTTCAACTCGTCCATGAACTCTTTCACGTCCTTGAAATCCAGGTAGACGGAGGCAAAGCGCACGTAAGCAACCTTATCGTAGCGCCGCAGACGGTTCATGATGAGTTCACCAAGTTCGCTTGATTTGCGCTCGCGCTCAGGCGATTCAATTACAAATGTTTCCGCCTCGTTCACAATCTGTTCCAGCTTGCTGATCGGCACGGGGCGCTTCTCGCAGGCGCGGAGCAGGCCGTTCAGAACTTTCTGGCGGTCGAACTTCTCGCGGCGGCCGTCCTTTTTGACCACCATGTAGGGAATCTCGTCGATGCGCTCGTAGGTGGTGAAGCGCTTGCCGCACTTCAGGCACTCGCGGCGGCGGCGGATCGACTCCGCCTCTTTGCTCTCGCGCGAGTCGACAACCTTATCTTCTGCATAGCCGCAAAAAGGACATTTCATTGGACGATTTCGAATGTAGAGCGCAAATTGCGACTACGTTCGCAAGGGGCGCTGGCAAAGGTGCTTTCTTGAAATCGGTAACCTGAGATTGTAACAGGCGCTAGTCCGTGTGGCGCTTAGGATGCGCGCATTTTCTGGCGTCTTCCCGTTGTGTTCCTGATCGATGTCATCACGAACGCGGTGAGAGGGACCGTAAGTCAGTCGGAACTATTCGTGCAGCGAATGGGAACTGCTCCGACGCACCCGCAATGTTCTTTTCTCCGCCGGTGCCGCTTGAGGCTTATCGTAAGATCCCTCCGAGAGCTGACGCTCCTCGTCGGGATGACATCGTGTCGTCACATGCGAGAAGAACAGGGCCCAAAAGAGCAGCGCAGGAATCCAACTCCTCACCTTCGGTCCACAAGCTTCTAAGCGGCACGCCGTGCTGTGCTCGAGGCTGAGTCCTCGCTAGCAGGGACCGACAGCCGGTCTAACACAGATTCCAACAGCCGTTCCTTCTTTTGCAGAACGACTTTGAAATCGTGATGGTCGGTGTTGGCGATTTCCATGAGCAGCGAACGCTGGTGCTCTTCAAGAATCTCGAACATGAGATTCCTTTCCTCGTCGTTCAGCATTACTTCGAAGGATTTGATCATAAAAACCTCCGCCGAACACAACCTCTCTCCTTTCTATTTTAGCGCCACAGGGCACAGATGCGTATGTATCGGACACCAATCGATGTGATCCAGAACGCGGCGTAAGCCGCGAGAAGGACCTTACGTCAGCCGCAACCGTTCGTGTAGGAATGCGAACTGCTCCCGCAAGCACCAGAAATGTTGTCATCCCGACGAGAGCGCCAGCTCTAGGAGGACCTTACGATACGCCTCAATCGGCAGCAGCCGAGAAAACTTCAGCTCGCGTCACCGAGCAGGTCTTGTTCTTCAGCTTTATGACTTTCCTCGGACAATTTGCGGAGCGAAAGGCGCTCATGATGAGCGAGGATCAAACCCGACGGGATGACTGCCGCGAAGGTGACGAGCCAGAGCAGAATTCCGCAGCTTGCCGCCATCTCCGGAGGCACATCGAACACGCTCGACAGTGCCGCAATGGTCGCCATCTGTGAGCCACCGCCAACCGCAGGCAATTGCAGCATCGAGCCCAACATGCTCGCACCCATGAGAATTAATAGCTGTGAGACAGGAATTTCCAGCGAGGGCACGTCATAGGAGTGAGTGACCTCCTGATAAGAAAGGGCGATGATGTACCACATTCCGACCGAGACCAGAATGAGCCAGAGCATGGAAAGGGGGCTGTGAATGGTGTTAAGTCCCGCGCCGAACTCCCGAACTTTCTGCGCCAGACGATGGCCAAGGTTGGCTGAGAGATGACCGAACTTCTGTTCCACCCAGCTTGCGACGGCTTCTCCGCTGCGGCGCACAATGATGGCGCCTACCGTTAACGCCGCTACCAAACCGATCAGCAAGAAGCCGCCTTCACGGAAGCGAACGTAGTACTCGGGATGAGGAATGTCGGGCAAGCCGCTGGGTAGAAAAATCGCCAGAACGATGAGGACGGTGAATGCGCCTACATCGAAGATGCGCTCCACAGCCCAGGCTGCCAATTGCGACGAAAACGGAAGGTCTGTGCGGCGGGCGATCAAATAAGGACGAATGAATTCGCCTGCACGGCCAAGAAGAGCAAGACCAGTGAAGCCGACCAAGGTTGGCGACACGAGTTGCGTCGCTTTCACTTCCGGCCTGACGGGTTGCAGAAAAATCTTCCACCGAATCGCACGCAGAACATAGGCGATGTAAATGAGGGCGATACCTCGTAACACACGAATTTTATTAATGCGGTGGGTTTGCGCCCAGAACGTGCCCCAGTCGAAGGTCTGCCAATGGCGGTACTGCAGATAAAACAGAACGGCCAGTATGACGAAAACCACCAAACTGGCCAGAATGCGCTTTTTATCCATGAACAGAGAGTAAGACTCAAGCCGCGCCCCATCTGTACGGAAAAGAGAAGCGGCACTCTCAAGGTAAATGACCGACAGCGGAGGGTCAAACTCATCTGTGTTCAGGACAAACGATCGGCCGCGTGATTCTGATACCCAAAACAATCACTGCAGCGTCCATCTTGACATCGCTGCTGCTCATACGTAGAGTCCTTACCACGCTTTTGCCTTGTGGCTTGTGGCCGTCCATGTCTTTCATCCGGAGGAGCCGCTTTATGACACATCCTGAAAAGGTAGTTTGCATTGCACTAACACTATTTTGCGCGATGGCGGCAGTAGGCCAGGCGCCCACGTCGTATGGCATTCCCTATGGAGCACCCATCAGTCTGGAGAATGCGAAGAAAGTCGCCGCAGCCGCGGCCGGGGAGGCGCGCAAGAATGGCTGGAACATGGCCATTGCCATCGTCGATCCTGACGGTACACTCGTTTACTACGAGAAGATGGACAACACGCAACTCGGCAGTGCCAAGGTGGCAGTGAATAAGGCGCGGTCGGCGGCGCTGTTCAAACGTCCTACAAAAGTTTTTCAGGACCGGTTGAGCGCGGGCGCTGCCGGCCTGAATGTGCTCGCCCTCGAAGGGGCAGTCCCGGTCGAAGGGGGAATCCCACTCATGATTGAGGGACACATCGTAGGCGCAATCGGCGTTTCGGGTGACACCAGCGAGCACGACGCGATCTGCGCCCAGGCCGGAGTCGATGCAGTCAAACAACCCTGACACTGCTCTAATGCGGGACAATTGTTTCTTAGTGGGAGGCTGAAACCGCTGCCACCCTTGGAGCGGAGGACTGGGAAGCAGTTCCTGCGGAATTCTGCTTGGAGCTCGTCTTTGCGCTTGATTTCGAGCCGGCACTGGAGGGCGCAGCTTTCTTGGTTGCGGTCTGTGCACCGTTTTTCTGCGCCAGCTTCTTCTTGTTGAAGTCGCGGACAATGCGGGCGACGTAGGCTCTTGTCTCGTAATAAGGAGGCACACCGCCGTAGCGCTCCACCCGCTCAGGTCCCGCATTGTAAGCGGCGAGGGCTTTGATGAGATCGAAATCGTAATGCTCCAGCAGTTCGCGCAGATAGCGCGTGCCGCCTTCGACGTTAGCTCTGGCGTCGAAAGCGTTCTGCACGCCCAGTTCCGATGCCGTCTGCGGCATGAGCTGCATCAGCCCTTGTGCGCCTTTAGGCGAAACTGCCCGCACATTGAAACCGCTTTCAGCGCGTATCACGCTGTTTACCAGATCGGGATCGAGCCTGTAGATTTCGCTGGCGGCGTTAACCAGCTCATCAAGATCCAGCGGCCGACTGACAGTTTTCGTTGAAGAATTAGCGCGAGATGCCGAATTAGCCCTCGCCGATGTGGGTGCTTCCGGGGCCAGCGCCTCGAAATGATCGATCTGATCGGTGGGAACGTCGACAAAGCTGGAATTGTCTCCATCGACGTACAGGCGCGTGATCGTGCCTATGACTCTGCGGCGCTCGTGTCGAATGGAGAATCCATTGCGCAGCACGGCCAAATCCGCCGCAGAGCTGGGAAGCACCGCCGACAGCATGACGAGTACGGTGCAACCAAGGGTTTGGATTGCTGACTTCATCGCGAAACTACAGCTCAATGCATTCAGGGTTAAAGCCCGTTATTTGCCTCTTTGCTTAATCGCAGCGCCGGCAAGCGGAATGCTCCTTAAGACCTCTGTTACTGCCGCAGCAACGCCACACGCGTTATTCCCCAGAGTTACGTTCCAGCCGCGAGCGCGCAGTTCTTCGCACGCATTTCCCATGATAACCGGATGGCCGGCGAACTCAAGCATTTCCACATCATTGTGGTTGTCACCGATGGCCATGACCTGTTCGCGCGGGATGCCGCGATATGCCGCCCAGCGCTCCAGGGCGTGGCCCTTGGAACAGCCCACATTGAGCACGTCGATCATCGAAAGATCGCGCTGCGGATATTCGGTGCGCAGCACGGTGACGCGGTTGTCGAGCCCACTGCTCTGAAGTACCTGCAAGGCCTCATTCATGCGTGCCATCGAGCCGCAAAACATAGTCTGTATCGGGTCTGCCGTGAGCGCTTTCTCGATGGGCACCACGAAGTCGATGTAAGGCATATTTTTCTGCAGCCAGCGCTGAATGCTGGCGTTCAGGTCATCCATGTGCTCGAGCACGATGGCGCCTTTGGTTTCCTTATCAAAAGTAAGAACGGTATGGCCTCGGAAATCTTGCATCGCGCCGCATAGTTCGCGGCAGACTTCCCGCGGCATCAGGTCGCGGTGGAAGGTTTCGCCGGAAAGAGACCGCGTGACCGCGCCATTGGAGCTAATGAGCCACAGATCAAACCCAAGCTGCTGCGCAATGGGCAAGGCGAAGGTGTGGCGGCGTCCCGTTACGAGAACGATTTCGATTCCGGCGGCATGGGCGCGCCGCAGTGCCGTGAGATCGTCATCGGAAATTTTGAATTCAGGATTCAGCAGGGTGCCGTCGATATCGGTCGCAATCAGGCGGATGTCGGAAAGCGGAACCCGGGCTTCATTCGATCTTGAAGTTTCGATTCGGCTTGAGGCTTCGACAATCTGGCTTAGGCTGTTTGGATCGAATGTCATTAATTCTTATTGTGACACAGCCGGGCTTCGCGCTTAATCGGCCAAACTAGGCGCAGCAACCGCACAACTCAATGCGCTGAAGTCTGTGCGTGAACTCGGAAATTGTGACAATCGTGAAATAAGGTCGCCGATTTAAGCCGCGAAGCGGCGTTAGAATGCAGCCCACAGCGCAAGCCGTGGGGATGGGAAGTGGGGAATAACCAAGCCCCGAAGAAGCGAAAGAAAAGTTCTCATGCCCGCACCGAAAGACGCAGCTCACTGATGATCCCGCGCAATCGTCTCCTGCCACGTTTTCGACTTGATGACCGCGCCATCTTTCAGCAACTCGCGCGTGTACTTGTAATAGAAATTCTTCTGATCAGTCGTGACCAGCAAATGCCCGCGCCAGGTCAGAGTCCGCCCCTTCAGCGTGAAGATGCTCTCTGCCTCTCCGCGCACGGAGCAGCTTTCGGGGTGCTCATCGTCCGCGTCGTAGGTCAGATTTTCGTAATCGTCTTCCGTTCCCCAGGGGAAGGTGCTCGCATCTTTGCCTTTCCAGTGCACGGTGGTTTTGAGGCGAGCTTCGTCGCGTTCGAGCGTCCATTCGCCGGGCCATGGAAATCCTACGGTTTTGACATCACTCCGCTCCTCCGACGGCTCGGGAGGTGAAAACGCCGGCGCAGCGGCTCCGGTTAACGGCACGGTCGGCAGGCTAAGGCCAGAACCGTCCGGTCCGCCGAGGTCAAGCGCTGTCGTCATTTTGTAAGGCGTCGGCAGCATCATCGGCCAAAGAGCGTTCGAGATTGCAAGGCGAATGCGGTGTCCCTTCGGAAACACCCACGACGTGAGGTGCATGATGATGTTGACGCGATAGATCTCACCCGGCGTTAAATCTTCCGGCTCGCTCATGGAGTCGCGCTGCGCGCCGTTGATGCCGGCGCCAGTAATTTGGGTGACCGTGCCGTCAGGGGCGACGTCTGACAGGCGCGCGAACCAATCTGCCAGTGGCGCAGTCGCTGACACATGCAGCGTGGCCCACGGCCGGCCCAGAATCGCTAGATCCTCCTTCAGCGGCGCAGAGTCGTACACGAGACTAAACGCGTCCACTGGGCGCACGTCGTTTAACAATTCGCCCCACCAAAATCCCGCCTCGACTCCGACCGAAGGAATGTACTTCAGTTCGTGTCTGGTAATGGGAGGGGATGAATATGCCAGGGTGTGATCGGGTTGCAGAAAAAGCTCCCTACCCTCTGTGCCCTTCGGGGGCCACGTGTCCTCGCGCCTCCACTCGCCGGGAACGTCTTCGAGATTTGGGTCCGGCGGGTGCCAGTGCTGCATATAAACAATCAACCGCGGATCGTGCTCCACGCCCGTGTCGCGTCCTTTCAGCCAATGATCGAACCAGCGCACGGCCTCGTTGCGCCATTCAATCTGCGGGCCGGGAACCGCGTCGTTAGGGAACGTATGGTTCCATGGACCAAGGATGGCTTTTACCGGGCCGCTCGATTCCGAAAGCATGTCATCGATATTGTCTCGGTAACCATCGAGCAAGCCGCCGATGAGAAACGCAGGAATCGTGATCTCCTTCAACGGCCGCACGCGGTCGCGCCAGAACGGCCCATCGTGTTGATGCTTGAGATAAAGCAGCGACCATGGCGGAGTGTCGAAGCGTGGCCCCAGAACCTTTTCATCGAGCGTGTAGTCGGGCGCGCCCGTCCAGCCCTCGGCCATGTCCATGTTCAGCTCGAATTCATCGATGTGCGCGATGCCATCGACGTAATGAACGTCGTCGTGGAACAATTCGGCCGTGGCGTCGGTGGCGAGGATGGCCTTTAGCGCTGGAGGTTGCCGCATCGCCATTTGCAGTGCCGCAAATCCTCCCCACGAAATCCCGAACATGCCGACATTGCCATTCGACCACGGCTGATGAGCCAGCCACGCGATCACCTGCTCGCCATCCTCCTGTTCCTGCTCGGAATATTCGCGCTCGGGCGGTGACCCTTCGCTCGCGCCAAATCCGCGGATATCGACGCGCACGCTGACGTACCCACGCCGCGCAAAATATGAATGTTTGGGATAATCTCCCGCGGCAGTGCCGTCATCTTTGCGATAGGGCAAGTATTCGAGCAATGCAGGAAACTTTTCGCTCGCCTTGGCGCCATCTGGCATGTACAGCGTGGCTGCCAGTCGCACGCCATCTTTCATGGGAATCCACGCCTGCTCCATGCGGACGCCATATACGGGTGGCGAGGGCGGATCGTTAGCGAACGCGGCCGCGTGGAAAATGGCGAGTGCGAGACAAATACAAACCAGTGAGGACAGTCGACGACGCGTATCGGTCAACAGGATCTCCCGACTGAGAAAGTGAAGAAACCACAAAGGACACAAAGGTACACGAAGGAATTCGGTTTTGCACTCGCAAGCCGGAGAGTGCAGCGTAGTCTCGACTAGTCTGGTACTGACTCCTGCTCCCGCCGGATTGCCCGCATATCAATTCCCAGTTGCTCGGCTTTCTTGTAAAGATGGCTGCGCTCCATTCCCAACGACTTTGCGGCAAGAGTTACGTTGGAGTGGCTGCGCTTGAGCTCCGCCAGAATGACCTCGCGTTCGAACGCATCAACGCGTTCAGCCAGCGATCCTGAGGAAAACGCAACCGCTTCCGAAACGCCTCCGATGCCGCCTTTTGGCAAAGCCACCTGGACTGTAGCGAGGTCAACTTCACCATTCGGTGCGAGCAGCATCAAACGCTCCACCATGTTGCGCAACTCGCGCACATTGCCCGGCCAGGCGTGAGATTGCAAAGCCTGAATCGCTTCTGCACTGAACGCCAACGGCTTCCAACCATTCTGAGCGCAAACCTGCGCCGCGAAATGTGCAACCAGCGCCGGAATATCCTCGCGGCGTTCCCGCAAAGGCGGCAGCACAAGCGGAAACACGTATATCCGGTGAAAAAGGTCGCGCCGAAACTTCTCCTCGCGCACGCGCGCCTCGAGATCGCGATGCGTAGCCACGATCACGCGCACGTCCACGCCAACGGGCTTGTCTCCGCCAACGCGCTCGATCTCGCCTTCTTCGAGCACGCGCAGCAACTTGGCTTGCATGGCCAGCGGCATGTCGCCAATTTCGTCGAGAAAAATCGTGCCATGGTCAGCCTGCTCGAACTTGCCAATATGGCGGCCTGCGGCGCCGGTGAACGAACCTTTTTCATGCCCGAAAAGTTCAGATTCGATCAGTTCTGCCGGAACGGCCGCGCAGTTGAGAGTCACAAACGGTCCGCCGGCGCGCGGGCTGCGCTCATGGATGGTGCGCGCCACCAGCTCTTTTCCGGTGCCGGTTTCCCCAAGGATGCACACGCGCGTCTCGCTCGCAGCGACCCGTTCGAGTTGCGCCATCACGCGCTGCATGGGCGCGCCCTGCCAGACAATTTCGTGCTTGCCTAAACGCTGTTTGAGCTGCCGGTTTTCTGTTTCCAGGCGGCGCAGCTTAAGCGCATTCTCGACGGTGACCAGCAGCTTCTCCGTCGAGATTGGCTTTTCAAGGAAATCCAGCGCACCCAGCCGCGTCGCCTGCACGGCCATTTCAATATCGGCCTGGCCTGACATCATGACCACTGGCGAGGCGACACCTTGCGCTTTCAGCTCTTCCAACAGAGCGATGCCATTTTTTCCAGGCATCACCACATCGGAGAAGATCACGTCGAAATTCTGCGTTCTGGCGAGCTCTATCGCTTTCGCAGGGTTATCGCACACGGCGGCGTCATGCCCGGCAAGACGAAACGCCCGCGCCAGCGACGCCAGCGTATTCGGGTCGTCGTCAACAATCAGCAGATGTGCCTTGGCCGTCAGTCTCTCCTTCTAGATCTTTGCCACATTCTGTTCGAATTCCCCGCTTCTGTTCCGCGGCAATTCGACCACGAAGCTTGTGCCCCGCCCCGGCTCACTCTGCACGCGAATTCTTCCGCCGTGATCGCTCACAACGGACTGCACGATCGCCAAACCAAGCCCCGTCCCATGCTGTTTGCTTGTGTAATAAGGAGTGAAGATGCGCTCACGTTCTTCCGCCGTCAAACCGGGGCCGGAATCGGCAACTTCAACCATCACCTTGCCGTCCTTCTCGCTGGTGCGCAGAATCAGCTTGCCGCCCTGAGGCATAGCGTCGATCGCATTCAATACCAGATTCGAAATCGCCCGATGCATCAGCTCGGGATCAGCCGCAACCGGCGGCAGATACGGGTCGAGCTCCGGTTCGCAGGTTATTTTCGAACGTTCAGCCGCAGCAAACCGCGCCTGAAAAAGCTGCGCCGCCCCGCGCACGACTTCATTCAACTGCACACTCTGCAACTGCGGCTGCGGCATCTTGGCAAAATCGCTGAAGCGGTTGATAATTCCTCTCAGGTTCGCAATTTCAGCCAGCAGCGTTCTTGCGCTTTCGCGGAAAACTTCGTCGAACTGCTCTAGATTCTGCTGCCGCGCGCGAATCAGATTTTCCATCGTGAGTTGCAGCGGAAATAGCGGATTCTTGAGCTCATGCGCCAGCCTGCGGGCCAACTCCCGCCACGCGGCAACCCGTTCGGCCTGTAGCAGCCGTTCGCGCTGGGCGAGCAGCTCCGCGGTCATGTGATTAAAAGAGTCCGCCAGTTGCGCGAGTTCATCGTGGCCCACCGCGTCGACGTGAACGTTCCAGTTCCCCGCCCCAATTTCCTTTGCCGCCGCCGCGAGCTGCTCAACCGGCCTTGTAACCCGCGCCGCCGCCCAACTGCTGAGGAGAACCGCAAGCAGGATTCCTCCGCCACCCGCCATCAGCGCCGCAAACCGGATTCGCCGCATCAGCTCAACATAAGCCCGGCGCGAATTGCCGATCAACAGAATGCCCAGCAACGGACGATTTTTCTGACCAGGCCCCATCAAAGGTATGGCATGAAAAACTTCGTCTTCCGCGGCATCATTAGACCAGTGCACAAGCGCAGCGCTTTCCTGATTGGACTGGCGCACGGCATCGATTAGAGGCTGCAATTTGTCTGCGGGACGAGCGCCGTCATCACTACTTAGCGCCGAGAGATCGACGAAAAAATCCTGTGAGAACCGCTCGCCGCGATTCTGGTAAAGCACCGCCCTCATGCCGGCTGGGGCGTCAAGCGCAGCAAGGAAATCTTTATCCAGCCGGCGCCCGCCAACAATATACACGGGATTTTCTGTCGTGCCGGCCGCCCGCACTGCAAACAACCCCAGCGCCGTTCCCTGCTGTAATTCTTCCTGCTTAAGAAACGGTCCCTGGTCGGCCGATGCAGCTAGGCTGTCGATCGCAGTCTCGGGATAGCCAAATTTCGCCGGCCATTGCGCCGAGGAAACAATGTTTCCGTCGCTCTCGACGAACTCCAAAAAATCGAGCTGAAGATTTTCTGCCGCCGTTTTCGCCGACTCGAAATAGGGTCCGGCATCCGCTGGCTTGCGACGGAGAGCAACCGCCATGCGGCTCACCGATTCAGAGCCGGCAACCGCTTCGACTCGTCGCGCTACGCCTTCGCCCTGATGATTGAATTCGCGCCGGAACTGCGCGACCAATGCCGCCGTTCTTTCATTCTCGCTGCGATCGAACGCGCGCCCCGTTACCGCCGAAACCAGCAGCGTCACGGCGAGCACCGAAACACACACAGTCACCGAGAAAACCAGCAGCAATTTGCGGCGAAAGGTCATGGACATCCGCTTCCCGCACAAGTCCTGCGGGGTGATTTGTTCGCATTATCGCACCCCAACCACGGATGACGTAGGATCTATCTCTGCTCGCTTTGACTGCTCTGGTTCGGCATGCTCATGCTGCGCAAAACATCATTGGCAAAGAAGTATTTGCCATCAGCCGGCACCATCATGATCTGCAACTTGTCGGAGAGCCGCTCGGCCACGATCTTGTTAATCAGCAAAGGATTGTCTTTCAAAATTGCGGCCTCGCCTTGCAATCTCTGGACATCAGCAGCCGCGGTCACGCGGATGCGGTCGGCCTCAGCCTCCGCCAGCACTTTGCGCCGCTCGCTTTCCGCTTTGCTGTCGATTACTTTGGCCTGCGCCTCGGCTTCGGCATTCTGAATCGTCGCTTCCTTGCGCGCCTGCGCCTCCAGCCGGCTCTGTTCGATCTGTTTCTGCTTCAGCGGCAACGTATATTGCATCGCGTCAGCCTCGCCTTTCGCCTGCAACACGTGGGCCTGCGCCTCGCCTTCGGCCGCCTTGATCTGCTGGACTTTGGTCGCTTCCGCCTCGTATTCAGCAATTTTCACCTGCTTGGCCTTCAGCTCAGTTTCCACTCCCATGCGATCATTTTCCTGCTCCTTCAGCAGCAACTGCTCCAGACCTTTCGCATACTCGGGCGGCAATTGGATGTCGCGCAGCATCACTTCTTTCACCACGATGCCGTCCGCAGCCAGCTTCTCCGTAATCAATGCCGCCGCTCTCTGCCGCACCTCCTCCCGCTTCGCCGAGAAAACATCGCGCACGGTATAGTTGGGCACAGCTTCACGCCAGACACTCGCCACGACCGGCGGCACGATCTCTCTTTCGACTGGATGCGGCAAGTTTGCGTGAATGTGGTCCAGCTTCTTCGCATCCAGCCGATATCGCACTGTAATCGCCAGCCCGAGCGTCAGCCCTTCTTTTGCCTGGACATCGAGAAACTGGGCTTTCGTCGATGCGTTCTTCGCTGCCACCCGCCCATCTTCTAAGACACCGGTGGTGAATATCTGGTCGCGGATGTCGAACAGCGCCACATCTTCGACCAGCGGCAAAATCAGGTGTGCGCCCGGATAGAGCGTGCCCGGCAGGGCTCCACTGAGTTCGCTCACCCGCACGGCCGCCATCCCGCTAGGCACGATCACGATGCTCAACGCCAGAAGCAACGGTCCCCAAGCCAGCATGGCCAGTGCCAGCGAAGTACGCCAGCGGACCACAACCGGCACCGGGGCTGCCTCGCCTGGGGTTTCGAGAGCACGCCGATACAGTCGCTCGCGATACAGGTCGTAAATCAAAATGCCCGCGGCTGCAGCGATCATCGCGAACCCGCCCACCATCAAGAAATACTTCAATACCAGCATTGTCGTTCTCCTCTGCGCTGGTGGTGGCCACTCAAGCTGCTTTTTGGCTTGAGTGGGCCCCCTAGCGGCGCGTTCTTTATTTGCGCCCTATCGCTTCTGCCCGGTTTTCAGTGCTGCGGGAACTAGGTTTGAACCGGGCTGCTGTGCATTCTGACGCGCAAAGAACAGCCGGAACACTTGCCCGAAGATCAACTCTTCGAGCAGCAACGCCACAGCGATAGAAAAAATCAGGCCCGCCACGACTGCCATGAATGTCATTACCATCTGCATGGGTAAGCTCCTAGCTTGTAGCTCCTAGCTTGTAGCTCTTAGCTCATAGCTCTTCGCCTGAGCTCAGCTTGCTACGCGACTACAGAGAGCACGGCAGATCCCAATTTTTCATCTGATTGGCAGCAATAGGTTTGCTCTTTCCACAGTGGCATTTCGAATGTCTCAACCTCGACACAACGTCTATGGGCTGACACGCTGTCGAGGCGAGAACACACCGAAGGCAAGCGGCGAGGGGTGAAGATCAGTGCTAGAAGCTAAGAACTGAGGAAATTAAAGCGCCCGGCCCCTGCCGTCTGGGGTAACGGCTCTGTGGGGTTCTGTGGGTTGGAGCCGGGCGATCTTTAACTAGTAAGGACTAGTTTCAATGCCAAATATTCTGGCACACTAAAGTTTGCACTTTCCGTGACCGCCGTCACCTATCTGTGTGACGCCATCACAGCGTCCTTTTTTCTGGGGCACAACCGATAGTGATGACGATCACCGACTTTGGCCTCCCGCGCCTCTATAGTCGCTGCTAACCCAACGAACTTCACGGAGAGATGTTCCCATGGCTTATGTAATTACCGATACCTGCACCAAGGATGCCCTTTGCGTCGATGTCTGCCCCACCGATTGCATTCATCCCAAGAAGGATGAACCGGATTTTGAGGCAGAAACTCAGCTTTTTGTCGATCCCGTGGAGTGCATTGACTGCGGCGCCTGCGTGCCGGTATGCACAACGGATTCGGTCCACGCGCTGGAAGACGTTCCCGAGGATAAAAAAGAATTCATAGACCGCAACGCGGCTTATTATAAAAAGTGAGCTTGCGCCTCCTCTGGGCGCACACCGACCGGCGCAAGGCCCGGACTGACGAGCCCGGCCTTGCGCCGGTTCCATTTTCATCCCCCACAACGTTTTCACCACAGAGTCACAGAGGCACGGAGAAAGTCTTCTTGGACTTCCTGGGCGCTCCCCTTCCGAAGCGGGGCGAGGGATCTCAAAGGCGATCGACGCCGCACGGGAAAGCGTATACTTCCCGCAGGCCCGCAGATGACAGCCGAAGCTCTCGAAGCACGCTTGCAAGTCCTGGAACAAGAAATTCTCCGCCTCACGCAATTGGCGGCGCAGGAAAAAGAAACCGAACAGCAGGATAGATTCTGGCGGCTCGCGCAAGACCTGCAACGCGAGGCGCGCGCAATCCGGTCAGAGATCAGCAGACTGATTCAATCGGCGAGCGCGGAGAAACTCACGCCACCCGCGGAACATTCATCAGCAGGTCATTCTCCCGCAGATCGTTCTTCCGGACATCAGTCTTCCGCTAAAACCTTTTCCGCAGAAATTCAAACAGCACGTAGCCGACGAGCGCCGCCATCAGCGCGATGGCAAAATTTTCCGGCGTAAAAACATCGCGCAGCGCCCAGGCCAATCCTTTTGCGCGGCCAGCGCCCGAGCGCTCGAACTCTCCCATCAAGAGGTTGGAATAGAAGAGGAAGATGATGAATCCGACTTCAATCAGCGACCTGAACAGATTTTTGTTCATTTTCGGCCGTGCGCACTTCCGGGTGGTAATTGTCGCACAGTCGGTTTCGTCGTCGGGAATGTATTTACCGATTGATTACTATCCTACCCCTCCCCCCCCACCCCCTAGCTAATGGAATCATCGGGTTAGCGGGTTTTTCCTTGCAAATATTTGCGCCCAAAGGACTTATAGGTAAATATTTGCGAACAAAGCAGCTATAGGCGATTCCGGCGCCAAAAAGTGTTGAGCCCGCCTAAATGTGGCGGGCTCGGAGATGTCAGAATCGCTTCCATTTAAGATAATCGCAATGCAATTAGCTTGTCAATAAGATAATTAGATTTTGCTGGTCTTTGGCGAAGGGCGCACGATCTTCACTGGTTGTACCTCTTCTTATAAAACTCGAGTTGCTGCTGGAGTTGTTCTTTGCTTAGTCCCTTAGTCCATTGGTGATAAGGACTCTTCATTACGTCGGCCGTCACGCCGGGCAGGAGCACTTCCGCCTCGGGAATGAACTCGGTATAGAAAATCTTGGCGACCTCGTAGAAGCCGTGCCACTGGGTGTAGTCAGGGCCCATCATGGCGGTGCCCATGCGGGCGCGCCGCCCTGCATGATGCCAGAGCTCGTAGTAGGTCCATTCGATCTTCTCGTCGAAAGGAGTCTTGGTGAGTTTGTTGGCGGCGTAAAGTTTGTCCATGATGGATTTGGCAGGCTTGGCGAATTTTTCATTGTAGAGATCGACCGTGCTCTCATATTGCTTGTAGAAGTTCTCCACCCAGCCGGTGGCATGGCAGTTGGAGCAGACGTCCTGCATGGCGGCACGGCGCTTCTCCCAATTCTCCAGCTTGATGCTGATCACCGGCCGGAGTGTGAAGCTGATGCGATCGCCCACATCGTGGGTCACCGGCTGATTGCTGGTCGCGCTCATGTGGCAGGTGGCGCAGGTGGGCGCCGCTGAATAGTCCTTGCCTACGATCCAAGACTTGGAATCCAAATTCATTTTCGCGATGTTGCCGCGAAACTGAATACCGTGCTTGGATTCATTGTAGATTTCGATCTGGGGATGATCCGGGCCGAGGTGGCACTTTCCGCAGTTCTCGGGCTGGCGCGCCAGCGCCGAGCTGAAGGAGTGCCGTCCGTGACAAGCAGCACAAGTACCTCGGCTGCCATCCGGATTCACTCGTCCGATTCCGCTGTTCGGCCAAGTGTCGGGATCGAATTTCCCATCCTGTAAATATTTGACTTCGCTGCCGTGGCACTGGCGGCAGCCGTTGACCGCGGCAGGACCGCCTTCGACGAATTCTCCCAGCATGTTATCCAGTGACCCGATGAATTGCGCAGCCTGGGCATGATGGCTCTTTTCAAATTGGTCGACTTCCTTGCTGTGACAGCGGGCGCAGTACTTCGGGGTCACAATCACAGCGATGCGCTGACCGTAATGGTCGAATGTCGCCGGGTCTTTGTCGCTGGCACGGTGGCATGAGTAGCAGTCGACATTCTTCTTAGCGTGGGCGCTATCCCGCCACTGCTCCACGATGCCCGGAGTGGTCTGGCTGTGGCAATCCAGGCAAGTCTGGCCTTCTGCTGATACCTGGGCACGAGCAACAGTGATCACCGGAAAGAAGAGAAGACTGAGAAAAGCTGCTAAGCGCATGGGAGCCTCCGCCAGCAACGATCTTACTGAAATCGACCCCTGAGCCGCCCTGGCGCAAGTGGCCCGAGGAACGACTCAGGCGCGGTCATCCCTGAACCGCCCGGATTGGTCCGGCGGGGATCAATTGGTCCGTTCCATGGCGATCGCGCGCGGAAACAGGATGTTGTTCTCCAGATGAATGTGCTGGTGCAGGTCAGCCTCGAAGTCGGCCAGGGCCTTGTAGAGCGTCTGGAAGCTGATGCATGCGTCGGGCGGAGCAACGTAGCCGCCGCTCTCCTGGCGCATGACGCGCAGCGCGTTACCAGCGGAGTCATGCTCGTGCTCCATCATCGCAACCGGGTTTTGCACACTGCCAAAAGGCGCCGGCAGTACGGGCTCATGTTGAATGACAGCCTCCTCCATCCTCACGATGTAAGGAAACAACACCATCTCTTCCTTCATCATGTGCGTCGTGAGTTCCTGTGCGAGACCGGCGAAGGTCGTGCCAATGCGCAGCAGTTCAGGATGGTTCTTGCCGTGAACGGAGCACACTTTCCCAAACAATGGAACGAAGCGGACAATCTCTTCGCGGGTGTACTTGTGATGAGTGTTCTTGATGTGCGCTATCAGATTGGCGAGCGGCTCGGTTTGCCAGTCACGGTTCTCCTGCGCAGCATCGGGGGTCTGTTCAACAGACGCGAGGGAGACCAATACCTGCTCCACGGACAAATTGGCTGCGCGGCAGGCCTCCTCCAGAGATTGATTGCCACCGCAACAATAGTCGATGCCCAGCTTCTCGAAAACCCGGGTTGCGGCAGGGTTTTCGAGGACCAATTCCCGCACAGTTCTCTCAGTGGCTACGCTCACGGCATCCTCCTCAGCAGCGCATCTTCAATTTCTGCGGTGCGCTTGATGTTCTGAAGTTAGTGAAACAAGGACGCGGCGGCGATGACTTTTGTCACGGCGGCCGCGGAAAAGCCGCTAGGCTGCAGTTGAAGCTGGAAGAAGAGCACTCGTAAGCGGCTTATTGGGGCGATCGCAGCTCCGCTTCCAGGGCCTTTAGATCGTGAATGGTCACATTGCGGCCATTGATCTTCAGTAAGCCTTCGGATTGAAAGCGGGAAAGATTCCGCGAAACCAGCTCGCGGACGGTTCCAATCTGCGAGGCCAATTCCTGGTTGCTGGCCGGCAAAGTGACTTCCACTCCTTGAGCCACGCGCTTGCCTTCGCTTCGGGCAAGGCGCAGGAGGAAGGATGCCAGCCGGTGCCGCACGGTGGTGAATGAGAGTTCCTCGATGATTCCCACCAGCCGCCGCAGCCGTGCGCCGACGACGCGCAGCACCTTGAGCGCAACTTGGGGATGGGCCAGGCATAACGCTTGAAAATCCTGTTTGCGGACAAACAGCAGAGTAACGTCATCCACAGCGGCGACTGAGGCCGGGTAGTTGCCGCCGTCGAAGACCGGAAGTTCCGCAACCGAGCCGCCCGGCCCTTCGATGCTCAGCACCTGCTCTCGTCCGCCGGCCGAACTCTTAAAAACGCGAATGTGTCCGGACTCAACCACGTACAGTCCGACGCAAGGTTCGCCTTCGCTGAAAATGGTCTCGCCCGGAGAGAAACGGCGAAGCACGGCTCGCTGGGCAAGGAAGGCAAGCTCTGGGTGGTCGAGTTCAGAGAAAATTTGAACTTTCGCCAGGGTGCGAGCGTGGTCAACCTTGATTTCCGCCACGGCGGGTATTGTACTGAAGTGGGGCTAATCGTTTCTCTGTGACTCTGTGGTGAGATTGATTTTCCCCGTAAAAAGCATTTACCACAGAGTCACAGAGACGCAGAGGGATCTTATAAAACTCTTCTGATAATTCCGCGCATCAGTAGTGAGACGTTGAAATTTATTAGCAGGCCCACGGGTTTGCCTGAGAGCTTCAGGTACGTGAGAAGCTGCGCTTCATGGACAGGAAGGATGCGTTCGATGGCCTTGAGCTCGACAATCACCTCGTCGGCGACGATCAAGTCGATCTTGTATCCGCAATCGAGATTGATGCCTTTGTAAGAAACCGGTAGATCAACCTCGCATCGGAATGGCAGACCTCGGAGATGTAGTTCGTGGCACAGGCACTGCTCATAGGCGGATTCGAGCAGGCCTGGGCCGAGGTGGCGATGGACTTCGATGGCGGCTCCGATGATCGGGGCGGTTCGGGGGTCTTTTTCGTTTTCTCTGTGGCTCTGTGACTCTGTGGTGAGAAGTTGCATGTGGCGTATGCTGATCTGTGGTGCGGACGGAGTGCAAGGTCAGTTGTCACAGTAGTGCTGTGGAAAAAAACTCTTCACCACAGAGTCACAGAGACACAGAGAAACCTATTTCAATGCCGCGCTACAATTGATCAGGACTGCTGTGGGCTGCCTCGACGCCGCCGAGGCACGATTCGGTCCTTACTTCTTTTCTGTGGGTTCACACGTGATCAATTCTCTTCTCGAACGCAAAATTGAAAAGCGCCCTGACAAAGTTCGGCTGCCGGGGCGCATTCTGTTTCTTACCGAAGATCCGGAGCTGATCAAGCGGCAACTGGCCGGTTGGGACATGCCGTGGGACACGAAGAATCCAGCGGCCAATCCTAAACTGCGCGACGACATTTCGACCGACGAGATCACGCCCGCGCACTACTGCTTTTATTTTGACGAGACGCTGGGCGAGATTCCGTATCTGGGGCTGAAGTGCGGCGGGGTGACGCCGATTGGGCGCGGCGACGTGAAGCGCGGCGGCTTTGTGTGCGCGGTGAGCGGCAAGCGGAGAGGGAAGGGGTCGAGCAGGGAGCAGTCTCCGTATGCGGAGATGTGCGCCGGCATTCGCGTGGTGATTGCCGAAAATATCGAGCGCATCTACAAGCAGAATTGCCAGAACCTGGGTGTGCTGACATCGACCGATTTTGGGCTGATCGATAAGATTCGCGCGAGGGAAGAGATTGCGCTAAGTGAGTTCACGCGCGGGGAAGATGAGATTACGCGGCAGGTGATTGAGTATGGAGGGTTGTTTAACTTTAACGTGGCGCGGATGCAGGGGAGGGTCTTCCTGCCGCCGATTCGTCCAGCGGCTAGAGGCGGAGAGGCGGTACCAAACCGGGCCGTACCGAACCGAGCGGCATCCAACCGCGCCATGCCCAACCGCGCCGCGAAAAACCGGGCAGCGTCCCCCTTCACGCAGAACGGTGTTCTGCCAATGACCCTCGCCGAGAAGATTTTCGCGCGGCACATGATCAATGAGCGCGGCGAAATGGGCGTGCCCAGCGTGAAGCCTGGCGATAGCGGATTCGCACGCGCCGATCTGCGGTTCAGCCACGAGTACGTCACGCCGATGGCGGCGATTTTCTTTGAGCACTATGTCGGGAAAGACGCGAAGGTGAATGATCCTTCCTCGATTATTTTCTTTCGCGATCATTTGACGTTCCTCGACGAAGTCATCTCCGAAGAGAAGAAAAAACTCGGGCTGCTTGATCTGGCGACACAGTTGAAGTTGAAGCAGCAGGATTTTGCGGCGAAGCAAGGGATCAAGCTGCATGGCGAGCTAAGAGACCGTAAGGGGTCGGAAGGCATTTGCCATTCAATTGTGCTGGAAAGCTACGCGCTGCCGGGGCAGCTGAATATTGGGTCGGACTCGCACACTCCGCATGTGGGCGCGATTGGCTGCGTGGCGTTTGGCATCGGCACGACTGACGTGTTCAATTCCTGGATCACGAAAGATGTGCGGGTGAAGGTGCCGGAGTCGGTGCGCGTGGTGATTCGCGGGAAGAAACATGAGAACGTCACGGCGAAAGATTTCATCCTGAAAATTTTGAGCCTGGATTATGTGCGCAGCGGAAAGGCGCTGGCGAAAGTGATGGAGTACGCGGGTGAAGCGATCGAAGAGCTCAGCGTGGACGAGCGCGCGACCATGACCAACATGGCAGCGGAAATTGGAGGGTTCACGGGAATTGTCGCGCCCGATAAGAAGGCAGTCGATTTTCTGGTGGAGCGGCGCGGCATGGATCGGGCAAAGGCTGAGAAGATGATTGAGGGGCTGTATAGCGATCCGGGGGCGCAGTACGCGCATGTTATTGAGCTGGACGCGGCGGAGATTACTCCGATGGTGGCGACGCCGGGCGATCCGGGGAATGGAAAATATATTCGCGAGCTGAATACGCCAGTGCCGGTGGAGATTGCGTATGGCGGAACATGCACGGCGGGTAAGAACGAAGATATGGACATGTACGCTGCGGTGCTGGCCGATGCGCTGAAGCGGGGCAAGCGCGTGGCCGAGTCGTGCAAGTTCTACATTCAGTTTGGCTCGCAGGAGACGCGCGAATACTGCGTGCGGCGTGGGTATCTGGAAATTTTTCAGAAGGCCGGAGCGCATGTGATCGAGCCGAGCTGCGGAGCATGCATCAACGCGGGGCCGGGAGTTTCGACGAGGCCGGACCAGGTCGTAATCAGCGCGCAGAATAGAAATTTTCCTGGGCGTAGCGGGCCGGGGCAGATGTATCTGGCCTCGCCGTTGACCGTGGCGGCAAGCGCGGTGGCGGGGTACATCGTGGAGTATGAGCCGAGCGAACGGCGCGAGATGGTAACGGCTTAGGAGTTCTCTGGCAATTTTTCTCCCCGCCATTGACTCTCGCCGCAGATGGTATAAAATTGGCCCCTTCTGGGGATTTAGGGGGATGACGCGCACAACACGGCGTGTGGGTGTAGTTCTGTTTCAGCTTGGCGGGCCGGACACGCTGGCTGCGATCGAACCTTTTCTTTTTAATCTCTTCTGCGATCCCGATATCATCGACTTCCCTTTCGCTCGCATCGGCCGCAAGCCTCTGGCCAAACTGATCTCGGCCACGCGGGCGCGAAAGGTCCAGCATCATTACGCGACCATCGGCGGAGGCTCGCCCATCCGCCGCTTCACCGAAGCCCAGGCCTGTGCGCTGCAATCTGAACTCGGCCGGCAGGGCTTCGATGCCCGCTGCTTTGTAGCCATGCGCTACTGGCATCCGTTTACCCGCGAAGCCATCGCGCAGATTCGGGAAGCGCAATGCGATGAGATCGTCCTGTTGCCTTTATATCCGCAATATTCGTCGACCACCACGGGCAGCAGCCTGAACGAGTGGCAGCGCCATTTCCACGACGACATTCCCGTACACAACGTCGGCCCGTTCTATCGGCATCCGATGTATTTAGATGCGGTCATCGAAAAAATTGAGCAGGCGTTGGCTAAGTTTCAGGAACCAGATAGAGCCGAGATTATTTTCAGCGCCCACAGCGTTCCGCTGTCTGTGATTGCGCAAGGCGACCCATATCAGCGGCATGTCGAGGAAACAGTGCAGCTTCTGATGGAGCGCGGCGGCTGGCCCAATCATCACCGCCTCTGCTACCAGAGCAAGGTCGGCGCCAGCAAATGGCTGCAACCTACACTGCGGCGAACCCTGCACGAGTTGGCGAAAGAACAAATCAGGGAAGTTTGCATTGTGCCGGTGGCATTCGTCTCCGATCACGTGGAGACGCTGGGCGAAATCGATCACGAAGCTCGTGAGCTGGCGCATCGACTGGGTTTCAGACAATTTGAGATGAGTGAAGGTTTGAACGATTCGCCGAAGTTTGTCGTGGCGCTGGCCCAGTTGGTTTTTGAGGCTTTGGAGAAGGCACTGCAGCCGATTGTGAATCGGGCAGGCGCGGGGCAATTGGTACCCGCTCTCGTCGCTGGGGATTAGGGTGAGGCAGTTCATCTAGTTCAGGAGGATTCATGTCGGAAGCGGAGGGCGGAAAGCCCGTCCCAAATCCTGAAGCGCCGGCCGGGGATGCGTCCAAACCCCCGGCCGGCGCGGCCAAAGTCGATGCCACGAAATATGTTGGTACCCCCGCGGTAGGCACTTCAAAAGCGGCCGCTGCCGGAGGTGTCGCCGCCACCGGTCCCAGTAACACCGAAGTCGACCAGCGCCGCCGGCGGTTCACGTGGATCGCCGTAACAGCTTTCCTCACCGCCTGGTTCATCGCTTTCTTTCGTTTCTTTCTTCCCCGCACTCTTTTTGAACCCAATACCGTCTTCAAGATCGGCTACCCATCCGAGTTCGCTCTCGGCGTCGATACCAAATTTCAGCAGAAATACCGCATCTGGGTCGACCGCACGCCCGATCGCATTTTCGTGATCTACGCCCGCTGCACTCATCTCGGCTGCACTCCCGATTGGAAGCCAAGCGAGAACAAATTCAAGTGCCCTTGTCACGGCAGCGGCTATGACAGCGAAGGAATCAACTTCGAAGGTCCGGCGCCGCGCCCGATGGACCGCGCAAAAATCGAACTAGCGCCCGACGGCCAGATTTTGGTCGATACATCCAAGCTCTATTCGTGGCCCAAAGGCCAGCCAAGTCACTTTAACGATCCGGGAGCATTCTTACCGGCATAGCAACGAAAAGCAGGTTCCTCACCGGGCTGAGCGCCCGGTTCGGAATGACATCAGGATCGGATTTCTAGAAGTTTAGGATTCATCATGGCTGACGAAAACAACGGCAAAAACGGCAACGGTAAAGTAGGGCTGGTCGAGATCGTCAAAGAAGACATCCAGTCGCTCAAGACCGACAT
>JASHOH010000083.1 GCA_030041215.1 Candidatus Sulfotelmatobacter sp. | reverse complement strand
GAGAAGTTGACCGTCATTGATTCGATCGTACGCTGCCGGTTGAACAAACCTGCGACCTTGGTACCGTCGGCCATGGGCTTCATCCAAACCTCGAACGGTCCCTCCTGCGCTACCCGAAAGCCCTGTTTGCCGAGCGGATCCTGGTCCACAGCAATGACTTCGCGATTGGTCAGCATTTCGACCGTGTAGGGAGTCATTTTGGCGAGGTCGTTTCCTGCAATGAGAGGGGCGGCCAGTATTGCCCAAAGGCTCATGTGAGTGCGGTATTCATCTTCATTCATGCCGCCGTTTCCAACTTCCAGCATGTCGGGATCATTCCAGTGACCGGGGCCGGCAAATTTTTCCAGGCCATTCTGATTGAAGCCGATCTCCGCCATCACCCAGTATTGGTCGCTGATGTCGCCGGTCGTGCGCCACAGGTTGCCGCCGACGGCGGGACCCCACTCCCAGACCTTGTTCCAGCCGTATTCACAAAGGCTGAGAACAATCGGTCGTCCGGTCTTTTTCAGTGCCTCGTGCATCTTCGTATATGCGGTTTTCATTTCTTCAAGGCTGCCGGTCGATTGACACCAGTCATATTTCAAGTAATCAATGCCCCACTGCGCGTAGGTCTGCGCGTCCTGCCTCTCGTGTCCCAGACTGCCTTCATAACCCGCACAGGTCTTTGCGGCTGGGGATGAGTAGATCCCGAGCTTGAGGCCCTTGCCGTGGACATAATCGGCCAAGGCTTTCATGTCGGGAAACTTTTCATTGGGGTGAATGTTCCCACTGGCATCACGCTGTCCTTCCCAAGTGTCATCGATATTGATGTAGACGTATCCGGCGTCCTTCAATCCGCTTGACACCATGGCATCGGCCTGTGCGCGAACCGTTTTGTCATCGATGCGCTCAGCGAAGTGATTCCAGCTGTTCCAGCCCATCGGGGGCGTCATTGCGAGGTTGTTCTGGGCGGGAGATGTGACACTGAAGATGAGGCAGCAAGTAACAACAGCCAGCAAGATTGATCTCTTCCTATTCACACTCGTTTCTCCTGGAACCACGGAATGCTGCCAGATACCACGTCGAAGTGTTCGCGTGAGTCCGCACTCGGCGGCGATTCAGCCAGCAGAAAAGTCTCGGGCAAGTGTTCATTGTCGTTCAACACTGATTGCGAACGAGTTCACTCAGACCGCGGTTGTCTCCGGTATGGCAGGTGCGAAGGCCTCATGCTCAGTACGCGCAATGATTTCGTCCTGCAAAGCACGGGTTAAATCACAGAAGTAATCGCTATAACCGGCGACTCGCACGATCAGATCGCGGTACTTCTCGGGATCCGCCTGCGCGGCGCGCAAGGTGGCCGCAGTGACCACATTGAACTGAATGTGATGTCCACCCAGGCGGAAGTAGGAGCGGACCAGTTGAGCCACTTTGTCCAGTCCGGCATCTCCTTTTAACAACTGCGGGGTGAATTTCTGGTTAAGCAGCGTTCCTCCGGTACGGGCATGATCCATCTTGGCCGCGGACTTGATGACTGCGGTGGGCCCGTTGCGATCCGCGCCCTGAACCGGCGAGATGCCGTCGGAAAGGGGCTCCCAGGCGCGGCGTCCGTCCGGTGTAGCTCCGGTCATCGAACCAAAATACACGTGGCAGGTCGTCGAAAGATAATTTACCCGGTAGTATCCGCCCTTGGTATTTCGCCGCCCATCTATGTCGTCGAAAAAGATGTTGAACACATCTATGAGAATTGCATCCGCAAAGTCATCATCATTTCCGAACTTCGGCGTCTTGTTCCACAATACCAAGCGCAACTTTTCATGACCCTCGAAGTTGTGGGCCAGCGCTTCCAGCAACTCGTCCATGGGTAAGGTCTTGCGGTCGAACACGTGGTACTTTATGGCGGCAAGACTGTCAGTGCACGTCGCGGGCGCTACGCCCATGATGTATGTAGTGTTGTAACGCGGGCCGCCGTTGTTGTAGTCCTTGCCCTTTGCGATACAGTCATCCACGAGCAGCGAGAGGAACGGGGCCGGCATATAGTCTGCATATAGCCGCTCAATGACATTGTTGCCGCGCACCTTGATATCGACAAAGTAGTGGAGCTGCTCGCGGAAAGCTGCAAACAGTTGCTCGTAGGAAGAAAAAGTGCGAGCATCCCCAGTCTCGATTCCGATCTTCTTCCCGGTGCGTGGGTCCACTCCGTTGTTCAGTGTGATCTCAAGCACCTTGGGGAGATTGAAGTATCCTGTAAGGATATAGGCTTCTTTTCCAAAGGCACCCGTTTCCACGCAGCCCGAGGTTCCGCCGCACCGTGCATCCTCCACCGACTTTCCCTGCCTTAACAACTCTTCAACGACCATGTCCGCGTTAAAGATCGACGGTTGGCCCCAGCCCTGGCGTACGATCTCCAGCCCACGCTTCAGAAACGGATCCGGGTCCTTCCTGCTCAGTTGCAGGTTCGAGGAGGGCTGCAACAAGTGCATTTCATCAACGACCTCCAGAATCAGATAGGTGACGTCATTCACCCCGTCCGACCCGTCACGCCTCAGACCGCCATTGTTAATATTCGCGAAATCCGTGTAAGTACCACTTTCCGCCGCCGTCACCCCGACCTTCGGGGGAGCGGGCTGATTGTTGAACTTGACCCACAAGCATTCGAGCAGCTCCTTGGCATTGTCCCGGGTCAACAGGCCCTCTTCCATTCCTTTCTGATAGAAAGGATAAAGATGCTGATCGAAGCGCCCCGGACAGAAGGAATCCCACGTGTTCAGCTCGGTCACTACGCCTAGATGAACGAACCAGTAAGCCTGCAACGCTTCCCAAAAGTCGCGCGGAGCGTGTGCGGGCACGTGACGGCAAACCTCGGCGATCTTCTGTAACTCCGCTTGGCGGTCGGGCTGATTTTCTACACGAGCCAGTTCCTCCGCTTTTTCCGCATGGCGTTCGGCAAAGCGGATTACGGCGTCGGCGGCGATCGCCATGGCCCGCAGTTCATCTCGTTTTGCAGACGCCTCGGGATCGTTGAAAAAGTCGAGTTGCCGCAAAGCAGACTCAATATCGGTTTTCAGATCCAGCAAGCCATTTCGATAGATCACATCCCCTAACACCGTGTGCCCGGGGGCACGTTGTTCCATAAACTCGGTGAAGATGCCAGCCTCGTATGCGGTCTTCCACTCCGGGGTCATCTCCGCGAAAATGAGATCGCGCATCGAGCGGCCACGCCAGTACGGAATGACCTCGTCCTTCTGCGCTTGTCGGGCGCGCTCATCCACGGAATAGGCGATCTTTTCGCGCGAATTCAGGATGTCAAAGTCCTCGAGGCTATGGCAGCACAGTTCCGGGAAAGTGGGAGCTGCCTTGGGCGCGGGGCCACGCTCGCCAACGATTAGTTCGCCCTTTCCAATGTAGATCTCTTTGTTCTCCATCAGGTATTGAAAGGCACGAGCCCGGCGGATGGGAACCGAGACAGTCTTATCCTGGCGATAGAATTCGCTGAGAAGCAATGCGCGTTCGATGGAAAGCCGAGGTTTTGTTTCGAGTGTAGCTTGTCTCAGTCTGGCCACGCGTTCGTTCATATTAGCCTCCAATTCGCACACTAAACCCGTCCCGCCTCAGGCGCAGTGCGATGCTTTCCATCTGCTCCGCGGTGGGTGGGTCCACTCCCCCCATCCCGTAGGACAAATGCAACCTGCGGTACTTGTCGCTTCCGATCCGGTGAAAAGGGAGAAGATCGATTTCTCGAAGACCCAAGGGAGATAGAAACTCGGAGAAAGCCTCTATGTTGTCGCTGTCGTCATTCACTCCCGGAATTATGGGAATGCGGACGACAACCGCGCTCTTACGTTCAGCCAACATTTTCAGGTTCCGCAAAATTAAGTCGTTCCTCACGCCGGTGAAGTCCCGGTGTCTTTCACAGTCCATCAGTTTCAGATCGTAGAGGAAGAGATCTACCTTCGCGCTGATTCGGTGAATGACTTTGGAATTTGCAAAGCCGCAGGTGTCGAGGACGGCTCGAATCCCTCGGGCCCGGCAGGCGTCTAGCAGAGCTTCCACAAACCCTGCCTGCATCAGCGGTTCACCGCCGGAGACTGTAATACCGCCACCGGATTCGTCAAAAAAGATTTGGTCCTTTAAGACCTCCGCTACGACTTCAGACACCGTCATCCAGCGACCCGCGAGTTGACGCGCAGCTGCCGGGCAGGCATTCACGCATGCTCCGCAACGCTGGCAGAGATCAGAATCGTGGATGAGCCGCTGGTGTAAACGAAGCGCGCCGTTTGGGCATGCACGGACGCAGTTGCCGCAACGGATGCAGCGCCCCTCAAAATAAATGAGTTCTGTTTCCGGGAGTTGACTCTCGGGATTGTGGCACCACCAGCAGTGCAAAGGACAACCCTTCAGAAATACAGTGGTGCGAATGCCTGGCCCATCGTGGAGCGAGAAACGCATAATATTAAAGACCAGACCGGTGACTGTCCCCCCGGGTCGCAGACTGGGATGGCTGTGAGCGGTTTGCTCGAGGCTGCCCATTTTCTTTGCCCCGCTGCATATTATATACAATATGCCATGAATGACTCCGATGTATGTGACAGCAGTCTCCGGCTCATGCTCGTCCCAATGACATTCCCGTCCGATTCACGCGGCGGGTCGGCGAGAGACGATGACCAAAATTGAAGATATTCAAGCTGCCCTGTGCGACCGCTCTATCGACGCGTGGCTCTTTTGCGATCACCAGCACCGCGACGCGATCGCCTACCGGATTTTGGGCTTGCCAGAATCGCTGATGGTTTCCAGGCGCTGGTTTTACTTGATTCCCGCCCACGGGGAACCGGTCAAACTGCTGCACCGAATCGAACCTTTCCACCTGGATTCGTTGCCGGGCAACAAGCGTGTCTACGCCGCGTGGCAGGAGCTTGTCGAGCGGCTGCGCGAAATGCTTTCCGGAGTGCGCGACGTTGCCATGCAGTTTTCTCCCAACAACATGATATTCACCGTGTCCGTCGTGGACGCGGGCACGGTGGATCTGATCCGCAGTTTCGGCAAGAACGTCGTCAGCTCCGCGAACCTGGTGGCACAATTCGAAGCCACCTGGACAGAAGAGCAGATACGCTCGCACTTCGCGGCCCGCGATTCCATCGACTCCATCATGGCCGCCGTATTTCCGGAAATTGGGCGACGAGCGCGGAACGGTGGTACGTCCGAGTTCGAGATTCAGCAGTGGCTGGTCGACGCTTTTCGGCGCGACTATTTGGTCGCGGATGGGCCGCCCATCGTCGCGGTAAATCAAAACAGCGGAAATCCGCATTACCTGCCCTCCTCAGAACATTGCGCCCGAATTGGCGAAGGCGACTTCGTTCTGCTGGATGTCTGGGGAAAGAAGAACACGCCGGGCGCTGTCTACTATGACATCAGCTGGACAGGTTTTGTCGGACACTCACTGCCTGATCGTGTGCGCGAGATCTTCGAAATCGTTCGGCGATCACGGGACGCGGCCATTGAAAAGGTCCGCACTGATGTTGGAGGCGGAAAAAAACTCTGTGGCTGGGAGGTGGATAAGGCTTCGCGCGACGTGCTCGCAGCTGCGGGATACGGGCAGTATCTTAACAACCGTGTGGGGCATTCGATTGGCACCGAGGTCCATGGGAACGGCGCCAATATGGACAACTTCGAGTCGCACGATGATCGGGAGCTGATCCCCAATACTTGTTTTTCCATCGAGCCCGGAATCTACCTGCCCGAGTTCGGTCTGCGGAGTGAAGTCAACATGCTTGTGCGCAAGGGCTCGGCGGAAGTAACCGGCCGCATACAGCAAGAGGTCGTTCTGATCTAAAGCAGAACGCTCACTGTGGATTCGCTGTCATAGACGCGCGGTGTCCGGTTGTCGTCTCCCAGTAATCGATCCACTGCCGGCAAATGCCATTGGCTCGCTCGATAAGTTCGCGGCTCGGATTTTTCCCGTGCACGACCACGACCACGATCCCGGTGTTGAATTTCCTTTGCGCGTGATCCACATCAGGGAACCGCGGTCCCTCTGCGGCAATCACGTCTTGAATCGTCACTTTAGTTCGGTCTGCCTTGAATATCGGGTGTCCGTTTCCGTCCTTCCCGACGGGCACGAGGTTTTTCAGGATAAAGAAATCCGGCACCTCCGCGGCAGAGATCAAGCCCATCAAGTACAGGTCAAGATGGGAATAGCCTGTCGCTGGCACGTAGTAGTCGTCGTCCAGCTGCGTATACGTTCCATCAAAGTTATCCTGCCAGACGCCACCTCCCATGGCGGATGCCTCAGTGGGCCGCTGATAAGGAAACGCAGCCGGCGCCTGCAACCCTCGCGCCCAATGTACGGGGCCAAGGGAAATGGTTTCACCATTGACTTTCGCCGAGACAAACGCAGACCAGCGGTGGCCCATCTCGTGCCCAATTTGCGACATCGCGTAGTTGTAAGGACGAATCTTTCTGTCCGGTGAACTCTCCGAGAGTTGGCGGGAGTAAAAGGTTATATCGCGATCAGTCCCGACGGGTGCTCCGTCGGGAGGCCGCTCCTGCATTTGGTTCGAGTTGACGTATACAGGCTGCACGTATTCCCACTGAAACCTGCCCTGGCTACAGTAGCTCTCAAGATCGTGCTGTGTTTGCCCGATCCCGGTCACATTGCCCCCCAAAGGGCCATCACTCGGAGTCCCCGCCTCTTGGTTATCGATGCGGAAGTCGGAGTAGTACGCAAGGAAATCGAATTTGTCGCCGAGCCCGTTGATGACAGTGCAAGACAGATCCTGAGGTTTGGGCAAAGCCAGGTAGTGAAACGATTCGTACGCCACTGTAAACGGGCCATCCCTACGCGTCAGGGAAGAAAAGTGAACTTCAGGACTATGAATTCCGGTCAACCGAACGACATGAGGTGCCAGCCGCTCGACTGGCTTGCCGGAACTCCCCGCGCTAATAACCTCGGCGGAGACTGCAACCTGTTCGGCCCCACGCAGCGCGCCAGGCAGGACTCCCTCAAGAGTGATCGAGTTCCCACTTATCCTCGCCTTCAGGAAGACACCCGAGCCAAACACAAAGTATCTGGCGCGACTGCCACTTGGATTCTCTGGCGGTGCCATACCTTCAACGATCCAAGCCGCAATCGGATGTGAGCCATCGGGACGGGGATTCGGAGCGCCAAAGCTAACCCGAAATCCGATCCCTTCCATGGCGCGGTCTCCTTCGGACGGCACCGGCCCGCGGGTTTCAAACGTGACTCTCAGCACAACGGCATCAACAATCGAAAGCTTGACTTTTTGCACATCGAGATGCGGCGGAAGCAGCGGATGCGGATCGGCGGTGATCGTTGCCAGTGGCTTTTCCGCGCCCGAGAGCACGGGATACACGCCCACGATGGCATCTTTCGCGGCTAGTTCCTTATATGACATCTCAATCGAACCGTCGCGATGCAGCACAGCCTGAAAGCGATTGACTGTTTTGAACCAGGTGAAGTCTTGAATGTTCCCGAAGGGCTCCGTGAGATCCCAGGTGATGATCACACGATCCGGCAGCTCCTTCACATAATGAGGTCCGGACGTGCGCGGCTTGAAGAACACGCAGATCGCCGGGGCGCTACTTATTAGTGTGCCGGCCGCTTCTGCCAACTGGTCGAATCGGCCAATCGACACTCCTCCATCGCTTTGTCCGCGAGGTCCGGGGCGGCTGTCGTTTTCCGGCCTGCCAAAGCTGATCGATCCGGTTGTCCCCACCTGGAACGAGCTCCAGGGCTTGCCGGAAAAAGGGAACGCGAATTGATGGAGGGTAACCTCCGCGCCGCTGAGTTCATTGCCGAAGTCCTGATCCCACTGCAAGGCTTCGCTCTCCACGCGATAACGGGAACCCTCTGGAACAAAGTGCAGCGTGTGACCGACGAGGTCGAACAGATTGGCCTTGCCAAGTGCACCGTCGTTCAACTCCATGACGATCAGGTCTCCATTGATCGAGACCCTGCCAATAGGATGCCCCGGCTCCACGCCCTCTTCCGCGTAGGACAGCCCGGAATATAGAAGAAGCCCAAACAAAACAAAAATTCCGCACCGCAATAGATCGCCGATGGTTTTCTTCACATAACCTCCGATTCGCCATCCGGCGAAAGCGAAGTGAGAGCTGGAGAATGGCGACGACTAGATCTTATATACAATATCCAAAAATCGGGCATGTATGTGAACGAAAGAATCGCGAACTCGCTCCGGCGAGGCACCGGATTTCAGCTTTGAAGACGATGTTCCAGCCGGATCGGCCGGAGATGTTGAAAGTTAACGCCGGAGAGAATAATGAGTCTCGCTGACCTGTCTCAGCGTGCGGGCTGCCCATTCGGCGGTGATGTCCCGCTGTGGGGCAGCCAGCATTTCGTACCCCACCATGAACTTGCGAACGGTTGCGGAACGTAGCAGCGGAGGATAAAAGTGGGCATGGAAATGCCATTCCTCATGCGTCTCGCCACCTGTGGGAGCCTGGTGGAAGCCCATCGAGTAAGGAAATGAAATCTCGAACAGATTGTCGTAACGCGTGGTGAGACGTTTAAGAATGTCAGCCAGATCGCTTCTCGCCAGCTGATCCAGAGATAAGAGATCGCGCGCGTGATTCTTCGAGGCCAGCAGTACTTCAAACGGCCAAACCGCCCAAAAAGGCACCAGAGCGGTGAAATGAGCGTTCTCGCAGACAATTCGCTCCTTCGCTGTCCCCTCCAACTCCAGATAATCGCATAGCAAGCAGGACTTGTGCTTCTGCGTGTAGGCCAGTTGCAAGTCCTGCTCTTTGCGGGGTTCATTGGGAATGGTGTGATTTGCCCAGATCTGGCCATGAGGATGAGGATTGCTGCAGCCCATCATCTCGCCACGGTTTTCGAAGATCTGCACGTAATTGACGTCAGGCAATGACCCGAGCTGACCGGACTCAGCAGCCAAGAGATCGACGACTGCTGTGATCTCCTCGACGCTCATCTGCGCCAGCGTAAGGTCATGGCGCGGCGAGAAACACACCACTCTGCAAGTGCCGCCCTCGCGTTCCGCGACCAGCAGCCCTCTCTCGCAATAATCCAATCTTGCGTCGGCGACCTGCGGCGTGAGTGCCGAGAAATCGTTCGTAAACACAAAGGTCGTGCTGTAATTTGGATTGCGCACGCCTCTGGCCCGCTCGTTTCCAGGGCATAGATAGCAGTTGGGATCGTAAGCGACCGGCTTGGCACTAGCGCTTCTCTCAACTTGCCCGCGCCAGGGGCGCTCCGCTCGCTCCGGCGAGACCAGCACCCACTCTCCAGTGAGCGGATTCAAGCGCCGGTGGGGCGAGCGATTCAGTGTTTCGAGGGTGAGGGTTTCAAGCGTCATCCGACCAATGGTTGCCAGGCTCTCGCGCCTTGCGCTGCCGCACACACATAGACTTCAAGAGTTTTTCCCGTCGCCTTTTTGTAGCTTTCCGTGACGCGAGATTGAAAACTGTCGACCGCCTCCGAACGAATCAGATTCACCGTGCATCCGCCAAAACCTGCGCCCGTCATGCGTGCGCCATAAATGCCCTCACATGTCGAGGCCAATTCGACCAGAAGATCGAGTTCTCGACAACTGACTTCGTAATCGTCGCGCAGGCTGGCATGAGATTCGTACATCAGCCGGCCAAACCCAGCCAGATCTCCAGAGCGCAGCGCCTCCGCGGCGCCAAGCACGCGCTGGTTTTCGCTGACCACGTGATGGCATCGCCGCCAAATCCGCTGTGGCAGCAGAGGTTGGTTCTGCTGCAGGTCCGCCAGGGTCGCATCCCGTAGCGCCCTCATGTTTGGTAGATGACGTTGCAAAATCTTCACGCCGGACTCACAATCGGCGCGCCGGCGGTTATATTCTCCTGCCGCGAGCTCGTGCTTCACCATGCTATTGCAAATGACGATGCAAACGTCGTCAGGGAGCGCCAATATCTGATGCTCGAGAGACCTGCAGTCCAACATTAAAGCGCAGTCGGCGCGGCCGCAAACAGCAATAAATTGGTCCATGATGCCGCACCGGGTGCCAGCGTACTCATGTTCCGCCCGCTGACATATCTTCACTAACTCCAGCGGCGAAAACTCCACCTCAGATATTGCCATCAGAGCCAGCGCGGTTGAAACTTCGAGTGAAGCGGAAGAACTCAGTCCTGCACCGAGCGGCACTTGACTGTAAATCATGAGATTTGCCCCCGATAGGGTGCGGCCCGCAGCTTGAAGAACGGCGGCGACGCCGCGGACATAATCGCTCCAGTGTTTTCGCGGCGGACCTGCCAATGCCGCCAGGGACAACTGCACCATCTCAGCAAAGTGCTCAGAGTATACGTTCAAGATACGATCCGGACGCTTTGCCACGCCGACCCATATATAAAAGTCGATCGCGGCCGGCATCACAAAGCCATCGTTGTAGTCCGTGTGTTCGCCGATCAGATTGACGCGACCGGGCGCCAGAAAAATGTGGGGCGACGTCCCGTACAACTTCTGAAATCGCTCGGCCAGGGAGCCGGCAATGCAATCAAGGTTGGGAGCAATGGTTGGCATTCACGGTCTCGCAACGACCTGTGGACTCTGATCCGGGCGTCTGGTTCTCTCCCCCCGGTATCCAAAGGTGAGCATGATTACACCGAACATCAAGAGCACGGCTCCCCACCCCAGGTTGATGTTGACACCGAGTGAGCGCTGGTAAATAGATGGGTCACCAAACAGGCCAAATGTCCCCAAGAGTAAGCCGAGCGCCGCGAACAGCAGGCCGATGGGAAGACGAATATCCAGTCGCATAGCTGTCTCTACCAGAAAACAATGTTGAGCAGCAGCGCCAGCATGAGCGCGATGGCGCCCAGCCAAACCGGCTGCCGGAACCACGGCACATGCTCGTCGCTAGCGCGTTTTGTCAACGAATACACTAGCCCAACCAGATCGCTATCGTTGCGGGGCGTTGTCATCAGGCTCACCGCAATCGTAACCACAAAACATGCCGTCCACGCCCAAATGGCTGTCCAAAAGTTCTGGGCCATTTCGCTGGGATACAAATGCACAGTAGCGAGCCAGCCGCCCTTGATGCCGGTCACGGCGCCTTCAGAAAGAGTGAGGCCGTGATGGAGGGCGGCTGCTGCTGTCCCGGAGAGCAGGCCAGCGAACGCACCGTGTCCGGTAGCGCGCTTCCAAAACATTCCCAACAAGAATGTCGCGAACAGTGGAGCATTCACGAAGGCGAACACGAGTTGCAGAAAGTCCATGATATTGTTGAACCGCGTCGTCGCATAGGCCGCAGCTATGGAAAGCCCCACCCCGAAGACGCTTGCCAGCCGGCCCATTCGCAGATAGTGCTCATCGCTGGCGTGCTTGCGGATGTACGCCTGATAAATGTCATAAGTCCAGACGGTGTTGAACGCGGTGACGTTGCCCGCCATGCCTGACATGAAGCTGGCCAGCAGCGCCGTCAGGCCCAGCCCCAGCATCCCCGTAGGAAAATAATGGAGCAGCATGTTCGGCACAGCCAGGTCGTAGTCGAGGACAGGATCGCCGTTCCTGTCCAGCTTTACCTGTCCCGTAGCATAATCCACTTTCACCGGAATCAGGCCCTTGCCAACCTGCAGCTCGGCCACCGGCAGCGAGCGTGCGCCGCTGGGCGTCGCAGTCGTCGGCAGCGCCACGGCAATGAGTCCAGGAAAGATGACGAGAAAAGGAAAGAACATCTTGGGTAGAGCGGCGATCAGCGGGGTTCTGCGTGCGGCGCTCATGGACTCCGCCGCCATTGCACGTTGTACCACCAGAAAATCCGTGCACCAGTAGCCGAACGACAACACAAAGCCCAGCCCCATCACCAGCCCAAACCACTCAACCCCGAGTCGATTGCTGTGTGCGTGGGCCAGTCCTTGCCAGGAGTGTGTATAACCGGGGGGTAGCCGCGCCTTAAGCCCGCTCCATCCCCCAACGTCCTTCAGTCCAAGTAACACGAGAGGCAAAAATCCCGCAACGATGAGAAAGAATTGCAGGACTTCGTTGTAGATTGCGCTCGTTAGCCCGCCCAGAAGAATATAACCGAGAACGATGACCGCGGAGATGGCGATACTGAGATGAAACGTCAACCCGGGCGACAGTCCCAGAGTCTTTAGTGGCGCGTCGAAAACGTGCAGTGCCTCGATCAGCTTGGCCATGGCGTACATCGAAATGCCCGAAGAGAATACTGTCATGGTGGCGAATGCGATTGCGTTCAGTCCCCGGGTCTTCTCGTCGAAACGCAGCCTTAGATATTCCGGCACGGAGCGCGCGGACGAACCGTAATAGAACGGCATCATAAAGATGCCAATAAACACCATCGCTGGAATTGCACCGATCCAGTAGAAATGGCTGGTAGCGATTCCATACTTCGCGCCGGACGCCGCCATGCCGATCACTTCCTGTGCGCCGAGATTGGCGGAGATGAAAGCCAGTCCGCAGACCCAGGCAGGGACGGAACGGCCGGCGAGGAAGAAATCAGTGCTCGTCTTCGTGTAGCGCTTCACTACCAAGCCGATGCCCAGCACGAAAACGATATACAGCCCGAGTATCGACCAGTCGATCCTGGTGAGGTTCATGAGTCGACTGCCAGGAAGCAAGACTTTCGCCGCCGATGCAAGGCTGCGATCGCATCCTCAGCAGATTCTATTCCCGCGGCACGATCTGAATGTTCAGCTCCAGACATGGTGCTTTCAATCGCGGGATATTGTCGCATTGTCTCAGACGCATTCACGCCCGTGCTCGCAAAGCACTCGAAGTCGTTTTCTCTCATTGACTGCATCTCAGTTGGCGTGGACCGGATGCAGCGCAACTTCGAGCCGATGCGAAAACAGGTAGAGGCATGGCAACGAAGTGAACTCACCGATGTCACGACGAAGGTGGTCATCTACGAAGCTTTGGTGGAGGCAGGCTGGAGGCTCCGAAGCATCTGGCCCGACCTGTCCATGACCTCTACTTCGAGCCGAAGTACGAGGAGTTCAAGCCGCGGACGATCTGGAGTCTGTCGAATGCGTTTACATCGGCATTCAAGGAACTGGAACCCATTGCGCAATTCAAGGCGACTGCCAAATTGGGAGAGTTTCTTGAGATGCGGTTCTCCGGGTCGTTCTAGCGGGGTGGGCGGTAGCGGCCGGGCCGCCGCTCTTTACTCCCTAGATTCTGTATTCGATTTAAGATTTCGCGAGAGCGAAGCCTTGAGGCAATAGATACCGTGTGGGCCGCGTTGTGCCTTGTGGGATTGCGCATTTTCCGAAGGAGGCACCGTTTCCCCCACGGCGCTGGGTTGAGCGCCGATACAATGTTCAACGCTGGACACACATGCCCAAGGGCGGGCATTTTGCAGCCCTCGAACAATCCGAACTGTTTGCCAATGATCTCCGGATGTTCTTCCCGGTCACTGCGGTCGGTCTAGTCGCGCGAGCGTTGCGCGGTCCCTGGCAAGGCTGAAAGGGCTAGGCACGACACAAGCACTCGGACGCCGAGCCGCTGGTGTAGATCCCGTAATGCAGAGCCTTATGACGCGGTCAAAGCGGCGCGTATGCAGTGCTTTCCCGCACCCATTTGAACGGGCGGCGGTTCGGAACGATGCTGAGCCGGATTGCGCTGCTGCCGACCCCAGTTCAACTGCTTGCAAAATATCCATTTATATTGGATATTTAACACACGTGGATTCCTCGAGACGCTGAGCCGCGCCTGCAACGGTCAGCCCGGACCCGACCTGTGGTGGTGCTGACGGGCGCGCGCCAAACCGGCAAAACCTCCACCTTTCGACGGCTGTTCCCCGACTACGAACTCGTGACCCTTGATCTGCCCACGGAGGCTGAACAGGCCGAGAAGGAGCCGCAAAGCTTCTTGCGTCGACACCCATCCCCGGTCATTATCGATGAAGTGCAGTATGCGCCTGGTTTATTCCGATACCTGAAGGTTGCAGTAGACAGCAACCGGGGCCACAATGGGCAGTTTCTCATCGCCGGCTCGCAGAAATTTAGCTTGATGGGAAACGTGTCCGAGTCTCTTGCCGGCCGCGCCGACATCGTGGAACTCGAGACTCTCTCGTTGGCAGAAATCCGGTCCGTGTTGCCAAGAACTACCCCCGAGAGCGCGATGGTGCGGGGAGGGTTCCCCGAGCTGCAGGCTAATCCCAGCATCGACCACATAGCTTTCTATAACTCTTATCTAGCGACCTACCTTGAGCGCGATGTCCGGTCTCTTGCAAACATAGGGAATCTCCGCGATTTCGAGCGGTTCCTGCGGGCGTGTGCCCTTCGCTCCGCGAACCTCTTAAATAAGGCCGACCTCGCTCGCGATGTTGGCGTTTCTCCCACCACGGCTAACCATTGGCTGTCCACATTGCAGGCTTCCGGTCAAGTCGTGCTGCTCGAGCCGTGGTTCTCGAATCGCACGAAATCCATTGTCAAGAGCCCTAAGCTCTATTTCGCCGACAGCGGGTTGCTTTGTGCTCTGCTTAATATCCGCTTTAATATCCGCTCGGAAGAAGCGCTATATGAGGCGCCAGCAGTGGGGGCAATATGGGAGACGTTCGTGTTTGCTCAACTCCGGGAGCGGGAACGGCGTGCCGGGAGAGTGGGTAGCCTCTTCTTCTGGCGCGACCGGACGCGCGAAGTCGATTTCGTCATTGAGGTCGGGGGCCGGTTAGAGTTGTTTGAGGCAAAATGGACGGAAGTTCCAGGACCGAGTGATGCAGTGAACCTCGAGTTCGTCCGCAATGTGGTGGGCAAGTCTCGGATTGCCGCTGGTGCTGTTATCTGCCGTACGCCAAACGGGTATCCGCTCGGCAACGGTTTTCGGGCGATACCGGTGACGGAATTGGGCTAGTGGACAGCGGTTTCAGGGTATGAGCAGTCCGCCCCATCAGTGCCCGATGTATCCCGCCCCTGCCTTAAGGAAGACTTCCATCCGCAGGTCAACAGCGTCCCATCCCAGCCTCGGGCGAAGCTGATCCCGATTCCAGGAAAGCGCCCCGTCCGATGAGGCGCCGTCTTCCTGTCAGTAGCGCCTCGTATCCGCCTTCCTACTCTGCGCTCGGGCGCGTCTTCCTCGCTGTTGCCCCTAATTTCCGGGTTTCGCCGGCTTCGGGCGGAGGTCGGCATATGTCAAAACGACGCACTTGGTCCAGCCGGAACAAAGTAGTAGTCAGTCACACAACGCGGCCCTGGACATCGGCAGCTAGATTTTGGCATTCAATCAGCCCGGGGACCGGAATGGTCTCACATCAGCAGTCCTCTCGCGGCCCGGCCGCCAGGAGTAGAAAAGAACAACTACCAGATGGTTCCCGTCAGCCTCAACTGCGGCGGCACGGGAGCTATCGCAAACGGGGGAGATCCTAGAAATATCAGTATCTCTAATAAGGGGTTGGCCCGGCCCGGTTCGAAATGGGCTGGCTGGATCCAGCGGGCGAGCAGTTTCGCCTCCAACCTCAATTTCATTTAACAGGAGGTCACATGACCCCAGAAAACAAAAGCGAAATGAACGTCTCGAAGCCGAGATTCGGTAGGGACTCGTATTTACCCGAAATTCAGAAAAAGTTGTTGGAAGGTGCTTCCCAGCGAGACTTGCTAAATCTCGTATGTTTAGAGATGACTTCCATTCTGGAAGAACACAGACAATTAATGGAGGCGAGTTCGCCTAGTCGGTTCCATCGCAGAAATAAAGCACTGCGCCAGCATGCAAAATGCCTGATGACTCGACACAGAGGTGTCCGCATGCTCGCTAGGGTCATCGAGAGTCTCCCAGATCGTGACAACACCGACTGGGAAGGCAAGCTCAATGAGATTGTGGATACGATTGCAGAGGTCGCCGTCGATTGCCTGAAGCGGACGGTTCCCAACCAACAACTCATCGTTGAAACGTGGGCAGGGCTCTTCTTCCAGGAGCTTGAAGAGAGGAAGAAAGATATTTTCAGGGCGATTGACAAGTAAGCAAGAATAGTTCTCTTAAACGGCAGAAGTGCCATTCCAGCCCAAGGTCTGTCCTCAGCCATCGGCCTCGAAGGCCTCAGACGAGAACTGAAGCTGCTCTACCTGCGTCGGCGCGAGTTCCGGATCCGAACCAATGTTACTCCCGTAAGCGACTTGGGTGCGAGTAATCTTGAGCTTCACCGCCGAAGGTTTTAACTCATAAAAGCAAAGTGACTACCGAGGGCAGAAATGCAGGAACCAGGCGACAATTCGCCACCGCAAGCGCCGGGTCCAGACGACGCAGGCGAGTTTCTCAACAACCCGATTCACATCACCCCAATGCTGGAATTCCTGCGATGCCCCGATGATCCCCTGAGTATTGTGCAAAGCCGGCTCAGTCTTGCGGGGAATTTTGTTGAGCGGAAGGAGATTAGCGCTCAATCTATAACCATCCAGGAAACTTACGAAAGCGAAAAAGCAGGCGAGTTATGGGAGAAAGTGAGAACATTGCCATCTGGCTTATCCGACTCACTGACTTTGCCAAACGGCATCCGGGGTTGCGGATCAACTCGAGAACTCTTCGACAGCATCGGTACACTTTTACGACATCATGTCCCGCTTGCTGAAAAAGATTTCCCACTCGTCGCGTATTGGTCGATGGCTACTTGGTTTTTAGACTTCTTGCCCTCCCTGCCTCCATTGGTTGTTACCGGGCCCGCCCGCGCCGCCGCCCGGCTGCTTCGAACCCTCGTGGCTCTGTGTAGAAGACCATGGGCACTTGCAGATCTAAATTCTGCAACTCTGTTGAATCTCCCGCTTGCGCTGAAGCCTACGCTGTTGATCTGTAAGCCGCAGCTGAATCGCCGGCTGGCAGCCTTGCTTGATGCTTCTAACCAGCCGGGTTACCTGGCTTGCGCAGGTAAGAATTTCCAGGAACTTTATTGCGCCAAGTGCATTTACATCGGTGAGCATTGCAGGCAGGCGCTAATGCCCGACGGCATTCATATTCATGTCGAGGGAAAATCGCGGAGAGTTTTGCTCCCGTTGCCGACCGAAAGCGTTATCCAGGAATTTCAAGGGAAACTTCTCTTTTATCGCTTTGTGTGGCGTGAGCTCGTGGCAACCTCGAAGTTTCGAGTACCGGAATCCCAATTTGGGCCAGAAGTGGCCGGGATAGCTCAGGTGCTGGGTGCGGCTCTGGTGTCCGAACCTGATCTCCAACGTGGCGTCATGGAATTACTCCGGGAACGCGACGAGCAGTTTAGAGTCGATCGCGCCACCAGCCTGGACGGAGTGGTGCTAAGGGCGCTTCTCTTTTACTGTCACCAGGAAAACCAGCAAAAAGTCTTTGTTCGAGACATTGCAGCGGCGGCCCTCGGAATTTGCCGTGAGGAAGGACAGTCATTGCATATCAGCAGCGAAATTGCGGGACACGTATTGAAAAATCTGGGTCTGTATACTCGTCGGCTGGGTAGTGCCGGAAAAGGTTTCGATCTTGACAAGTCCATTAAAGTCCGGGCGCATAGATTGGCCTATGACTATGACGTGCTCCCAACGGAACCATCCTGCGGATACTGTCACCACTTTCAAGTATCTCAAACCGAAGACCTTATGCAGGAAGTGTAGGTTTGTCAGCCTACGAAATCCTGCGAATACTGTCACGAGCTTCAACAACCACGAGCGGAAGAAGTTGTGCAGGATGTGTAGGTGGTGAAAGATTTGGCATCGCAGGAATTGGCAGAGAAAGCGCTGGGGGTCAACCGGCCGAAAGCAACTCCGCGCAAGGTGGCCAAGAAATCCGCAGTTTCCAGAAGGCGTGTTCTAGGGAAATCAGAGGCGATCGGAACTCCCCCTTCTGAGCAGCAACCCTGTTTCGTGGGCACCTAGTCGCAGCGCATAGCCACACATATCCATTGAGACCCCAAGTGCGCTAAGCTGCGCCGTCGGAAGCCCTGAGCAGGTGCGATTGCGATCCTCCTCTGAGTTTACGCAGGTGTTGACGGCGGAGATGCTCGTGGTCACAAGCACCTCCTGGGTTTTCAATTTGGGCATCAAAGCGGAAGACGGAGAGTTTTCGGGAATTGGCGCTAGGCATTCTAAAGCCCCTGTCGCACCAAGGGGTGCGAGGCCAGGGGCAACAATGGCCATTCAGCCGATGAGATGGGGAGCTACGACACTAAGGAATTCGCGAGAAGTGATGATTTTGGTGTTCTTCCAGAACCTGGGGAAATGGCGTTGGTTGCCCGTCACCAGATAGTCTGCACGAGCGGCGTCAGCGCATTCAAGGAACCTATTGTCTGCCGGGTCAGAAGTGACTTGAGCCAAACGCGAAGGTGTGACAATGTGAGCACGATTCTTGATCAACTGCAACAATTGTTGTCGTAAACTCCTGCGAATCTTGAACTCAGGACGGGCCAGGACCATTGCGTATTCCGATAGGATCGCATCGGAGACATACCAGCGAGCCGGTTTGCTCATCGCCAGCAAGACCACCGTCCGCTGCAGTCCCTCCGATTTGAGCGCGGCGGACACGACTACATTTGTGTCAATGACAAGCCGGAGCGGAATCATTGGCGCTCGGAGCTTCGAGCAGCTTTGACGATCTGGTCGATCTGCCTGGCGCTCAACCGGTGCGTGCCCTTCCGTTTGGACTCCTGCCCGATGATGCGAAGGACCTCAGGTTCGGGAACCGCGAGGCGCACATAGTCCCTAATGCTGAGCAGTACTGCGCGCGGGCTGCCGCGCTTCTCGATGACCAGCGATCGGCCCTCATCCTCGACCCGGCGAAGGAGCTTGCCGAAATTTGTTCGCGCGTCCAGGGCGGTGACAACAATCCCATCGTTCATAAACTCTCCATTTCGATTGAGTAAACTGTATAGTTCGGGAGAGCAGATGTCAACCATGCATTCGGCGACGCGACACCAAAACTCACTATCGCAAAACGAGCCGTGCAGATGTGGCACCGTAGCGCTCATGTCGGTCCAGCATCCCACACGCTGTGGGTAACAGCCTATGAAGTCGTGCACAGCGCCGCTTGCCCGGTAATGACGGTGAGGAGTGGAGGCCGTGTTCGTGGCGCTGAGCGTTCATGCCTCGCGCAGGGGGCCTCGCGCACTGCGCGACGGGACGGCAAGAGTCTGTCAACTCCCGATTGTTCTGGATTCACTCTTCCCCTGGAACGAAGGACTAGAGCTTTGAATCTTTGGCAATTACGGGCTCGCTTCTTTCGTCCAGGAGGAGACGCCGAAGCGTGCGCAAATCGTTGAGCAAACGACGACTGACTTTGATGTGCTGTTCGAGTTTTTCGAGCGTATAAAGAACTATCCGAAGGGCCTCACGGCGGCGCGGCATCTGAGAATCGGCCTCTCTCGCAATGTCGGCCAGGGTATCCTGCTTCGCCGTATCCAATTCCCGAGACAGAAGCGCGAGGTATTCCCGGGCACTCTCGATATTGTCAAACGGCCGCTCGAACTCGTCGTCCAAGAAGAAAATACTCGATTTCCGGTACGCTGTTGCAGCCAAGCGAACTCTCTTCCCGATGATAGGCCCAGACGACCCCAGGAGCAAGAAACCAGTCGGCTCGTTTCGCTGCCGTACTGAACGATGACATCCCCGAAAAGTTCTTGGATCCTGGCGAACGCGGTCGCACACACCGCCTTAGTTGCGGTGTTAGGATTAGCGGAGAAGGTGCTTTATGCGCACCTTTGGTGTACATCTGGTTGGGAACTGCGTTGAGTGCCCGGTGAGGAAGGAACAATTCTTCTGTAATTTTTCTGTCCACGCCCTTGAACGCCTCAACGAAATTAAAGCGACGGCGCCTTACCCGAAATTTTCCATGATCTTCATGGAGGGGCAGCAGTCGCGTGGAGTTTTTGTGCTCTGCGCCGGACAGGCCCAGCTTTCCGCCTCTTCTTTCGCGGGCAAAATCATCATCACGAAAATTTCTGAGCCAGGGAACGTTCTCAGGCTCAATGCGGTCATTGCTAACCGTCCGTACGAAGTTACCGCTGAAATGATGGTATCGGGACAGGCCAATTTCATTCCCCGCGATTCCTTGCTGCAATTCCGAAAAGACCACGAGGAAGTTGCTTTGCGCATGGTGGAGGAGTTGAGCCGCGACTACTACACAGCCTACGAGGAGATCCGCTTGCTTGGTCTCACCCGTTCGCCGTCGGAAAAGTTCGCCAAACTTCTGCTTTCCTGGTGGAACAAGACCGCGCCGTACAGCCGAGTTGCGGAGGTCAAGCGGACACTGCACCACGAGGAAATTGCGGAGATCCTTGACACTACCCGAGAGACAGTCAGCCGCCTGTTTGCCAAATTCGAGGAGAAGCGTTTGCTGCAGCTTAAAGGGAAAATTCTCGTGATCCGCAATCGGATTGCCCTGGAAAAGATCGCGCCGCGATGGGATAGCTGAGGTTCTGTTGGCTGAACACAAACCGGAGACGTCATGGTTAGCGTGAGCAACCTCGAGCAGGAAATCAACCGACTGAAGCACCGGATGAATGCCGTGATCCTGGGGCATTACTACCAAGACTCAGAGATACAGGATGTGGCGGATTTTGTTGGCGATAGTCTGCAGCTCTCCCAAAAGGCAGCAGCCGTTTCGGCGGAGGTGATTGTTTTCTGCGGCGTCCTCTTCATGGCCGAGACTGCGAAGATTCTCAATCCGCAGAAGCTCGTTTTGCTACCGGACATGGCAGCAGGTTGCTCACTGGCAGACGGCTGTCCGGCGGAGCTGTTCCGTCTATTTTGCGAGCGACACCCGGATCACATTGTTGTCAGCTATATCAACTGCAGTGCTGAAGTAAAAGCCCTTAGCGATGTGATCTGCACGTCAAGCAACGCCGAACATATCATCCGGCAGATACCGGCCGAGCAGCCGATCATTTTCGCTCCCGACCAGCACCTCGGCCGATATCTGATCAAGAAAACCGGGCGTGATATGAAGCTCTGGCCCGGCAGTTGCATCGTCCACGAGCAATTTTCCGAACGAAACTTGGTCAAGCTGAAGGAGCGGCATCCTACTGCAATTGTGTTAGCTCACCCGGAGTGTGCCGAAGCCATTTTGCTTCATGCGGATTACGTCGGTTCAACCACCGGCATTCTCAAGTATGCGGAGAACAGTCCGGCAACAGAGTTTATTGTTGCCACCGAAAGTGGTCTTCTCCACCAGATGGAGAAAGCATGTCCCGGTAAGGCATTTATCGTGGCGCCCGGCGAAGGCGGCTGCTCGTGCAGCGAGTGTCCGCACATGAAACGGAATACCATGGAGAAGTTGTACCTATGCATGAGAGACCGCACCCCGGAGATCACCATCAATGAGGAATTGCGCCTGAAGGCTCTACACCCTATCAAACGAATGCTCCAGATGAGTTAAGAGGTGCTGTATACACCAATTGCAGGTGGCGATAATGCGACCGCAACCTGAATTTTGGGAGAAATCGTAAATAGTGTCCCCAGGCTACGTCGAGCGCATTGGGACTGCGCGCTGGCGCGTCTGCCCGGTTTGTTGATCTGATCTCGAAGGTAAGCTTTTGTGAATACAAGCGCACTTCGCACAGATGTGCTCGTGATCGGCAGTGGGCTAGCCGGGCTTTCCGCAGCATGGCGAGCTGCGGGGCGCGGTTGTACCGTTACGCTGCTAACTCGCGCCAAAGACATTCACGATACCAACACGAACCTGGCTCAGGGCGGCATCATCTACCGGGGCCGCGACGAGTCTTCTGAAAAACTCGTGAATGACATTCTTGCAGCCGGTGCCGGGTTGAGCTCGCGGCAAGCAGCCACTCTATTGGCCGAAGAGGGACCCCGCCTGGTCAAGGACATCCTGATTGACGAGCTTGGCGTTCCTTTCGATCGCTCTCATGAAAACCCAGGGGAGTTAGATCTCACCTGCGAGGCGGGACATTCCATCCCCCGGATTGTGCATTACAAAGATCAGACAGGCTCTGCCATCGAGAAGACTTTCGTTAAGCGGGTGTGCGCGCATCCGAAGGTGGAAGTTCTTTCGGGCATGACTGCGGTAGATCTGCTCACCACGTCACACCACTCGCTCGATCCGACAGACGTCTATCGTCCGATTGCCTGTGTTGGAGCCTACGTGCTCAATCAGAGCAACGCCCAGATCTTTCCGATTCTGGCGAAGGAGACCATTCTCGCAACCGGCGGGCTAGGCGGTGTTTTTCTTCATACAACGAACCCTCCGGCCGCACGGGGCGACGGAATCGCGTTGGCCCATCGCGCAGGTGCTCGTTGCATCAACCTCCATTTCATCCAGTTCCACCCGACAGCGCTGCTGGCTCCTGATGGTCGCTTTCTGATCTCGGAAACGGTTCGTGGTGAGGGCGGGAGAGTTGTCGACCGGCACGGCAAGGAGTTCATGCAGCGATATCACCCGGCGGGATCGATGGCTCCCCGTGACGTAGCTGCCCGAGCTATTTACCAGACGATGCTGGAAACGGGCGAGCCGTGCATGTATCTCGATATAGCCCACAAGGCGGCAGATTGGTTGCGCGAGCGCTTTCCCGGAGTCTACGCGCTCTGTCTTGATCGGGGTGTTGACATCACGCGCGACCCAATTCCGGTTGTTCCGGCAGCACATTACAGTTGCGGAGGAATTGCCACTGATGAATGGGGCCGCACGACCGTCGATCGGCTGTGGGCGGCTGGCGAGGTGGCTTGCACCGGCCTCCATGGTGCCAATCGCCTAGCCAGCACTTCCTTGCTCGAATGCCTGGTCTGGGGAACCCGCGCCGGGCAGCAGGCTTGTGAGCAAATCGAGTCAGGCCGTGAATTCTACTTTCCGAAAATCTCAGACTGGCGTTACGAACGCGAACCGGTCGATCCGGCGCTCATCGCGCAGGACTGGCTCATTATCCGCCACACGATGTGGAACTATGTAGGCTTGATCCGTAGTGAAAGGCGGTTGAATCGCGCGTTCCGTATCCTGAAGGAGCTCGACTTGGAAATCACCGGCTTCTATGAAAAGTGTGAGATGAACGATTTGGTGGTCGGCTTGCGAAATGGAATTCTGACTTCGCTGCTCATTCTCGAATCCGCACGGCAAGCGAGAGAAAGCCGTGGCTGCCACTATCGCGTCGACTAACCCCCACTCGTAGCTACCTCCAAGCGTCGCGAGGATCACGCGCAGCTCCAATATGGGGCATCTGTGCCGACTGCCACACTGTCACAACGCCAGTGTGCCAATACCGCCCTGGCAAGTGCGGACGGATCCGATGCGGAAACCGCAGTGCCGACAATCCTAAGCCGATCTCAGTTCAGACTCCCGCCTCAATACTGGTGCAAACGCACGTTCAGCGAGTTTGTGATCTGGGTCACTGAAATTTCGCTGCACGAGGAGTAAAAAGCAAACAACGATTTAAGCAACGATTTCCGAGAGTGCTACTCGCCGGCATCCCCCGAGGAATAGACCATAGACAAGTGGATACCCGTGACCGTCACGGGCGCAACCTTCCACCTTAGTGACATTAAGAGTGCGGAGGACTCCATGCTCGCCAAATGCGCCAATCCAGCCTGTGTCGCTAAATTCCCTTATCTTCATGAAGGCAAGTTATTCGTGTTCGAGCCGATGCCCGACGCGCCGATGAGGGGGCCGCCAGCTGATCTGGACGATGTGGACAGATCGCACACTCCCCAATACTTCTGGTTGTGCTCCTCATGTTGTTCTGCCATGACGTTGCAACCTGATAGAGATCACGGAGTGATCGAGGTCCGCAAGCAAGGAGTGCCACAGAACATTTTCGTGAAGGAAGATCGCACAGGGATGGCTGCCTAAACGGTTGGTCCCGAGGGCGAACTCTTACGCTCGAAGAGGTGCGTATGAAAAGGGCAAACGAGAACACACTCCAGGTTCTCAAGAATGAGCTGAAGTTTGTGCAGAAGGGCGGCTACCGCGCACCGCTGGTATGGAGAGCTCCGCTGGTCTTCGAAGACTCGCCAACGTGCCCCAAAGAGCGGTGCTCTGCCTGCCCCGATGCCGATTGTGTGCTGATGAACTTTGTTCCGACAAAATGCCGCTACGAAGCCATCCCATGTCGTCACATTCCTTTGAATGAGATGGGCGAGACCGTGGACAGCCTGTACCGGACAGGAACAAATGAGGAAATCGAGCAGAAACTCGAAAGCTGGTTGCTGGGGACCATCCAGCAGCTCGAAGAGCCGTCGAAAAGGCTCGAAGAACCATCGGAGCAGCCGCGGCTCCGGGAAGCCGCATAGGACCGTAGAACGGAATCACACACACCAGGAACAGCCACTGTTCCTCACGGGGTTCGGCACAACGTCCGAACCCCAAGTGGAGAACCAGAGTCCAACCTTGGTCAGCATTGTCGGACAGACCTATCAGGCCGAGTGTTGTCGGCTACGGAGGTGGATCATGCCCTTTGTCGAAGAGCAAACCCGTCTTTCGATCAAAAACATATTGCTGGCAACGGTCTTTACCGAGCCTTCGGAAGCGATCCTGTCTTATGCGGTTGGTCTCGCACGCCGCTACGGCTCGAAAATGTCCTTGACCAGCACGGCCTCTCCGGCAGCCATTTGCGAGACCATAGGGAAGTGGCGAGCCGACTTGGTGGTGATCGGAACCAAAGCTCAGGATGAGCGCAAGTCGGACCTGGACGTGGCTGTTGGGGAGATTCTTCGCACCGTGCCGTGTCCCATGCTGATCATAGGACCGCGGGTCACGCCGTTGGAACTGGCGAAGGGAGAGTTTGTGCAAATCGTTTATATAACTGACTACACTGTTAGTTCTTTGGACGGGTTGCCGTATGCACTCGCTCTGTCTCAGGACTATGGTGCGCAGCTCAGATTTGTGCATGTCTCCCAGGGACCCACAATGAGGCCTTTCCACTTCGGAAACTCCAGGATCGTAGCTTTTCGAAAAAGTCTAGAAAGGTTGCTTGACTCGGTAGAGGGGCTGCCGCAGGAGTCAGAATTTGCTGTTCAAGAGGGTGATCGCGTGGAGGGGTTGGTTACGATTGCTGCCAACCTGCATGCCAGCTTGATTGTAATGAGTGCTCGGGGAGTTCCAGAGAGAGCAGCTCCGTGTTTGATGTCGCCAATTGCTGCTCAAGTGGTGTGCCGTGCCCACTGTCCGGTGCTCGTAGCGCGGGGAGATCTCGATTTCTCGAAAGATACTCGATGAGTGAGCTTCCCCTGCTGAGGAAGCCGACGGCTCGCGAGCCTAAGCCGGGTAAAAGCAGTCAAGTCAAGCTTGCAACTGAGGGGAACAATGTCCCAGTCTCGTAAAGATGTCTTCACGGACGATGGGTGATCGTGGACGAGACTGACACGGTCCGGCCCAGCGATTTCCTTCAAGAAATTCACCCGAGACACCACCTTTTGTCCTTTCTGTGAAACCCATGAAGCCTCGACGCAGCGCCCGGAAAGCGATTCTCCACTAAGGCAGGACACATTCATCGGCTGGACGGCGATTCGGCCGCCATCCTTGAGGAAATGGCCTTTGCTTAGGTGCTCAAGGCCGAAGCTCACCAGTTAGTTCATTGCATGAAATATACGCTCGATAAGCGTTTTCATGCGTTGATAGTGCGATCCTTTCCAATAAACACGCTCGCACTCCGGGCAAATGTGAAATTCATCGTAATGCTGCCTCGTGTGCGGGAGAAGGCGGTCATTGACTATCTCTTTCGCAACCGGTCGCAGATGGGCGTTGCAGTGGAAACAGCGCCAAAATGGGGCGATCGAGCCGGACAGATCAAAACGGCGCACAACTTCAATAAGCTGGTCGCGTGGATGTGCCGCGCATACGAGATATCCGCGCGTCACCATGCTGCGCTTCAGCAACCCGCGATCCCTGCTCAACAGAATCCGATGCTGATTGGCGGAGATTTGTGCAAGCTCCTCGTCCTGGCAGTCGTTGCGATACAAACTGTCGAAACCCAACATTCGTAGATAGGCCGCCAGCTTGCCAAGATGCGTATCAAGCACGAAGCGCATTTCGCCTTCCGATGGCGGCTGGAGATGTGTGAGCGGACTAATCTTGAGCCGGCGAAAAACTGGATACACGCTGATTCTGTCTCCGTCTCGCAGCTGGTAGGAAAAAGCTCCGAGCTCGCTGTTCACCAGGATGAGATCAACCTCGGTGTGCGGCACGCCCAGTGCCTCGATTACATCCTTCACTGATGGGGCTTCAAAAAAAGCGTACGGGAGACTCTGGCCTTTTCTGGGTGGCGAGAGCAAATCGTCCAGCTCCGCATAGAATCGAAAATATGCTTGCTTCATTTGACCAACTCTGGCCCCAAGGGCCGCCTATGCGTTCCCCGATACGCCATATTCGCATCCTTTCCGCTTGCAAATTTTCAATCAAAGTAGCTTGTTACTCCACCGTCCTCCTCCTCCAAGGTCTTGATCGCGGGGCGTAAAATAATGGTAACTGTAAGAAACTCGCTGACAAACCGAATCTTTTCAGGTTCAAGGTCTTCTTTGTTTGTTCATCTGGCCCAGTTCTAGACCCGGTTCTTGAGGAAGACCAAGCGTCGTCTCCTAGGTCCTGAGGACGAGCGAAGGTCTCATTGGCTTCGACTGCCTGCCGAATTCGTCTGCCTGATCAAGCAGATTCGGCCACTCGTCCACTGGCATCTGGCCAGTTTTCTGTGCATCAATGCCGGCAGGGCTTCGGGTAGGACTAAAGAAGTACCTCAGTGATCCCCGATGCGGCTTGAGGGGCCGATACCCAGGTCGCGAAGAACGCGGACAAAATGTTTCCACGGAAGTTGAGCGGGAAGTCCGGACATGTTCCACAACTCCACTCAGATATCCATCAGCCCAAATGCGGGCTTTGTCCTTCATTTAGCCGAGACTACCAGCGCCAGCACAGCGAGGGCGGCCAGTAGCGCGCCCATTAATAAGGAGTAGATGGCATGCAACGGATGCAAATGGAAATAGCTGTTCGGATGTCTCCTGTGATCTGTAAGGGAATTCATATACTCCCCCTTCGCTCGATGGCGGACTGTTGATCAAGTCCCCCTAGCATCTCCTTGTTTATTACGCTCCTTTTCTCTGCCACATTGCAATGATGGTAATCACGGGTGTTGCCGCTGGAGCGATTACACTTGAACGTGAGGTCGTGCGCATAAGCAATGCCGGGCCGGTCAAGGCACGTCTCATCACCGGCGCTACAAATCATGTCGGGTGAGCAAGCGTCCTCATGCAGTCTTCTGCCCCAATTGGATGGGGCTCCGTGAGCGGCCTGCCTGAGTGTGTTCGATCATGCGGGTCGGTTTTATGCGCCCCGAGTGGACAACGCGAATCTCCCTTGAGAATCTCCGCCCCCTAGCAAGTCTGTTTTCCGAGGACTTGGCCATTGACTTGGGCACCGTTAATACGCGCGTCTATGCCCGCGGTCGCGGCATCGTGGTGAACGAGCCCACTGCGGTTGCTTTGGATGAAAGCACCGGCCAAGTCCAGGCTGTGGGCAAAGAGGCCAAAGAAATGGTGGGCCGCGCGCCCGGCCGGATCAAGGTTGTTAAGCCGGTAAGAGACGGTGTAATTGCAGATTTTAAGGTGACCGAAAGGATGCTCAGCTATTTCATTCAAAAAGCCCATCAGCGGAGGACCCTGGTTCACCCACGCGTCATTATCAGCGTCCCATCCGAGATTACCCAGGTCGAACGGCGTGCGGTGACAGACTCGGCCTATCGAGCGAAGGCTGCGGAAGTACATTTGGTGGAGCAGGCGATGATGGCTGCTATCGGTGCTGGGCTGCCCGTTTCGAGGCCTGGCGGAAACTTAGTTGTTGACATCGGCGGCGGCACAACAGACGTCGCGCTCATCTCCATGTCGGGGATGGTCTATTCACGCTCAGTCCGCACCGCTGGCAATCACATGGATGAGGCGATCATGAATTACATCAAAAGAAAATACAACCTGCTGATCGGTGAGCGCACGGCGGAGCAGATCAAAATCGAGATTGGATCGGCGTTCCCTCTAGAGAAGCCGGTGACCACGGAGGTCAAAGGAAGAAGTCTTATCGAGGGCATTCCGAAGGGATGCACCGTGGACGATCGCGAAATCCGCGAGGCGTTGAACGAATCCGTGTCGACAATCGTCAATGCGATTCGCGTGTTGCTGGAGCGCACTCCCCCCGAACTCTCTGCCGACATCAGCGACCGCGGCATTGTCCTAGCCGGAGGCGGATCCCTGCTGCGGAACCTGGACAAGAGAATTACGGATGAAACTGGCTTGCCGGTATGTGTCGCCGACGATCCCCTCACGAGCGTCATACTCGGCACAGCTAAACTTCTGGACGATTTCACACTATTGCGCCGTGTTGTAGTCGATTAGATGTGCCGTATCCTGGCAATTCGCGTCCATCCCCGCTGGCCAGGTTTGAAAAGGCCATCTGTTGAGTCTAAGATTTTCATCAAGGCCTGTCGGTTCTGAGAGACGAGTATGACTCACCGCTACGTCGGTGGAACTGCCGTCGACGTGAGCGAGATGGCACAGCAGGCTGTCGGCGAAGCTCTAGCAGTCTTACTCGGCGCGCATGGACCCCGGCTGTTTGCCGACTCGAACGATCTCAAGAACGCCCTGCGCTCAGGTCAACCCTCCCCCCGTTATGAACATTTGCCGCACGATAAGCGGGAGTTTCGAGTGCTTGCAATCCGTAAAGAAGTTAGAACGCTTGCCGAAAAAGCAAAGGAACAACTAAGGCACGGATCAGTTTGGTACGGTTGACCTTTCCTCTCATGTGAGGGCAAAGGCAATTAACGAGGAAGTCTTTCGACCCTTGGATTAGCCGCATAGCGAGGCGCATCCCCCTCAGACCTCACCGCAATGGCCAGAGCTTTCTTTGCCCAATCATCACGAGCAACCGCTTGCCCCCGTCCCGTTCTGAATCTGCACGAGCGGAGCCCTTTGGCCGTAGAATCGTTGCCCCGGTTGCCAGCGGTTTGGAAGCGTAGAATCGCCACGTAGCTTCTTCGCCACCAATCCTACGCGTAGGGATGCCCGCACCAGATGGCCCACCTTGAGCGGCCCTACGACTTTCACATCCCGAACCCAGTGCAATGCGCTGCTGATCGAACACCCGCACTGTTTGCAATCCGGAACCCCGCCGAACACGCACGGTTCCACATGAGTCCGCAGGTCGGCGGAATAGTTCGTTGACAGCTTCGAAAACAAGCAATCCTCAGGGCTTTCTGGCGGTTTCACAAACGCTCGTGCAACCCCTGCCGGAAGCAGTAGCTTCGGATACGTGCGCCGGAGGCGCGGTAAAGCGTCCGCCACTAGTTCACGATCTTCCTGCCTAAGCCGCTGCGCACTCTCTTCATTTTTCTGTGGACTGTACAGGCTCACCCAGATGTGATCGACCTCGGGCCGCGCATTCCAGAAATCAACGTACTGTTCAAGATACGAAGCTCCTGCCAGCACCATCGGTCGCGTAATCACCCAGTGGACGTTGATCTGCCGCCCCGCAATGTTCTTGAAAATTCGTTCATAAGTCGCGGGCTTGCGCCGTTCGTCGTGGTGTTCGGGGAGCCCATCGACCGAAACCGCCACACGCAGCCGTCGCAGTTTCATCCAGTGCTCTGGAATTGGAATCACACCGCTCGTCACCACCATCGTGAAGATGCCCATTTCGTCAAGCGCCGGAAGAATACGATCCAACTCACGATTTCGAATCATGGGCTCGCCGCCCACCAATGAAACGTGCATCGGGCGATGCCGCCGCACCAGTTCAAGAACGCCCTGCACAAGCGCGTCACCGCGAAAGTCGCTCAAATCGCGCAGAGTAGTCTTGCCACCCAGATGACCGTCGTCATATGCATAACAGCCTGAGCAGCTTAACGGGCATTCGCGTGTGATCTCAATCGAAAGCATTGGCGTGTGCCCTTGCAGCACGTGCCACCACGCACGCGCAAAGTCGCTCGGCCCAAGACTGGAGCTCGGTTGATTGGCAGTTGTTTGGAAGGAGGTTACCACTCGATATCAATCCCCGTAACGGGACAATCCCTGCGTTTCGATCTGAGACACAGAATCTCTGTCGCCTCGGAATTTCAAAAATTAGTCTTACTTTCTATTTCCCAGTTCGTGAGGAGAGACAATTTTAAGTTCTGATGCGGGCGATTCTGCCGTGGGTTGCATCAGGGAGAAATAGCTCATAGCTTCATCTGGTAGCAACCGTTCTGGAGATGACGCGCTCGATCAGCCCGGAGATTTCCTCTGTTTGGCCTGCGCTTTGAGTGTCACTCCTCGTCCACCGAGGAGCTAAACTCTCACGTGATCTTCAAGCTCAAAGCCCGAATCAACCGCTCCGGCGCACAGACTATCCGGCGGGTGCTCGACTAACTAGCCGCCAAGGGCTCTGTCAAGAAAGAGGGCAAAGAGTTCATCGCCGAAGCCGATATGGAAGGAGTCAGCGCAAAGGAACTGAACCGCACGCTACCCTCTGCCTTGAGACGAGTGAATAAACGAACGACGCTTCGCGCCGAATGGACTTCCGTCGACACAACTCACAGGTTCCTCGACTACATCCTGAAGAAAAGGATCAAGAGCTGATCCCGCCGGCCCTGCAACGCGATGGCCGTTGCGTTGAGTCCATGCCCTCAGTGCGCTGACCAAGGTTGCCAGCATTGGCCGCACGCGAAACGGAATCCTCTGTACCTATCTTCAACGGAAGAGTCCGCCAAGCCATGAACCGGCTGTCGGCTCAATGCCTTTTTGTCGCTCAACAGCCATCCGATCCATACTGCTCCAAAAACCTTGACCGGGGCTTCCAGAGTCCAGCCTTTAACGGAGTCACCCAGCTACTCCACCGTCAACGTGAACGACGCAGAAGCCGTAATCGGACTGGCACCACCGGTGGCGGCGTTGATCGTCACCGTATAGTTTCCAGCTGGCGTGCCCGGACTTGAGGGAGTACTGCTGCTGCCTCCGCATGAGCCCAGCCACAATGTGGAGGAACCCAGCAGCACCATCAGGGCAAGCAAGCACATGCCGCGCCTGCGCGATCCGGCGACAAGGACGGCTCCGAATACACCGGGCAGCAAGATGGCGTAGAAGATGCCATTGCCAGGCCCCAGCGCCGGACGCAGTTGCGCGCTAGGCGCAATAGTCAACATGGCGACTGAAGGCGTCGTCGTGGTGATGTTCTGGCCGTTCTGCGGGCTGAACGAGCAAGTCGGGCCATTGGCGACTGACGGCGAAATTGTGCAGCTGTAAGTCAAGGGCATGACTGTGGCGCTGTTAACCACAAACCCGTTGGTGCTGGCGACAGTGAGGTTCACCGTATTGTTCGCGGTCTGCCCCGGTTGCACGGTCAGAGTGCTCACACTGGGGGTCAGGGTGAAGCTGAAGCTGGGAAGGGTTGCGGCCCAAGCGACCGCCAGGTTGTTCGCGTCGACCGAGCCGAGACCTGTGACCAGGTTGTACTTAGTGGCGGCGTCGTAATTGGAGGCGCTAAAGCCGAAGACTCCTGTGGTGGGACACTGCACAGTGGTGGGCTGTCTCGAAGGCGTCCCAGGCTGGCAATAGACGTTGTTGTCGCCGCTGATGGTTTGATGGAATGCCCCGTTCGAAGGCGTGGCCGCGAGGCTGTAAAGCGTCGGATTGATGTTGCCCAGTCGAATGCCGCCAAAATATTGATTGAATAAGGTCAGCATGCCGGCAAAGATGGGAGTTGCCGTCGAAGTACCGCCGAAAATAGAAAAGTAGGTGTCCACGGCAGTGGCAATGCCGGTTGTCCCGCCGGGATAGCAAGTGCTGACCGTACTGCTGCTGCCCGAAACAACCTCCTCTTGCGGCGTGCAGACAATCAATCCAGGGTAGTTGGGCGAGGCGAGCAGGGAAACGTCAGGAACCCAACGGACTCCAGTTGGGGCCTCGGGGACGGATAAGCTCTGCTGCCAGGTGGGCTGGGCAAAGCCAGCCTCGCAGACGCCGGTGTTGGACTCGGTCCAGCAATTGCTCCCGCCGCCTCCGCCTATGGAAATCCAGATGTCTTCCTGCACCTGCTCCGCGGTCGCGGTGGATGTGAGCGGAACCCAACCGGAGACAGGCGGACTACCGCCCTGAGTGCAGAACGTATTGCTGGGATTCTCCTGACAATACTGGGCGATTTCCACGTCGTCGTTCCAGGAGATTTCTTGTCCCACTAACGTTGAAAGCGCCGAGCCGCCAGTGGTTCCATTGCTCGAGGCCCAGAAAGAACTCGTGAAGTCCGCCAAAGGAATCGATGTGCCACCGATGCCAGTCACTTCGGGGCTGCTGGCGGGGTAGTTCACAGCCAATCCCCCGACGGCTGGACTGTAAGGTGGTGGCGGGGTGTAGGTGCTGGTAGTGCCAGGCGGGCTGTAATCGCAAGCCGCGGCGCCATCGTCCCCGGCAGCGCTGATGATGGTAATGCCTTCACTGTTGCCCTGCTGCAGGATAGTTTCGAGCGACTCGGTCACATCGGCCTCACACAACCCATAACTCATGCTAATAACCGGTGCCAGGCTGTTCTCAATGGCATAGGTAATGGAGTCAAAGACGCCGTTGCCCGAGGGGTCGGGGGCGTTGACGTAGATGACTTGAGCATTGGGGGCCGTCGCGCCTGACCACTCAACATCGAGATCGGCCTCGCCAAGATCATCTTGGATCGAATTGGGGGCCCCTGGGTCTGTGCCGTAGAGCACATACTCGAAGTAGGTAGTATCGCAACTGGTGATAAGGCCAGTTGTCCCTGTGGTACAAGTGAACGACGGCAGGTTGAAGCCAGAGCGAAAGTCGGTCAGGTCGGCAAGGTAAATGTCGGTCTGTCCCATGACGGCGAGCTTCTGCCCGCTGCCATTGATGGGAGTGGAGGCGTCGTACAGCGGATTGATGTCATAGATCGTCGCGACGTCACCGGGAGCAAGGAAGTAATAAGTACTGCCGCTAATGGTGGTTGTGTAGTTTGGGCGAGCAGCGCGGAAAGCTGTGGCACTCCGCCTAATCATCGGCTTTGGCCGAAAATCGTTCAAACCCATCACTCCGCTAACGATGCCGTTGAGGGCGGCGGGAATCATCACGGGAGATGAATTGGCGACGTGATTCTCGCCATTGACGGTGTAGTGATGGATTTCAGTTCGAAATGCCTTTTGGATCTGCGCAGCTGTGCCGCTGAAAACCACAGTATTGCGGCCCGCGCCGGTGCTACGAATCTGGAACCCTTGGGACTTCAGCCACGCTGTGATCTTGTTCAAGTCATTTTGGCTGAGGCCGAAGCGGTCGGCGTACTGCTGGGGCGTGAGCCATTTGCGGTAGTTCGGCGAGGACGGGTCCTGCTGTTGCGCGAGAAGCGCCGTAAGCGTCTGCTGCTGCGCGGCAGAGGGGACAATCAGCATCGTGACATAGCCGAGTTTGAATGAAAGCTCCACTGCTCCGCGGTCGTCCTGCGGCTGGGCCATAGGACGGACACTCTTATGCAGCGCGACCATATGGGCGGAATCGATAGCGCCAGTGATGCGGTCGGACTGCAGCCCGAAACACAGGCTTGAGGCGAACACCAGCAAAAGGCATTTCCATGATGGTCGGCTTCCAGCTTTCTTACTTCTTTGTACCGCCCGAAACGACATGCAGTTTAACCGCATAACGCCCCACCCTTTCTTGAACCGTCCGGTTCATTCATGTCGCAGATGCCGTATACAGACATCGCCACGGATGTGCGGAGCCTCAGTCGGGCAGAGATGATTGGCGTCAGGAAGTGGGCCTTCCGTTCCGCTTGCGGGAATTGCTTGCTGGAGGAGACCAGTTGCCAATGTGATTGCAGTCCTTGGCGCTCAGAAATCCGTCATCGGCGGTGGTCATCTGATGCCCCGGCGCCCACTCATCCGCAATAAGCTTCTAGTTATCTGCGAAACCTCGCAGCTCCGTTGGTCGTATCATCTCTAGAGTCCTCAACGCGTCCTCAATCCACTGTCTCTCGCAGCTGTTCTCGGGCAAATTGCCAATTTCCTGCAAGGAATTGCGGAGAACAACTAGTGCAGCGTCAATTTTTTCTGTCAGCTTCCCTTGATCCGTTTCAAGCAGCGCCATCTCATAAACCTCTTCCCAATGTCGTGGCATTTATTCACTCCTTACAGTTCCAGAGTCTAGGCATGTTCAAGCGGCTCTCCCGGATCGAAGCTGCATTTTTTTGATGATGGAGCACACCAGTCTCCAGAACTTCCCGACGGTTTGCTGACGTATCTCCCCGACCGATAGCACGCAAGGCTGCGACAACGGAGCCAAGGATGCAAAACGCGATCAGTGAAATCAAGGCGATTGAAAATAGACCGCTCAGCAACTCAATTGTGCGAGTCAACATTTGTACCTCGTCCGCTCCAAGTGACGTTCGAGAAGCGCTAATTACCTATTGGCAGCGTTCACACCTTCGTAGAGTGGTGCATTCAAGGCTTCGCAAACGCTCCCAAATTGCACTCCCAAGAGCGTGCAGGGCGCTGGTTTCACACTGGCGGGTCGTCGCTATTCGGATGTCTAGCATCACTCCAGTACCTGCGGAGCGGGGCTAGAAATTCATAAGCCGCGTTAATGCGCAACTCGGAGCAGACTCTCTGAATATTTCCATCGTCTGCCCTTACGGAGCTATTGCAATGTTCCGTAATCCCGGGGCCGGGCCGATGATAAGCGGAATGCCCGCCAGTGGAATTGCGCCTAACGCCCTATTAATTCTGAACACGAGCAGAGCGGTTATTGTTGCTCACATTGGTGTAAAGTTTCGTAATGTTTTTCTACGTCGCCAGCTTCTTGGCTAGATGCGGGATTCTTCAGCGCTAGCACTCGCATTTCAGTGAGTGAGTCTCCAAACGGACAGTGATGCTGAAACAGGCCTGCCCAGATGCGACAATGCCCGCAATGGCGAGGAAACCAGCCCCGGCCATTCAAGTCAATGCAGGCGATGACCGTTGCAGCGATGTTCGTTTTCACCATCGCCGCCCGTTCTCTGCTGGTCTGGGCTTATTCGCGTTGGGCGC
>JASHOH010000082.1 GCA_030041215.1 Candidatus Sulfotelmatobacter sp. | reverse complement strand
CCGCTGAGCAATTCAGTCAGCGATTTCGCCGGATTCCGCACCTCGCGCTCGTTCTGTAGCAGGTCTTCTTTATAGAGCGGCTGCAACTCGGGGTCTGCGCCGATTTCGTATCTTTTGTCATCGACGCGAATCGAGCCGAAATATTCGGCGATGCCTTCATCGAACCATCCTTCGACCGGAGGATAGTTGTAATTCATGAGGAGGTGCGCAAACTGGTGCGCGACCGCGCGCCAAGGCTCCGGCTCAAACAGATTCAGCACGATGAAATTCTGGTCTTCTCCCGGCAGAAAGAATCCGTTTGTGTCGATCGGCTCGCCCTGCTTCAGTGGAGCGGTCTGGTAATAATTCTTATCGTTCTTGAAGGCGAGAATGGTCAGCGGCAGGCACTCATTCAGCCGGTCTTTCATCAGCAGCGAGCCAAAAACCGCCCGCATCTGCTCGAAACGCAAGGCCACTTCGCGTCCTCTTTTTTCGCCCGCGTCGGTGATGACCGTGTAATGCGCCGAATGAATCTCAAGCCACGGAGACTGCTCGGCCGCCGGCGCAGCCCGCAGAAACAAAATTGCCAACAGCACGCCGGGCCACGGGAAATTCTTCCTAAATGGCGGATGGAGCCTGATCGGAATGGAGCGACCGCGGAACATGCTCGCGCCGGGAGGGAACGCCTACAAAAATGCTACCACGGCCCACGCCCTAGAAGAGCGGCCCTTCAGGGCCGCGTTAAGCGTCTTTTAGGTGGAGCAGCGCCTCAGCGCTGCGTCGATGCGCCTTCTTATCGATATCATCCTGAACCGCTCCGAAGAAGCGGTGAGAGCCTGCCCTGAGGCGGAAGCCGAAGGGAACCTGCTTTGCTGTTCCCAAATGAGAAAGTTTACTAGTTTAATGAATGATAGGAAGTCAACTTTCCCGCCCTGCGGCCTAGAGGCGGCAAGGACGGGGCAGCCTCGGTCTGGAGTCAGAAAGGCTGGGCCGCCCCCCCTACGGCACATACTCCCACAGGTCGTTGAAGTAGACCGTATATCCCGGCAACGGGGTGAGGACATAGTAGCTCCCGCCGAAGAGCCAAAGATTGCTGGACTTGTCCGTCCAGCCCACGCCACCAATGCGCTCTCCCGGCACGTTGGTGGATGCCGCGACGCCGAGTTGTCCGTAATTGCCCGGGTGGCAGCACACGTTCGATCCGTTCATCCACGTCCACTGACCGTTGCTGTATTCCCATAAATCGTTGAGGCTGTAATTCTGATAGTTGATGATGCCTGTAGAGTCGTAGCCTTCGCCCCCAAAGAGCCAAAAGTTGCCGGATGGATCAGTCCATGTGACGCCAGAGTCGCGTGCTCCTGGAATGTTGTTGGCAGCGAACACGCCCGGCGTTCCGTATACGCCAGCCTGGCAGCAAATATTCGATCCACCCATCCAGGTCCACTGACCGCCACTGTATTTCCACAGGTCGTTGATGTCGGGCCCGTACCAAATTACCCGACCCCCAAAGAGCCACAGATTTCCCGATGTGTCGGTCCATGAGGCCATGCTGGCTCGGTCTCCCGGATAATTGGAGGGAGAGACAGTGCCTAAAGTCCCGTACGAGGCCACTCCGGTAAACGGTACGCCTCCGCCACCCACCCAAGTCCATTCACCATGGCTGTAGATCCACAGGTCGTCCATCGGCCCCCAGGAAGTTATTCCGCCACCAAAGCCGAGGCCACCATACAGCCAAAAGTTTCCTTGAACGTCAGTCCACGACGCAGCACTCCATCTCGGGCCAGGAAGGTTACCGGGTGCGGCGTTTCCCTGGGTGCCGTATACGCCGGGCTTGCAACATAAATTCGAGCCGCCCATCCAGGTCCATTCTCCTGCGCTGTACTCCCACAGGTCGTTGAGCATGTAATCGGAACCCGTGGAGTCGTAGCCGTATCCACCGAAGAGCCAGAAGTTGCCCGATGGGTCTGTCCACCCAACAGCCTCGTCGCGCGCTCCCGGAATGTTGCTGGAAGAGGCGATCCCCAGAGTTCCGTATACGCCGGCCTGGCAGCAAATATTCGATCCACCCATCCAGGTCCATTGACCGGCACCATACTTCCACAAATCATTGAGCATTCCCTGAGTGCCAGCCGAATCGAAACCGGACCCACCAAAAAGCCAGAAGTTTCCTGATGCGTCGGCCCAACTGATACTGTTGCTTCGTGCGCCGGGAACATTAGCTGCTGAGGCGACCCCCAGCGTTCCGTATATTCCTTTCTGGTTCGGGACATTCGGGCCTGCCATCCAGATCCAGGTTCCCTGTGTGGCAGAAGAGCCACCGCCTGAACCGCTCCCTCCCGAACCACCGGAGCCGCCGTTGCCGGAAGTCGTCCCGCTGGAAGGAGCCCCTGCGCCACCGCACGCGCAGCAAATCACGGAGGCGAGTAACGCCCACAGGAGCATCGGATGTCGTGGTTTCATCGACTCCTCCGCTAGCGGACAGATGTGGAGCACCGGCTTATCGAAGAAGACCCTGCGAGAGGGAAGGGAGTCGCAAGGAGTCAAGTCCGTATCAGAAAACCGGAAGTATAACCAAAAGATTGGTGCCGGACCTCCAGCGATTGGGTGATCTTACAACTGCATCGATTCGTTGTAAAGTGAAGACAGGTTCTCCACTTTCGCCTGCGGAGCGGGCGAAGTGGGGGTTGGCGTATTTTGCCGGAACCATAAAAACTGAGGATGCCCCGACCTTTCGCGGGTTTCGGACGTGGGAGCCTCTGCAGAAAAATCTTTCATGTCATCGACTTTTTTCTTTACTTAGCAAAAAGAGAACTGTATTATGTGGTTGCGCTCTTTGAGAAACCATAGCGAAACCTTACAGCCCGGCTCCGGCCGGGCTGTAAGTGCTTTATTGCCTGATATTTGCCTATAAGTCATTCAGGCTCTAATATTTGCAGGCAAAATCCGCGTAACCCCATGATTCTAATCAGGGGCATATGGGGGGAGGGGGTAGCCCGGTTAACTAAGTACTAACTGTCGTTGGCTTGTCATTCTGAGCGGGCGAAGAATCTGTGCGTTTCTGCCGCTCACCTCGGTAGTCATAGATCATTCGCTTCCCTCAGGATGACATAGTGGCCTCGCCCAGCGGGAAGAAAAGCAGGTTCCTCACCCGCGCTTCGCGCGTGGTCGGAATGACAAAATTTTTGGATGCACGCGACTAGTGAATCGTTCGCTCGCCCTTTCTTTCCGGTGGCGCGGTGGCGGAGCCTTCGAACTTGGGCGCGCCGAGTTTGGTGATCCACAGGCCTGTGTGGATGTCGTTGAAGTACATCAGGCTGTTGAGCAGGTCGCTGTCGCACTTCACTGAGCACGGCTGACCTCCCCAGGTGAACGGCAGATTGGGACGGAAGCCTTTGGCGTCGGCTGTCCAGAAGCGGGCGATTTCGCGGCCCTGGCGATACAGGTCGCCGCGAAGCTCGCCCGAGATATCGAGCACACGCGCCGCGCCCGAATAGTAGCCCTCGTAGAGCTTGTCATCGGCGGCCCAGAAATTGTGCGAGCCGCCTTCGGGCACTTCGTACCACGCGACTTCTTTCGGGTGCTTGATGTCGCTGACGTCCATCACGTGGCAGATGGCACGCGCGGGAATGCGGTCGCGGTCGTCAATTTCGAAGATCGCGGGGAAGACTTCGTCTCCCACGAAGAGATAATTTTTGTAGCGGAAGACGCTGTGCGTGCCGGCGAGCCAGCCGTCGCCGTAAAGTTCGTAGTGGTTGAATTTGTACTGGCTGATCAGCTTGGGATTTTCCGGGCTGCCTCCGGCCATGCCGTTGCCTACGTCGAGAATGATCAGTCCATCGCGCCAGTAGGCAAGATAAGCGATGCCGTCTTTGACTTGCAGGTCGTGCAGGTAACGGCCGCTGGTGAACTGTCCATTCTTGGTGTCGAAGGTCGTGACGGTGGGGTTGTCGGTTTGCCAGCGCGCGACTTCCTTTGGAT
>JASHOH010000081.1 GCA_030041215.1 Candidatus Sulfotelmatobacter sp. | reverse complement strand
TTATTGGGTGTTGCCCAAGTATTCCGTTTTGAACGCAGCACAGCCGCTCTGCGCGAGCGTGTCGCGAACGGCCAAGTGGGAAAGCCGGTGTTTGCGCGATCAGAGTTTTCTTATCCCGGCCCGACTCATCCCAGGAAGTGGTTGACCAATGCCAAGATTGCGGGAGGCGGTCCCATCGCCGATGTGGGTGTGCATTGTATCGATGCGTTGCGCTACATCTTGAACGATGAAATCATTCGGGTGGCTGCGACTGGGATCTCAGACCAGGAATCCGGAGATATGGAAGCATCCGCGGTACTCTCACTGGACTTTGCGCAGGGGACCCTTGGTTCGGTCATGGTTTCTGCGCGGAGCGGATACCGTACGCCGCTCGAGATCGTGGGGGAAACTGGCTCGCTGCGTGCGGACGATGCATTGAGCGTCGAGCGCCCGATTACTCTTGAACTGCGCCGAGGTGGTACCATCGTCGAGCAGGAAACCGTGTCAAATGCCGAAGCGTATGCGCGCCAGGTGGATGCGTTCTCGGCGGCGATCAAGGGCGACGCGGAGTTTCCTGTTCCCGGCGAAGAGGGATGGCAGAACCAGGAAGTCCTGGATGCGGCCTATCGTAGCCTGAACAATAGATGGGCTGAAGCGGTCCCACGCGTCGAAAAGCAACATTAGGGGTCGAGGAAGGTTAGGTCCGTTGCCTTCGAAGCTCTGATCGGGGTGTAACTGTATGCCATGACGAGCCGACTTGTTCCCGCGCATCCGAACAGCCGAAGGCTAGATGCATTTGCTGAAGCGCGGTAAGGCTCGATCTAGCCTCTGGATGTCTGGAACATGAATAGGATAGGAAGTTGCCGCTGGAGGTGCTCCACGTGATTAGCTGAGATCGCAGCCCAGCGAGAAGCGCAAAGCGGCGCAGATCTCGCCCATCCGCAGGTAACTGAGCTGGGCTACTCGCTTCCCCAATCGGTTCTGGGAAACGGTCACAGCATTGTGCAGGTTGACCGCACAAGGCACCTTCATGCCATCGTGCTCATTCAACACCACCTCCGATGGCACACCACGAATCGCGGAAGTGATGGGCGCGACAGTGACCGTAGACAAATAGGCTACTGCGCTGTCACGGGTAAGTACGACGACAGGCCTTTTTTTGTCGAGTGGAGCGAATTGGTACAGTCGGACATCGCCTCTCGCTATTCTGCCGGCCACGTCGCCTCCGCTTCCCAATCGAGAGACTCATTGTGCCCTTGCGGCTGCCTGGAATAGCCGTCGCGGTCCCGCTCTTCCCGAGCCCGGACCACCAACCTGCGAAGGTGCTCTCGCAGGGCATCGCGTACCAACGCAGAGCGATTCTGTCTGGTGCGGCGCGCGGCCTGATCGGCAGCACGCAAGAGCTTCCTATCGAGAACGATCTGGATGGTTATCATACTATGTTGATTCTACTCCACAGTATACTCCACATTCACTGTGCTTCCTTATTCTTGTATTAGCGTATAGATAATATAGCGTTATAGGAAATTCCCATAAAGAGGATATGCTTCGCTGCTTCACGATTCTGTGGCCAGAATGAATGCCGGCCCTGGAGAGAGTTGCGTCATGAAAGCTCAGAATCTTTCGACATCGCTGGGCGAGGGAAGGGATGCTGCCCCTTCCCTCGTGCACCCATCCCAAAAAACAAAACCTGACCAAAGAGAGTTGCCGAAGCCCAAGGTGCGTCAACTCTTCTGAACTTGCTCCCGGCGAGGCGCGCTTCCTAAGCTGAGCGTGTGCAACTACGCTCTTTAATGTTGTGTCAGCAATCAACGTGCTTTTCGAACACTGCCAACCCCTACTGGCATCAGGTAGGCGATACTCACTTTAGGGCAGCCGCTGCCGCATGTTTGTGCAATCAATCAGCGGGGACAATGGCAGCGGTCGGGACGCGCCATGCTTCGCATTCCGCGCACGGCTCTAGTTCCTCACTCGCACGAGGGCTCCACTTTTCGAGTTTTTCACTCGCACGAGGGCCTTCCCTTTTCTCGTTATGGTTTTGCACGTAGATGGCGCCGACATACCATCCAAGTACCAACATCCACGACCCTGCCACGAAGCAATCAAAGTACGACATGCGAACCTCCTCCGCCCTCGAAAGGGCAACAAAATCCGCCTTCCTCCCGTTGGAACCCCACAGGCCAGAAGTATTTGCATACTGCGCCGGAAAGGGCAAAAGGTCCATGGAGAGGGTCTGAAGCGATATCAATTGATCTGAAGAATGGGTGGTTCTTGACAAGCGGCTAAGCCTGGGAAAAAATTGCGCTTATTTGCGAGGTTGGGATCCGTGGCTGAAAAGAAAGTTCGGTTTGGAAGGTTCGAACTTGATTTTGACCGCTTCCAGTTGTTTTGTTGCGGCCAACCTGTGCGCCTAGAGGGTCTTCCCTTACAACTATTGATGTTCTTAGTCGAACACCAGAGGCAACTGGTCACGCGCGAACAGATTGCCGATGTGCTCTGGGGGAAAGAGGTTTTCGTTGATGTCGAGCAAGGGATCAACACTGCGATCCGAAAAATCCGCATGGTTCTGGAAGACGATTCGAACCAGCCGCAGTTTTTGCAGACTGTTGTGGGCAGAGGATATCGTTTTGTAGCTCCCGTTGTTTTGCCCGATTCCGACGAACGAATTATGTTTTCACCGGAAGAGTTAGGGAAGGCGGTTATGGCGGCGGCGGGGCTGGAACCCCGCGTTCCGGATGACCCACATAATAATGATGACTGAAGGCGCTCAGTTTGAACGGGGCGCGGTTCGGCATTTCAAATTCATAACGATTCGATGGACAGTGGATTCGACCCTCCATCAACTTGTGGTCGGCCCACGAACGACAGTTCGACCGGACAGCGTGGTTCAAGAGCTGGAGAACGCGTTATCGTTTGCAGGCGGCCGCGAGCGGCTGGGAGGTTATTTGATGCCTCTGATCGGGGCGACGTGGCAATTGTGGTGTTGCCGGTCGTTCCGGCAGAAGGCGTGCTTGTACGAGTCTTTCTCAGGCATCGACGCACCGATGGGTTCCGTCCCCCTCTATAGCCCAACTCTTAAACGTCCCCTCGACGCTCGCGTTCTACGCCAAACTTTTCTCTGGGACAGATTGCCATATCTATGGTATGGTTTTCCATATGAAGACGACTCTCAATATTGACGACACTGTTATGGCCCAACTTAAGCGTGAGGCCGCGCGGCAGCGCCGCACGATGTCTGAGCTCGTCGAGACTGCGCTGCGCCTGCTGTTTCGATCCGAGAAGAAATCTCGGCGGCTTCCTCGCCTGCCAACGTTCCGTAGCGGTGGTACGATGGTGGACATCGCAGATCGCAATGCCCTCTACCAGGCCATGGAAGGGCGCTAATGCTCGTCGTCGATGCCGATGTGCTGGTATATGCTGCCGACCATGACTCCCCTTTTTATGGCGCATGCCGAGACTGGCTCGAACGCCAACGAGTGCATGCGGATGCCTGGTATACGACTTGGGCCATTTTGTACGAATTCTTGCGCGTTACGACTCACCCACGCGTAATGCGACGCCCATGGGATGCGTCGGCAGCATGGGACTTCGTCGCGGCGCTGCTCGCCTCGCCCGGACTCAGTATCCTGGTACCCACGCAGCGGCACTCTGATGTGGCCGCACAGGTTATCAAAGAGCTCCCTCATCTGGCAGGCAATCTGTTCCATGACGCGCACACCGCCATTCTCATGCGCGAGCACGGCATCCGGCGGGTCTGTACCCGCGATACTGACTTCCATCGCTTTCCTTTTGTAGAAGTCATTGACCCTGTGCAACCGTAGCGAGGAACAACGACGTGGAGCGGCACGATGCTGAAAGTCGGTGCCAGGAATGTCATCAGCCGTACACACTACGATGACAGCGGCATCGGCGTCGGAGGCAAGCTGGTCTTCGACGCTAGTCAAGCGGCCAAACGGTAACCGTTGGCTGGCCAGGGAAACTCTGCCATCGGCAAGCCGCAAACCATGAACCACGATTACTAATGAGTCAGCCGGCGCGACTTCACCGCACTTGATCGGCAAAATTCTCAGGCGGGGGCACCTTGATGAGATCTTGGAAGACTGTCAGCATCAAGCCATCGGGCGCGCTACGCTCACTGTTGGCACAACTTTAGTAAATCGCGCCACGCTACCTGCTCTTAGAGGAAAAGTACCCGGAAGCGAAACCACGCATCATCTCAGATGGTCCGCAGTTCATTGCCCGCGATTTCAAGGAGTTCATTCGCATCTCGGGCATGACGCACGTCCGAACCTCGCCTA
>JASHOH010000080.1 GCA_030041215.1 Candidatus Sulfotelmatobacter sp. | reverse complement strand
CCCATTGCTACGTGGCCCGATTGCCCCTCGGTTCCAACGCCAATCTATCCGCCGCCGCGAGGTTATGGCCTGATGTTTACCAGCAATTCCAACGGCACCCTAATCTTCAACAGTCTGATCAGTCCGACCAACACCAGCGGCACGCTAGGCTACTCGGGACTGGATCCAAACGCGCTTGCCATTCTCAACCAGAACCTAATTCCGTTTCCAAACGCCTTCAGCGGCTGCAACTCACCTCTGGTGGGTCAATTTGATCACACTACCGGGCAGGCTATTATGCCCTGCTATGATGCAGTCATTTCCGTACCCACGCACTGGCACGAAGAACTCTTCCGTCTGGACCACAATTTCAATCCGCGCCTGCGCGCCACCTTCCGCTACATTCATGATTCCTGGGACACGCACACCCCCGTTCCCGAGTGGGGTACGGTGAAGAACACATTTCCGACGGTGCAAAACCAGTTTGACGGGCCGGGAATCGACATGATGTTTCACTTGACGCAGACGTTCACTCCCACGCTGCTGAACGAGTTTGTGGTCAGCTACAACAATTCACACATCAGCCTGACTGATCTGAACGGCCCCGGTGGGGCGAATTACCAGCGCCCGGCGGGATTGGGCAATCCGAATAATGTTGGCCAGTGCACGGGGGTGGGAACCGGCGTTCCACAATGTCCCATGGGGTATTTGTTCAACAACGGATTTGGGGGCAAGGTACCCGGGCTAGTACTCACTGGAAACAATCAGGAGTACGGCGGATCGGGATTCATCGTTGATCCTTCTTACATGCCGTGGGAGCACACGAATCCCACGTACAATTTCCGGGACAATTTAAGCAAGGCTCTGGCGAGACACACGTTGCAATTCGGAGTGCAGTACGTCGACGCCCAGAAAAATGAAACCAACGGCGCCCTGGAAGCCGCCACCGGCGACGTGCAAGGGCTGTTGACTGTGAGCAATGTCAGTGGCGGAACCTTGAACACGGGTAACGCCTTTGCTAACTTTCTTTACAATGCTGACGCAAACGGTGCTAACGGTTCACCCATTACCGGTGGTGGAAATGCGATCGTGAGCTACAGCCAGGACAGCACACAATTGCGTTACTACAATCGGTACCAAATTGTGGAGCCTTATGTTCAAGACGACTGGAAAGTAACTCATCGCCTCACTCTCAATCTTGGAATTCGCTTCAGCTTGTTTGGAAACTGGCATGAAAAGTATTTGCAGGCTTACAACTGGGAGCCTTCAGCATTCAGCCAAACTTTGGCCTCCGAGCTCAAAGTTGATCCCTACACCGGCCAATTGCTGAGTCTGCCAGGGGGAAAGCCAATCCCGTTGGACCTTGGCAACCTGGATCCGCGAATTATCAACGGAATCGTGCAATGCGGGCTCAACGGAACGGTGCCGGCCGGCTGTATTCAGAACCACCTATTCAATCCCGCACCGCGGTTTGGTTTCGCCTGGGACCCCCAGGGCAATGGAAAGACGTCGATTCGCGCAGGTTACGGAATTTTCTACGAACACGGCACCGGGGATGAAGCCAACACGGGATCGCTGGAAGGCAGTGCTCCCCGCGTGCTAAACATGACGCAACCTTACCCCTTGGGCTACGCGTGCATCGGAAACTTCGGGACAAACTGCAACAGCAGCGCACTCAGAATTGAAAGCGCCCCCCCTTCGCAGCCTGGCGCCTTCCCTCTGAATTTCACCTCGATTCCGACCAACACACGATTCAGCTATTCGCAGCAATGGAGTCTGAGCATACAGCGGGAGCTGCCGAGCAGCTTTGTAGCAACCTTCGCCTATGTAGGCAGCAAAGGCACGCGTCTCACAGTCGAACGCCAGCTCAACCAATTAGAGCCGGTGCCTGCAGCGAACAATCCATTTGCCTTACACGAACCTATCCTCACGTCGGTACCTGGGTCGGCACAAGGAGATTGCACCAATTCTAGTAACGCGATATCGCAGCCAACTTTTACATTGCAGAATGGCGTCACCGTGAACTCGAACAACCCTGCATCGATCAACCTGCAAGTTGCATGTCAGGGCTTTCCTTTGATCGCAGTGTCAAATACTTTTCGCTCCTATCCCGGAATCGGCGAAATCTTTTCTCTTCAAAATGGCGCCGATTCTACCTACAACGCCTTTCAGACAACCTTCCGCCGCACGAAGGGACCTTTGACGGCCGGTGTCGCCTATTCATTCAGTCATTCGATCGATGACTCTTCTGACCGCACAGATCCCACATTCGTAAACTCCCTTGACCTGAGATCGAACAAAGCAAGCTCCAATTTTGATCAGCGCCATCTCGTCAACGTCAGTTATGTTTATTCGCTGCCCAATTTCAGTCAGGGGCTACAGGACGTGCTGATCGGATCCGCAGATTCCGGCGACGACGAGCAAAGTTCCCCAAAGTCGGGCGCGCCTTCCCGCCTTATGCGAGAGCTAGGTGAGGGGTGGCAAATCTCAGGAATCACAACCTATCAATCAGGGACGCCATTCAGCGTGATTAACAATGCAGGAACTACAGGAATTGGAGTCCTGGATAATGCCGGAGTCGCCAATGGCGTGGGAGCCGGCTCTTTTCCCGATCTCGCCGTAAATCCCGCGCCGCCCGCTCTAAAAACGAATGCCAGCAGTTTCGGTCCGCTGCTTGGCAATCCTAATGAGTTTGTTGCGCCTCGAGGGCTGACGTTTGGCGATGCTGGACGAAATTTCCTGAATAATCCGAGCCGGCTGAATTTCGATTTTTCGCTGCTGAAGCACTTCTATGTTCGCGAGGGCGATCAGCTCGAGTTCCGGGCAGAAGCGTTCAATGTCTTCAATCACACTCAGTTCCGCATTTACAATCCGGATTTAGGAAATACGGGCAGCAATACCGTTAGCTGCTATGGAGGGTCGGATTATTCTGCGGGTGCCTACTTTCCAGGCGGCGCAGATTGCCTGACCGGGAACGCTTTCCTGCATCCGGTCGATGCGCATCGCCCTCGTACATTGCAGCTTGCCCTGAAATTCAGTTTCTAGCGGGACATGCATCTGCAGCTTTTCGTGAGGTCAATGGGTCGGAGTTCGCTCGCACCGCGCCCTACGCGACTGGGGACTCATCGACAAAATTCAACTGACACTTTGCTGCTGAAGAGCGATATCGGTATTCACTTGCATACAGCGGGCGAGATCGCTAGGCATGCATTAGGTTCATCGAAGGTGACTCCGTTAACCGCGGGACACGGCCCGAAAGTACCGGCAGTGGTTGTGAATTCCAGGGACAGTTTGCCCATGACCTGAATTCCGCCGGAAACGCTCGAAACGGTGGCCGCGTCATCGACAGCTCCCAAGGTTCCGATCTGTTCCCCCGTGTACGAATAGATAGCCAGATACACGTTCTGCCCGCTTACCGTTCCGGCTAGGGTAGCTGTGCTAAAACACGGGTAACCGGTAGCTGTAATTGTTCCCGTCACACTTGCGTTAGCCCCTGCATTGGGGCTTTGCGTCAGCGTGCCGGAGACTTGAATCGGGGCCGTCACTCCGAGCAGCGCCATGTACGCTGAGTTCGAGAGGTTCCCGGTGAACGATCCGCTTATGGAAGGAATTTGAACAGCGCTCCAGGTCCCGGTCGTCGGTTTATTAAAGCAGGAGCCGCCCTGGCCCGCGTAAGAGCCAGACATCGACGCATTGGGGTAGTCGACCGTTCCGGTAAAATTCAAAACTGTTCCGTTTTGATTGATGGAGAGGCTTACATTCTGGCCGTTCGCGTCACCTGTCAGCGTAACGACGCCACCACAATTGCCTGAAGGATCAGTGGGGACCGTGACGCTCCCTTCCACGCTGGTTCCCGACTGCTGAATGAAGCCGGAAACGGAAACAGCCGTGGCCGGCGGGGGTTCTTGTTGCGACAAATTGAATTGCCAATTGCCAGTCAGTGGACCACTTGCCGCAGGTGCCGAATTCGACCCACCACAGGCTGCCGCTATCATCAAAGCCAACGCCAGCAACGTCGTACTGACGATCCTCACAGATTTCTCCAAAAGCGAAAATGTAATGCGCAACTCCCGCTTTGCACCCGAAGGGCTGGGGGCTGCCCGTGATCTTTCCTTGGGCGGAAAGCGCTCAGTTTAGCGGTTCGACTGTGAAGCGGTTGTTACTGCAAGATTAATAATGGGTAAATTTTGGCTTCCATGCTACAGCGTAGGAAAAATCAGCGTTCCGGCGTTCTTCAATCTCCAGTCTGCATCAACCCCCTGATGTCTGCGGGAGCGGCGTTGCATGACTTTTCCACAATGTGCCATCGTTCAATGCTTACCTTAACTTTAACTTTCTTTTCTATTGACTTCCCTTGTCTTTCCTATAATTAGCGGGCCATTTTGGGGCGCGTTGTTTTCAGACGATCTGTTGAAAACCGAGAGAGAAATTTATGTCTGATTCATTTCGGTGTCGTACAGGCGAAACAATTTTAGAGGAGACTAGCGACGCCAAATCCAACAAGAGTTATTTCAAATGCCCAGTCACACTCCCCCCCCGCGCGAGAACCCGGGTGCTGGCTCTCATCAGCAACAGAGGTTTGTTCCTACGTACTCCGTGGTGCCGCTTTCAAACAGCGATGCTTTGGCAACGCCACGCAACGTTCTTGTGGCCCTCACTTACGGACTGGAATTAATGCAGCATGGCGCGATTCTAGTTGCTGAAGCGGGCCGCCCTCACATCGCGAACCGCGCGGCTCTCGCTATCCTGCAAAAGAAGGACGGCATTTCCCTTGTGCGATCCGAGTTGGTGGCGGACCGCGTCTCTGATACGCGGCTGCTGCACAGGTTGCTGCACGAAGCGATCAGTTCTCCTGAGAGGGGGGAACCGAAGGAATCGCCATTCACCGTCGAACGCAAGCAGGCGCACACTTCTCTGATTGTGAGAGTAATTCCAGGTCCAGGGTTAGATTGCTGGGACGAAGAACGGAAAACCGCTCTACTTCGATTGTACGATCGCGATCTGGGTCTGGTCGTAGATGAGCGCGCTTTGTCTTCACTGTACGGTCTTACGCGCGGAGAAGCCAGCCTCGCGGCAAAACTGGTGCAAGGCAAATCCATCGAAGATGCGGCCGCCGACTTGTTTATCAGCCCCCATACCGCAAGAACTCACCTCAAGCGCATTTTCATGAAGACCGACACCCACCGGCAACCGGAGCTGGTGGTGCGCATGTTGCTTACTGTTTTGTGAGCCCAACTCTGCAGGGAATTGCATTGCCGCAGATACCGCCATCTCAAACGATTTTTCATGAAGGTCGACATGACAAGAGCCGACATGCGCCCGCGAATCAGGACTGCGAAGTAGATATTTTCTCAGCTTTTTCGGCAGACGCCATGCTCATTTAGTCGATCTTCTTGCTCCCAAAGTGTTTTTTTTGCCTGCGTTTTCCTATCGTAAGGCACTGCCAGAACGATGGTTGCCTGAAATACCTCATTTGAGGGATTACACAATGGTGTGCTCCACTTCAAAGTACGCTGCGAGGAGGAATGTACCATGACCGGAAGGATCCGCATTCCCATCCCGGGTGTACACGCTCTGGCACTGGCGTTGTTAACCCTGTTCACCCCGGTAGTGGCCCGCGCGGACTCTATCAGCTTCTCTAACTCCGGCGGAAGAATCAAAAACACCGTGAAAAGCTCAACTGACATCATTTTCAGCTTGACCAACTCGGGCATAAGCGAGATTAATAATTCCGCCGTTACCGGCTATACCCTCACCTTCACGACTTCCAGCTCCTGGTCAGGAGGAATGTCGGGGCTGGAGTACGGCGGTGGTAGCTGGGCAGCAGGCGGCAGCTTTACCATTAAAGAAGCAGGCGTGGGAGTCATTTTCCAGGGCACGTTCAACACGCCAGTCAGGTGGGCACTTACGAGCGCCTCGGACTGCAAGTCGTGCCAGTACGTACTCAGCGGGGGTCTGACGGGGACTTACACTCCAGATGGCACGAGTGGCCCATCGTATACCGCCGTCTCTGGCACAACGACCCAGATCAGTCTGACCACCAAGGGCAGCGGTCTGTATACAGGAAAAAACTCTGTGATAGACGAGAGCGGTACCACCAGCCTATTGACGCCAATACCTGAACCTGGCTCGCTCACTCTGCTGGGAACTGGATTGCTAGGCACTGCGCTTGCCGCTCGTCGGCGGCGAACCATGGGCAAGAGCAGTTAGGCTCAAGGCGCAGTACCTTGTCTGGGGATTACAACTCTTAACGCATCAGCAATGATGGAAGAGAAGGGAGGGACATCATGACGTGGATTGTTCAGGAAGACGATTACAACGGCAACGTGAATCTAAAGTCACAGACCCGCCAGAAGATCTATAGCTACTCCTTGTGGCGCGCCAACACCGGAGAACATCTTTTTGACGGAGCGGCCGGAGATCTGGCCGAAGCTATGGATTCTTTGCGTGCCCACATCCGTTATCTGTCTGCCAGCGAACGAAGTCTAACTTTAGCGTAGGAGTGGTGAAGTTCGATGAAATCCTTCCGAACTATAGAAACGGCTCCGGAGTGTGAAGGAGCTGCAAGTAAACTCGAGCGGTTTGAAGTGGTCGATCTCGGGCCCTTCGACAA
>JASHOH010000079.1 GCA_030041215.1 Candidatus Sulfotelmatobacter sp. | reverse complement strand
GACCAGCTTGTGGTCGTCGATTTACCAACTTGCTTCTCTCCTAAATACACAGGCACCGCGACGCGCGAAGCCTGCGCGGGCACGGCAGGAGTCAATCCATAGCGCTCATACAGCGCTTCGACGTCAGCCCAATCAACTTCGAGTCCGACATACTGCCGCGCCACGCCGTTCTCCGCATCGGCTTCCAGCGCTCGCTTGCCGATAAAATTTTCTTTTTCCAGGTGCACCATCTTGCCGAAGCCGAGCTCGTAGGGCGAATATTTCTGCGCCGGAATCAGAGCCTTCTTCGAACTGATGTAGTCGACGTCGATTAAAAGCAACCCAGCTTCAGTTCGCGCCACATCCAGCGCCAGCATTCCCGCTGCATGCAGATCAAACTGCTTCCCTTTTTCCGTGAGTGCATCCCAGACTTTCAAGGCGTCGTTCGCCGGAATCCAAATTTCATATCCCAGGTCGCCCGTATATCCCGTACGAGAAATGTCAACCGGCACACCCGCGATCTTGCCGTGAGTCACACGAAAATATTTAAGATTCGCCATATCGGCATCAGCCACCGTCTTGAGCAGCTTTACCGAAGTCGGTCCCTGCAAGGCCAGCGCGGCCGTTTTCTCAGAAATGTCCTCGACCTGCACATCCATGTTCAGGCCGTTCTGCCGGAACCAGCGCAGGCTGGGGTCGGCAGCCGTCCATCGGTAAACGTTTTCTTCCAGCCGCGAAATCGTGCCGTCGTCGATGACCTTGCCCTCTTCGTCGCACCAGCAGCAATAAATCACCTGCCCCACTTTGACTTTGTTGATGTCGCGCGTGATCACGCGGTTGACCAGCCGTGTCGCGTCTTTGCCGGTGACCAGATACTTGTAGAGCGGCGAAATATCGATCAGCGCTGCCGCGTTGCGAATGGCGTTGTACTCGTGCTCGTGATGCACCTCATACACGCTGACCGTGTAATATCCCGACCACTCACGGTAATTCAGGCTGTGGCAAAGAGGAAAAGTGCGCTCGTGAAAGGCGGTTCCAATGGGCAAGGCGATGTCACCGTGACCGACGTGAAATCTGACTGCAATCTTGTAGGTAAAAAGGTAGCACAAAAATACCTGCAACAGAGAATACCGATTCGCTCGGAGTTCACAAGCGATGATGTCGGCCTATCGCTCCAGTTCCCCTTAAAATAAGCATTCCCAAGACGCGAACAACTGAGCGATACTAATAAAGGGTTCTTTCCGGTGGCCGCTCGAGCTTAAAAATGCCCGAACATAAGCCCGTAGGTGTGGTGTCCGTCGATGTAGAGGACTATTTCCATGCTGAATCGTTTTCCGACATCGTTGAGCGCTCCCGCTGGGATAGTTATGCCAGCCGAGTCGAGCGCAATACGCGGCGCCTTCTCGAAGTGCTGGCGAAGCTGAATGTCCGTGGCACATTTTTTGTTCTAGGGTGGGTTGCGGAACGCTTTCCTGGCTTAGTGCGGGAGATCGGCGCAGGGGGGCATGAATTGGGCTGCCACTCCTACTGGCATCGCCTGATCTACAAGCTGGATCCCGCGGAATTTCGTGAGGACACGCGGCGCGCCAAGGATGTGATCGAACAGATTTCCGGCGAACCGGTCCGCGGATACCGTGCGCCGACGTACTCCGTGGTTGACGGTTCTTTGTGGGCGCTGGAAATCCTTTCCGAGCTGGGGTTTTCATACGATTCCAGTATCTTCCCCATCCAACATGACCGTTATGGAATACCGGATGCTCCTCGCGCGCCATTTCGCTTTCAAACCCCCTCGGGCTCGATGACGGAATTTCCCATCACCACTTTTCGCCTGGCAGGACGCAATCTGCCGGTGGGTGGTGGGGGATACCTCCGGCTGCTCCCCCAGATTTACACGCGCCTGGGCTTACAAAGAGTGCAACGGGAGGGCCTGCCCAGTGTGATCTATATTCATCCCTGGGAGATCGATCCCGACCAGCCGCGCTTGGCCGGACGTTTAAGCTCGCGCTTGCGCCACTATACGAACCTCTCGCGCACTCTCGAGCGTTTCCAGAGCGTGTTGCAAGCGGGAAGTTACACTAGCTTTCGGGAAAGCGGGCTCGCCGATTCAGCCAAGGATTTTGATCTCTATGCCCATAAGCAACGTAAAAACTGACGAATCACAGCAAATAGCCCAGTACTGGAACGATATTGCAAACGACTTCGATGCCATTTATACAGGCAACAAGAACCCTCTTGCGCGCATTTTGGACCGTTGGCTGCGCCGCGATATTTATCAACGGTTTGACTGGGTCATGCGAGAAGCCGGCGATGCGCGAGGAATGAACATTTGCGATGTGGGCTGTGGATCAGGGCGTTTCGTTGTTGGCCTAGCGAAGCGGGGGGCGCAAGTCACTGGCGTTGACTTTGCACCTGAAATGCTCCGGCTGGGCGCGCAGCTGGCGGAAAAGGAGGGAGTCGCCGACCGCTGCAAGTACGAATTGAGTGACATACTCGACTGGAAGACCAATGAGAAGTTCGATATGGTGATTGCCATTGGATTCTGGGACTACGTTGCCGATCCGCTGCCTAGATTGCAGGTGATTCGTCGTCTGACCAAAACGACTTTTCTCTCGGCGTGGCCGCGCGCTGCAACATTGCGGGCGTGGATTCGCACAGTACGTCTGAAAGTCGCGGGCTGCCCCGTATATTTCTATACTCTGCCTCAAGTGGAGGATTGCTTGCAGCGGGCCGGTTTTCGAGTTGAGGCGCACGAGATACTGGGGCAACTGCACTGCGTCCGCTCCGTGGCAGTTTAAGAACATGGCGAAGCTCGTGTTCTGGGTCTCTGTCGGATTTACCGGATACGTTTACATCGGTTATCCATTTCTGCTCTGGCTATTGCAAGCAATTTTCCCCGCTCGTTCCCGCAGGGAAAGTGTTGAGCCATCCGTATCGCTGCTGGTAGCCGCATACAACGAAGCAGCAGTGATCGCGAAAAAAATCCGCAACAGCCTGGCGCTCGATTACCCGGCCGACAAGCTGGAAATCGTCATCGCCTCCGATGGATCGAAAGACGCCACAGCAGAAATCGTTCGCTCTTTTGCCACTTCCCATCCCGGCCGCATCCGCCTTCTTGAGTTCGAAAAAAATCGCGGCAAGGTGCCGGTCCTCAACGACGCCATACCGCAGTTGCGTGGAGAGATAGTCGCTTTCTCCGATGCTTCGAGCATGTTGGCCACCGACTCTGTGCGCGTTCTGGTGCAGAACTTCAGTGATCCCGACATAGGCGCCGCAAGCGGCGTTTACCGTCTCCTAAACAAGGACCAGGCCCGCATTGGGTCGCAGGAAGATTTCTACTGGAAATACGAGACGTTTCTGAAAGTACAAGAGGCTAAGCTGGGCGCATTCACCGGCGCGCATGGAGCACTCTACGCCATCCGGCGCGAGCTGTATCCATTTCCTTCCGCTAACACTATCAATGATGATTTCACCATTCCCATGCGCATTCTGGAGCGCGGCTATCATGTGGCCTACGAGCCTCGAGCCGTCGCCTACGAAGAGGCGCAGGAGATGGAAGGCTTCAGCCGCCGGGTGCGCATTACGGCGGGCAACATCGAGCAGATGCGAGAGATCAAGTCCTTGCTTTGGCCGCCGCGTCCGTTTGTCCTGTTCTGTCTGCTGTCACACAAGACGGGACGGTTGCTGGTGCCAATATTCATGATCGCGGCTTTTGTGACGAATGTGCTCCTGTCAAACCAGTTCCCTTATAACTGGCTGCTGGTGGCGCAGGCGATCTTTTATGGGCTCGCGTTTCTTGGCGGTGTTATCAGTCTCAGACCAAAATTTCTTCGCCTTCCCTTCTACTTCTGCATGATCAATTCGGCCCTTTTCGCGTGGGTGTATCAGGCCGTGCGACACCGGCGGATCATCCCCTCGCGAATCGAACTTGATCAAATTGGAAATCGGCCTCCGGTCAACTGAATCGAAGGCGGGAAATTTACGGTACCTTCCGGACAGAACCAATGTAAGTTATCGGGCAGGCGCAACGCGTTGGAATAAACCAACGCTCGTGTCGCCTGGAGTCTAAAACCACCATCTTTCGCTCCTTCCGTCTACTGCATGGCGACAAACACCGGCCTGAGGCACTAAAATCAATCCATGCGCCGCCTCCTGCAATGGACCGTCCTCCCCAGCGGACTCTAATCCCGCTGTCCCAGCACTCCCTTCCCGAGTATCATTGCGTTTCCTGAAATCAAGCGTTCAAGCTAAGAGCTAAAGGCTAAAAGCTAATGGCTAACAAATACGACGTCATCGTCATCGGCGGAGGTCACAACGGCCTCGTCAACGCCGCTTATCTGGCAAAAGCGGACAAAAAAGTTCTCGTGCTCGAGCGTCGCCACGTGCTCGGCGGCGCAGCCTGCACGGAAGAACTCTTTCCCGGCTTCAAGTTTTCTGTTTGCTCATATGTCGTCTCGCTGCTGCGGCCGGAGATCATTCGCGATCTCGACCTCCCGCGCCACGGCCTCGAAATTCTCCCGCTCGACGGCACTTTTACTCCCATGCCCAATGGCGATTACCTGTGGCGCGTGAACGAGCACGGCAAGACACATCGCGAAATCGCCCGCCACTCGCGCGTCGATGCCGAAGCTTACGACGAATTCGGCAAAGCCATGCAAGCCATGTGCCGCTTTGTGAAGCCGATTCTTAGCATGGTGCCGCCCGACCCCAGCACGCTGAACCCGCGTGAA
>JASHOH010000078.1 GCA_030041215.1 Candidatus Sulfotelmatobacter sp. | reverse complement strand
CTGCATCCGTGGCCAGTGCGGCTATTCCCGCCAGGCTTTTGTCGTCATTTTCAAACACAAAGAGCCAGGGACGAAGTGAATCTCCGTACGCCTCCTCGACCGCCCGCGCCCACTCCCATGTAAAAAAAACTTCTGGATGCTCGACCCCCTGCACCAGAGCATTCCAGCGACACCGAAAATCTGCCTGCTCCGGTACTGTGCGAAATTGCATTAAGCGCAAGATGCTTCGCCGAGAGAAAATAATGAAGAAAAAATAATGCCAAGCCCACAACTGCTATCGCTGTCCGCTCTCAGGCGGCGGACAAAATTCGCTCGTCCCACCCAAACTGCCTGCGTAAGGAACGATGGAAACCTGACACGCGTGCGTCCAGTTCAGGCAAGGTCATCTCTCCCGTCATGTGGATACGCGGCAGCGCGTACCGCGGAAGATCAGCCCCCAAGCCACCACCAAAGCTCAGAAATGCAGCTTTGTATCCTGCACGCTCCGCCATTCGAAACTCACGCGCTGAAACGGCTTCTATTCCCCCGAACGGGTAAGCGAACGCCCACACTTCCCTGCCGAGAGCCTTTTCCAGCCGGCAGCGGCCTTCCATGATTTCGAACCACGCTCGCTCTTCCGACAATTTCGACAGCATAGGATGGCTTAACGTATGCGCCCCAATCGACATTCCCGCCGCCAGCAGCCTGCTCAACTCACACGGCCGCAGCAAACGAAAACGTTTTTCCGCAATGGCATCTTCAAGGTACGTCCATGCGAAATCATCCTTTACCTGGAGGGCGCAGCGTATTTCCTGAAGAAATTGACTGCAATTTTCGTAATCGCATTTTTCGAGTCCCTGTGTGATATCTCTCCATAAAGCGCGCCGCTGGAACCGGCTGCCGAGATACCCTGCAATCTGAATTTCACCCAGGCGAATTGAGAATGGCTTCTCACGCGCCCCGACGAGCATGAGAAAAAGCTCTTCATACCACAACATGCGCGGCTCCGGCTCGGCGGACAATCCTATGACGAAGAACAAACATGGAACTTTCTCTTCCTGCAGGATCGGCAGCATGTCTGTGACTACATTGGCCAATCCATCGTCACAAGTTACCAGCACCGCGCGACTCGGAAGTTGCGCCTTCCCTACGCACCACCGCATAACCAATTCAGGTGAAATAACGTTGTAATTCGCCCGCAACAGCCGCAATTGCTGCCGGAATCGAGATGCAGTTACCAGGCTGCCATCAAGCGCGGGGTCGATTACTCGATAGCCTTCCGGCAAAACGCCGTGATAAGTCACGATACCGAGGCCATCGGCGCTACTCCGTCGAAAGACTCCGGCTTTGGCCAGCGAGGGATAGACCAGGCGCTTGAGCAGAGGACTTACAAATCTCATTAGGAGTGAACCATCTCCCACTTCAGCGGAGTCGCACGGGCAATGTCGCAGGCCGCGCGTCGTCCGATAATTTCAGGTAAATGCCGGGTGTGCAAACCCAACCCCGGCCGTATGGAGCGTACGTTCTCAGCCGTAAACATCTCGCCGCGCCTCATCTCTCGTACAACATACAACGAACGTCGAAATACTTTTTCACTACTCTCTTTTTCACCCGCGCCGAACCGGACCTCTCCAAGAGCTTTCTCGGCCGTGCGCACGGCCTCGACCATTGCCTTGAACTCGGCCGGTTCCAGAGAGAACGCACTGTCCGGCCCCAGCGTTGAACGGGACAACGTAATGTGTTTCTCGACGATACATGCCCCCAAGGCAACCGCAGCAACGGGAACCGCGATGCCCAGAGTGTGATCGGAAAGCCCCACAGGAGCGTTAAAGCGGCGGGCGAGTTCGGGGATGGTGCGCAGGTTCATTTCTTCCGGCGGGGAGGGATAGGCGCTGGTGCACTTCAACAACGCGATCTGTTGGGCGCCAGCTTGCCGCGCTGTCTGCACTGCCTCTTCGATTTCTTCGAGCGTCGCCATGCCAGTCGAGATGATCAGCGGCTTGCCGGTGCTTGCGATTTTCTTGATGAGAGGGATATCGACCAGTTCGAATGAAGCCAGCTTGTATGCGGGTACATTCATCTTTTCCAGAAAAACCACTGCGCTGTCATCGAAGGGCGTAGAAAACAGATCAAGTCCCAAATCGTTCGCAATTTGCTTCAGGCGCGGCTGCCACTCCCACGGGGTATAGGCTTCGCCATAAAGTTCGTACAAGTTGCGCCCATCCCAGATGGTGCCTTCAATCTGGAATTCCCGCCGCTGGCTCGGGATCGTCATCGTGTCCGGAGTGTACGTTTGCAGCTTGACCGCGTCGGCACCCGCATCTTTCGCGGCCTGGATGATAGCTACGGCCTCATCGAACTTCTGATGGTGGTTGGCGGACATCTCTGCAATCACGTACATGGGCAGGGGGCTTGCAATCGTTCTCTGTCCAATTTTGATGATTTCTGACATGGCTAATCTGCCTGCAGGCGGATAGAGCGGACCAGCTCGAAGGCCTCCGCCGCCGCGCACCCGACGACACTGCCCCACCGCACCGCCAGCGCTCGCAGGGCCTCGGGCGACCGAGGATGGGGAAACTTCCGCGCTTCTGATTTATAGCATTCCATGGCGGCGATTTTCAGTTCTAGCGTGCGCGCTACGTCGACGAAAACGTTGGGGCGGAATGACGGTTGCAACTGCTGAAACGCCCATTCGGTCGAAGATGGAACTTCAAACGCATAGATTTCACGTACCGTCTGCCCGGTGACGGGACGCGTTGCCGTCAACACGGCGCGATGAACGACGCCATGATCCACGTTGAGGTCGCCCGCATGATGCGTGTAAATGATTTCGGGTCTCAGGCGCTCGATCAGATCTTCAACAATCTTCACCACCTCCAAAAGCGGCACGGTGTCGAGACGATTGTCGGGCAGGTTGTAGAGTTCAAGACTCTTTGCTCCAACTTTTTCCGCTGCCGCGTGAGCGTGCTGATGAAGGCTGGCCATTTGATTTTCGTCCGCATCGGAGCCCTGCCCATGGCGCGAAGTGATTCCTTCGCCCAATATGGCGAAGTGCACATCCTGACCCTCTTCCGCAAGACGAGCGGCGGTTGCGCCGCAGCCCAGCACTTCATCGTCGGGATGCGCGGCGACTACGAGCACCTTCACCTGGCAGTCTCCCCGCCGGCCACGCGCGTGATCCTGACGTCGGCCACGATGCGGCCGTCATACAGAGCGGGACGGCTCAATTCGAACCGGAAGCCGCAATGATGCAGGAATGCGCGCGGATAGCCCTCCGCATCCAACATGCGAATGAAATCATAAAGCTCTTCGAGAGAGGCCGGGGCTGCGATCTCGCATTCTTCCGGCTTTCTGCGCTTGAAGACCACGGGTTTGCCTCGCTGCGGGACAGGCTTTGGCTCGTCCTGGATAATGCGCTGGATCATCTTGGCCGATAAACACCCGGCGCGCAAATAAATTTCCTCGCCGCCGCCTTCGAGCGATAGCGGCTCTTTTCCATAGACCGGGCCGGCGTCAAAATTCTTGGTCATGCGGAGTGCCGTCAGCATGGTTTCCCGGTGTCCACGAACGATTAGATTCTGCAGAGGACTGCCTCCCCGTCCGAACGGCACGTCAGTCATGTGAAAGCAGACGCACTCGTAGCGGTCCACAATTTCGTCCGGCACCTTCCACGACCAGTGCAGAAAGAAGATATAGCGCGGAGAAATTTTATCGACAACATCGAGCGAGAGCTCACTGGCGGCGCCGATGTAATGCCATTCCCCCGGCAGCCCGGCCAGCCTCTCGTCAAAAAGCCGGCGATTCCACGGCTTGCAACCGATCACAAGATACGATTTTTGTTCTCGCGGCCGCGTAACCCTGGGCTTTTTGGCTGCGCTCGCTGGAGCCATCATTCCGCCACCGCTGTCAGAAACGTGCGCGCGATCAAAGCAATCCTCTCGAGCGGAAGATGCGCTCGAACTGCGGCATTCGCGCCTGCCATTCCGAGCTGAGGATGCCAAGGCAGATCACGTCGTGCACTTGATCGCCTCTCACAATATGCTGGCGAAGACGCCCCTCCTGCACTAACCCGAACGCATCATGCAGCCGGAGCACGCCCCGGTTAAAGTCCAGAATTTCGCAGCTCAGCTTATTAAAGCCCAATTCTTGGAAAACGTACTGCAACACATAATATTCTGCGAACATCCCCACGTTTTTGCCCCGGGTATTGCCTCCGGCCACATAAAATCCCCAGTAGCATCTCCGGTTCGTCGGGTCAATGTCGTACAGATAGAGCAACCCGACATCTTCGTCGTCGCAGCGGATAACCCAGAATCGATACTTCGGATTGTCAAGAACTCGCTCGAACCACGCTGCGTGTTCTTCCGCGCTGATGACATGGTCAGTCAGCATATAGTGCCTGATCTGCGGCAAGTTCCGCCATTGCAGAATCGTGTCTTTATCTTCACGCTGAAGCGGGCGGAATGAAATCATGTCATTAAGAATGCGGCAATTCTCGAAGAATTGAGGCTACTCGCGCTGCGCCATCTATATCAACCAGCTCACGAGCCTTGGACGACAAGCTCTGACGAAAACTGTCTGAATCGGCAAGTTTCCGCAAGAGAGGAGGCATGGAAACTGCCATATCGTTTGTGCGGGAATCGAGAGCCAGGGCCGCTTCGGCTCTCGCAAGAGTCTCCGCAACATCTTTCTGATTGGACGCAGTCACCACGAGAATCGAGGGAAGGCCCGTGACGCAGATTTCCCAACAGATGGAACCCGCTGCTACCACTGCCACATCAGCCCAGGCCATCAACGCAGGCATATTCTCGACATCCTTCAACAACCGGAAACCTACATCGGATTTTGCTTCGCGCTCCAGTGATTCGACGTGAGGATTGCTGCCCCCGGCCACCGCTATTACTTCCGCTTGGATTGATTTTAGCGCCGGCAGAACCTTTGACGTGACATTGCCCGCGTCGCTGCCTCCCATGCTCACCAGAATTTTGCGGACCTGGGGAGAGATGACTCTTTTCCATTCCCGCCACTGTAGAAACTCACGCCGCAGCAGACAAAAACGCGTACCCAACAAAAGACGCGTGTGAGGCGTTCGCGACTGGTACATGGCTTCATCAGCATGAACATTCTGGTTCAGTACAAGGTCCGCGTAATAATGGTTTGCGTGACCATAGTCGTCAAGAAAAAGAACCTTGAAACCTGCGTCTTTTAAGACGCACTGGTACTCGTCGGAAAACTGATATCCATCGACTACGATCCATCGCGCTCCCACTTGCCGGCCCAATCCGATCGTCTGGCTCGCATCATCCTTTTCCCCTGAATCGCTGGCCACGCGAAAAATTTCGCAGCCCTCTGACTTCAGCCGCTTGCCAATCGCTGGCGTTGTTTCTGCCATGGCGAAAGCCGCTTTCCCGCCCGCATCCTGCCATGCCTGCGCCAGCGCCAGGCAACGCATAACATGCCCGGTTCCAATCGCGACGCTGGCGTCAGCCCGAATCAGCAGATTCATCGCACTCGAAACACCGGTTGGGCCATCGGCCCGTCGAGAAAGCGCGTAGCATCGGGGTCCCCAATCCATGAAGCCACAGTTTTCAAAACTTCACCGTATGCTTCC
>JASHOH010000077.1 GCA_030041215.1 Candidatus Sulfotelmatobacter sp. | reverse complement strand
TCTGCACCGGATCGATCAATTGCCTGTCCTCGACTCCCGCACGCCAGATGAGATCATCGGCTATGACGAAAACGGGCTTCCACGCTAACCGCAACCGCCATGGTTATTGATACGTCAGCATTGGCGGCGATTCTGTTCCGGGAGCCCGAGCGCCAGAAGTTCCTGGAAGCGATTGTTTCCGACGCGCGGCGGCTCGTGTCTGCCGCGACGATGCTCGAAACCGGAATGGTGGTCGAGGGCCGCCAGGGGGAGGCCGCCGGCCGTGAGTTCGATCTGTTCGCGGTGCGCGCCGGTCTGCAAATCGCACCCTTTGACGCCGAGCAATTAGAGATCGCCCGCTCCGCGTGGCGCAAATACGGCAAGGGCCGCCATCGAGCCGGGCTGAACTTTGGAGATTGCTTTTCGTACGCGCTGGCGAAGTCTACGGGCGAGCGCCTGCTGGCGAAGGGAACAGAGTTCGCGAGCACGGATGTGAACATGCAGTTCTGAAATTTGAATAAATGCTGAGGAATTTTCCGAACCGGTTGCCGGTCATGTTGGCAGCGTGGCATGTGTTTCTGTTTGTGGTGACATATTCTTTGGGACAAGGGTTAGCCACGGATGGTAATCCTTTATTCTGCGTCGAGCTTCCGGTATCGGTGCCACTTGTCGGCCGCGATGATTTTGTGACGGTCCTGCTCGTAGGAGTTGCCGCAACGGGGTGGTGGTATTTTATTGGCCAGGTTGGACGCGCGAGCTGGGTGGGCAAGATTAGCCGCACAATGTCGCTGGCCGGGGCGCTGCTGCTTCTTTCCATTCAAACGATCGCGTGGTTCGCAATGATCAGTGAGGGACGGTTGATAAGGCAGGAGGCGAATTTCGGAGCGAAAGACATCGTAATTTATGTGCTTGCTGGCGTGCTACTGCTTGGAGGCTTAGTCAGCGCCGGGTATTCGATGGTTTCTGTATTCCGACGCCAATCGAACTGAATTCTACAGATTGGCCTTGTCACAGCATCTGAAGAGCACTGCGGAGCTTCGCTCCGCCGGACAGCCGAGGGCGGCTGTCCCTACATGGTCTTCGGTCACCCCACAGCATGGGGCGCGTAACTTCTACTCTTCCTCTTCCTTTACCTCACCCCGCTCCGCCTTGGATTTCTCAATAATCTTTTCCTGCAGCTGCGAGGGCACGGTGTCGTAGTGGTGCATCTCCATATTGAACGAGCCGCGGCCTTGGGTCATCGAGGTCAGGTCGACGCCGTAGCTGAGCATTTCGGCCATGGGAACTTCGGCTTTAATGACGGTGTTGCCGGCTTTGTTGTCCATGCCCTGGATGCGGCCGCGGCGACTGTTGAGGTCGCCCATGATCGATCCGGCGAAGTCGTCGGGGACGGTGATTTCGACGTTCATGATCGGCTCGAGCAGCGTGGGTTTGGCCACCTCCATCGCTTTTTTGAAGGCGATGCGGCCGGCGAGCTGGAATGAAAGATCGTTCGAGTCGACGTCATGGTAGGAGCCGTCATAGAGAATCACGCGGAAATCGACAACGGGATATCCGGCGAGATAGCCGCGCGCCGCCGCGTCTTTGATGCCTTTTTCGACCGCGGGAATGAAGTTCTTGGGAATGGCGCCGCCGAAAATGTCGTTGACGAATTCGAAATTGGCGCCGCGGGGCAACGGCTCCATTTTGATTTTGCAGTCGCCGTACTGGCCATGGCCACCAGTTTGCTTTTTGTGGCGGCCCTGAACGTCGGCTTTGGCGCGGATAGTTTCGCGATACGGCACCTTCGGCGCTTTCAACACAACTTCGGTGTGGTAGCGCTTCTTCAGCTTTGAAACCGTGACTTCGATGTGCTGCTGGCCGGTTCCGGCAATGAGGAATTCTTTGGTCTGCGGATCACGGAAGAAGCGCAGCATGGCGTCTTCTTCCATCAATTTGTGGATGCCGGGACCGAGTTTGTCTTCATCGGCGCGGGACTTCGGCTCAATTGCGAAAGTGATCGCCGGCTCGGGCAGCTTGACGCGCGGATATTGAATGGGCGCGGACTTGTCGCCGAGCGTGTCGCCGGTGAGCGTGTCTTTTAATTTGGCGACTGCGCCGATGTCGCCGGCGTGAAGCTCGTTTACCGGGACCGCCGTTTTTCCCTGCATGATGGAAATGTGGGAAAGCTTCTCGGCTGAGTTGCGCGAGAAATTCTGCACCGTGGACTCGTTCTTGACTACACCGGAAAAAACCTTGAAGTAGGAAATGCGTCCTGCGAAGACATCATTGACGGTTTTGAAAACGTAGAGCGAAACCGGCTCGGCGTCGGTTTCGTGGCGCTTGGGCGCGTCTCCGTTGCCCGAGGCGGAGGGTTCGCCGGTGACCCATTCGTGCTCGGAGGGCGCGGGAGTGTAGTCGACGACAAAGTCCATGACGCGATCGGCGCCGATGTTGCCGAGGCCCGAGGCGAAGATGACGGGAAAGATTTTGTCGTCGCGGATGGCGTTGTGCAGCGCGGGAACCAGGTCTTCTTCGGCGAGCGTGCCGGACTCGAAGAACTTCTCCATTAATTTGTCGTCGCCCTCGGCGACCAGCTCAACCAGCTTTTCGTGCGCGGCCTGCGCCTGATCTTTCAGGTTGGCGGGAATTTCGGTTTCTTTGCCTTTGCCGTTGCCGCCGAGTTCGTACGTGTAGGCCTTCATGCGGACGAGATCGATGACGCCGGAGAGATTTTTTTCTGCGCCAATGGGCAGCTCGATGGGAATGACCTCGCGCCCGAAAGCGCTGGTGAGCGACTCAAGCACGCGCTCGGCGTTGGCGCGGTCGCGATCCATGCGGCTGACGACGATCAGGCGCGGCGTCTTGTATTCTTCGCAATCCTTCCAGACTTTTTGGGTGACGACTTCGACTCCGGCTACGCCGTCTACGACGACGATGGCGGCATCGACCACCGGCAGAACCATCTTGGCTTCGTGGACGAACATGTTGAAGCCAGGCGTGTCGATGATGTTGATTTTGGTTTTGCCCCACTCGGCGAAAGCCGTCGAGGCGGAAACCGACATCTGGCGGGCGATTTCTTCTTCGTCGTAGTCGGTGATGGCTGAGCCGTCATCCACCCGGCCCAGCCTGGGCGCAGCGCCCGAGGTGTAGAGCATGGCAGACACCAGCGTAGTTTTGCCGGCCTTGCCGTGGCCGACAATCGCAACATTACGAATATTTTCTCCGGAATAAACTTTCACGATGAGGCTCCTTCGCAGGCGTGGAACAGACAAGGCCCAGAAGAGGACAATGCAGGACAGGTCAGCCCAACATCACCCGCCAAAACTATGGATGCTAACACGCGGGAAGGAGTAGGCTCAACCGGCGGTGATGTGGTCTGTAGCCGTCAGTCTGTGGTGGGGGGGATCCCTCGCCCGCCGGTAAAAGCGCGGGGCTTCGGGATGACCTCCGTCGAGAAATCTGCTTTGCTGAACGGTGATTTGATGCCTTTGCTGCATTCGCGGGTGTATGATGTGCTACGCCATGCTGGGCAATCGCACCAACGAGCAGTGGGTTGCGCAATACGCTTCGAGCCATCAGCATCCGGTGAACCGGACTTGCCACACGTTGGGGATTCCGACGATCCTGCTGGCGATTGCGGTTTTTGTGGCCAGCATTTTTGTGCACAAGTTATGGATTTATGGGCTCGGCCTGTTCGTCATCGGCTGGGTATTTCAGTTGATAGGGCACGCTTTTGAAGGCAAGCCGCCGGAGTTCTTTCATGACTGGCGATTTCTGTTTGTCGGCGTGCGCTGGTGGTGGGCTAAGATTCAGGGAAAGGTTTGATTCGGCCGCAACCTTAGCGGTCCGGCGCACATCTGGGTCAGGTGCACAAAGCGCGTCCATGTTCCCTCAGCTAGCGCGTTTCACTGATTTCGCACTTCTCCTGCTCCGCCTGATGGTCGCAATCGTTTTCGTGACCAGCGGGTACCGGCATGTCACACATTCCGCGGAACGGGCGAAGGGCATTGGCATGTCGCAGGGGTTCACGATTTTCTTAGGAACCGCAGAGCTTGCCGGCGGCCTGGGAGTGACCTTCGGCGTGCTGACGCAGCTTGCCGCGATCGGTTTGATCCTGATCATGCTCGGCGCAATCTGGAAAAAGATCTTCCAATGGCACACCGGCTTCTGGGGCAACGAGAGGACGTTTGGATGGCATTACGATCTTATGCTTGTGATCATGAACTTGGTCATCGCTTGCACCGATGGCGGCCGTTACGTGTTGTTGCGCTGAGGGCAGGTTATTGGAGGAGATCCTTCGCTCCGCCTGAAAAACGGCTCAGCTCAGGATGACGCCGGGGCGAGAAGAACTGCGATCGAGTTTCAAACTGAGCAACCGCTGCGGTTTTGGTTGCCCTTAATCTCCCGTTTGTTTTATGCTGGTCCGGGGTTCGATTCGAACGCAAAATGTATCGCTTCACCGCCAGATTGCTGCTGCTGTTCGCGTTTGCAGGCAACCTCGCCCCAATTGCCCTGGCGGCCAATTCATCCCCGGCGCACGCCTGCTGCCGGCGTACGAGTGCTCATTCCTGCCACAATTCTTCCACGTCGGCCAAGGAACTTGTCGTCCGCGATGCATGTTGCTCCGGTCACGAATGTTGCCGCGCCTCGACTACCACGCGGTGGGCACATCCTCAGCCGGGCGCTGCGCAATTCTCTGTTCGCAGCACTGAGCGATTCGTCAGAGAAGCGCAGTCGGCGATACCCAAGGCGGATGCCGCTCTCCTTGATTCCGCGCGCGCACCTCCTGCTCATCCCTCGATCGCTTGAAATAAGGGCCGCACAGCCAATTCGTAGGGGAACGGCGTTTCATCGTGAGGCCGAAGGCTGACCAGTTTACTCAGGGTCCATCGGTCCGCGTTGACATGCTCCCATGCATGTGCGGCTCATTTCCAGGGCGCATTTCCAGACTTGCGTTTTGCAAAGGAGATCTCATGCGTGCCATTCGCTTCACGCTGCCGGCTGTCCTATTGATGCTGCCTCTCGCTGCATTCGCGACGATTTTCGGCTCCGTTCGCGGCATCGTTCACGATCCTCAGCATCGGCCCATTCAGGGGGCCCACATTACGTTGAAAGCGCAAAACTCCGACTGGACTCAATCTGTAGATTCCAACGATGGTGGAGAATTTGAATTCACTTCCGTACCCATTGGAAACTACACGGTGACGGTCTCGTCGCAAGGTTTCCGGCAAACTGAACAAAGTGTGATCGTCCGGTCCGACACCAGCCCAGTGTTGCATTTCCAGCTTATGGTCGCCGGCGCGAAGGAAACTATTTCGATTTCAGAAACTCCAGTGGAAGCAATCACGGAAACCGTCACGCCGACAACGATGGTCGATCGCATCGATATCCAGCAAACCCCGGGAGCCGATCGCACCAATGGCATGGAGATGATCACTGACTACGTGCCCGCCGCGTACGTGACGCACGACATGCTGCACATGCGCGGGGGTCACCAGGTCGAATGGCTGGTTGACGGGGTGCCCATACCCAACACGAATATCGCCAACAATCTGGGGCCGCAAATTAACCCCAAAGACATCGATTACCTGGAAGTTCAGCGCGGCAGCTATGACGCTGATTACGGCGATCGCACCTACGGCATCTTCAACGTGGTGCCGCGAACCGGTTTTGAACGCGATAAAGAATGCGATCTCGTCATCACGGCGGGAAATTTCTATCAGACTGACGACCAGATCAGTTGCGGGGGACATACCCAGCGGTCTGCCTATTACGTCAGCCTGAACGGTAATCGCAGCAATTACGGACTGCAGACGCCCATCCCGCAGGTGGTGAACGATGCGGACAATGGCTACGGGGGATTTGGTTCGTTCATCTTCAATCCCGATCCCAAAAATCAGTATCGGGTGGTCGGGTCGCTGGGGCAGAATTATTATCAAATCCCGATCGATCCCAATCAGAGCTCACCCGGAAACCAGGTGTTGATACAGTCCGGAGAGTCTCCCAGTTATGGGCTGCATGACAGCGAGCGCGAACCAGATGGCTACGCAACTTTCTCGTGGGTCCACACATTTGACCCGAATACGCTGCTGACGGTTTCCCCGTTCTATCACTACAACGGTGCAGACTATCACGCGAGCCCAAACGATGCGTGGGCTGTCTCGAATGTTACCCAGAATGCCAATTACGCAGGGATGCAGGCGGCCTTGAACGCCAACGTCGCGCGAAACGATATCCAAGCCGGCGTGTACGGTTTCTTCCAGCACCAGTACAACTACTTCTTTAACCAATTCACCCCCCCGAACCCACAGGCTGGCCCTCCAGGCTTCTCTTCCATCGGCGTCAACGGAGGGGTCGCTGCTTTCTTCGTCAATGACAAGTTCAAAGTCACGCCCTGGCTTACGCTCATCGCCGGTCTGCGCGAGACGCAATTCAATACCTCGCCGCCTCCAACGATCCGATCCGTTTCCGAGCATGCAACCGATCCTCGCCTCGGCGCGGCGATTAGGATTCCCCGCCTGAATTGGGTCTTCCGCGGCTTTTACGGCTACTACTACCAGGCTCCGCCGCTTTCCACGGCCACGAACCAGCTGCAAGATTTAGCCACTAATCAGGGTTTCGGCTTTGCTCCTCTGCACGGCGAGCGCGACATCGAGTGGCAGTTCGGCCTCACGATTCCGATACAGGGCTGGACTCTCGACGCCGACAATTTTGAAACCCGCGCGCACAATTGGCTCGATCACAACAATATCGGCGAATCCAACCTCTTCTGGCCCATCACTTGGACCTACGCCCTGATTCAGGGCTGGGAGGTCACGCTGCGCTCTCCCAACCTCCGGCATCGCGGCCAATTTCATCTTGCCTATGCCAATCAAATTGCTCAGGCAACCGCGCCCATTACCGGTGGATTGATCTGCCCGGCCCCGGTGACCTCGGCATGCCCGCTCGATATACCCCCGGGACTTGCCCCCGTCGACCATGATCAAAGAAACACACTGAACGTTGGCTTCAATGGCAACTTGCCCTGGCACAGCTACGCCTCAACCAATGTGTACTACGGATCGGGATTCACCAACGGGCTGTACCAAACGCCGCTGGAGGTATATTTCCCGCAGTATCCTGGCCCCAGTCTTCCGGGTCACACCACGGTTGATCTCGCCGTGGGCAAAACTTTCGCTGAAGATTATTCGATTTCTGTGAACGCGATCAATGTGGCCAACCGCCGCGTGCAGCTCGATAACAGCCTGACCTTTGGCGGATACCACTGGAACGATCCGCGGCAGATTTATGCGGAGTTTCGCTACCGCTTTCGATATTGAGAGGCATCCCAATCGAAGGTTGGCCTGAGAATGGGCGATAATAGTGGGTAAAGTTTGTAATCTAGCGGCTTCTCTTTGCGATCTGCAAAGTCACTTCGCAGGCTTGAGTTAAAAGCTCTCGACCGCCAAGGGCACAAAGAAATTCCGCAAAGAACGCAGAGCAAAACAAAACCTGAAATACGACTGATGAATAAAACTCCTTTCCTATTTCGCATTGCTGCCATGGTTCTTATATTGGCGGTTAGCCTGGCCTGCAACCGCTCGGCAACGACCGCGGAACAATCTGCCAAGCGGTATGCCCTGAAGGGGAAAGTCGTTTCGATCGACAAGAATGCAGGCACGGCCAACATCGACAACGAGGCCATCCCCGGATTCATGGACGCGATGGTCATGCCGTACACGATCAAGCCGGCCTCCATGCTTTCGCAATTGCAGCCGGGCGACTCGATCACCGCTGACGTGCTGGTCGAGCCGGACAAATACTGGCTGGAAAATGTGAAGGTCACCGGCCATTCGGCCGCGCCAGCGGCAAAACCGGCATCAAGTCTGCATATTCCGACTCCGGGCGACGATGTGCCGGATTTCAAGCTGGTGAACCAAAGCGGACGCAACATTTCACTGCGCCAGTATCGCGGCCAGACCCTGCTGCTGACGCTCATCTATACGCGCTGTCCGTTTCCCGATTTCTGCCCGCGAATGAGCCACGAATTCGCAGAAATCGACAAGCAGGTCCGCGCTGACCCTATGCGGTATGGCAACACTCATCTGCTGAGCATCAGTTTCGATCCCGCGCATGACACGCCGCGGGTGCTGCGGGATTACGGGTTCTCGCTTGCCGGCAGCAAAGATCCGTCGCTTTTTGCGCATTGGGAATTTGCGGCGGTCCCGAAAAAAGAATTGCCTGAATTTGCCGATTACTTCGGGCTTACATATAAAGAAGAGGGCGGACTGATTACGCATTCGCTCAGCACTGCCCTGATTACTGCGGACGGCAAGATTTTTAAGTGGTATCACGGAGCGGATTGGACCGCTTCGGATTTGTTACAGGATGTGGCGGCAGCGAAGGCGAGCTGACCATATTGTTGATTGATATAGAAAACCCATTAGTGATCGTCTTCAA
>JASHOH010000076.1 GCA_030041215.1 Candidatus Sulfotelmatobacter sp. | reverse complement strand
GAGAGCCTGCCCTGAGCGAACGAGCGCAGCGAGCGCGTCGAACGGGGACCTTGGGTTTGCTGATCCTGAGCGATAAGTCCGGCTCTGCAGGAACATCGACCATACCACGCGCCTGCACCTTCTCCAAAATTCCCAGTCTGGCACTGCACACAAAAGAATCCCTCTCCATCACGGAAAATCCCGCCACTCTCATGCTACAAAGGGAACCGGTTTCCCACGCGCCTTCCGGTCAGCGCGGTCCCGAGCAGACTTCGGCCACGAAGGGAAGCCTATGCCTCGCACGCGCCTCTGCCTCGCGTTTTTCTTGTTAGCGTCTTCACTCATGCCAATAAAACCCCCTCTCGCTGCCCAGGCAGGACCGATGCCGTGTTCATTTCCGATGCCGATGGCCGGTTCATCGACTTTAACGACAGCTTCGCGACGTTTTATCGGTTCAAGAGCAAGGCTGAGTGCGCCAAGACGCTCGCTGAATACCTCAACTTTCTCGACGTGTTCATGCCCAACGGGGAACTGGCGCCATTCGACATGTGGTCGGCACCCCAGGCCCTGCGGGGTGAGACTGCCACCAACGTCGAATACAGCCTCAGGCGCAAAGACACCGGCGAAACCTGGATCGGCAGCTACAGCTTCGGTCCCATTCGCAACGGAAACGGTCTAATCGTGGGGTCCGTGGTGACCGCTCGCGACATAACCCAGAAGAAAGCCGATGAACTGGAAATCCGCAAGCTTAATGAGGAACTGGAGCAGCGCGTCCGCGAACGCACGGCGGAACTGGAGGCGACCAACAAAGAACTGGAAGCGTTCACCTATTCTGTGTCTCATGATCTGCGGGCGCCCCTGCGGCATATCAGCGGTTTTTCCAAAATCCTGACCGAGGAGTTCGGACCCAGCCTTCCGCCGGAAGCTCAGCGCCATCTGCTGCGGATCGAAGAAGGCACGTGCCGCATGGGCCAACTGGTGGATGATCTTCTCAATCTGGCGCGTGTGGGCCGCCGCGAGCTCACCCTGCAAGTTACCGGATTGCAGTCAGTGGTCGACGAAGTGATCAGCAGTCTGAAGCCGGAATGCAGCGGCCGCAAGGTTCAATGGAAGATCGGCAACCTGCCCTATGTTGACTGCGACACCGCCTTGATGAAGCAGGTCTTCCAGAACCTGCTCTCCAATGCGCTCAAATTCACTCGGCCTCGCCCTCAGGCCGTAATCGAGGTTGGGCAGAAAGAGCAGGATGGCAGTGCCGTCCTCTATGTCCGTGACAACGGTGTCGGATTCAGCATGAAATACGCCGACAAGCTGTTCGGCGTATTTCAGCGCTTGCATCGCCAGGAAGACTTCGAAGGAACAGGCGTGGGTTTGGCGACCGTCCAGCGCATTATTCATAAGCACGGCGGATGCATCTGGGCCGAAGCTGAACTGGATAAGGGCGCCAGCTTTTATTTCACTCTCGGCGATTCCGAGAAAACCGCCAACAAGGCCAAAACTGCAGTTGCAGGAGACAAGGTATGACGCAACGACAAATTGAAATTCTTCTGGTGGAAGACAACAAAGACGACGTAGAGCTGACCCTGCATGCTCTACGCAAAGAGAACCTTGCCAACAATATTCATGTGGCCCGTGACGGGGAAGAGGCCTTGCAGTTTCTCTTCTGCAACGGCGCTCATGCGGACCGCACCTTCGATCACCCCCCGAAACTGGTTCTGCTGGATTTGAAACTGCCTAAAGTGGACGGGATGGAGGTCCTCAAGCGCCTCAAAGGCGATTCACGCACCTGCACGATTCCGGTGGTGATTCTGACCTCGTCGAAAGAGGAGCGCGATCTGATCCAAGGCTACGGTCTAGGAGCAAACAGCTACATTCAGAAACCAGTGGACTTCGATCAGTTCCGCAACACGGTAAAAAATGTAGGTTTCTATTGGCTGCTGATCAACCAGGCTCCTGTGCCAAATACTGCAGCCTAGTCTCATTGCAGAACCGGGTGGCAGGCTGGCCCAGCTTTGGTCGTTTCCGGCTGCCACACCAACCGAGGCTTGCCCTATCTTTGCGCCCTTTCCTGAAAACTGCTCGTCTTAGGCGGCCTCTCCCAGCCTTGTTTTGCCAACCCCATCCGACTTGTGCGCGCTGTCTTTTGGGAGAGTCCCTATCGGCAAGTTCTTAACATCCCCACTTGACTTCCCAGCCAAATCCTTGTAATAACTATGCCGTCCATCCGGACGGGTTTGGAGGTGTGTCAGTTTGGCAGAAATTCGGCTGCAAGAGGGCGAATCCCTCGAAAACGCTCTGCGCCGTTTCAAGCGCAAGGTGCAGCAGGAAGACATTATTAAAGAGGTCAAGCGCCACTCCTTCTACCTGAAACCGGGAGAAAAAAAGCGCGTCAAAGCGGCGCTCGCTCGCAAGCGTGCCCGTAAGAAGGTGCGCAAAGAGCAGGATTAGTGCGGTTGCATCGAGCGGTAATACCACAGGAGGTAGCTCGAAGCATTTAAGAGTCGCCCCAGCTCGGGGCGGCTCTGCTTCATCCGGCCCCCACCGGAGGAAGCTGCAGCAAGGATGAAGCACGACAACACAATTCTTTCGGCTTTAGATTTCATACGGAAAGCTGTACCCATGTGCCGTCCAGGTGCATGGCGGGCCGAGTCCAGGGGCAGTTTGAGGGGGAAGTAGCACAACCCGTGTCTGCTTTGCGCCACCGTCTCCCCGCGTGTGGCCGGCGCAGCACAGGCACAAGGGAGCAGCGGTTTGCCATCCTGAGAAAGCGCTTCTGCATCAGGCAAGAGCCTGCTCTGAGCGCGGCGAAGGAGTCGGCGAATACCGCACCCGGCGCTCTTGCTTTCGTAAAGGCAAGCGGTACTGGGGCGTATTCGGTGGTTCCTGGCAGACTGTAACTCCCCATACGGGAGCCATCCTCAATGGAATTTCAGGACAAGGTACTGACCTGCGTCGATTGCGGCACAACCTTCATTTTCACTGCCGGGGAACAGTTGTTCTTCCGTGACAAGCACTTCACCAACGAACCCAAGCGCTGCAAGGCCTGCAAGTCCAAACGCACATCCGCCTTTTCTCCTCCCTCCAGCGTCGGTAATGGCCCCCGCTTTCATCGCGTCGAAACCCGAGCGACCTGTTCGCAGTGCGGCAAGGAAACCACGGTTCCCTTCCGCCCCACGCAAGGCCGCCCGGTGCTGTGCCGCGAATGCTTCGTGCAGAAAAAGACGGCCGCCTCGGCGTGACGACTTCAGGTGGCGCAGCGCTTCCAGCGTGTGCAGGAGAAAGCGGAACCATCGAATCCGCGGCAAGATTTTTTCCGCACACTTTGCGGCATTTTTCTTTGCGACCCTGTAGTTTCAGATTTTCAACTTATCGTTTCGGCGATCCAAAGGCCGGCCCTCAAACCGCGCGGGCATGTGAATCAAAGTCGTGTGGCCATGAAGTTCGTGTCCTGGCCCGACTTGCGATACGATTGATTCGTGTCCACCTATCACGTTGAAAACTTCGGATGCCGCGCCACGCAGGCCGACGGCGCCGCCCTTGAGCGCCAATTCGAAGGGCGTGGATTGGTTCGCACCTCTGCCGCGGACGCCGACGTGGTCGTGCTCAATACATGCACGGTTACCAACTCCGCCGATCAGGATGCCCGCGCCGCCATCCGCCGCGTGCGACGCCAGAATCCGCAAGCAAAGATTGTTATCACAGGCTGCTACGCCCAGCGCGCGCCCGAAGAGGTCGCAGCATTACCCGGCGTGCACTGCGTCATTGGCAACTCGCACAAACACCAACTGGCGGAGATTGTGCTGCCGGGCATTTCAAAGGCAAGCCAAGAAGCTTTTAGGTGGCGCAGCGCTTCCCGCGCTACGATTGAAAACGACAGTACACGGTCGGCTTTAGCCGCTGAGGTAGGCTTTTCCGCCGTCCCGCAATCCTTTGTTCCTTTATCCGCTCTCAGGTCAGACCACAATCTCGAAACTGGCAACTGGCAACCGGAAACTGACAACTCGGTTTACGTCTCCGACATCTTCGCCCACACCGAACTGCTGGCCGCTCCGGTCTTTGAAAGCGGCTCGCGAGCCGGCGACCGCACTCGCCCCAACCTCAAAGTGCAAGACGGGTGCGACAATCGCTGCTCCTTCTGCGTGATCCCCAGCGTCCGAGGTCACAGCCGGTCATTGCCACTGATGCAAGTCATCGACGAAATAAACGCACTCGTGGCCGCAGGCTATCGCGAACTGGTCATCAGCGGCATCAATCTTGGCCGTTGGGGAAGGGATTTAGCTGTCAGCTCTCAGTCGTCAGCTTTTAGCGGAGATAAACGACCAACGGCTAACGACCAACGACTTGTTTGTCTCATTCGCGCAATTCTCGAGGAGACCCAGCTCGAAAAGCTCCGCATCTCCTCAGTCGAACCCATGGATTGGACCGACGACCTCATCTCCCTTGTAGCCTCATCGCCGCGCATCGCCAAGCATGCGCATGTGCCCATGCAATCCGGCAGTGACGCTGTACTGCGCCGCATGCATCGTAGATATCGCCCCTGGCATTACCGAGAGAAAATTGAAATGATTCATTCCGCCATGCCAACTGCCGCAATCGGCGCCGACGTCATGGTTGGATTTCCCGGCGAGACCGACGCCGAGTTCGAATTGACGCGCTGCCTTATCGAAGAGTTGCCCTTTACCTACCTCCACGTCTTTACTTATTCCGCACGCCCCGGCACGCCAGCCGCCGCGATGCCGAATCAGGTCCCAGTGCATCTCGCACGTGAGCGCAACAAAGTCCTGCGCGATCTCGCCGCTGAAAAGAAAGTAACCTTCATGCGGGGATTCATCGGCAAGCATCTTGAAGCCATCACTTTAGGCTCATTCCGGAATGTATCCGACAAAACACTGTCATCCCGAGCGATGTCTTTAGCCTCGCAAAGCGAGACCAAAGACGCAGTCGAGGGACCTTGTGTTTCGGCCGTCAATTTCACCGAAGCGCTGACCGAAAACTATCAAAAGCTGTTTCTGAAAGGCCAGCACGCCCCCAATCGCTGGATGTCAGTGCAAATCGAGCAGGTAAAAGACGCGGCCTTCATTGGAAGCAGTTGTCGTCAGAGCCTCTAGTCGCGAGTCCCGGATCCTGAGCAGCTCAGATCTGCCCCGGCTCGTCCGGATCAGGTTCTCGCGCTGGCGCGTCCGGATTTTCCGGGGGCTCGGGTGGTTCTTTGACGGGAGGCGGCATGGGCTCAGCCGGAGCGCGGGCGCTCAGCACAGGCAATTGAATCTCGGATTTCGGATCAGTCATCATGGCCGGACTCAGTGTTTAGGTATCGCGCAAGGCAATCGTGGTCGCTCATTTCTGATTGTTGATTGTTAATTGAAAAGCCTACCATCCGATCACAATCAACCATATTCCTTTCGTGTACCTTTGTGCCCTTTGTGGTTAGATTTTCCGCAACTGCCCCAGCTTCTCCGCCGCTGCATCCAGTGTCTCCATCCTCTTGCAAAATGCGAAGCGTACCTGCTGCGCCCCGTCGCGAGGATGGTGATAAAAGCTCGACCCCGGAACCGCCGCAATCCCAATTTCTTTGACCAGATATTTCGTGAACGAAATATCATCGGGGAAGTTAAACGCCGAAATGTCGGTCATCACGTAATAGGCACCGCGCGGACGAAAGCACTTGAACTCCGCCTGCTCCAGCGCAGGAATCAGCCGATCCCGTCGCGCCCTATACCCCTCTGCAAGTTTGGCGTAATACTCGTCCGGCAAACTCAATGCCGCCGCCCCCGCCTCCTGAAGCGGCGCCGGAGCACCCACCGTCAGAAAATCATGCACCTTGCGGATCGCATTCGTGATCTTTTCCGGGGCAACTGCCCATCCCACGCGCCATCCCGTCACGCTGTAGGTTTTTGACATGCCGTTGATTGTCACCGTGCGCTCGCGCATACCGTCGAGCGATGCAATCGAAACGTGCTGGGTGCCGTCGTAAAGAATGTGCTCGTAAATCTCGTCGGTAATCGCGAGCACGTCGAATTCGATGCAGAGATCGCGAATCAGTTCCAGTTCAGCCCGCGTGAAAACCTTCCCTGTCGGGTTGTTTGGCGTGTTCACAATAATCGCCTTCGTGTGTTCATCAAAAGCCGCCCGCAATTCATTTTCATCGAACGTCCACTCATGCCGGCCATCGGATGGCGGACGCAACTTCACAAACCGCGGCCGAGCGCCACTCAGCACCGAATCCGGCCCGTAGTTCTCATAGAACGGCTCGAAGATCACGACCTCATCCCCGGCGTTGCACACGGCAAGCAAAGTTGAAATCATCGCCTCGGTCGAACCACAGCAAACAGTAACTTCTTTTTCCGGATCAACCGCAATCCCCTGCCACACGCCCATCTGCCGCGCAATCGCATTGCGCAAACTTTTCGCGCCCCAGGTGATCGCATACTGATTCACGTCGGTATCGATGGCCGCTCGCGCGGCCGCCTTGACCTCCGCCGGTGCAGAAAAATCCGGGAATCCCTGCGCCAGATTGACTGCGCCGTGAAGCATCGCCTGGCGCGTCATCTCGCGGATGACAGATTCGGTAAAATGCGAAACTTTGTCGCTAAGAAAATGCTTTTTTGCCTGGGATATTGACGATGACGTCACTTTCGACATGGTTGGCAGATTAGCACATTGAGGACTTGCTTATTGCCGCCGGCGATTACGGAAGCAGCGATCTCGGCGAATCACTTATCTCTTCGGATCGCCACGCTCCCATTCTGCGCCCCAGCCACCGCCGCCCGGCGTTTCGATCCGGACGCGCTCCCCACTCCGAAGGCGAGTGCTGAACTTTGCTGGCATTTGTTCTTGTGCACCGCTTTCGCGGACCACATAGGTCTCTCCCGCACTTCCCTCCGATCCACCGGCCAATCCCCACGGCCCGCGCGTGCGCCTGTCCGCAAGAAGCGTGACTTCACAATCGGTGAGCGTTTCGATTTCGCGCACAATGCCGTCGCCGCCGCAATATTTTCCGTGACCGCCGCTGCCTCGCCGAAGCGAGTAGCGTCGAACACGCAACGGATACGCGTATTCCAGCGCCTCTGCCGGAGTGTTGAGCGAATTCGTCATATGCGTGTGCACGCCGGAAACGCCGTCTTTGGTCGGCCGCGCTCCCATTCCGCCGGCGACGGTTTCGTAATAGGCAAATGGCTCTCCTGTGCGCGGATCGATTCCGCCGATCGTCAGATTATTCATGGTTCCCGACGCTGCCGCCGGAATCTTGTCAGGGATCGCCTGTGCCAGCGCTCGCAGCAGAACATCGACGATCCGTTGCGAAGTTTCGACGTTTCCTCCCGCCACGGCGGAGGGCGGGCGAGCATTGACAACTGTTCCTTCCGGAGCGACGACTTCGACTGGCCTCATCAGTCCGGCAGTAGCGGGAACATCCTCGGCCAGCAGGCACCGAAAGACATAAAAGCACGCAGAATAAGTGATGGCCTCGACCGCATTCACGCTGCCTTGAACTTGCGGGTCGCTGCCGTTGAAATCGACCGTGACCATGTGGCGCGGGCGCCCCCGGCCACGTAAAGCACTCCGGCGATGCGAACGATGCTTCTTTCCCAATTCTGTCCCCTGAACTCGAACCGAAACCTTGATCCGAACCGGTCTTTCGACAATTCCATCTCCATCCAGAAAATCTTCGGCCTCGTAGACACCCAAGGGAATTTGGGCAAGAAATGCCCGCATCAATTCTTCCGAATACTCCAACAGTTCCGCGGCAGCTTTCTTCACTCGGGCGGCACCGTATCGCGCACAGACCTCTTTCAGACGTTCAGCTCCCGTATGGCATGCCGCAATCTGGGCGCGCAGATCGCCTTCCCGTTCCTCGGGCGTGCGAACGTTGTTCAGCAGCAATGCCAGCACATCGCGCTCCAAAGGGCCGGGGGTGCCCCACTTCTCCCTGCTTTTGCGAGAAGTGGGAGTTTCTCGCACGATCTTGACCGGCGGAATGCGAAAACCTTCCTGATAAATTTCGCGGCACGGCCCCATGGAACCGGCGAACGCGCCTCCGACATCGGCGTGGTGGGCGCGCGAAGCGACATAGAAATCGGGCTTTCGCGGCTGGGGGCGGTCGCGCCACAGGTGCACGGGAGCGACCAAAGTGATATCCGGCAGGTGCGTCCCGCCGCGAAACGGATCATTCAGCATCACGATGTCGCCAGGCTCCATTTGGTGTTCGGCAATTGCAGCCCGAACCGACATGGGCATCGATCCCAGATGCACTGGCATATGATCGCCCATGGCAATGACTTCGCCAGCACCATCGAAAACCGCGCAGGAATAATCGCGCCGTTCTTTTATGTTCGGCGAAAAAGCCGTGCGCCGCAGGGCCGCACCCATTTCTTCGGCGATGGAGTGAAACAGGTTCTTGAAAACTTCCAGCTCGATGGGATCGCGCGCCATCAGGCGCAGTGTAGCAGGGATTTCGTATGATTCTCCTTAGGGGTTTCTTTTCCGCAGATGCACGTAGATGGACGGACTTCTTTCTTCGGTTTCAATCGGCGAAATCCGCGTGAATCCGCGGAAGAGAAGTCGACGAATCGCAGCAGCCGAGATTTCGCTGTCAGAATTTTTATTCCAGGTTCAAAATTCTGTTGACACAGCATTTATCCTGCCGCAATATCTGGGGTTAAAGACGCTTCCCGTACTATGCGTTGGGTCGCGTTCAGCATTCGGGTCCCGTAGTAAACAACCTTTGCAAGGGAAAATCGTTCACGGAGGGAACCTTCATGGCAACCAAGAAGAAGGCAAAGAAGAAAAAACACTAACCGTCGGCGAAACAGAATCTCGCAACGGACAAAGAGTTCAACCAGCCTCTCAGGAGAAGCACCTCCTGAGAGGCGTTTCCGTTTTTGGGGGGGCGTCGAACCCAGCAATTCGGGGAAGAATCACGCATTCTTGCCCGACCAATGTGGAAGCGATGGCATAAAATGCTGCCCGATGAACTTAATCAAGTGCGTCAGCTTCGGGTTACTATTCGTTCTAGGGTTCGCCCTGCTGTGTCCCTTCATTTTTCTCGCCGCCGCATCTTTTCTTCCGGCCAAACCCGGCAGGGCTTGGGGCTGGGATCCCGTGGCCTTCGCAAAATCTCCGCTTGCGTGGTTGATCTTTTTGCTCATCTTCGTTGTGGGCTTTATCTGGGAATATCGCCGGCTTTGAGCCCAAGCTGAGAAACAACCCGCGATTCGTCCGCATGGAAGGCTCGACCTATGTCACAATGATTGAACTGGCCGGCGGGACGACGGCTCGGGGCGGACAATCATGAGTGCCAGGAAGAAGGGTTCGAACAGAGGCAAATCAGACGAGATCTATATTCCTGACAAGCTCTACTTCCGCATCGGCGAAGTGGCTAC
>JASHOH010000075.1 GCA_030041215.1 Candidatus Sulfotelmatobacter sp. | reverse complement strand
GTAAGTGTGCGTCCAGCGAAGGCTGGCATGACCCGTGGGTGCGAGTCCCACCGGGGCAAGAGTCCAAGGCCCCGTAGCTTGAATAGCAGGAAGGAAGGAAACTGACGATCCTGAAGCCTATTGACAAAGCCATCTGATCAGGGTGGTGAGCGAGTCGCCGGGCCGTAACGCAAGTGAACCCGTATGACCTCGAAAGTACTGAAATCCGAAGGCCGAGCCCTCACTTATCTGGCGAAGGCAGCATGGCGTGTCGCATGGACTGATGCGGCCAGCCACTTCGGCGGGGTTGGTAGGGACAGCACGGTGACAAGGTGATGCTGAGCAACTGGAGAGACCCTCCTCGCCCCGGCGCGAAATCGCCGGAGCAGGGAAGCCGTATAACCGGAGACACCGGGAAGTCGGCCGAAGGCGAGAGGGGTTCGGCTGGGTTCGAAGTAGCGAGGAAGCGGAGCAATGTCCGTGGAGCGAAGGGACCCCGCTGTTTGTAATGGCTCCAACAAAACGGGAGGCAAGGGTGAAATGACAAGAGCACCCATAAGTTTGCAGGACCTGCGGAGGAGCCTATATGTCAAGGCGAAGGCAGAACCGTCTTGGCGTTTCTGGGGACTACACGTCCACGTCTGCAAGATGGAGACCTTGCGCGAAGCCTACCAGATGGCAAGGAGCAATAACGGGGCGCCGGGTATCGACGGTGTCACGTTCCAAGCCATCGAGGAAGGTGGAGTCGAGGTTTTCCTTGGTCAGATTCGGACGGAACTGGTCAACAACACGTATCGGCCCATGCCGGCACGGAAGAAGGAAATCCCGAAGGATGGGGGAAAGAAAGTCCGCATCCTCTCAATTCCTGCCATCCGTGACCGCGTGGTTCAGGGAGCGTTGAAGCTCATTCTGGAGCCGATCTTCGAAGCGGATTTCCAACCGGGGTCGTATGGATATCGACCGAAGCGGACGGCGCATGAAGCTGTTGCCCGTGTGGCCCGAGCTATCGTCGAAGAGAAGACGCGCATCATCGATCTTGACCTAACCGCCTACTTCGACAACGTTCAGCATTCGCTGTTGTTAGAGAAAGTGGCGCGGCGGGTTCAGGATGATGCGGTCATGCATCTGCTCAAGATGATGCTCAAGGCGACCGGGAAGAAAGGCGTTCCCCAGGGTGGTGTGATTTCACCCCTGTTCAGTAACCTCTATCTGAACGAGGTAGATCGGATGCTGGAGAAGGCGGTGCAGGTCACGCGCCGGGGCAAGTCTACCAAAGTCCAATATGCAAGATTTGCGGACGACATGGTCATCTTGATCGACGCCGAGCGGCAAAGCGACTGGCTGGTGGAGGCGGTAAACAGACGGCTGCGGGAGGAGTTCGCGAAACTACACGTTGCGATCAACGAGGATAAGAGTCGGATGGTAGATCTGAAGAAGGGAGAGAGCTTTGCCTTCCTGGGCTTTCAATTTCGGCGCATTCTCAGCTTTCAGCGGAAGTGGCGGCCATACTATGCCCCCAAGCTGAAGAAGAGGACTGCGCTGTTTGCGACGCTCAGGGAAATCTTCCAGCAGTATGTCAGTTGGCCCGTCGAATTTGTGATTGCGAAAATCAATCCTGTTCTCCGTGGTTGGGTGAACTACTTTCGGGTCGGTCATTCGAGTTCCTGTTTCACGATGGTCAAGCAATGGGTAGAACGGAAGGTCAGGCGGCATCTGATGCGTGCCCGGGGACGACAAGGCTTTGGCTGGAAACGGTGGAGTAGTACATGGTTCTATGAACGGCTGGGCTTGTTCAATGACTACAAGCTTCGCCGATGGACCAGTGCGAAAGTCGCCTCAGCGCAATATGCCACATAACCCTTGGTCCGAAGCAAACAGGTGCGCCCAGTGCGGGAAATCTGCACGCTGGGTGCGAGGTGGCGGGGGCTGGAAACGGGTTTACGGTTGGGCTAGTGAGGCACTCCCAGAGGAAACGGGGAGCAACAGCTAGGCTTGACCTACGGAATACCGCGCCAGTCCTCGACCCGACCGGCATGGCACCAGGTTTTCTCGCGGGCAAAAAACATTCAACTAGATGGTTGACAGTTGCCGTGCGATTCGTTACATTCAACCACATGGTTAAGAGTAACGCCGCCCGCCTGGATTCGGTCTTTCACGCACTTTCAGACGCAACGCGCAGGTCCATCTTGCGCGATGTGGCAACGCGGGAGAAGACGGTAGGCGAAGTAGCCAGGCCTTATCGACTGACCCTGGCGGCGGTCTCGAAGCACCTGCACGTGCTGGAATCCGCGGAACTGATCGCGCGAGAGCGGCGGGGCCGTTTCCAGATCGTGCGCCTAAACGCCAAGAACTTGAAGCCCGCGGAAGAGTGGCTGGCCTGGTACGAGAGATTCTGGACGGGTCAGATCGACGCCCTTCAGAAGTACCTGGAAGAAGGGAGCGGCAACTGAAATGGCGGCTGCTCGGGCAAGCATTTCGTCACGGGGTACCTTCAATCGCGAGGAGGAAGAATGCCAGTACAAGATTTCCAGTGCAGCATTGGGGTTTCGACAACGGCACACGAGATATTCGACAAGCTCAGCCGCGTCTCGGAGTGGTGGGTCAAAGACTTCCAG
>JASHOH010000074.1 GCA_030041215.1 Candidatus Sulfotelmatobacter sp. | reverse complement strand
CAACTTGGCTCCACGTTGAGTGCATCTTGTGGCGATAGTGATCTTGCGCAATCGGACAAAGCAGGGAGGTGCCCGAGAGTCGAAAATGCGGGGACACATCGGGGACACAATAAGGTGCTTCTTGCGGTTTCTAGAACGTCATCCAGTGCGTCCGCGTCCCTGTAGTTTGTTAGAGTTACGTTTAGCTATCCCGCTTTCACGGCGACAGCTCCCATTAGAGCTTAGTGAGAAACGCGTGAATCCAAGGCACCTGCCCAAAGGTTCCAAATACGTCCGGGGACTCACCGGGGACACACAACAGAATCGGCGAAGAGTCACTTGCCGCGACGTTTGCGCTTATTCTCCAGTACGGCTCGATCTGCGTGCAGATTTCCCTGCTTTTTCATCCATTCATCTAGATCCGACAGAAGGAAGCGCCAGTGATGGCGAGTTCCCTCGCCGAATGAGTACGCTGGCACTCGACGTTCTCGCGCAAGCCGCATCAAAGTTTTGGCATGAATACGCAGAAACGCCGCGCCTTCTTTAGCGTCTACATAAGCTTCCCGGGAAGGGAAGCCAAGATGTTCCATTGAGTCCGTTCTCACAACTGATCTGATCTACTCGCCGCCGCGTTTGCAGACTATACCATGAAGGATCGAGGAGTCGCTGCGGATGCCGCTGCAAGCTTCATGAACGAAGTCAAGGACGGGGAATAGCAACTGCGCGTTAAGGTTGTCCAGCGAGCTGAAGCAATCAGAGTCGCTCTTCGCGTCACGAGATATGAGACGAGCAGACGGCGTTTGCAGAAGGCATCGCCAAGACCGAAGGTACGATAGATTGAAGCGTGAGAGTTGGATCATGACGCGGCGTGAGGGTTACAAGGGCTACGTCATTGTGGCGCGATCACACGAGCTACAGGACGGCGGATTCTCGGCAGAGTTCTTCATCGAGGAGCACGATGCTGATGGGGTCATGGAAACCGACTTCTATTTGCCCAACTCACTCCCAACGCAGGAGTCAGCAATCGACGCAGGAATTCAAGTCGCACGCCAGAAAGATCGACGCGGGCTTCGAGCGGGGATCAGTGGCGTGAATCGATGAACGCCTTTGTGACGAAACCCGCACACGCAGGTCAAGAAGCTCGGTGCTACATTCCGAGCTTGCGATTTTGCCCATTTTTGATAGCATTTTGCGCGTGCTACAATTCTGCTAGTGCCGCAAGTCCTTTGGAATCATGGCTGGTGAGAGTCCTGCACTGCCCACCAAAGCCAGTTCACTTCCCCAGCCACAGCAGTGGCACCAGCCCAGCCACTGCCAGCCCCGCTAATAGCGCCAGCGCCTGCCTGCCCGTTTTTCGGTCCGCGAGGCTGTAGGCATAGATCCCCTTCATCAGGTTGTTGCTTGAGGTGGCGATCAGAATCGCACCTGCGGCCGTTTTCAGCGGCGTGAGCGTGCCCGCGGCCTGCGTCATCCCCATAATGAACGGATCGACGTCGGTAACACCCATAATGGCCGCCAGCGTATTTAGGCCGCCTTTGCCCAGATAAGTCACCGCCATCTGCGTGGCGATCACCATCGCGACAAACAGCGCGGCGAATAAAAATGCGGTCTTCAACTCCAGCGGATTTTTCGGCTCGTACTCGGGCACCACGTTCCTGGCGTTGGGATCTGCCCGGCGCGTCCAAAGCCAGCCGACGCCAATCGCCAGCCCCGCCAAAATCAGGAACGAAGGCGCCAGCAGCGACAGCAGTTGACGATTGAACAGCGCCAGCAGCACAATCAGCCGCACATACATCGCGCCCGAGGCGATCAGTATGCTTCCGGCAAAAAGATGGGGCTGGTGTTCGCGTGCGGCACGACGCGCCATCACTACGGTCGTGACCGTCGAAGAATAACCGCCGCCGAGCAGCGCTGCCAGCACGATGCCGCCGGTTTTCTTCGTAAGTTTTTGCAGCACGTAGCTGGCGTACGAAATCGAGCTGACCGCAACCACTACCAGCCACGTCTTGAACGGATTGATATGAAACCGGGTGTAGTCGTGGTTCGGAAGGACCGGCAGGATCACGCCCGTCAGCAGCAGAAACTTCGCGAAGGTGAGAATCTCATCCGAATCAACGCGGCCTGCTAGTCTCTCAAGGCCCTCTTTCAGATCGAGCAGCAGCAGGCTGGCCACGCTGAGCGCAGTCGCGGTCCAAAAGTGCTCGTGATAGACCAGCGCGCCCACAAGAAATGTGGTGAGGCCCGACATTTCTGTGGTGACACCGGGACTTTCCATCGATTGCAGTTTGTGCCAGTACGACAGCAGCAGAAATCCGGCCACCACGAGAAAGCCGATGATGAGCGGAAGCAGTTGAGGTCCGCACAGCAGTGCCAGGGAATAGCCGATCAGCCCGATAAGAGGGAAGGTGCGGACTCCACCGAATGAGTAGGTACGGTCGGTGAGCTTGTGCTCTTCGCGCTCAAGTCCGATGAGGAACGACAAGAATAAGACTAGAGCAATTTTGAGAACCTCTGGCGGAAGGCGCTGGTAGAGTTCCACGGAAGTTGTCTTGACACACGCATCTTACGATATGGCGCGGGGATTTTCAGGTTTTTCGACGGTCGTCCCAAGTGCAACTCAATACTTGGCGATCAGCATAACGCCGGCGATCAGCAGCAGAGCTTCGAGGACGCGGTGCAAGTTAACCAGATGAAAGCTCATGCGGAACAATCCGTAGCGATCGATCGCCAGCGATAGGATGCACGCGAGCGTGGGCGGAATCATCCGGTTGACTTGCAATTAGTCCTCAACTGCGGCGGCGGAGTTGCTTCAAGTTTGGCAAAGCTTTGCAAACGAGTTTGCCGAAGCACCGCGCGCGGCGAATAGCCATGGCGATTATTTTCGATTATGATGGATGGGGAAAATAGAAAAGCAGAAACGATTGACCACTTGGCAAGAGGGGACGTAGTTCAGTTGGTTAGAACGCTGCCCTGTCACGGCAGAGGCCGCGGGTTCGAGTCCCGTCGTCCCCGCCATTCCCATTGTTCGAATTTTCATTCCGCATAGGCTGGGACTTTGCACTACCGTCGGCTCAACGCTTCCAACTCATCCAAGGTGCGCGGCCAGTCCGACTTCAGCAGGCGCGACAAACTTCGGTCGGCGAGTAATCTGCCTCCCGTTTGGCAGCGGGCGCAGTAATTGGTTTCGTTATCGGCGTAGCGGATCCGCAGCACTTTATCGCCGCAGCGCGGACACGGCTGTCGGTAACGCCCATGCACGGCCATGCCATCACGAAATGCAGTGACTTTTTCAGGAAAACCGTGTTCAGCTTCCCGCCGCAAACGATCGATCCAGAGCTGCAACGTCTGACGAACCGCCGAAAACAATCTCTTCCACTCTTCCGGCTTCAACTTGTGCGTGAGCGCAATCGGAGACAGCTGCGCCGCATGCAGAATCTCATCCGAGTAAGCGTTGCCTATTCCGCTCACCACGCGTGGATCGGTCAGAGCGCGCTTCAGCGTTCGATTTTCTGCCATTAATGCCGCTCGGAATGAATCGAGATCGGCGCTCAAAGTCTCGAGGCCTCCCGGATCAACCGAACGCAATCCTTCTTCGCCTTTGACAATGTGAAGCGAGGCCCGTCGCTTCGACCCCGCTTCGCTCAGCAGCAGAGTGCCATCCGCAAAATCGAACGCCGCCAGATTCTGGCGTCCGCCCAGGTTCGCATTGGGCGGCCGCCAATGCAGCCGGCCGGCGATCATTAAATGAATCACCACCCACAGATCGTTATCGAGCCCAATCGCGACGCGCTTGCCAATTCGCCGCAGCTCCCGCACTTGCTGGCCTTCGACCTCGCTTAAAGAAGGCTGCACCGTCCGCAGCAGAAATGGGCTGCGCAGCCGCACGTGCTTTAGCTCATGCCCAACGATTCGCGTCTCCAGCGCGGTGATGTACGCAGCAATGTCGGGCAATTCGGGCATTTTGCTTCAGCATGCCAGTTTGCCGGTCAGTTTCGCAACGAGCCAAGTAGCTCATTCCCTGCCCGCTGTGCCTGAATCCCGCTCAGACAAGTAAGAAAGCGCCACCTTTGCCGCGTGGTACCCGCACATGCCATGCACGCTTCCCCCTGGCGGAGTCGAAGCAGAACAGATATAGATATCCGTGGCAGAAGTCCCGTAATGCCGCCATGTTGGCCGAAACAGAAACTGACGAATGTCGATCACCCCGCCAGCAATGTCGCCGCCGACCAGGTTCGCATCCATTCTTTCGAGTTCCGCGGTCGAGAAAGTGCGCCGCGCGAGAACCGTTTCGCGGAATCCCGGCGCGAAGCGCTCGATCTGGTCCTCGATCCTCGGCAGCATGTCTGCCGTCGATCCATTAGGCACGTGACAGTACGCCCAAGCCGTGTGCTTTCCCGCAGGGGCGCGCGTGGGATCGAACAAGCTCGGCTGCGCCAGCAAAACAAATGGACGCTCGGGATGTTGGCCCCTGCGCACCGATTTTTCCGATGCCGCGATCTCTTCAAAGCTGCCACCCAAATGCACGCACGCCGAGCGTAAGCATTCCGACGCTTTCCACGGAATCGGCTCACGCAACGCGTAATCGACTTTGAATACGCCGGGACCGTATCGGAATTTGCCGAGTTGGCGACAGTAGCTTTCCGACAACCGTTCTCCGCCGATCTTCAAAAGTTGCCGCGGCGTGACATCACAGAGAGTCACGTCATAGCCTGACAACGCCGCCAGTGACTCCACCCGCGCCGAAGTCGTAACCTTGCCACCCAGCGTTGAAAGATAACTGCACAGTGCATTCGTCAGCGATTGCGACCCTCCGCGCGCGATCGGCCATCCGACCGCGTGTGCCGAGATTGCCATCATCATGCCGAATGCGCCACTCACCACCTCATCCAGCGCAAGAAACGAGTGCGCCGCAAACCCCGCAAACAGCGCCCGCGTGCGTTCGCTGCTGAAGCGGCTCGCAATCGATTTCGCGGAGAGCAACGCCACCATTCCGAATCGCGCCATAAGCAGCGGATGCACCGGGATCGCAGGCAGCGGCCGCAACACCTCCGGTGCAAATTCACGCCAATGCTCAGCGAAAGGGCGCATCAGCTTGCTCCAGGCTTCGCCGTCAGGACCGAGGACTTTCGCGGCGTCATCCAGATCACGTTCCAGCACGACGGCCGTTCCACCATCGAGAGGGTGCGCGAGCGGCGCCAGCGAATGAATCCATTCAAGTCCGTGTTCTTCCAGCGGCAGAGAAGAGAAAAACGGAGATCCCACAGCCATGGGATGCACCGCCGATCCAAAATCGTGCAGGAACCCGGGCAGCGTAAGCTCCATCGTGCGTACGGCGCCGCCCGGAGTAGCTTCAGCCTCAAAGACCTCGACCTGCGCTCCCGCTCGCCCCAACACAATCGCGGCCGCCAGCCCGTTTGGCCCAGCCCCGACCACGCACGCTTTGGAAACCGATTTCATTGAGTAATTGGGAAATTTAGTAATTAAGTAATTGAACTGATTCATCGCTGCTGCTTCGTCAATTACACAATTACTCAGTCGCTCAATTACTCAATTTTCTCAGTCTCTCGGCGCAACGTTAGGCAACTCAACAATTCGAATCCGGCCATCCGCCGTACGTTCCAGCGTGGGCGCGTAAAGCCCAAGAAACTGCCTTCGCCACCATAATCCTGTTTTATGTTTTTCTTCCAGACTCGTGAACCAGTATTGCCAGAGTACGGCGCGAATCTGCTGGGGCGCTTTCCCGCTGAACGGATCTCCCGCGAATAGCTCAAGCACATCTTTGGAACCCGTCAGCAGCCGCACTTCCGTGTTCGCTACGATCGGATACTCACGCCAATCGCCCAACGACGCAAACCAAAGGTTCCAATCGAACCGCGGCTGGTAGGGAGCATAAATGCGCGGTGGTTTGTCCAACGCCTGGGGCTTGTATCGCAACGGATATTCCACCCAGTTCTGCCCGTCATTCGATCCCTGAAATTCGATTTCATACCGGCCGCGAGTCATCACCGCGAATAACCCATATTGGTTCGCGATGCGAAAAGGCTCGAGCGCTGCTAAAGGCGAAGCCGGCAGTGGGGCCTTAATGAACATCCAGATCAATTCCGCCGTCGTCACATAAAAAATCCAGGTAAGCAGCAGTGCGCTCACAGTCAGTCTCACCGGTCGCCAATAAGGTTCAATCCACCTCCGTAAACGGTTTGGCACTTCCGTGACGGCCGCCGGTGCCGCTTCAGTTTCCACTGGCATCCCAACGCGTCTTCTCAACCAGTGCGGCAGCACTGACAGCACGACGTCATCGTCCAGCAGCAGCACACCCAGAGCCATCACAAGATAATTCAGGAACGTGTAATTCGCCGTAAGGATCACTCCAATCTCCCACGGCGTCACAATGCAGAAGCACACAATCCGCCAGCGCCGCGGCAAGAACAGCATCCACACAATACCCAGTTCCATCGCCAACGTGGCACCGGCAGTCGCAACATGAAAGCTGTGCGGCAGATGCTGCACATACCATCCGATCCACGTAGGCAGCGGGCCGTTCTGGTAGTACTCGTCCATGGCCGTGAAATGCCGCCACTGCTGATCGCCACTGAGCAACTTCACTGCCCCCGACTCAAAATAAATGCGGAACCACTCCCATTGCAGAACAAAAAGGCTGGCTCGCGAGGCCGAATGAATTCTTCCCAGGCCGGGACGCACGCTGGGCGGCGCGAAAAATAGCGAGATGAATCCCGCTTCCAGCAACATGCCATCCGATTGATAGCCCGAAAAATCCTGCGCCGCGCTGACGAACGACAGAAAGCATATAAAGCAGACGAGCAGCATCATGCGCGGCCATAGATTGAGGAACACCAACAAAGAAGCGGCCATCCCCACCCAGCACAGCCCACTCAACATCGCGTTCCCGCTCGACCACCACAGCAGCGTTGGCGCATACCAAACGCGTTGCCAGTGACCGAGAGCCTGTGCAACGGTCTGAAGGTAGTCGCCCGCGGGCAGAATGCCCTCCGGCCCGATCAGGCCGCGAATCTGAAATATCAACGAAAAAAACGCCGAGAAATAAATCAGGCCAAGTGCGCGCAAAAATATCCACCGTGGAAGCAGGCGGCTTGGGCCTGTGGCTGGTGAATCGAATAGCCAGTGGATAACAGGCACGCGCATCAGCCGATTATAAGAGTGGGTTGTGTGGAGCGGGCACTCTTGCCCACTGCTTTGGCGGGCATGCGTGTCCGCCAGACACCCCTTTCTCCCTACCTCGCCAGCGGCCGTCCCTGAACTGTCTCTTCCCGTCGTTTCGCCTCTTTTGAGCGGTAGAATTGCCTGAGCACACGGGGAGGGCTATGTACTTCGAACAGTTCTATCTCGGATGTTTGGCACATGCCTCTTACATGCTCGCCTCCGAGGGCGAGGCCGTCATTGTCGATCCTCAGCGGGATGTCGACATTTAGGCGGGAGAGCAGAAGTGGTAAAACCCGAGTGCCGCTTTAGGCGGACGGCACGATTTTGAACCTCAGATTTACGTCATTTGACGAACCTCTACATCGAACATACTGATGAAAACCTCCAAACTCGAAAAATCCTACCGCATCGTTAACGGCAAACATTTCCGCCTCAAAGAACACGATCCTGCCGACACTGGCCCGTTTCACTCCCAAGGAGATGCACAGCATCAACTGCAAAGAGACATTGTTCGCCTCCGGGAGTTAGCGGAGATGCTCTACGCTCAGGATCGCTGGTCGCTGCTGCTGATTCTTCAGGGAATGGATGCCGCAGGCAAGGACGGCACCATCAACCATGTCATGTCAGGTGTTAATCCTCAAAGCTGCCAGGTTCATCCCTTCAAACAGCCGTCGAACGATGAACTGCAGCACGATTTCTTATGGCGGGCAACAACTCATCTGCCGGAGCGCGGCCATATCGGCATCTTCAATCGATCTTATTATGAGGAAGTGCTGATAGTTCGCGTGCACTCGAGAATTCTCGACTGCGAGAGGCTGCCGCCGGAGCTGATCACAAAAACTATCTGGAAGGAGCGTTACGAGGACTTCTGCAGCTTGGAGCGCCACCTGGCGCGCAATGGGACCGTAATCCGTAAATTTTTTCTGCACGTTTCGAAGAAAGAACAGAAAGCGCGCTTCCTTGCCCGCCTCGACGAACCGGAAAAGCATTGGAAGTTTTCCGCCGCAGACATTCGCGAACGCCAATACTGGGACGATTACCAGAACGCCTACGAAGAGATGATCCAGGCCACGACGACAGAGTTTGCTCCCTGGTATGTGATCCCCGCCGACAACAAGTGGTTCACACATCTCGCCGTTGCCGCCGCAGTTGTCGAAACGCTGGAAGAACTCAACCTGTCCTACCCAAAAGTCAACGCAGCAAAACGCAAAGAACTAGAGGCCGCCCGCAAGGAACTGGAGAACTGACAACACAATTGTCCTTTGCCTCTCCGCGATCCACATGGGGCGTCATTCCGAAGCCCCGCGCTTTAGGTAGACCCCTGGCTTCAGCCAGGGGCGGCGAAGCCGCGGGGCGAGGAATCTCACAGAGCGGGACCAATGTGCGGGAGATCCCTCCGCCGTGCGTCTCAGGGCAGGCTCTTCGCTCCGGCCGAAAAGCGGCTCCGCTCAGGATAACGTCGTGTAGAAAACTCGCGCGCATTTCGAACCGACCCAATCCATCTCTTCCCGCTTTCCATTCCGCCCGTTCCGCATTAACATAACAACGTTCAACTTTTCTTTTCTTCCACTTTCTACAAACGGGAGCCCACTACCATGCGTCGCACAATGCTTTGCCGAACTTCGTCTGGAACAGCTGAATCGTTTCACTGGTTTTCATACATAGCGCTCGCAATACTCCTCTGCGTGTGCGCGCTCGCCCAAACCAAGCCCGAGCGCCAATCCAAAGCCGCGAAACCAACGCAGGCGTCGCAGGCGGAAAATAAAGCCGCCAGCGAGCAGAAGCCCGCTGACGAATCGAAGCCCGAAGACAAACTCTTCAAAGGCATGAAGTACCGCCTCATCGGCCCGTTTCGCGGCGGACGCTCCCTCACCGCCGCCGGTATTCCCGGCGACCCCACCACCTATTATTTCGGCGCCACCGGCGGCGGAGTCTGGAAGTCTAACGACGGCGCCCTGACCTGGTCTCCGGTTTTCGATAAAGAAGGCACCGGCTCCATCGGCAGCCTCGCCGTCGCCGCCTCCGACCGCAACATTCTTTATGTCGGCACCGGCGAAGCCTGCATCCGGGGTAACATTTCTCAAGGTGACGGTGTTTACAAATCGATGGATGCCGGCAAGACTTGGAAGAACATCGGCCTGCGCGACACCCGCGCCATCGGCAAAGTCATCATCAATCCGAATAATCCCGACATCGTTTTCGTCGCCGCCCTCGGCCATCCCTACGGCCCAAATACCGAGCGAGGCGTTTTCCGCACCACCGACGGCGGCAAAACCTGGGAGAAAGTTCTCTACAAAGACGAAAACACCGGTGGCATCGATGTCGCCTTCGACCCGCACAATCCCAACGTTCTGTTCGCTGCGCTGTGGCAGGCGCGCCGCACTTCCTGGAGCCTCAACGATGGTGGCCCGGGCTCCGGCCTGTATCGCTCCGCTGACGGGGGCACAACCTGGAAGCGCCTCGAAGAGCATGGCTTGCCCAAAGGCCCGTACGGCCGCATCGGCATCGCCGTCGGCGCAAACTCCGACCGCGTCTACGCTCTCATCGAAGCCCGCAATCCCAACGGCGGCCTCTACCGCTCCGACGACGGCGGCGAGAACTGGGAGTTCATCAATCCCAGCCACAGCCTCTGGCAGCGCCCGTGGTATTACATGCACATCTTCGCCGATCCCAAAGATGAGAACGTTGTCTACGTCATGGACGTCGAGGTCTTCAAGTCCACTGACGGCGGACACCTCTTCAACAAAGTCCACGTCCCGCACGGTGACAATCACGGCCTGTGGATCGATCCCAAAGACACGCGCCGCATGATCGCCGCCAACGACGGCGGCGTCACTGTCACGCTCGACGGCGGCAAGACCTGGACGCGCGAAGATAATCAGCCGACTGCGCAGTTCTATCACGTGATCACCGACAACGAGACTCCCTACCGCGTCTACGGCTCGCAGCAGGATAGCGGCTCGGTCGGCATCGTCAGCCGCAGCGACGAAGGCTCCATCGACATCCGCGACTGGTACGAAGTCGGTGGAGGCGAAGCCGGCTACATCGCGCCCTACCCGCCCGATCCCAACATCGTTTACGCGGCCGACTATCAGGGCAACATCACGCGCTACGACCGCCGCATAGGCCAAGTCAAATCGATCACCGAACAGCCCGAGCTCTCGGACGCGCATGGCGCATTCGCCATGGAGCACCGCTTCCAGTGGACCGCTCCCGTTCTGATCTCGCCGCACGATCCCAACACGCTCTATCACGCGGGCGAGCGCCTCTTCAAAACTACCGACGGCGGCGTGCACTGGCAGGCGATCAGTCCTGACCTCACCCGCAACGACAAGAGCAAGCAGCAACCCTCTGGCGGCGACATCACGCTCGACGACACCGGCACTGAGTTTTACGACACCATCTTCGCCGTCGCCGAATCGCCCATCACAAAGGGATTGATTTGGGTCGGCACCGACGATGGCCTGATTCAGCTCACGCGCGATGAAGGCAAGAACTGGTCGAACGTCACGCCCAAAGATATGCCTGAATGGAGCCGCGTCAGCCTCGTCGAAGCTTCTCCCTTCGATGCCGGCACTGCCTACATCGCAGTCGATCGCCACCAATTCGACGACCTCAAGCCTTACATCTACAAGACCAGCGATTACGGCCAGACCTGGACGATGCGGGTCAACGGCATTCCCGAAGGCAGCTTCGTGCGCGCCGTCCGCGAAGACCCCAAGAAGCGCGGCCTGCTTTATGCGGGAACCGAAGCCGGCGTTTACGTCTCATTCAACGACGGTGCCGATTGGCGTCCGCTCAAGCTGAATCTGCCGCCCACGCCCATCCACGATCTCGTCGTCAAGAACAACGATCTCGTCGTCGCCACGCATGGCCGCTCATTCTGGATTCTCGACGACGTCAGTCCGCTCCGTCAGTTCAGCGACGAAGTCGCCAAGCAGGACGTTCATCTTTACACGCCCGAATCCGGATACCGCATTCAGGCTGGCGTAGTTGGCTGGTGGCAGGAGCGCGCTTCGAAGCGCACCGGCCAGAATCCGCCCAACGGCGCAGTCATTTATTACTACCTGAAAGACGCGCCGAAAAACGGCACGGAAACGAAGATCGAAATCCTCGACGCTTCCGGCAAAGTCGTTCGCAAATATTCCAGCGCCGAAACCGAGCCGCTCGACGAGCCGCGCCTTCCCGACGACAAGAAGCCGGAAAAAGAAATCAAGCCCGAAGCCGGCCTGAATCGTTTTGTTTGGGATTTGCGCTATGAAGAAGCGCACCGCGTTCCCGGCTACTACCTGTGGGAGTACAACAGCGGCTCGCGCGGCCCTGTAGCGGTGCCGGGAAAATATCAGCTACGGCTGACCGTCGGCACGCAAACGCAGACTGCGCCCTTTGAAGTGAAGCTCGATCCGCGCGTCAAAGTCAGCCAGGCCGACCTCGAAGCCCAGTTCAACATGCTCGTCGGCATTCACGAGCAGTTGAATAATGTCTACGACGCGGTCAACCAGATTCAGGACGTCCGCGCGCAGGTCGCCGGACTCAAGCATCGCCTGCCTGAAAACGCCAGCACCAAACCGATCGCGAACGCCGCCGATGAGCTCGAGAAGAAATTGGTGGCCGTGCGCGATCAGTTCATCAACCTGACCATCAGCGCCAATGAAGATTCGCTGGCCTATCCTCCGCAGATCGACGCCAAGCTTGCGTTTCTTGCCATGGACGTGGGCAGCGCCGACTCCGCCCCAACCGAGGCCGAGCAGCTTCAATACGAAAAACTGAAGCGGCAAAGCGCCGAAATGCTGGCCAAATGGGACGACCTTCAGAAGCACGACCTTGCCGACTTCCGCAAACTAACCTCCGACAGCAACCTCTCGACGGTAGTCGTGCCGCCGCCAAGCCAAGCCACCGACGCGGAGCAGGTCGAGGCGCACGAGGAGGAAGAGTAAAGTTGTTCCGGCCGAGCGTTAACCGTACGTGACGGTAGTGCTCTGCCCGACCTCAATAATGTAACCATCAGGATCGCGGATATAGCAGCGAATCTCGCCGTATTTGGGGATCGGCTCGGTGATGAACTCCGCTCCTCGGCTTTTCCATAATTCGTAACACGCATAAATATCCGCAACGCGGATATTCATAAAGCTGTTGATGTGATTCGGGTCCGGGACGCTGAGCGTTACCGTCGGCTTATCCGGGGTCGGCCCGCCCCCAATGTTCAGAATCATCCAGATATTCGCCAGCTGAAGGTACCCAGGCGCGTTGCCGTCACCCAGGCTCAGAATGCGAGCGCCGAAGACCTTTTCATACCAGCGAGCCGATCGCTCGATGTCGGCAACGGTGAGAAACTGCGCGATGCTGATCCCCTGCCGCGGGGGCATCTCATAACCCTTCTGTTCGACTTGTACGGAGCTCTTCGGTTCAACTTGCACGGCGTTCATGGATGACTCCAATTTCGATACAGTGTCCGCCGAATGTGAAGTGCCGTGGTTGCGGTGCTCACAATCGCTTTTATCAGCGGCACGTCCATTAGGCCAGAAGCGCGGCGAGGAGTCTATTGGACGAAGGTATTGATCATGTTCGAAGTATTGGATTCGACATTCGGACAAAAAGTGGGGCGTACTCTATTGCGCAAATCCCAATACCAAGGTGTCGCCAATACCATCGTCCAATTGATTCGTCAGAGCGCCTCGGGTCTAATCCTTCTATCGCAGACTCAAACAAAGGATGGCAAAGCTATGCCGGAAGCAACCTGGGAACCTCATGAGAAACATGGACATTTGACCATGCAGAGCGACTTGCCCGACAGCGTCTACGCGTTTCCAAAGCAGCGAAAAGAACCACTGACCGACGCACAGCATGTGCGTAACGCGGTCGCGCGCTTCGATCAAGTCATCGACGTTTCCGATGCCGACCGTGCTTTGGCATTCGCCAACATCGAAAAAGCCGCAAACTACTACGGCGTCAACCTCGCGGAAACGTCATGGCACGACCTTGGCGTTCATCCTCAAAAGAATCGAAAAGAGGCTGCCGCCAAAGGTGCCGTGACGCGCGAACGCCGAGCACAGAGCTAAGAACCCACGGGTCACAGAATCGGCCGGCAGAAAGTTTGTGAGAGGTATGCCCCGGGATAAATCCATTTGATCCGGTTGGCGCTGTGATAGTTGCGGCGAACTTGTGTCCGATCTGCAGGAAGGCTGGGTCGAATGGCTTGCGGCGGAGGACACTAAAGGGAAACCGAAAGTAGGCGGGTTGCGGTTAGTGCACCGACCCAACACCGGCCCAAGACGGCAAGAGCTATTCGGATGCCAGTACAATCCACGAAACGAATTCAGAAAGAACCGCGGCATCGTGGAGGGATTAGCTCTTGACCGGTTCGCGGGCCCCGATGGCCTCATGTTACTGCTTTCGATGATTGCTGGACGTGAACTCCCAATGCAGGAACTGATTGAACTCGCCAAACGAGTGCATATCCCGGGCTACGAAGCGGTGTACGAACTGATTCACGATGCCGTTAGCGAAGGAGTCATCGCACCTTCCATCTCGTCAGGCTTTTACTTGCAGTCCGAGATTTGGGACGTGCTGAAGTGGGCCAAATACCGAACTTTAGCAAAGGCGGGCCGGGTCGATCGCCAGAACGGTTGCATCGTTTCTCACTAAACCATTTTCGCCATGTCTATCCCGGCGGCTTCCAGTTTCGATTTCGACGTTGCATCGAGTTGTCGACCAATTTTTTAGCTTCGGGCATGCAAGTTTTGTTAATGACGGCTTGCTCACGGCACAAAGGAGATGAAATATGAAAGCGATTGTTGTCCACCAATATGGCGGTCCTGAAGTGCTCAAGTTCGAGGAATACCCTGACCCGGTCCCGGGTCCTGGCGAAGTGCTGGTGCGGGTCGCCGCGTCGAGCGTGAATCCGATCGACTACAAGCGGCGTGCTGGATTAACGAAAGATTTTTACCCCATGAAGTTCCCGGGCCTTATAGGAGTCGACATGGCGGGCACAGTGCTCAAGATTGGGCCGGGAGTAGAAGGTTTTTCCGTCGGCGACCATGTGTTCGCTATGGCGGACAATACTTACGCCGAACTTTGCGTGGTGAAAGCCGCGGTTCTGGCGAAAGTTCCCAAGGGGCTCGATTTGATCCAGGCGGCGGCCCTGCCACTCGTGACGATAACTGGCAACCAACTCATGTCCGCTACCGGGATCAAAGCGGGCCAGACAGTTCTCGTCGTAGGAGCTGCCGGAAATGTCGGTCGTTCGGCGGTATTCACTGCCAAACAACGCGGGGCGACGGTGATCGCGGGGGTCCTGAAGAGGCAGACAGATGAGGCGAAGACCGTCGGAGCGGACCAGGTTGTCGCAACCGATGACGACACCGCGATTGCGAGTCTTCCGCTGCTCGATGCGGTGGCGGATACGGTCGGCGGAAAAACCGCCGAAAAGCTGATCGCCAAGGTCAAGCCGGGAGGAGTGTATGCATCGGTTGTCGCGGTCCCTCAGAACGCCGCGAGTTACCCATCTGTAAAGGTGGTGCACGTATTTTCGAAATTCGACAGGAAAACGCTTGAGTTCATGGCCGAAGCGGTGCGAGATGGCAAGCTAGTAATTCCGATTGGCCAGAAACTGCCACTCAGTGAAGCAGCCGAGGCCCAGGCAGAGGCAGAGAAGGGTGGCGTGGGGAAGATCTTGCTAGTGGCTTGAGAGTATTTTGTGAATTTTCAGCTTTCAGAACATATTGAAAAGAGGACCCTATGAAACACTTCACGTTCCTGGCCGCCGCAATTGCAGCAGTCGCTAGTCTTGTCGCTTTCAGCATTCCAGCACCGGGACACGCGGACGCAGCGCTCGCCCCGTTCGTTACGGAAATTCCCAAAGGGTACCGTGACTGGCAGTGGGTTTCCTCGGCCCATGAAGCCGGCAACCTCAATAGTTTGGGAGCCGTTTTGGGCAACGATATTGCGATCAAAGCTTTTCGCGAAGGGAAGCTTCCGTACCCCGACGGCTCAATCATCGCCGCTTTGCATTATCGCAACGTTCCGTCCGATGAAAACAACAAGGTCTTTGGCAAAGTGCAATCTTTCGTTCCCGGCGCTCCCACAAACATTCAGTTCATGGTCAAGGACTCAACAAAGTATGCGGCAACCGGCGGCTGGGGATTCGGTCACTTCCAAGATGGCAAACCTGCCGATGCGGCTTTCATGGCACCTTGCTTTCCCTGCCACGAGAAGGCCAAAGCGACCGACCTTGTGTTCACACGTTATGCACCCTAACTATTAGGAACGGAGCAGGAGGAATGAGGGGGGCTGGCCCCCTTCCCGATTTATGAAACAGGGTTGCCCCCCTTGTCGCGCTTCTTTGCGACAGGGTGGGGAATTTGACTTTGATTCAGAGCTGCGACTCGACACACAAGTCAACCACCCCGCCCATAGAAATTTCCACAGCCTTCCTCACATTATGTCCTTGACATAGCTAATTGAAAATATAAGATGAGTAGTTGATGTTTTTAGACAACTAAGCAGACTTTGCCTCAGCCCGGTTTTCCAGAACCGGGCTGATCTGCTTTGTCTACTGATATTTACCTATAACTCGTTATGGCTTTAATATTTGCAAAAAAAATTTCTCATAACTCGATGAAACTAAACGAAGGCACCGTGGGGGAGGGGGTAACCAGATAGTAAAACTAAAAGCCAACCAATAACCGGCTGCATTAACTAAACCGCGCGGAATTGTAACTCCTTAGATTTCAAGATTTTGAGATTTAAGTCCTTTAGCCGCAGGTATTTAGAAAGATTTTTTCGCTAATATCCTGACTCCAAGGATTTTACGACTTAGGGGGGAGGGGTACTGCGAGATCACCTCGACTCCGCCGAACCTTCGATTCGCGAAGTTTCCGCTCCGCTCGGCATGACAGACAACAGGAACGCGATGACGCGCTCCTAAAGGGCCGCTCTTCCACGGTTGGGCGGGCTTGAATTTTGTGGCGCTTTCCCGCCACTGAGGTGGGGCTATTTTCCAGGCCTCTCGTGCTTGCCGGAAGGGCGTCACTATTCCACGCTGTACTGAATATGGATGCCGCGCTTCGCCATCTCATCCAGAAACATTTGCGCGGGAACGTCGCGCTCCTGAAGCACGGTGCCGCGTTTTGCGATCACGCCCGAAACCAGCATCTGAAGCACGATCGATGCCGGGAAGGCGGTCGTCCGCATCATCGCGCTCATATCGGTCTTGGAATCGTAATGGTCGACGAGCGTGAAGGTAGCCACGCGGCCCTTCAGGCGTCCACCCAGCAGGCCGCGCACACCCGGCGAGCGTAGCGACTCATGCGCTTCCAGGCGCATGATGCAGACATCCGGTCCTTTGCCGGCAAATTTTCCTTCAAAAATTCTTGACATCACGGCGCGCGGCGCGATGTCGTGTCCGTCGATGCGCATTTTCTCGCTGGAAAAAAGTCCGAGCGCCTTCAACTCGCAGAGCAGATCGTAATGGCCGGGATAACGCAGGGTCTTCTCGAAGCACTCGCCAACTTTGCCGGCAAAAGTTTCCGGCAAAGTCGATGTGCCGCCAGAGGTGTGAAAGGCAATCAGTGGCGGAAAGCCCGGCATGTGAAATTCCTCGGGTTCGGTCAGAGGTTCGATCATGATCAATTTTCCTTTGCGCAGAATGCGTGCCGGCTCCACGTATTCATTGATCAGGCCCTCCACCGAAAAAACCAGTTGGTAGTGAAACGGAGGCACCGGCTTTTCCGGCAGTCCACCGACGTAAAGCTTTAGCGCATCGGCGCGGTCGCCCAGGCGCCGCACCAGCTCCCCGCCAAGGATTGACGCCATGCCGGGAGAAAGGCCGCAATCCGGCGCAATGGCTACACCATGTTTTTCTGCTTTGCCGGCGAGGGCAAGCTCCTCGCGGACGACAGTGTTGTTGCCGCCGAGGTCGGCAAAGTGGCAGCGCGCTTCAATGGCTGCTTTTGCCAGGCCGAGATTCAGGCGATAAGGGACGGCCGAAAGCGCGCCGTCGTGCCCGCGCATCAGCTTGGCTGCAGCCCTTTCATTGCCGGCATCAAGTGCGACCGCACGCACCTTCTTACCGCCCGTGAGTTTGTTCACCCGCGCCGCCACTTCGCGCGCGCGTTTTGCATCGCTATCGGCAAGTGAAACCGACTCCACCTGCGGCTGTCGCGCCATGTCGAACGCCGCGGCCGAACCCATCATGCCCGAACCGATAACCAGAAGTTTCACGCCTCACCTCGTCCGCTTTTTTGAACCCTACACTCTACACTTCTGAGGGAGAACAAGGCCACTTAGGGCATGTGGCGCGGGCTCGCCGGACAGCCGAGGCCGGCTGTCCCTACATTGAATACAGCGAGGGTTCGCCTGAAGGCCGGGTTTTCCAGCGGCGGTGGACCCAGAGCCACTGTTCGGGATATTGGCGCACGTAGCCTTCTATGATCGACGTGAATTTTTGCGTGTTGGCGTGAATGTCGGCTTCGAGGTTGCCGGTGCGGACCAGATCCACGGCGGGATCGAAGCGAAGTCGGTATTTACCGAGAGCGGAGTCCCAAATCGCGAACACTGGTATCACACCCGCGTCAGTACGCAGCGCAATTCTTGCCAGACCACTGGCGGTGCACGCGGGAATGCCGAAAAAATTTACGAAGATTCCCTGCGGCGGAGTCATATTTGTGTCGATCAACATACCCACGACTTCGCCCGCCTTCATGGCCTGCAAGAGACTGCGCACGAATTCGTCCTTATCGACAACTTTGTTGCCGTGCATCGTGCGATAGTGCCGGATGAGGCAGTCGAGATATTGATTGTCCATGCTGCGCATGACCACGTGCATGGGATGGCCGCGCATGGAAACGGCAAAAGAAGAAAGCTCCCAGCCACCAAAGTGTCCCGTGAAAAACAATACCCCCTTTCCGCGAGCGCGGGCGTGAAGATAGTTCTCCCACCCGTCAAACACTAAGACCTGATCCAGATTCTGCAGCGTGTACTTGGGAAACCGGCAGACCTCGGCGAGTTGGCGTCCGAGTGAGGCGAACTCGGCGCGGAGAATGCGGGCGCGCTCGGCGTCGGATTTTTCGGGAAGGACCATTGCGAGATTGCGCATGCCGACGCGGCGCAATCGCACATGAAAGAGATAGACGATTTGCGAGAGGCCGATGCCAACGGCACGGGCGATGCGACGTGGCAGGATGCCCAGAATTTTGATGAACGGCCAGGCTGCCGCGTACTCTAGTCGCTGGCGCATGCGATTGGTTTACCACAGAGGCACAGAGACATGGGGAAAGAACGGTTGAGGTGGTTTCATCTATTCTCCAGAGCACGCGGTCGACACCGACAAAGCAGGTTCCCTTCGGCTACCGCCTCAGGGCAGACTCTCACCCGCGGATCGCCGCGCTTCGGAATGACATCAGAATATACGATTCGATACTTAAGACGAGCGTCCGGATTGTCGATTACTTCGCCGCTTCTTGCGCCCACTTGGCGAGCGAGGTCAAGAATGCATTCGCGACTGGCGGTGGGTCGACTTCTCCCTGTAACGACGCGGCGAACGAAACCATGTGTCCGTAGAATTCGCGGGTGCTATCTTTGTCCTGCTTGATGACGGCACCGTTGAGGCTGACGCCGGCAAACAGGCCTCGGGCGCGCGAGTAGGTCAGCACTTCGGCGCGCATTTTCCAATCGGTGCCTGCGTCGGCGAGGCGACCCACAGGGCCGGCCGCCACACTGGCATCGGCGCCCAACTCGAACTCGCTCGAGAGCAGCCGCTTCATGCCGTCTTTGTTCATGATCAGCATTACGACATCAATGGCCTGACCACCGATCTGCCACCCTATGCTGCCTCCGGTAACTACGAAAAATGCGGGGGCACTCCAACCTTTGGGAGTGCGGCAACTGGCGACGCCGCGGCCATGGTTTCCGCCGATCATGAATGCGCCTTTCAGCATGGAGGGTACGACGGCCACGCACTCCGCGGAGCCAAGAACGTTCTCTGGAATGCCCTTGTCAGGCGCCGCTTGAATTTCATTCAATACATCTGCCGCAGCTTCCACACGGTCGGCGGCTTTGGTTTCCGTCTCCGCGGCAAAGGAGAATGCACTGAGAGACACGATCAAGACGAGCAGCAAAAACTTTTTCATGGTTCCTCACACAGAATTTCTGGGGCCGGTAGTTGGATTGTAAACGATGTGAGGGACGGTGTATCGGGGCAAGGTTTCAGGGTTTCGAAGTTTAAAAATATCTTGTAGTTTTGAAGCCCGGGAAGCGCTGAACCTTGGTTCGTCTGAGGCTCTAAGTGTCCGGCGGGTGCTTGCAGAGTTTGTGTAAAGACAAAAAATCGGGGCTGAAAGCGGTGACCCTAATCGCCACTCCCAACCCCGTCTCCCAGGTTCTGTGGTAGGTGAAGTGAGTATGCGGGGTGGTCGCTTGGGCTACAAGATTACTAAGGTCAGTGGCCGGAGGTAACGAGAGGGTTCGGAGCTTCGTGCTTCTAAAGGATCGGAGAACCTCAGGGGCTGGAAGCCGCCTTGGATTTGGTTCGCCTTGCGGCACGACTGAAGTCGTGCCCTTCCCGGCGCTACTTCGCTGCGACAAGCGAATGCGTGATGGCGTGGACTGACAGCGCGATGCGGTTCTGCACGCCTACTTTACGCATTAATTTGGCCACGTGCGCTTTGACCGTGCGCTCTTCGATGCCAAGCTGAGCGCCAATTTCTTTGTTGGAGCGGCCGGCGACCAGCATCTCCAGCACTTCTTTTTCGCGATCGGTGAAGGTCACGCGACCTGCGGGGAAGATTCGTCCCGGGGCGGAAGACACACGCTCGATAAACATTGATAGCACGCGGCGCGGTGCCCAGACCGATCCCTGGCTTACGATGCGGATCGCCTGGGCAAATTCGGCAGGAGAAGCAGCTTCATCCACATAGCCCTTGGCGCCCGAAGCTATAGCTTTCAAAATTGTTTCTTCATCTACGCCCGAACCGGTGACGATGATACGCAAATCTGGGCGGGTGGCTTTTAAGCTGGCCATCACGTCGAAGAGGTTTTGTCCGGAGCGGTTTCCCAACAGGATTAAATCGACGCCCTGCAGCGCGGAGATCTCGGGCAGGCCGGCAGAGATCAATTCGAATTCGGGCTCGGAATCGAACAGGGCGCGGAATCCAACAAACCGCAACGGGTCGCTTTCTACAACGGCGATTTTTATGGTGGGTTTTCTGGCGACGGCTGCTTTCATAGTTATCCCTGTGGGCGTATTGTCTCTAAAGCATAACGGCAAACCAGTGCCCTGCAAAGAGAAGGTGACCGATGGAGAATTACGGGAGTAACATGAAAAACAAGGTGGAAAAGCCCTTCTGTAGCGGAGATTGGCAGGTTAATTCTCGCCTTTGGTGGGGATCCTCAAGTATGACCAGAAAACGTGCGTCCATTGCTGCCTTCATCGTTATGCTTCTATTGGCCGTGCCTCTACTTGCCCAAACTCAAGCCGGAACTGAGCAGCCTGCTCCAACCGCGCAAGCGGCTCCGACTACGCAAGCGGCTCCGGCGTATCAGCCGAAATTCCCCGGAGACCCCGCGCGCTCCGATTCCGAAGCCGCTGCGCTCGCGTATATGCGCGTGGTGATCCGCGCACAGCGGCAGTTCAACAAGCAATACGGGCACTACGCCAATTCCTTGAACGACCTCGTGCACTCTGGGTCGTTCACCAAACGCATGGTCGATCCCAATCGCGGAGACTATACCGTCGGGTTCAAAGGCAAGAACGACAGTTACGTTCTCAGCATGACACCGCAGCATCTCGACGCCGAGCACCGGTCGTTCTACGCAGAGGAAGACGGCAAAATCCACGCGGATGAAGAAAAGCCGGCGGATGAGAAGTCGCCGGTGGTGAAGTGAGCTGCTCTTCCGCTCCGCTGAAAAGCGGCTGGTCTCAGGATGACGCCCCTCATGATGTCCGCAATTGTGAGCGTCCAACTCAGTTATCATGGAAAGAAAACCGCGAGCGTAAGAAAGCGAAAAAATGAACGGAGGAATCATGGCACCTGCAATCGGCGCACCCGCGCCCGACTTTTCGTTGAAGGACCAGGACCAGAAGGAAGTGAAGCTCGGCGATTTCCGCGGCAAGAAGCGAGTCGTGCTTATCTTCTACCCGCTGGATTGGAGCCCGGTCTGCACTAAAGAGCACGCGTGTCTGGTGAATGACATGAAGCGGTTTGAGCAGCTCGATGCGCAAGTCCTCGGCTTAAGTGTGGATAGCGTGTGGTCGCACAAGGCCTATGCCGACAAGATGGGCATACATTATCCGCTGCTGGCCGATTTTCATCCGCGAGGGGCGGTTGCCGCGAAATACGGCGTTTACCTCGACGACAAAGGAATCAGTGGACGTGCCATTTTTATCATCGACAAGAACGGCAATCTGGCCTGGCACAAAAATTACGACATTCCGGTTGTGCCGGATATTCAGGAAGTGTCGAAGGCACTGGCGGGGGTGAATTAAGATTGGCAATGGCGTCAGTGCCCTGAGCAGAGGAGCATTTCAGCCGAGCGAAGGATCCCACGGTCGTCGGTCCGCATGCGAGATTCCTCGCCCCGCTGGAGAAAACGCGGGGCTTCGGAATGACGCCGTGAGGAAGCCACTCGAGCCGAGCCATTCTAGCCGCCTGCTTTGATTTCTGCTGCTTTGCCGTCGCGATACGTCACCACTAGCGGTTTGCCACCGTTGGGATAATGCACGGTTTTTTCTTCCGAAGTAGCGCCGGGATCGGGAACTCCCATGCCGATGGCGAAATCCGCCTGCAATTCGTTCATCCCCGGCTTCACTTCATGCTGATCGACTGCCTGCCAGATATCCGGCGGCCAATGCTTGTACAACTGATGAGGGTCTTCGATATAGAACATCTCGTCGGAATAAATTTTGTACTGACCGTCGCTTTCGAAGCCGATGGGAACAGCAGAGTCGTGACCGTCTTTGTCGAACAGCGCGACTACCTGCTTTCTTCCGCCGGGACCGGCCACGGCGAGCACATCTTTAATATCCAAACGTTCTAGAGGGCCCAGAGTTCCCTGCTCGTGGACGAAATCTACTTTCTTCACCACGGGAACGTAACGGTAATACGTGTAGCGGTAGCCTTCCTTCACCCACACCGGCTGCTGGGTTAGCTGCTGCGCCGATCTCAGATCGTAGGGGTGCAGCTTCTTCGGCGTGACGTAGTAATCCTGATTCGAATAGCCGAGGCTTCGGGCCTGTTGCTGCTTCTCGGCGGCGACGTAGTCTTCGTGGCGCTGGTAGATGATGTATCCCGCGCGCACACCTGCAATGACGATGGCGACGCCCAATGCGAGCTGGATTTTCTTCTTCGTCTCTTCAGTCATAGTTCGCAAACTCTATCAGATCGCACCGGGGCATGGCGCGTCTTTATTTGTGCTAATTCTCGCCGGAGAGGATATCGCCGCGCTAGCTTTCAATCTCTCGCATAGATTCTTGTAATTCTGAGGGCAGTGGGCTCTTAAGGCTGATGCTTTGGCCGCTTCGTGGGTGACGAAATTCCAACTCTGCCGCGTGCAGAAAATTTCGTGTCAAGCTGACGGGTGCCCCGCCCTTCTCGCGGTTTCTGCCGGAGGGTGGGGTTTTTGGCTTCATTTTCAGGGGCGCGCCATAAGTCGTATCGCCCACGACTGGATGCCCCATGGCCGCCATGTGCACGCGAATCTGGTGGGTGCGGCCAGTGTCGATCTTGATCTCCAGCAGAGTAAATTTCCCAAAACGTGTATCTAGTCGCCGCACAACGCGATAATGCGTAACTGCGGATCTTCCGCCCGAAAGCCGGGTAGTCATGCGCGTACGGCGAAGGCGGTCGCGGCTGATGCTCTGGTCAATGGTGCCGGAATCTTTCTTTACCCAGCCGTGCACCAGGGCTACGTATTTCTTCTTCACCTCGCGGGCGGAAAATTGTGCGCTCAGCTTGCGATGCGCCTCGTCATTCTTGGCAACGATGATCAGTCCGCTGGTGTCTTTGTCGAGGCGATGGACGATACCAGGGCGCAGCTCTCCGCTTATACCGGAAAGGCTTGCCATGTGGTGGAGCAAGGCGTTCACCAACGTACCGCGGTTGCGGGCGTCGTCGGTCGCGCCCGCGCCGGCGTGCACCATCATTCCTGCGGGCTTGTTGATGACCGCGAGATTGTCGTCTTCGTAGACAATGTCGAGCGGAATATCCTCGGCGATGGCTTTGAGCGGAGGGCGCTGCGGTTCGGCGAGAATGGTGATGCGTTCGCCGCCGCGGAGTTTGAGCGAGGCGCGGGCAGGCTTCCCGTTTACAAGGATTTTTTCGTCGGAAATGAGTTGCTGCACGCGGGAGCGGCTGACGTGGTCGACGCGACACGCGAGAAATTGGTCCAGCCGTTTGCCGATGCCTTCCATACCAACCAGCATCGTGATAGGGAGTTCGCGAATGGCACGTTTATTCGCCACGTGGAAGGATACCCTGAGCCGCAATCCTTAACAAACTTTGATGTCCTGCGTGCAGAGAACCCTCGGTCAGTACTCGCGCGAAAGTAACCTGCGTGCTGCGGGGCGATACCGTAGCATTAGCATGTGGACAAGGCGATATGGTGAGGAACTTCATGCTTTGGACGGCTGTACTAGTTGCTCTTTCGCAGTGCAGCTGGGCGATCTACGGACCATCACTAGCCCGTGTGGATGCTTCTGTTGCCGCCCGTGCGTGTCGCGAGGGGCGCTTCGACCGAGGCCCAGAAATCATCAAGGCAATCGAAAGCGGCAAGACCGACGAGATTCTCGCAGTACTTGGCGATGCGATGAAAGAGTGGAAGGCCACCCCGATAACATCCGATCAGTTCAACGCTCTGTATGCCGCCAGGGCATTTTGTGTCCATGAGCTGGTGCCGAGTTGGCTTCCTCCTGGTGGCCCAGTAGGCACGCCCGACGCGTGGCGCCCAACCGAGGTAGTGAAGAAATTTCACGACCTCGGAATTGAGTACTTTTACTACGACCCCGATGCTAACTGGACATTGCGGGAAGATCCGGTCGACATCAATCTGCTGGCGAAAGACTTTCTAGACACCGAGTGGGGACGCCAAGCCTTCCTGATGATGACGCAGCTTGGCTGGAGCCAGGGAGGGTGTAACGAAGGACCCGACCAGTTCCGCGAGGTCATAAAGCACAGCGAGATTTTTCTGAAGCAATACCCGGATGCTGAAGTCTCCGACAGCATTCGACTTGAATTGGCGAATGCCTACGCAACCTGGTGGAACATCTCGCGGTCAGAACCGGACGGGTATACGACGCCCGAGGCATACGAGGTGGGCGCCCACGAGGCGAGGCAGCGAGCGATCGAGCTTTATCAAGCGTACCTGAGCAAGCGCCCATCCTCGGACGGAGATATCAGGGATCGATTGAAAGCGTTGCAGGAAAACCCGAAAGGCTCGCAGAAGTTCGATTACTATTGCCCCGACTACGCGGATTAATGGTACCGAGGCGTAATCAGCCTACCTCGCAGCGCCGACTGCCTGCGGCGCCAATTTCTTCGCTCCCGGCCGCAACCACCAGAGAATCCCGCCAGCAGCCACCAATCCCAGCGCAATCAACTGCGTTCCCGTCATGGCGCCGCCGAAAACTGATCCCCGGCCAGGATCGTCGCGAATGAATTCGAGGAAGAAGCGCGCCACGCCATAGACGAACATGAATGCGCCGAAGACCTGGCCATCGAAATTGCGACGCTTGAGCAGCCACATCAGGAAGATGAAGTTCGCCACCTCAACTGTTGACTCGAATAATTGCGTCGGCTCGAGCGGTACATTCAAAGGAGTGCCTGTGATCTGATTGGCGACCGGGTTGGTGAACGTCACGCCCCACCAATGATGCGTCGGCTTGCCGTAGCAACATCCGGCGGCGAAGCAGCCGATGCGTCCGATAGCGTGGCCGAAGGCAAGCCCGGGAGCGAATGCATCGCAGGTGGCGAGCGCAGGCATGTGATTGCGACGCACGTACCACCATGCGGCAATAAATGCGGCGAGCAAGCCGCCAGAAAATACTCCTCCGGCCTGAAGAGTTTCTATGCTGAAAATTTCTCCGGGATGAGCCTTGTACACGCTCCAGTCATTAATGATGTAGAGCACCTTGGCACCGATAATTCCGCACAGGACTACTAAAATGCCGAGGTTCCAGGCTTTTTCGCCATTGATGCCGAGCTTTTCTGAATTGCGCACGCTGATCCACAGGCCCAGCAACACGCCGGTGGCGACCAGCACGCCGTATGTCGGCAGAAAGAAGTGGCCGTAATGCAGTAATTGCGGATACACGTTCGATTAGATGCGAGAAAATAACAATTTGCTACGAAACCAGTTTAGCAGGGGCCAACAGCCTCGGAGGGAGACGATTGATGATTGTTGATTTTGATTGAAACCATGGCCGCAGCCTGGCTTCTGAATCAACAATCAGCGGTCGTCAACTAAAAATAGCAAGCCGACCCACTGTGCCGTGTGATGGGGCCGAGAATGAACCGTCAGGTAGACGTTGGGAGCCCGCCGAGACCCTTTAGGCATCTCCGCATGGCGGAGCATCGCACACCGGATCCAAGTTCGAGTCAAGCCCCCGTTCATTCAGCATTGGTTCAAAAATCGGGAACCCATCATCACCAACCCCGCAGGCCGGCTTTCACTTGAGATGCTAGGAGAAGTCCCGTGGATTGGCAATAGCACCGCCCCAAATAGTTGGCAGATCAGTTGCAACCAAAGTAATGTATTGAATCCATTCCGCACTTGCGTTAAGCCAGGGTTACAGCAGACGGATTCTAGCTGCGCTACACTATAGGGCGAAGAACTATGTATGCCATAAGCGAACAGGACGTGCTGAACGCGCTGCGAAGCTGCTACGACCCGGAGATTCCGGTCAACATTGTCGATCTCGGTCTGATCTACAACATCGCGCTTACGCCGGTGCCCGATGGTTCCGAAACAGCGAAGCAGGACGTCACGATCGACATGACGCTCACGGCCCAGGGCTGCCCCGAACACGTCAACATCAGCGCGCAGGTGAAATCGCGCCTCGAGCAATTGCCGGGCATTCGCAACGTGAAGGTGAATGTGGTGTGGACTCCGCCGTGGACGCCGGAACGGCTGAGCGCGGATGCCAGAAAACAGTTGGGAATCGAGTAGATGCGGTTCTAGCCGCCTGCCAAGATCCCGCCGTGACTGCGGCTCTGCTTATCCGCCAATTTCTTCCCAGGCTTCGACTGCGGAGCGACCGGCTGCGTCGGTGATGCGGCGACCGGCGCGCGCTGCCATCTCCATGACCTGCATGCCGCGATCAAAGTAGTTGGGCAGAGAGCGGCGCACCTGCTCGAATTTTTCCGGATACTCAGAAGCCAGCACTGCCAACCCTACGCTTGTGGCAAGAACTCCCGCTCCATGTCTGCGTTTAAGGAACAGAATTGTTGCTGCCGTAATTGAACCCGCAATCGCCGCCTTCTTCCAGCCGTCCATGATTTCCTCGTAGTCGGGCTTTCAGGCTTCAGCGTTCGGGCTTCAACTCAAGCCTGCCCTTCCACTCTCTGCCCTGCAAGCGATTATACTTCTTCATTTCTTGGAGGACCTAATGCCGCGAAACGTTGTTCCTGCCAATTGTTCATTTTCATGCGATTCCAGAGACCAATATCAGCTAAACGGTTTGGGCAAAAACCCACGTTCGGAACCTCAGGGGCTAAAGCCCCCACACAAAATAGCCGCTTTATCGCAGCGCTGGAAGCGCTACACCACCCAAAATCTACTTTTTCGTCGACGTTCTACTCCATATCGACTTTTTCAGCGGTGCGCCATCCCACATCGAGTTTTTCAGCATACTCTGAAACTCGGCCGCCTAACTCTGAAGGCAGCCGCAGCATTGGTCCTGCTGGCGCTCACGTTAAACAGTTTTGCGCAAAAACCGCGCGCGCGTGACCTGGGTGTGCCCTTTGATGGCGCTCCAGGGCCAAATAACGCAATCACGGATGTTAAGGGCGTAGAAGTTGGACACACAACCTTGATGTTCGGCGAAGGCAAGCTCGTGGTCGGTAAAGGGCCGGTCCGCACCGGCGTCACCGCCATCCTTCCTCGCGGCAAAACCAACAACGATGCCGTGTTCGCCGGATGGTTCACTCTCAACGGCAATGGAGAAATGACCGGCACTACGTGGGTTGAAGATTCCGGCTTCCTCGACGGCCCGGTCATGATTACGAACACGCACAGCGTTGGCGTCGTGCGCGACGCGGTCATTGCGTGGAAGGTCAAGCATGGTGCGCCCGACATGGAGGAGTACTGGTGGTCGCTGCCCGTGGTTGCCGAAACCTGGGACGGCTGGCTTAACGACATTAACGGGTTTCATGTGCATCCTGAAGATGCGTGGCATGCGCTCGGCACAGCGCATTCCGGCCCCGTGGAAGAAGGCAACGTCGGCGGAGGCACCGGAATGATTTGTAATCAATTCAAGGGCGGGATTGGAACCTCTTCGCGCGTGCTCGATGCGAAAGAGGGCGGTTATACGATTGGCGTACTCGTGCAATGTAATTACGGACAACGCGATCAACTGCGTATTGCCGGCGTTCCTGTGGGAAGGGAAATTCCTGAGAATCCCGCCGATGCGAAAAACGATGATCCTAGCCTGAGTGGCAACGATGTCGGCTCGATCATCGTGGTGGTCGCCACGGACGCACCGCTGATTCCAACGCAGTTGAAGCGCATGGCGCGGCGGGTTTCGCTCGGACTCGGGCGCAACGGCAGCTACTCAGGCGACGGTTCCGGAGACATCTTCATCGCGTTCTCAACGGCGAATCCCGGGGCGGTTGGCGCCAATGGCATTCACGATTTGAAAATGCTCCCGAACGATTCGCTCAATCCAATTTTTCTGGCGACCGTGCAAGCTACAGAAGAAGCCGTGGTGAATGCAATGGTGGCGGCGGAAACGATGAAGGGGATCGACGATCATGAAGCGATCGCGCTGCCACATGATCGGCTGCGGGAAGTGTTAAAGAAATACAATCGGCTGAATGAGAAGTAATGGCCGGCCTCGGGCTGTGCGCCGGCCGCCGTTACCTTTGTAGCGATACTTCGGCTCCGCCACTGCTTCGCTTTCGCCAAGCAGTTACTACGTTCAGGATGACAGTAGGGGCGGGAGGGAATGCGGATGTGCTATTTTTTCAGGCGCAGCTGCGCCAAGAGCAGCTTTGCCGCTATGGAACATTCCCGTTTTGAGATTGGCCATTTCATTACGTTCGACTTGCACCAGCGTGACTTTCACTTTTATGCGCCGCGACTACACTCAAGAGTGTGAAACGCTTCTACACCATCGCCCGCATCAAGGGAGGCATGAAATTCACCTGCATCCGTTGCCCTCACTGCGTCTGCACGTTCGAGTTTGATGCGCGCAACGGCAATCTGCGCACCCAGGCAGCAACCGCCATCAATCAGCACGCCGCCAAAGTGCATCATGAGCCCGTGATGATCTCGTCGCTGGACGTGCAGCAGCAGAGTGTGTGGAGAGCGTGAGCGCCTTTGGGGTAGCGCAGCGCTTCAGCGCTGCCGAAACGCACTCTCTAATGATGTCATTCCGAACCGTCCGAAGGACCGGTGAGGAACCTGCTTTTCGCGCGCGAGCACCCCTCCCACTATCACCTCGCGCACTCTCCCCGTGCAGATCCACGTCGCAGATTAGGGCGGATTCCGGAGGCCCGTGCTTCGTATGAGAAGGCGCTCGCCCTGATTGTGACTCGCAAAGATCGGCAGGAACCGGAGCGTCGTTTTCTCGCGAGGTGCGGCTCGAGGAATTGGGCAGTGGCTCAGTTTGAAAATAAAGGCGGTGGCCCGCTTCTGTCGTGTGACCGATCAGGGTGCCCCATTTCTCGCGCGCCTTTTGCGCGAGAAGTGGGGCTTCTGACTTTCCCATTATGAACCCTCCATCCAGGAAAATTACTCGCCTGTTCAGCCGTCACAGCAGGCGCTGGTCTATTCTCGCTCCATGCCTTGGGGTTTGAAGCGCTACTACGGCAACGGGGGCGCCCATTTCATCACCTGGAGCTGTCATCTGCGCAGGCCGCTGCTCGATTCGGAGCGTGGGCGAGACCTGCTGCTCGCCGTGCTGGAGCTGATGCGCGAGCGGTACCGCTTGGCCGTGATCGGCTATGTGGTCATGCCTGAGCACGTGCACATGCTGATTTCCGAGCCGCAGGTCGGCAATCCTTCAACGGTCGTGCAGGCCGTCAAACTGGGGTTTACGCAACGTTGGCGGGCAACTAGAGGCGTCCCCGGACAATTCTGGCAGCGCCGGTTTTATGACTTCAACGTGTGGAGTCAACGGAAAGAGGTGGAGAAGTTGAGATATATGCACCGGAATCCGGTTGTCCGAGGATTGGTGGAGAAGCCCGACGACTGGCGGTGGAGCAGTTACCGGCCTCACGCGTATGGCGAGGACGGGATGGTCCGGATCAACGACTGGAGATGGTGGGAGGAGAAGATTCGGGACAAGGCGGGGTGAAGGAGTAATCGAGGGTCGTAGAAAAAGCCCCACTTCTCGCGCAAAAAGCGCGCGAGAAATGGGGCACCCTGATCGGTCACCAACAAAAGCGTGCCACCCGCCGAAACTGGATGTTCTGGATGCCAGTTTCTCGTGGTGTGGCGAGCGCGGACAGCAACGATGAGACTGTGGCGGCGACGAAGCAGATGAGCAACCCGGAAAGGGCCATCTTCAGATAGCGATCCCGGCTTCCCATCTGTTCTAGCAGGGCCAGAATCGCCAGTATCACCGCTGACAGGGCCGCTGACGCCTGAAGGAGCTGGAGCAGGTCATCTCTGCCAACCAATGCCGTCATTGAGCGCGAGTATGCGAAGACAACGATGAGGCCGCCCCAAACCGTGAACCCCTGTGAGGTCGCATAGCGGTATGCCGTGGCCGTTAGATAGCGGCCTTCGCGCCTCCTTGGTCCATTTTCGTTGGAAGCCATCGCGCGCTCATTGTCTCTCTGGGGCGGTCGTCCCGCAATGAATAATTTGTTGGGCTCTTGGGTTCTTTCAGGGAGCGACAGCGGGTTCTTGCTCCCCTTTCAGCGCGCTCGGAGTGGCACCGTTGATAGGGTATTGAGACGCGTTTTGCAGCCGTGGCGATCGAAAGAGGCCGACTGGAGTGTCCGACCCGCGCGAGCAACTCGAGAGTCGCGACTAGTCGCTCGCAGCTTTATCCGTGATCTCCAGCCCACGGTCGATGATCTCAAACGCCGCGCGCAGTTGCTGCTCGTTGATGCAGAGCGGAGGGTTGGTGAAGAAGGTGTTCCAGCGGACGAACGTGTAGAGCCCATTCTCGCGGAAGAAGCGGCCCAAGGCGGCCATTTCTTCGGAGGTGCCGTTGAAAGGCGCCATGGGCTGGCGCGTCTTGCGGTTACGGATGAGTTCGACGATGCCGAACAGGCCGATAGAACGAACAGCACCGACCGACGAATGTTTGGATTGCAAATCAGCGAGAAGCTGTTTCATGATTACGCCCATTCGGCGCGTGTTCCCGATGAGATTGTCTTCTTCATACACGCGGATCGTGGCGAGCGCAGCGGCGCAGCCCATCGGATGGCTATTGTAGGTGAGGCCTCCGTAGAAGACTTTGTCTTGAAAATGCTGCGCGATGTGATGACGCATGCCGACTGCCCCGAGCGGCAGATAACTGGAAGTAAGTCCCTTCGCCATGGAGATGAGGTCGGGCACGATGTTCCAGTGATTGACGGCGAACCATTCGCCGGTTCGTCCGAAGCCGGACATGACTTCGTCGGCGATCATCAGGATGCCGTATTTGTGGCAGAGGTGGCGCACGCCTTCGAGATAGCCGTCGGGCGGGACCAGCACGCCGTTCGTTCCCGTGACCGGCTCGAGGATGAATGCCGCGATGGTCTGCGGGCCTTCGAGTTGAATGGTTTCTTCGAGCAGCGCGAGAGAAGATTCGGCGGATTCCCATCCACGCTCAATGCCGTGATACGGATCGAGCACATGAACGACGCCGGGAATACCCGGCTCAGCGGCCCAGCGGCGCGGATCGCCGGTTAGCGAGATTGCGCCGGCGGTTGCTCCGTGATAGGAGCGGTAGCGGGCGAGAATTTTGTGGCGTCCGGTGAAAAAGCGGGCGAGCTTGATGGCGTTTTCGTTGGCTTCGGCGCCGCCGTTGGTGAAGAAGAACGTGTCAATGTCGCCGGGAGTGATTTCGGCGAGCTTCGCGCCGAGGCGCGCGCGCGGCTCGGTGGCCATGAAAGGGTTAGCGTAGGCGAGGGTTTCGGCCTGCTCTTTGATGGCTTGAATGACACGCTCATCGCCGTGTCCGATGTTGACGGACATCAGCTGGCTGTTGAAGTCGATGAAGCGCTTGCCTTCGGGCGTGTAGAAGTAAATTCCCTTGGCACGGGCGACAGGGATGGGATCGACCTTGGATTGAGCGGACCATTCGTAGAGGGTGTGCTTCCGGCTGAGATCGACGATTTCTTTGCCGGTCATGATTCTGGATTCAGTAAGTGTGGCCATCAATTTGTTTCCTCGTCGGTTTACCCTGTGTTCCTCTGTGTTTCCTGTGTTGAAAAGCTTTAAACACGGAGGGCGCAGAGGTATACAGGGTAAATCAGAATTTGCGCGAGTGTTCCTTCGCCCAGCGTTCGACGACAACCTTCTTATCCGTGTAGAACTCGATCGAGTCGCGGCCCTGGCCGTGAAGATCGCCGAAAAAGCTGTTCTTCCATCCGCTAAAGGGAAAATAGGCCATGGGAGCGGCGACTCCGATGTTGATGCCGATGTTGCCCGCGGGAGCTTCGTAGCGGAAGCGGCGTGCGGCTGATCCGCTCGATGTAAATAAAGATGCCTGATTGCCGTAGGCGCTGCGCTCAAGGAAGGCGAGGCCTTCGTCGAGAGTGTTGGCATGGACGAGGCTCAGGACGGGACCGAAGATCTCAGTATCGGTGAGCTCGCTTGATGCAGGAACGCCGTCGAGGATTGTCGGGTTGACGAAGTTCCCCTTTTCGTATTTTGAAATCTTCGTTCCGCGGCCATCGAGCAGAACTTTCGCTCCCTGCTTTTCACCCAGCCCAATCAATGATTCGACGCGGTCTTTGCTTTGCGGCGTGATGACCGGGCCCATCTGCACGCCTTCATCGAGTCCGTTGCCAACTTTGAGTCTTGAGGCAGCGTCGGCGATCGAATCGCGAAATGTTTTCTGCGCTTCGCCGACGGTTACAGCAACCGAGACGGCGAGGCAGCGCTGGCCGGCGCATCCAAAAGCGCTGTCGCTGATGATCTGTGTGGCCATGGACATGTCGGCGTCGGGAAGAATGATGACGTGATTCTTGGCTCCGCCCTGGCATTGCGCGCGCTTGCCGTTGGCGGCGGCTCGGGCGTAGACGTATTTTGCCACGGGAGTTGATCCGACAAAACTGATGGCGCGAATTTTGGGATGGTCGAGAAGGGCGTCGACAGCGGCTTTGCTGCCGTTGATCAGGTTGACGACGCCTTTCGGAATTCCCGTTTGTTCCAGCAGCTCGAAGGCATAGCGCATAGTGAGAGGAACTCGCTCGCTGGGTTTCAGAACGAAGGTGTTGCCGGTCGCGATGGCGTAGGGCAGAAACCAGAACGGAATCATGCCCGGGAAATTAAACGGAGTGATCGCGGCGACAACGCCGAGCGGCTGGCGGATCATGAATTCGTCGATGCCACGGGCGACGTCTTCGAGATTGTAGCCCTGCATCATCGTAGGGATGCCGCAGGCGACTTCGACGTTCTCGATGGCACGGCGCATTTCGGCCTTGGCTTCGGCGAGGGTCTTGCCGTTTTCCTGCGTGATGATGCGGGCGATCGAGTCGAGATGTTCTTCGAGCAGCATCTTCAGCTTGAACAGGGGCTGGATGCGGTCTTCGGGGGGAGTGCGACGCCATTCGGGAAACGCGGCCGCGGCGGCTTCGACAGCTTGATTGATTTCGTTCGCGTCGGCTAGCGGGATTTGGGCTAACGCTTCGCCGGTGGCGGGGTTGGTGACATCACGCCATTCGGTGGCGCGCGAGTCGGTCCATTGGCCATTGATGTAATTGGGTAGCTTCGTGATGGGTGGGGCGGCTACTGACATATTGTTCCTCGCAAGCAAGAAAGCAGGTTCCTCACCGGGCTTTGGCCGGTTCGGAATAACATCATTTAATGGGCGTAACCACAGCTCTGAGGCGCTGCGCCACCCAAAAACAAAAGACCATCGTCACACCAACTGCGCGACCGCGCTCTTCTTGTCACAGACTAAGGCCAATGCCGCTTCGAGTACGTCGAGGCCTTCGTCCATTTGTTCGTTCGTCGCGACAAGAGGGACGAGAATTCGAATCACATTGGAGTACGAACCCGCAGTAATCGTGATCAGGCCGTGTTCGTAGCAGTACTGCGCGATCTCCTTGGTTTCATCTCCCGCGGGAATTTTTGTCTCTTGCGACTTGACCAGTTCAATTGCTTGCATGCCACCGAGACCACGCACGTCGCCGATGATCGGCCAACGCCGCTGCCATTCGCGGGCGCGGCGTTGGAAGCGGTCGCCGAGTTCGTTGGCGCGGACTAACAAGTTTGTGTTTTCAAACAAATCAAGAACGGCGAGCGCAGCGGCACACGATAACGGATTACCCGCGAACGTGCCGCCTAGGCCGCCAGCGCTGGGCGCATCCATGATTTCGGCGTGGCCTGTAACAGCGGCCAGCGGCAGTCCTCCACCGAGAGATTTTGCGGTAACAAGGATATCTGGCTCGATGCCGTAGCGTTGGCTGGCAAAGAGCGCGCCCGTGCGTCCAAAACCGGATTGAACTTCGTCGGCGATGAACAAAATCCCATGCTTGTGGCAGAGATCGACGAGCACTTTGAAATAGTCGGGCGGCGGAGCGACGAATCCGCCTTCGCCGAGAACCGGCTCAGCGATTACGGCCGCGACTTCTTCGTTGGCGACGACGCGCTTGAACGTGTCTTCGAGATGGCGCGCGCAGTAGAGATCGCACTCGGGATACTTCAGGTTGTATGAGCAGCGATAGCAATAGGCAAATGGGACTCGGTAAACATCGCTCGGGAACGGAGCGAATCCCGCTTTGTAAGGATGAGTTTTGCTGGTGAGCGCGAGAGTCATCATGGTGCGGCCGTGGAAGGCGTCTTCGAAGGCGATGATGGCGGGACGCTTGGTATAAGCGCGTGCGATCTTGACGGCGTTTTCGACGGCCTCCGCACCGCTATTGACGAACAGAGTCTTCTTCGGGAATTTGCCAGGAGTGACTTCGTTCAAGCGCTCCGCGAGACAGATGTAGCCCTCGTACGGCGTGACCTGGACGCAAGTGTGCAGATATTTGTCGAGCTGCTCTTGAATAGCAGCAATGACGGGCGGTTGACGATGCCCGACGTTGAGGCAACCGATGCCGCCCGCGAAGTCGATGTAGCGGTTGCCGTCGACGTCTTCAAGCCAGGCGTCTTCGGCTTTGGCGACGTAAATGGGCGTCGCATGGGACAGACCGCGGGGAACGGCTTGCGCGCGGCGGGCGGAAAGTGCGCGGGAGTTGGGGCCGGGGATGGGCGTCTTAATTCGGATCGTACTCATTCCAATGTTCCGTCGTTAGTCATTAGTCGTCGGGCGTTGGCCCGTTACCCTTCAGAGTTGGGCAAAATGCATAGGTCCTTCGCTTCGCTCAGGATGACAATCGGTTTTGCTGGCAACTGGGTACCGGCAACGCTTTTCAGTACCAGCCGATCGGCGTTTCGTTCAAATTGATATACACCTGCTTCGTTTCAAGATATTCTTCGATGCCCCAGGGGCCGAGTTCGCGGCCAAAGCCGGACTGCTTGTAGCCACCCCAGGGAGCCTCAACATATGTTGGCTGCATGTGATTAACCCAGACGATTCCGGCTCGCAGCGCCTTCACCGTACGCATGGCTTTGAAGATGTCGCGCGTCCAGACGGCTGCGGCTAGGCCGTAGGGAGAATCATTGGCGATTTTCAGCGCGTCTTTTTCGTCGTCGAACGGAATGACGGCCGCGACAGGCCCGAAAATTTCTTCGCGGGCGATGCGTGCGGAATTGTCGACGTCATAGAAGATTGTCGGCTGAACGTAGTAGCCTCTGGCAATCTTTTCCGGTCGCCTGCCGCCCGAAGCGAGTTTGGCTTCTTTCTTGCCGAGCGCGAGATATTCGTTGACACGATCGTATTGTTCCTTGCTCACGAGTGGGCCCATCTTGGTTTCGCGATCAAGTGGAGGACCGAGCTTGATTTTCTTGGCTTTCTCCGTCATCGCTTCAACGAAATTTTTGTAGATCGATTTCTGAACCAGGATGCGGCTGCCGGCGGAGCAGACTTCGCCTTGATTGATGAAGACCCCGAAGAGCGCTCCATCGATGGCGGCTTCGAAATCGGCATCGGCGAAAAAGATGTTGGGAGACTTGCCGCCCAGTTCGAGGGTGACGCGCTTCACTGTGTCGGCAGCTTGCTTAACAATGATTTTGCCGACTGCAGCGCTACCGGTGAAGGCGATTTTGTTTACGTCGGGATGCTGCACTATGGGAGCGCCTGCCGTTTCGCCGAAGCCAGTGACGATGTTAACGACACCGGCGGGAAGCCCACAATCTGTAAAATATTTTGCGAATTCGAGCGCGGTGAGGGGAGTTTGCTCAGCGGGCTTGAGAACGCAGGTACACCCGGCGGCGATGGCCGGCGCGAGCTTCCATGCGGCCATCAGGAGTGGATAGTTCCAGGGAATGATTTGTCCGGCGACGCCGACCGGCTCTTTGAGGGCAAGGGACATTGCATTGTCGGGGACGGGATTCACGTAGCCAAGGACTTTCGTGGCGAGGCCGCCGTAATATTCGAAGCAAGTTACGGCGTCATTGATGTCGAATTCGGCTTCTACGATGGGTTTGCCCGTGTTGCGGCACTCAAGTTCAGCGAGCGCGGCGGAGTTGGCGCGGATTTTTTCGGAGAGGCGAAAGAGAATGCGGCCACGTTCCTGCGCGGTCGTAGTTGCCCATGGGCCATCTTCGAATGCAGCTTTGGCGGCGGCGACGGCTTTGTTTACGTCTTCCTGACCGCAGTCGGGAACCTGGGCGATGACTTCTTCAGTGGAGGGATCGTAGACGGGAAACGTCTTACCCGATTCGTTGTTGACCCATTCGCCGTTGATGAAGATCTGATAAGTTTTGATGTCGGTTGTTACCCCAGCGGGCATTGTGTCCTCCTGCACCGGGCTAAAGCCCCTGTTCTTCTATCTCGCCATTTTTGGCACGGCTGAAGCCGTGCCCTGATACGAATCTTTTCAAGCTACTTGCGAGCTTCGCTCGCAGGACAGCCGAGGGTGGCTGTTCCCACGTGGTTTATCTCTCGTGCGTTTCGCTCAGCTGACTTGCGCCGACCGTAGACAAAAAAGAAAAAGGCGGCGAGGCCGACAAAAAATAATGTGCCACCGAACATCCACAGCTCATACAGCCAAAGCGACGTGATCTGCTGCGCCGGAAAAAATACGAGTGCAATGCCGAGCGTTGTGGTGAGCAATCCGCACGCACCCGAAAAAAACATCATGGGGCGGCCGTACTGGCCGCGAGGGACAGATTCAGTGATTGAAAATCGCAAGAGCGCGGCGAACATGTAAACGAACGGGACAAGTTGCAAAACGACTGCAAGCGAGAGCAGTTTTTGAAATGTTTCCTGCACGCCTGCGCCCGCAAAATTCAGAATTACGAGTCCAGCGGAAACGATTCCCTGAACAATCAGGGCCGCGTAAGGCGTCGAGTAGCGCCGATGAATATTGCCGAGCCATGGGGGCATATAGGAATCGAGGCCGGCCACAAAAGGGATGCGGGCGCAGCCGCCCATCCACGCAGAGCCGATGCCGGCGATCGAAAGGCTCAGCATCAACGCGAAAGGTACAGTGATCCATGTGAGGTTCACGCGAGCCGCCATGTGGCTGACGGCCTGCACGATGCCCTGAAGCACGTTCACGTTTTTTCCGATCGCGATCAGGATTGTTAGCGTGGCGCCGACGTACAGCGCGCCGGAAAGCAGACCGCCCCAGGCCACCGCGCCGGGAAGCGTTCGGCGCGGGTCTTTGATTTCGTCGCCCATCACGGAGGCGAGTTCGAGCCCAACCAAGCCGAAGCAAATTACGCCGAAAGAATTGAGAACGAACCGCGGGTTCGCAGGAATTTTGAAATCGGCGGCGGTGACGTTGGCTCCGAAACGGCTACACACCACGATACCCAAACCGATGAGAACCGCTGCGGCCACGAATGTCCCGATCGCTCCCACATTGTTGACCCACTTCCCTACCCCGAGTCCGACGATGTTGAGAATGGTCAGCAACGCCATCAGCGCGAGCGAGGTGGTGAGCGCGAAAATTTTGTTATCGGCCAGACCGACGTGGGCGGGGCCGAGCGCGAAAACCGAGACGCCGACAAAGTACAGCATGACCGTGGGCACGTAGAGCATGTTGTTCGTCCAGTAGCACCAGCCGGAGAGAAATCCGTGGAAGTCGCCGAAAACTTCTTTGGCCCAGAGGTAGACTCCGCCTTCGCCGGGATAACGATGGGCGAGTTCGATGACGGCGATGCCTTGCGGGAAGAAGAAAAGAAGGAGCGAGATGATCCAGAGCCAGATGGTTACCCCACCGTTGGCGGCGATGGACGGGACGACGTTCAGATTGAAAACAGCGACGACAAAAAGCAGGACTAAGTCCCGGCGCCCGAGGGCGCGGACGAGGTGGGGAGCGGGTTGGCCGGTGGTGGACAATTCCTGTTGCGACCCAAGCGAAGAAGCAGGTTCCTCACCGGGCTTTGGCCGGTTCGGAATAACATCATAATCTTTATGTTCAATTCAGGGCGGACGAATGCGTCCGCCCCTACGCGATCTTAGTGCGCGACTTCGGCCGGGACGCGTTCGGTGCGCTCTTGCTGCGCTTTCGCTAATGATGCAGCGATGTCAGCGAATGCGGCCAGGTGCTTGTCGATGTCGGCCTCGGTGTGTTGGACTGAGATCGTCCATTGCTCATCCCACCAGTAGGGCTGAGGCATCACGCCGCGATTGACCATGCCGAACCAATAATGACGCCACAGATCGACGTCGATCGTGGTCCAGTCGCGGTAGTTGCGAATTTCTTTTGGATAGAGCATCAGCGCGCCATTGGCGCCGGCTTGCGCGATGTAAGCTTGCAAGCCGACCTTCGCGATGGTCTTGCGATATCCGTCGGCGAGCTTCTTGCCGAGCTTGTCGACGTGCGCGTAATTGTCGCGCGTGAGAACTTCGCGGAATGTGGCGAGTCCCGCTGCCATAGAAACGGGATTTGTGTTGTACGTGCCGCCGTGGAAAACTTTGTGCTGTGAGATCAGATCCATAACGGATTTGCTCGCGCCGAAAGCGGCGAGGGGGAAGCCTCCGCCGATGGACTTTGCGAGGCAAATCATGTCAGGCGTCACGTTGAAATATTCGCTGGCGCCACTCCAGCAGAGCTTTGCGCCGGTTTTTACTTCGTCGAAAATCAGCAGCGCGCCGTTTTGTGAGGCGAGATCGCGCAGGCCTTTGAGGAATCCAGGTTGAGGCAGGCACAAGCCGACGTTCATCAGGATCGGCTCGAGAATGATCGCCGCGATCTCGCCGGGACTTTCGTTGAAGCGGCGCTCGACCGTGGCGAGATCATTGAAGGTAGCAATTTTCACGTTCGCGAGAGCGCCTTTGGGAACGCCCAGGCCGCCGCTGACGGAGGTCGGCGCGTTGATGTCTCCGTAGTCGGGCGCGTGTGGTTTCACGCTGACGAGAGCCGAATCATGCAGACCGTGGTATGCGCCCTCGAACTTGATGATCTTGTCGCGGCCCGTGGCGGCGCGGGCGAGACGGATGGCATGCATGGTGGCTTCCGTCCCGCTGTTGCCGAAACGGCACATCTCGACGGGAAAGCGTTCGCAGATGACTTCAGCAAGTTCCCATTCCATGTCGTGGGGCATGCCGAACATGGTGCCAGTGGAAAG
>JASHOH010000073.1 GCA_030041215.1 Candidatus Sulfotelmatobacter sp. | reverse complement strand
ACGGCCGCCTTGCCCAGAAATAATGTCCGTCGCGACTCATCGCCCAGCACAATCACGGTGCGCTTTTGCGCATCATCAAGGTCGTTCAACCAGCGCCCTTCCTTGATCGGAAGGTAGCGAAGCTGGTTGAACATCGCCGGCACCCCAAACATCTGCCCGCTGGCCTGATAGAAATCGCTGACCGCCCGAATGTCGTTCCGTCGTATCACCGGCGCAACCAGCGCCACGCTCTTCGCCTCTCGCGCTATATCAAGATAATCGCGGTATGTGAGGTAATACTGCCGCAGCGACGTAAAACTCCCCTCCATTGCCGGAGCCCGCCCCGACCAGATAAACATGATGTTCTCGCCCAGTTCGTCGAACTCTTTCTTATTGCCCGACCGGAATCCTTCGCCCAATCCAACCAGCAAAAGCAGCGAAAACACCCCCCACGCTATCCCGAACATGGTCAGAAACGAGCGCAGCTTATGCGCCCACAGCGTGCGCAGAGTCTGCCCGAAAATATCGAAGATATAGCGCATCTGAGCCGATTATACGGTGATTAAATCAATAGCCTGGGTACTTCGCCTTTCTTCGGCGTCATTCCGAAGTCCCGCGCTTTCCGGTAGACCCCGGCTTCCAGACGGGGGCGGCGAAGCCGCGGGACGAGGAATCTCCGCGAGAAGCCGACTCAAAGTCTGCCCAGCAACAGCACACCCGTGAGCACCAATGTAAGGTACGCAATTTCTTGCTCTCCGGTTCACAATTCATTTCTCTCTCTGCGTAAATTGGGCTATTCTCAAGCCGGTATGACTTCGCTGCCTCTATCCGAGTTGATTGGCTCGACGGTAATCGACGCCTCCGGCGCGCCTTCCGGACGCGTGCGCGAAGTCGCTATTGCTCCTCAGGAAGACCGCGACCGCATCTCCTCTTTCATCGTCAAAACGAAATCTGGCAACCGTCTGCTTCCCCAATCAGCCATTTCTCGCGTGGATGAGCATGTTCACGCCACCAGCAAAGTCTCCGACTGGCCCGCCATCAACGGCTCCGAAGGTTTGTTCCTGCTCGAGCGCGATCTACTCGATCAACAGGTCATCGACGTTCACGGGCGCAAAGTTGTGCGCGTCAACGATGTCGATCTTCAAGTCGAATCCACCACCGAAGGCGGACGCGATCGCGCCATCCTTCGCGTCCAGTCCGTCGATATCGGCACGCGGGGCGCACTACGCCGTCTCCTGCGCGGCCTTGCGCCACGCGCCGCCCTCCACCGCCTCATTGATAGGATTCCGCCTCGCACTATTCCCTGGACCTTTGTCGACCTCATCGAACCTGACGTCTCTCGCCGGATCAAACTGAAGATTTCCCACGAGGGCCTCGCCAAGCTCCATCCTGCCGACATCGCCGATATCGTCGAGGAACTCGCCCCCGCCGAGCGCGAAGCCGTCTTCGAAACCCTCGATGAAAACGTCGCCGCCGAGACGTTGGAAGAAGTCGAGCCCAAGGTGCAGAAGGCCATTGTCGAGTCACTCGACTCTGAGCGCGCCGCCGACATCGTCGAGGAAATGGATCCTGATGCCGCCGCCGACCTTCTCGCCGATCTCCCGAAGGACCGCACCGAGCAAATTCTGGTCGAGATGGAACCCGAGGCCAGCCAGGAGGTGGTCGAACTCCTCGAACATCGCGAAGAAACCGCCGCCGGCCGCATGACGACCGAGTTCATCGCTCTACCAGTCAGCGCCACTGTCGAGAACGCCATTGGCGTCATGCGTGAATTCGAAGGCGGCATCGAATCCGTCAGCACCATCTATCTTGTCGATTCCCGCGGAACGCTATCCGGTGCCGTGCCACTGGTGAAACTGGTCCTTGCTGCGCCAAATACTCCTCTTCTTTCCCTGACCCAGGAACCCCTGGTATCCACCCGCGAAGAAACCAGCGACCGCGAAGTTGCCGAACTCTTCGACAAATACAACCTGCTCACCCTTCCAGTCGTCGACGAACACAGCCGCCTCGTCGGCGTCATCACCTCCGATGACGTGATCACCATGCTCCGCAGCAAGCTGTAAAGACTAGGAATCTGAACTCTTTGTCATTCCGAACCGGTCCGAAGGAGCGGTGAGGAACCTGCTGTTCGGCGCTTAACGCACCAACGTCCAAAGGAATGCCACGGCATTCATTACCCTCTACTGTTTATAATCATTCGTCCTGAGGACGAACCCCTTGCCCTACTCCGACCTCCGTCAATGGATCGCCGCGCTCGAACGCGTCGGCGAACTTCGCCGCATCAAAACTGAAGCCGATCCCATCCTCGAAATCGCCGAAATCACCGACCGCGTAAGCAAAATGCATATGTGGGGACAGCCGCCCTCGGCTGTCCGGTCGAGCGAAGCTCGACAACTTGGCCCCGCCCTCCTCTTCCAGAACCTCAAGGGCTATCCCAACTCCCAACTCCTCATCAACCAGTTCGGCTCCGAGTCCCGCATGAAACTCGCCCTCGGTGTCGACTCTCTCGACGAATTCGCCGACCGCATCAAGATGTTCCTCGACGTCAAATCTCCCCAGGGCTTCCTCGACAAGCTCAAGATGCTGCCGCTGCTCACCGAAGCCGGGAAGTTCTTCCCCAAGACCGTGCCCACGGGCCCATGCAAGGAAGTCGTCAAGCGCGACAACTTCTCCCTGCTCGATTTCCCCATCCTGCAATGCTGGCCGAAGGACGCCGGACGCTTCATCACTCTGCCCTGCGTCGTCACCCGCGATCCCAACAGCGGCAAACGCAACGTCGGCATGTACCGACTGCAAGTCTTTGACGAGCGCACCACAGGCATGCACTGGCAGCGCCAGAAAGTCGGCGCCGAACACTATCGTCAAGCGTTGCGGAACGCGGTTGGGACGACAACAAATGAGGGTGCCCCACGTCTCGCCGGTTTTGCGAGACGTGGGAACTCCGTCGATCTCATGGCCCGCACTTCCGGAGGCCAAGTCCTCGCCGACACCAATCAGCCGACAGGCAAACTCGAAGTCGCAGTCGCTATCGGCACCGATCCCGCGGTCACGTTCTCGGCCATCGTTCCCGCACCGCCCGACATCGAGGAATATCTCATCGCCGGCTTCCTGCGCGGATCGCCTGTCGAACTCGTCAAGTGCGAAACCGTCGACCTCGAAGTTCCAGCCACAAGCGAAATAGTCCTCGAAGGCTACGTCAACCTCGACGAACTCCACACCGAAGGCCCCTTCGGCGATCACACCGGCTTCTACTCGCTCGAAGACCTCTATCCTGTCTTCCACGTAACCTGCATCACGCACCGCAAAGACCCGATCTACGCGACCACAATCGTCGGCAAACCTCCGATGGAAGACGCCTACATGGGCAAGGCCGTCGAGCGCATTTTCCTGCCGCTGATGAAGCTCACCATTCCCGAACTCATCGACATCAACCTGCCCATCGAAGGCGTCTTTCACAACCTGATGATCGTCTCCATCCGCAAGTCGTATCCCGGACAAGCGCGCAAAGTCATGAACGCGATCTGGTCGCTCGGCCAGGCGATGTTCACCAAGTGCATCATCGTGGTCGATGAAGACGTCGACGTGCAAAACCTCACCGATGTGACGCTGAAAGTGCTCAACCACATCGATCCCGAGCGCGACATTCAGTTCACGCTCGGCCCCATCGATTCGCTCGACCACGCCAGCCGCCTGCCGAATTACGGATCAAAGATGGGCATCGACGCGACGCGCAAATGGCCGACTGAAGGATTTACGCGTCCTTGGCCTGACGAAATTCTGATGGATGAAAAAACCAAAGCACTGGTGGACGGAAAATGGAAAGCGCTGGCGAAAGAGCTAGGGATTGAGTAGCGCCGGCGTCCCGCCGGCCGTGTGGCGGAGATTGCGGGTATGTGGCGCGGGCACTCCTGCTCTCGACGGAGTAGTCAGTCACAACAACCGAGGATGCCCCACCCTTCGCGCTTTTCGAAGGGTGGGCGAGAAATGCTGCCTGCGCCACCGTGGAAGAGCGGCGCTTAAGCGCCTGCCCTGAGCGAAGTCGAACGGGCCGCGCCAAGCACCAAATAAAGTGATGTCATTCCGAACCGATCCGAAGGATCGGTGAGGAACCCTGCTTCTCAACCCCTTCCCAATCTGGGCTTCACTCCCAAATTATTTCTCCTCAAACAATCAATCAGCCAGCGCCTCACATTAGAATTTCCCACGGGCAAGCGCCGTCTGGAGGGTGTTGCCAGTGGGTACTGGACGCCGCTTGCCAAGCGGTCGAGTGGCTTCACCAGCCACTAGGGGTTCGACTCCCTCGCCCTCCTATCGTCCACTCGACCCAAAATCTTGACATCGCCTGCGAACGCGCTATCATAGGAATTGCTTGGCAGGCGGCGTTTAGTACCTGACTTTCCGAAACAGCTCCGGTTGGTGACCGGAGCTGTTTTGCTTTTCAGGATCGCTTCAGTGCCAGCGTGGAAGAGGCGCTTCAGCCCTGCCCTGAGGGACCGAGCGCAGGCGGGTGGCCCGCTTCTGCCGTGTGACCGATCAGGGTGCCCCATTTCTCGCGCCTTTCTGCGCGAGAAGTGGGGGCCGTGCAACATGCCCCACCTAACTCCTTTGTTTCACGGAGCTTAGTATGTAACCCCTTTGGGCTGACGATTTTACAACACACTCATATACGTAAAGTCCTGATTCTAAACAAAGGTGGGGGTGGGGGGAGGGCTGGCAAACTGATAAACTTACATTGAAAACAAATGACTTACACGATCTCGCGACCCTGCAAATGCAGATTTCGCCCCCACTTTCGCCCCCCTAATAACTCACGTTCTTCCACCAAATCCGACCGGATCGGTCAACTTCCAGAAAACACCAGGTTCCTCCACTCGCCGTCGCTTCGCTCCGGCTTCGGTCGGAATGACAAAAAATTTTTAGACGCTTGACGCGGCCCTAAAGGGCCGCTCTTCCACGGTCCGACCTTGCTTTCATGCGGCGCTAAAGCGCTGCTCTTCCACATCGGCACGACAGATCTTCTCACCTCGAGACAACAATGGTCGGCACGCGCGCTTCTCCGCTCACTCACGATATACTGTCCTGTGCCAGTCCTGAAGAACATTGCGGCCATTGCCAAGGGCATGAGCATCACCTTTCGGGAGATGTTTCAGCCCACGATTGTGGAGAATTATCCCGATGGCAAGGGGCCGCTGCACGGGGCGCGGCTGGAGGCGCGGTTCCGTGGCGCGCACGTGTTGCAGCGCGACGAGAACGGGCTGGAAAAGTGCGTGGCGTGCTTTTTGTGCGCGGCGAATTGTCCTTCGAACTGCATTTATATTGAGGCGGCCGACAACACGGCGGAAAACCGCGTCAGCGGCGCCGAGCGCTACGCCAAGGTTTACAACATCGACTACAACCGCTGCATTTTTTGCGGATATTGCGTGGAGGCGTGTCCGACCGACGCCATCACCCACGGCCACGGATTCGAGCTGGCCAGCTTTAACGCCAGCAACCTGATTTACCGCAAGGAGCAGATGCTGGCCCCCCGGCCAGCACACATGGGAGCCAATATCATATTCAATCAGGCCGACGTGGACGGCGGCGCTCCCAGGGAAATGGTGGCGGGGAGCTGAGATTCCGAAAGTTTCGTGTTCGAGACGCCGGTCCTGTGGGAGGCCCGGCGTTTTGCATTAGAGTACAG
>JASHOH010000072.1 GCA_030041215.1 Candidatus Sulfotelmatobacter sp. | reverse complement strand
CGTCGGCTTTAGGTTCGCCGATAGTGGATCTTTCCGCATCGGTTCCCGACGTGTGCTCATCGCGCAGCAGATTGCTGCAGGCGAAGGACAAAACGGTTCGTGCCAGCACAGCCCGGTCTTCGGTCGAGCGCATGATGGTTTGCGCGCACTGCACGCGCAGGCCGCTTTTCCGCAGCGCTTCGGCGGCGCGGGCGTCGCGGGCATCGCAGATGAGGAGATCGAGAAAGTCCTCATATGCCTTGGCGACGCCGGCAATCGAGCAGGGCAGCCCCTGCGCAGTCATAAGAATGCCTGCCGGTCCGGCGACAGGGGCGTTTCCAACGATCGGGCTTACCGCAGCGACTGTTCCGCGCGCCCCGCGCAGCGCTTCGCGAATTCGCGGCACAGATAGAATTGGGCCGAGGCTGGTAATGGGATTGCTGGGCGCAATGATTACGGCATCAGCGGAAAGAATGGCCTCGATTACGCCAGGGGCAGGTTCGGCGTCCGAGGCGCCGGCAAAGCGAACTGAATTCACCGGATCCTGATACCAGCGCTGCACGAAATACTCTTCGAAGCTGAAGTCGCCCGAAGGAGTATCCACGCGCGTCTCAACGCGCGAGTCTGACATGGGCAGAACGCGCGCTTTCACGCCCAGCTTGCCGCAGATGGCCGCTGTGGCCTGGGAAAGCGTTTTCCCTTCGGCTAGAAGACGCGAGCGCAAAATGTGAACAGCCAGATCTCGGTCCCCGGTGTGAAACCAGATAGGCTCGCCCAGTTGGCCCATCGCTTGCAGGCACAAGAACGTGTCGCCTTTCACGCCCCAACCGCGCTCACGGCTGAGCAGTCCGCAGAGAACATACATGATGGAATCAATATCGGGAGAAACATACAGGCCCCACCACAACAGGTCATCGCCGGTATTGACGATCAGCGTGATCTGATCGGGGGGAATCACCTGCCGCAGGCCGTCGACGAATTTGGCCCCTCCCGTTCCGCCACTAAGCACGCAGATCATACCGCCCTCTTTTCGGCTGCCAAACCTTCGCGGTCGCAGGCAGCTTGCAGCTTTTCGGTGAGCAAGCCGGGGTGCGACGCGAGTTTCGACACAAATTCAGGGTAGACCGGCAAACGCTGCCGCAGTTGCAGCCCTTTGCGTTCGGTGCGTAACCGCAGTTGCTTCAAGTGCGGCCACGGTTTTTCAGGATTGATGAAGTCGGGCGTCAGCGGAGAAACTCCTCCCCAATCGTTGATACCGGCATCTAGCAACTCTTCATAATATGGTGCATTGAGGTTAGGCGGCGCCTGAATATTGACGCTCGGCATTAACAAGCGAGCTACCGCCACGGTGCGGAGCATCTCGCCGCGGCTCGGCTCGGGGACATCGGCCATGGGAATCTCAGGCTTGACCCGGAAATTTTGCACGATCACTTCCTGAATATGACCGTACCGCTGGTGCAGCTCGCGAATGGCAATTAGGCTATCGACTCTGTCTTCGGGAGTTTCGCCGATTCCGATCAGAATGCCAGTGGTAAACGGTACATTCTGTTTTCCCGCTTCTTCAATCGTCCGCAGGCGGCGAACGGGAATTTTGTCAGGAGCATTGTCGTGCGCGGCTCCGGGTGCGAGGAGGGCGCGGCTGGTGGTTTCGAGCATCAGACCCATGCTGGGCGAAACTGCTGCGAGGCGTGCGATCCACTCGGCGCTGAGCAGGCCGGGATTGGGATGCGGCAGCAAGCTGGTCTCGCGCAGCACAAGTTCGCACATCGCTTCTAGATAATCCAGAGTGGATTTGTAGCCGAGATGGCGCAAGGTGTCGCGCATTTCCGGAAACAGCAGTTCAGGCTTGTCACCCAGGCTGAAGAGAGCTTCCGTGCAGCCGAGTTTCTCACCGGCACGAGCAACCGCAAGAACTTCGTCGGGAGTCATGGTATGCGCGCCCGGCTGTAAGGGGTCGCGGCGGAAAATGCAGTAGCCGCAGTAGTCGCGGCACAAGTTCGTTAGAGGAAGAAAAATTTTGCGCGAGTAGGTGATGATTCCCGGCTTGAATTTTTCTTTGGCAGCTCGGGCAGCCGAGAGCAGAACGGGAAGATCGGCGTCGCTACAGCGGATCAACTTCCAAGCGAAGTCGCGCGAAATAGGCTGGGCAGGCGGTAGGCCGGCGACTTCCGCCAGGCGCGAAGCAGCTTCTTCCCTCTTCTCCAATACGTGCGCGCTCATCGTTTCTGGCCCCAGAATCGTGCCGCTGAATCGAATCATACATCACCCGGCGCGAGCCGCATCCCCAATAGGGCGTCACGTGGTAACGTAGGCGTGTCGCAGGATGCGAGATGAGCCTTGATCCAGCCGAATTCCGGAAAGCGATGGGCTGCTTTGCCACAGGAGTGACCATTATCACTCTCGACCTGGATGGCGAGGTGCACGGCATGACTGCAAATGCCTTCGCGTCCGTTTCGCTCGACCCGCTGCTGGTGCTGGTCTGCGTGGACCACACAGCGCGTACACATGCGCATCTGCATGCCAAGAAGCGCTTCGGCGTGAACATTCTGGCCGAGAACCAGAGGGCGATTTCGCAATATTACGCCCGGCCAGCGCGCACTCATGACAGCGCCGAGGAGGATGCTGGCGCTCTCTTCGACCGCACCGCCAAGGGAACGCCGATGCTTCACGCCGCGCTGGCTTATCTCGAATGCCGGTTACAGTCAGCCGAAGACGCTGGCGATCACACAATCTTCATCGCCGAAGTCGAAGACGTGGTTGTGCGAAAAGGCGATCCTCTGCTGTTTTTCCACGGGCAGTACCGTGGGATCGGCGGGGAGATCAAGTAGCGGCACGGCACTTTTCACGGTTTCAGACATCTAATGAATGCAACGTTAATTAGCTGGAGGAACTTTCATGGCGGAAAAACTAGCCAAGACTGAAGCCGAGTGGAAGGAGCAACTCACGCCTGAGCAGTATCACGTTACGCGTGAGGCCGGCACCGAACGCGCTTTCACCGGCAAATACTGGAAGACAAAGGAGCAGGGAATTTATCACTGCGTTTGCTGCGGCGAACCGCTGTTTGATTCATCGACCAAGTTCGATTCGGGAACCGGCTGGCCTAGCTTCTATAAGCCGACCGAGGACGGCAAAGTCGAAGAGCATAAAGATTCAAGCTACGGAATGGTCCGCACCGAGGCGCGGTGCGCGAAATGCGGCGCGCACCTGGGACACGTTTTTGACGACGGCCCCAACCCGACCGGCTTGCGGTATTGCATGAATTCGGCCGCGCTGGATTTAAAGCCGAAGGAGAAGTAACAGCAACGAAGAGGCCGATATACGCGGCCTCTCGCTCACCCTCCGCAGTTGAATCAATTCACTACGGCAGCTTCACGTTCATTCCCATGTTGTAGGCAGTGAACGCCCATGTGTCTGCGAATTCGTCGATCAGCTTGGTGATCGACTTGCCAGCTCCGTGTCCGGCCTTGGTTTCGATGCGGATTAGAACCGGCGCTGGTCCCGCCTGGTCGGCCTGCATGGTAGCCGCAAATTTGAAGCTGTGGCCGGGGACCACGCGGTCATCATGATCGGATGTAGCGATCAGCGTCGGCGGATACTTCGTTCCCGGCTTCAGATTATGCAAGGGCGAGTAGGCATAAAGCGTTTTGAAATCTTCGGAATTATCTGAAGAGCCGTAGTCCGAAGTCCAAGCCCAGCCGATCGTGAACTTGTGGAAGCGCAGCATATCCATCACGCCGACCTCCGGCAGTGCTACGCCAAAAAGGTCGGGACGCTGGGTCACGCAAGCGCCAACCAGCAATCCGCCGTTGCTCCCTCCGCGAATCGCCAGCTTGGGAGTCGATGTATATTTGTTCGCGATCAGCCACTCGGCCGCAGCGATGAAGTCGTCGAATACATTTTGCTTTTTCTCTTTGATTCCTGCCTGGTGCCATTCTTCTCCGTATTCGCCGCCGCCGCGCAGGTTCGGCTGCGCGTAGATGCCGCCCATCTCCAGCCACACCAAATTCGGCACTGTGAAAGCCGGGGTGAGCGAGATGTCAAAGCCTCCATAGCCATAAAGCAGTGTTGGGTTCTGCCCGTCGAGTTTGATTCCTTTTTTATAGGTCAGAAACATGGGCACGCGCGTACCGTCTTTGCTGTGGTAGAAAACCTGCTTGGTTTCGTAGAGGTTGGGGTCGAAATCCACCTGCGGCTTGCGGAAAACGGTGCTCTTGGCAGCTTGCGGCTCATAACGGTAAATCGTCATGGGAGAAGTGAAGCTGGTGAACGCATAAAACGTTTCTTTGTCTTTGCGTTTGCCGGGGAAACCTCCGGCTGTGCCGATTCCCGGCAGATCGACATTGTGCAGAAAGCCGCCATTCAGGTCGTAGACGCGAACTTCGGTGTACGCGTCTTTCAGGTATCCGAGCAGGAAGACATTGTCCACAACGTTCGCGAACTCGAGCTTGTCCGCGCTCTGCGGCACAATCGTCTTCCAGTTGGCGCGCTCAGGATGGCGGGTATCGATCGCGATTACGCGCCCCCGCGGTGCGTCAAGATCGGTATGAAACCAGAATACGGGGCCGTCATTGTCAATGAAGCTGTATTGAGCGTCAAAATCGTCGAGCAGCTTCACGACGGGTGCATCCGGCTGAGTGAGGTCTTCATAGTAAAGCCGGTTCTTGGGCTCGGTGCCCTGCGACACCGTAATAATCAGATAGTGCCCATCATCGGTCACATCGCCGCCGAATAGCATTTCTTTATTGTCGGGGCGCTCGTAGATCAGTTTGTCTTCAGACTGGTCCGTACCAACACGGTGATAGTAGAGCTTCTGGAAATAGTTGGCCTCGCGCAGGGCCGCGCCTTTGGGCTCGTCGTAACGGCTGTAGTAGAAACCTTTGTTGTCCTTGCTCCAGGAAGCGGCGGAAAACTTCACCCATTTCAGGTCGTCGGATAAATCTTTGCCGGTATCGACATCGCGCACGTGCCACTCGTTCCAGTCGGAGCCGGAGGTGGCAATCCCATACGCCATCAACTTGCCGTCATCTGAGACTGCGTCGCCAGCAAGCGCGACCGTGCCGTCAGGCGAAAGAGTGTTGGGGTCAAGAAGAAGGCGCGGCTGGGCATTGATTGAATCAGCTACCAGTAGCACGTTCTGGTTCTGTAGACCGGTGTTGTGCTGGAAGAAATAGCGTCCGCCCTCCTGGCGAGGCACGGTGAAGCGCTCGTAGTTCCACAATTTGGTCAGGCGCTCGCGAATCGCGTTCCTATAGGGAATCTGGTCGAGATAACCGAACGTGACCCTGTTCTCAGCCTCGACCCAGGCCTTGGTTTCCGGAGAGTCAGTGTCTTCGAGCCAACGGTAGGGATCGGCGACTTTGGTTCCGTGGTAGTCATCGATCTGATCGCTGCGCCGAGCCTTGGGATAGATCGCGGGAGCAGAGTCATTTGGTGCGAGGGGTGGCGAAGACTGAGCGGAAGCGAAAACGTTGACCAAGAAGAATATTAACAGGAAAAAGCCGGCGTACTGACGAGTTGGGTGCATGGAATCCTCGTTGAGTGAATCGGGCGGAGCGTTCTATTGTGCCTGAGATTAGACGGACAAGTATAGGATCGCTAACCGATGCTACGGCGTCGTACGCCGCCCCGGTTTGCCTGTGTTTTTGTAATCCGCCGGATACAAAACCACGCTGCGATTAAAGCCTTCACCGTCGCTCTCGGTACGCAGATCAGCCTGGTCTCGTAAGGCGAGGTGCAGCACACGTCTTTCGCGCGATGACATAGGGGCGAAGTGATATGGCGTACCCGTCTGCCTGACTTTCTCTGCCGCAACCGCTGCGGCCATGCGCAGCTCCTGCAAGCGGCTGGAGCGTTGGTTCCTGCAATCAAAAGCGATCTTGTCGTGTTCGGCGGAAGGGAGACGAAGAATTTCAAACGCCAACAGCTCCAGCGCGCGCAGCAGTTCAGCGCCGCGGTCAAGCAACAAAACAGAATCCGGGCCGGAAAAGTCGACAAAGATTTCCGGCTTCTCCCATTCGCTCTGGGGCGGGGGGTCGACCACGATGCGGTATTTGAGATGCAGCCCGCCGTGCGTGACCACAGCTTTCAGGAATTCGTTGATTTTGTTGGCAGCGGCAACTTTGTCCATAGTTCAGCTCTTAGCTATCAGCTTTCAGCTTAAGGCAGTGATGCTCCACGTTATTGTTCCCGCAAAGAGCAGATTTCCGCTCAGGAAACAGAAGCCGATTCTTGGATGATCCAGGCTGAGGGCTGACAGCTGACAGCTCATTTCTCCTTCTTCCTCGCGCGCTTCTCCATCATCTCGCGCATCTCGCGGCCCAGCTTGGTGCGGTTCATGATCGCCTGCTGCGCGATCGAAATCAAATTTGTCTCTGCGTAGTAGAGATTCAATCCCGCCTGCAAATTGAAGAAGATAAAACCCATCATCAGCGGCATCATCCAGTTCATCATGCGTTGTTGCGCGGGATCCATGCCCGTCTGGGGCGTCATGCGCTGCATGGCAAACATGCTGATCATCATCAGAATCGGGAGAATGAAATACGGATCGCGGGCCGACAGGTCTTTGATCCACAGCCAGTGCGCATGGCGAAGATCGAGCGCGACACTTAACATGCGATAGTAAGCGATCAGAAACGGGAACTGGATGAGCAGCGGCAGACAGCCGCCGGCGGGGTTCACTCCTTCTTTCTTGTAGAGCGCCGCCACTTCTTCGTTCATCGCCGCCTTGCGCGGGTCCTTCAGGCTGTACTTCTTGTATTTTTCCTGGATCGCTTTGATCTGCGGCTGGATGCGCTGCATCTTCAGCATCGACTTCATCTGCGTGATGCGGAGGGGAAGCAGCAGCGCTGTAATGATCAGGGTCTGAATAACGATCGCCCATCCCCAGTTGTGAACGATGTGGTTGTAGGTCCACTTGAGCCAGAGGAACAGGGGGCGCGCCAGAATGCCCCACCAACCGTAATCGACCGTGCCGCGCAGATCGGGATCGCCATTGTGAATCATGGGTACATTAACTGCCTCCAGCGACGACATCTCTTTGGGCCCGATGTAGGCCCGCTCGTGAGTCGCACCTCGCAGGTCGCCGACTGCTATTCCCAGAACATCTGCGTTGGCGGTTTCTTTTGCGCCCGGCTTCTGCGGAACCTGCAACGGATTGCGCAGCGTGATCATCGCGCCAGTCGCAGGATCGTCAGGAATGAAGATCGCGGCAAAGTACTGATCCCCCGCGCCCGCCCACTCAAAGGGGCCGTTGATGGTTTTGCCGCCGCTGACGCCCTTGATCGGTATACGCAGGACATAATTCGGAAAAATCAGCGCTGTGCGATCCGTGGAGGCGTCGCTGTGATAATCGATGCGAGCTGCCGCGTAAGAGGCAGGAGTGGTCTGATCGCCGAATCCGGAGGGCCACGCTGGCGCTGCGAAAATTAGGCTGCCCTTGTAAGTTACGGAGACATCGACATCCAGCACATACGTGTGATCAAACCGGAAGGTCTTGCGCACAACCAGGTCCTGATCGGCGTACTCAAAGGTGAGTGTGGCGGGAACGCTGAGATGTCCCTCGCTCGAGGCCACGTACATCGCCGAGTTCAGCCGGTCGCGCAGATTTTCGTCGTAGGTGTAAAGAGAAAGTGGATATCCGAACTTCTGCGCCGCCACTGGATTGACAAGATCGAGTGGTCCGTTCTGCTCGTCGTTGTCGAACTTTTTCAGAATCCAGGACGTGACTTGCGCGCCTTGGTTCGTGAAAGTGATGCGGTAGAGATCGTTCTCGACAACCGTTTCGGTTTTTGCTGACGCTTGTTTCAGAACAGTATTCGCGGGAGCCGCATTGGCCTGGGCTGGTGGAGCAGGCGCGGACGCAGCCGGTGCCGGTTGCGCCAGAGTTGGCTGACTCTGCGTCTGTTGCGCAGGTGGCGGGGGCGCATATTTCTTCATCATCGCCTGAAACACGATGAAGCCAAGAAAGGTCAGCGCGAGAACAAGCAGCAGCTTGCGTTCACCGCCCGGTTCTTGTTGAGGATTGTGGTA
>JASHOH010000071.1 GCA_030041215.1 Candidatus Sulfotelmatobacter sp. | reverse complement strand
GGTCAGTCGCTGGCCCGGGCCCCGCGTGTTTTCTGGCTGATGAATTGGTCATTTGCGGTCTTGTCTCTCCTACGTTTCGTCGTCGGGCGAACCTGCCGCGCCAGCGAGGTCCTGAGGTTTGATCTTCTCGACATTGAACTTCGCTACGCGCTCGCGCATTGTTTTCAGAACATCCTCGAGAGGTGGAGGTTCGCCCTGGATCCATCGCAGCGGATTGATGCGCGCGACCACGAATGAGCGCAGATACGGACTGACAAGCCCGCGCTCTTTCAGCTTCTTCACGGCCGCCGCCACTTTTTCTTCAAGGTCAAGCACCATCGTGGCTCGCTTCTCGTGATCCTTGATGGCCGCGCGGAGTGGATCATTCGTGAAAGTCTCGAGTCTCCGCAGGATGGGATGGTAGACGCCACCACCAAAGCGCGGAACCCTCTCATAACAAACGCCGAGGGTCACCAAGGCGGGTTCGTCGAGGTAGAAGGCGAATTGTGACTCGGGCCGGGTCGCATCCTCTTCAAACAGGCCGCGGTAGATACGGATGACTTCTAGAGACCGCTCTTTCAGGTTGTGGGCCTTTTCTGTGTTGAGCGCCAGGATCTGCCATGCCACCTCACGATCGGCGACGACAAGAGCGGTGATCGACTTGGCTCCGAGACGTCGCATGGCTTCGAGCCGGTGGCGGCCGTTTGGAGTCCAGAATCCATCGTTTGGAGCAACCACGGCGATGATCGGATCGAGGAACCGGCCAGTCTTGTTGATGACGTCCGCGAGCCGTTTGTGATGGGTATCAGAGAGATCCCTCTGAAAGGGAGTTGGTTCCACAGCATGGATCGGCAAGACGGAAAGCAGCAAAGGGTGTCCGCCGAGGGGCTCTTTGTATGATCCGACCACGCAGCCGCCCGCTTTCTCAATTGCTTCGGCGACCGCCACGGCGTTCCCGGTCGGTTGGTCAAGACGGCATTCGGCGGGACCCAAGCCCGCGGTGCCGGGCTTCGCTTTACGAGGACGACGCCGCGCTGGTGCTCGTTTGACCATCATCGAGAATCCATTCTAGCCTTCGCAGCCTCTGGAGGATAATGAGAACGATGAAGTTGAGCGTGCAGTGCTACTCTGGGCAAAAGGCCGATGAGAGACCCGTGCGGTTTTGGCTGGGAGGAAGGAAATATCAGGTCGAAACCGTGCTCGATCAGTGGTACGACCCGGAGAACGTCTTCTACAAGGTCCGCGCTGACGACGAGAATCTCTATATTCTCCGGAAGCAGACATCGACGCCCGATGGAGAGTGGGAGTTGGTTTCGTTTCGGCAGACCATAGAGGAACGCTGACACATAGGCAAGGCACCTCGCCCACTTGTATTACAGTGCGAGACCTTACCAGGGGCCTATTCGACTGCTACTTTCGTACCCTTCTGGCTCTGAGCCGACAAGTGATCGATCCTGGCATCGACCATTTCGCGAAGCGCCTTCAGAAACTCGATGCGCGAGTTATGCAGATGCTGTTTCACCGAGGGCGAGAATCCGAGTAACTCGGAGATGGCCTCGGTAAGTTCTCCGCAGGCGCATCGCGCGTGAGCGGCAGCTTGACCGGTGGGCGTGGATTGCGTCTGCTGTGTGTCGTTCATTGCGCCTCCTTCATCTCGACCGTCAAAAGACGATTTTCGAGCCGCGCCCGGGCGGGGAGCAACCCCGCCATCGACCGCGGCAACCCAATGTGGCGCCGAAGGGTGCCGATCTCGACTACCAGTTCGTCGCCCTTCTTAAACAATCCTATTTCACCTTTGGTGGCAAATGGCAACATCACGCGGACTTCATACGCCCCATTTTCTTTTCCAAAGGTGAAGGGCTTTTCTGTGCGCGTCACCGCCGACGGATCTTCCCCTCGAGGATACAGCACTTCAGCCAGCTCCTCCAGTCGCTGTCGCCCGAGGACCTCGTGAGCGAACAGCGGCACGCGCTTCACTGGAACCGGAGCGAAGTATTCCTCGATTTCATGCAGAATCTTATCTTGGGAGGTATGCCACTCGTTGAACCAAGCGTCGCTGACTTCATGTGGCAGCAGGCGGTTCACGATGACGGCATCCACCGTTAGACCGTGCAGCGAAAAATACACAAATGCACGTTCGGTTTCGCGGAGCACCATCTTTTCCGGGTTAGTCACGAGGCGGACGCTGGTGATTTCGGGGTCTTCCATGACCTCGTCTACGCCTTCCAGCTTTTCAAAAAGCTCGCGAATGTTCACGAAATAGCGATCTGTAGGGAGATCGAAGGGCGCCACGCGATTGGCGATCGGCCTCACTGCCTTCAGAAAGTTCCGCTGGAAGGGGAAGATGTGCTTCATGTACCAGTCGAGCGTGGTGGGCATGCTGATGAAGCGCATGGATTCTGCAGTAGGGGCGGCGTCGAGCACGATTACGTCATACCGCTGTTCGCGACGGTACTGGTTCACATACATCATGGCGCTGAGCTCTTCCATGCCGGGCAGGATGGCCAGTTCCTCGGCTTCCACCCCGCTGATTCCCGTTGTGCGCAACACGGACGTGACATAAGAAGAGATCTCTCGCCAATGACGCTTGATCTCTTTTTGGATGTTGAGCTCCTGGATCCAGAGTCGGTCGCCGACGGACAAGGGGTCGGAGGTTTTCAGGTGGAACAGTTCGGTCTCCAAATCGAAGGAGTCCGCCAGGCTGTGGGCCGGGTCGATGCTCATTACCAAGGTGCGATAGTTGAGCGCGGCGAGTTTGACGCCAGTGGCGGCGGCCAAGCTGGTCTTGCCGACACCACCCTTGCCAGTGAACATGAGGATGCGCATAGCCACATTGTAAGGGCCGGATGCACGGCCGGGTTTCGTGCAAGATAGAAATAATTAAAGATGCACAGACGGAAAACTACTGGCGCGATCGGAGCTGATCGATCCACATCCACCGTCCGTAGAGTCCCAGATTGAGAACGCAGACGAGCACGCCTGCACCTGTCAGAACAGTTGCGGAGATGTCGGGATAGACCAACTTGTCCAGGTAGTGGAGCAGAAACCCTCCCTGATACGGCTGGACGCCGGCCTTGCCTTCAAGCCAGTTCTCCAGCAGAGTGAGGGGACAAGGCCAAGGCAGCAGTTCCGTGAGAATTCCCCAGACAAGTGAGGCGATATGCAGCCAGCGAAGAATTGGCCGCGATCGCGTCAGCAAAGCTCCGAAGATCACCTCCACGATGAACAGAGCGTGCAGTAGGAGGACGGCGGTTGCTAGCGCAATATAGAAAGGAGCAGGAACATGGCTGCCAGCATCTCTAGAATTTACACGGGCGAATCATTGACAACCCACTGAGCCGGAACCGTCCCATATATTGAACCCGTCCCGACCGAAGCCTAGAATTCCCTCTCAGAAGAGTTTCCAGGGGGAGGTGTCTATGCCCCACTACCAGTTTCTCTGCCGCAGTTGCAAGAAGGTGTTCTCCCACATTCTGTCTCTCGTTGACTACGAAGCTGGCGATGTCTACATCCCGACCGTCGACTACAAGGAGGGCGACGTCTGTTGTCCGAACTGTGGCAGTAACGACGTCGAGCAGTGCTGGTCAGCTGCCGACGCCCTCACTTCGAAGAAGATCGCGTGAACCAAGATCCAGGGGCATTGGTATGCATTTCGGTAGCTTCTCATTTGGGTCCATCCAGATCGACGGCACTGTGTACGAGCACGATGTCATCATTGATCGCGGCGAGATTCGCAAGCGCAAGAAAAAACTGTCCAAGAAATTTCAAGAGCAGTTTGGCCACACGCCACTCTCAATCGAAGAAGAGATTCCCTGGAACTGCCGCCAACTCGTGGTCGGCAGCGGTGCATACGGCCGATTGCCCGTGATGCCGGAAGTCGAACTTGAGGCCGAGCGTTACAAAGTTAAATTGCTTGTCCTCCCGACCACCGAAGCCATCGAGGTATTGAAGCGGGAGCCTAAAGACACCAACGCAATTCTTCACGTGACATGTTAACCTGCACTGGGCATCATCGCTTGATGCAGGATCGTTACCTTCAGCGGCAGCGCCTTGGGTGCCGGATTATGCAGCGGTCTCAAGCTCACGAACTGGCGCCTTCTGTTTCAAGAGGTGGACAAATGCCCGCATCCACGCCGGGTGATCAGGCCAAGCGCGTGCAGACACCATGGTTCCGTCAACCACTGCTTCGGCATTGACGAACTCCGCACCTGCCGCTTTGATGTCTGGTTCCAGCGCTGGATACGCAGCAGTGCGCCGGCCCTTCAACACTCCACAGGCGGCCAATACCAGTCCAGCATGGCAGAGCTGAGCAACCGGTTTTTGGTTCTCAAAGAAATGCCGGACGATCTTCTGGCACGCGGAATCATTGCGAATATATTCAGGAGCCCGACCACCGGGGATCACCAGGGCGGCGTAGTCTGAAGGATTCACGTCCGCAAAGGCGATGTCCGCGTCCCAACTGTAGCCCGGCTTTTCTGTGTAGGTGTCATAGCCTGGCTCGAAGTCATGCACAACAAAATGCAGTTTCTTCTTGCTGGGGGCGGCGATATGTACTTCATAGCCTTCTTCTCTGAGGCGTTGGTACGGATACATGACCTCCAGAGACTCTGCAGCATCTCCCGTCAAAATTAGAACCTTCGGAACGGTCACGATGCTCCTCCTGAAATCCCAAGTTTAAGTACTGGCTCGGACACTCCATGTTAACTTAGCGTCGTAAACGACGTAAAAATGGGAATGTACGTTTAGACCGGTTGTTCGCAAGTACGTTATGGCGAGTGATAACGCCAGAATCCTCGTGATCGGCGCCGGGGTGAACGGCTCCGTCTGCGCCGAGCGCCTATTCGAGCGCGGCGTAGACGTCACTGTGCTGGCGCGCGGCAAGCGGCTCGCTGAGGTTGAGAGTAACGGGATCGTCATCGAGAACCCGTTCAGCCAAAAGCGAAGGGTCGCCAAGGTCCGGGCCATCGGTGAACTGGCGCCCGGGGACACCTACGACTACATCCTCGTCGTCGTGCGCCGCAACCAAGTTGCCGATCTGCTGCCGACGCTGGCTGCCAACACTTCGCCCAACGTCGTCTTTATGAACAACAATCTCAACGGCCCCGCGGAGATCATTGCAGCATTGGGCTCGCAGCGGCCGATGCTCGGCTTCGTTTTTGCGGGGGGCAAGCGCGATGGCAATATCATCCGGGCGATGGGTCCATTCGATCATTCGCTTATGCCGACGCCCTTCGGCGAGATCGACGGAACGGTGACTCCGCGGCTCAACAGGCTGGTCGAACTGCTCAATCGGGCTGGTCTCAGGTCGAAGGTATCAACCAACATCGCCGATTACCTCGCCAACCATGCCGCCGGTGTGGCAGCGATCACGCCGCTGGCGTTGAAGTACCGCAACGACCTCAAGGCGGCGGCCCATTCGCCCGGTGACCTGAAGCTGGCCGCCGCGGCCATGCGCGAGACCATTCCGGTGCTGAAGGCGCTGGGGCACAAGATCGTGCCCGCCGGTCATCAGATTCTCGCAGTCATGCCCGTGTTCGTGCTGGCATGGGTGCTTCGACTGGTTTGCAACTCTAAGTTCGGCGAAGTCGGTGCTGCTTGGCACGCACAGCAGGCACCGGACGAGCTGCTGGCCCTTGCCGACGATCTCCGCGCCGCGGTGATACGCTCCGGCGTTCCGGCGCCGGCCATCAGAAAAGTGTTGGACATGAAATAAACGCCGGACGGACCCTGGCGCTGTTACACGGAACTTGCCGGCATCAACTGGAGGATCAATCTGCGAATTGCCTCAGGTTCATGTTCTCCGGCAGAACCGGCCAAAGCATACGATCGTTCAAAGCCGTTCGGTCCTTCCACCCGCATCTCCCAATTCTCGCTCGCGCGCGATCCGGCAATGGACACTCGCCAGTCGCCTCGTCGGTCGGCAAATGCGTGTTCGATGTGCGAAGCAATATCCCTGCACAGTTGAGCGTCGCCGAGATTCTGCAGTTCGATCGTGACTCCCATTCCCCTGCATTTTATCGTCGGGAGTACTGCCCATCCCTGGTGCAAACCGGTGAACGCCAAGCTGGGCGGATTTGCGAGCGAATCGTGAACAGGCTTATTCACAATTCGTGTTGAAAACCGGGGAAGAACAACGAAGAAGATGACCGGCAAGGTGACCTAGCTCCGCGCCGTCTGGAAAACAGCAGATTGCTATCCGGGACCGCAAGCGCCTAAAAATGGAAAAGGCTGCGACATTGGTTATGCTCCAGCTATCTGCTCCTGCGAGGAAGCTAATAGCGTGGATACATGCACCGTCGCAGCCCCTGATGCGATCACCGTTTTCACGGTTCCAAACCCCGGCTCCTCCTCGCAGAGTCGGCCGGTTTTTTCGGGTCTGGTTGCTCTGCAAGTTACCCTGCCGAGCAGATCACTCAGCCTACTTCGGACTGGCAAGTTTTATTTCGCCAATCTTTTCAGCCGTCGACGTGAGACAAACTAAATAGTTGCTTGATGGATGTCAATGCGATTTTCGGTGTGAAAGCAAAATATCTGTGAATGGAATTGTGGAAAATGCGATCCGAATCCGTCACTTGCTGCGCCGCGCTGCCTTCCATTTTGCCCATCTTGCACGCTGAGCTGCGGCGATTCTCTTGCGCGCAGCAGCTGAGAGAGGTTTCCGCTTACTGACTGTGCGGACTCGTCTCAACCTTCCGTTCCCATTCCCGAGGTTTCCCAAAGCCGTCAGAGCTGCGTTCAGCCGCTCCACCTCTTTCTGCGCTTGATCTCGCTGTATTCTCAACTGCCGGACTATCTGACTCAAATTGGGCATCGTTTCCCCCCTCGGGCTGGCATTATAACTTACGGAATCCTGCTACCACGGCTCCAATCGCTGTCTCGCGAGGAGCAGACTGTTTGCGAACAGGTCTGTTCCAACCTGCGATCATGCCTAAGACAGCGGCGAAGGAGACGACGTTCAAGATGAGAGCCTGGCATACCAACTTGCTCAGGCAGGCGGCGCAGCGCACCCTCAAAGTTATCCCGATTGGACCCCACAGTCGTTGTGCAGGCGCCCTTCTCGACGCCGCGTAGTCCCACACGAACTCCGTCTGACTAGGTGGATACCAGCAAGCTCAATGCCGGCAGTTCTGCCCGCAGTGTGGCAGTGCCCTCAAAAGGTCACGACAGGACGCGAGCAGATTCTTGCGATTTCTAAAAGAACCAAGAGCTTAGGTTACGGTCAGATTTGGCAAGTGACCTGCATTTTCAGGGTCCAACTGAGTTTTTCGCTGAAGGAGTTGAGGTTGTTTGCTGATCTCACACACGTACCAGAAAGCAACCTGCTGGAAACGTTCGCGAAGGCGCATTCGTCCGTCGTTTACGAAGCGTCAACGGCCGAACATGAATGGATCAGCTACGAACTCGAGAAACGGGTGCAGGCTACGGAGCGTCAGTTCGGGGTTGACATGGTGCCCGAGACCGATGACTCGCTGGGCTTGTGATCTGTTCGTTCAGATTGCTAAGTCGCTGGTTTAGAAGAGTGCAGGAAGCGAGGCGAGCAGCCATTACTAAGGAGGGCTTATGGCGAGACTCGTAACCGTCCTTGATTTTCTGTTTGGTTGCCACCACGGTCGCCTCAGCCGCGTTTTCACGCTGGACGGTCAGACCTATCGCGTCTGTTGTGACTGTGGGGCGAAATATGGGTATTCGCTTGCGACCATGTCGATCGAGCGCCGTCTACCAGCGGTCCCTGTACCGACAAGGTTTCGCATGGCTTGAGAAACCAAAATGAGCGGGTGAAGTCAGAGGCGAATCCCCAATCCCCGAAGATCCCTAAAGGAGTCGACCATGATCACTAATGCCGCAAAGCGCCAGGCAGTGCCGGATACGGGGAAACTCGTCACTAAGTACGGATGTGGTCCGGTGCAATTCTCCGGAACGGACGAAGCACTGTACGAACGTCACCTGCTGTTTGATAGTTGCGTTGATCTGGCTGCGGCGACTGCGCGCGACCGCTTCGAGGCGCTCGCGAGGTCCGTGCGCGACGTTCTCTCTCAGCGATGGCTCTTGACAGAGAAGACTTACGAAGAACGAAATCCCAAGCGACTCTACTATCTCTCGATGGAGTTCCTTATCGGCCGCTCGCTCGCGAACAACGTTACCAATCTTCTGCTCTCTCCGCTGACAGAGCAGTTCACCCAGGACAAGAAACTCAATCTACTCGAGATATTGGAGCAGGAGCCCGATGCCGGCCTGGGGAACGGGGGGCTCGGCCGCTTGGCTGCCTGCTTCATTGAATCGGCCGCGACAATGCAGCTACCGGCAATGGGGTACGGATTGCGATACGAATACGGCATCTTCAAGCAATCCATTCAGGATGGATGGCAGCGCGAAATGCCGGATAACTGGCTCCGTTTTCCCGACCCCTGGGAAATCGCCCGCCCAAATGAAAAGGTGGAAGTCAGCTTCGGTTGCTCGTTCGAGCTAACCGAGAGCAGTCTGCGCCCGGTGCCAGGGCGTCCATCAACTGTGATCGGTGTCCCATTTGACCGTCCTGTTATCGGCTATGGAGGTTCCACGATCAACACGCTCCGCCTCTGGGCGGCGGCCGCGCCGGAATACTTCAACTTCGAAGAGTTCTCTCACGGAGATTTTGTGGAGGCGTTTACTGGGACGCTTGCGGCTGAGACGCTGGGCCGGGTCCTTTATCCCGATGATTCACGAATCATGGGCCAAGGGCTACGCCTCCTGCAGGAGTACTTTCTGGTCGCCTGCTCGTTGGCAGATGCAGTCCGCCGCTTCCAGCGTTCCAACTCGGATTGGGGCTTGTTCCCGGATAAGGTCGCAATGCAGATGAACGATACGCACCCAGCGCTAGCGGTGCCGGAGCTCATGCGGATTCTGGTTGACCAGGTGCACCTTGAATGGGATGAAGCCTGGCAAATCACCCGGAAAACGTTGGCGTACACCAATCACACTCTTTTGCCCGAAGCGCTTGAAAAGTGGCCAGTGGCGTGGCTTGAAGAAATGCTGCCCAGGCAGCTTGAGATCATCTATGAAATCAATCGCCGTTTTCTGGGCGATGTCCGCGGACGGTTTCCGGGCGATCAAGAACGGATTAAGCGTGTGAGCCTCGTGGAAGATGACCCCTCTAAGAAAGTTCGGATGGCCAATCTGGCGGTCGTTGGTTCTCATAGCACGAACGGAGTAGCTGAAATTCATTCGAAACTGTTGCGTGAGACGACACTTAAGGATTTGGCAGAGATCTTTCCTGGACGTTTCAACAATAAGACCAATGGAGTTACGCCTCGGCGCTGGCTGCAATTGTGCAATCCCGAGCTTTCCCGATTGATCACCGATGCGATTGGGAATGAGTGGAACAAGGACCTGAGCGCGTTAAGTAAGCTGAAAGCCTTCACCGCCGATAGCGGCTTCCTGGAAGACTTCCTCAAGGCGAAGCGCAATGCCAAGCGAAAATTTTGCGATTGGCTCAAGTGGTCGACAGGGCAGACGCTGGATCCTGATTCGATCTTCGATTGCCAGGTCAAACGCATCCACGAGTACAAACGTCAGTTCCTGAATGCACTCAGAGTCGTTGTGCTCTACAACCGGCTCCGGCAAGACCCCGGGCTCGAGATGTACCCTCGGACGTTTCTTTTTGCCGGTAAAGCTGCGCCTGCATACCGCCTCGCCAAAGTGATCATCAAGTTTATTAACAACCTGGCCGTGACCGTTGACGGCGACCCGGCAGTACGGGGGCGGCTTAAGGTAGTATTCCTGCCCGAATATTGCGTCTCCCTTGCGGAGCACCTTATCCCCGCCAGCGACGTCTCCAACCAGATCTCGACGGCAGGATATGAAGCCAGCGGCACAAGCAATATGAAGTTCATGATGAACGGCGCATTGACAATCGGCACGCGCGACGGCGCGACGATTGAGATGGCCGCAGAGGCCGGGGAAGAAAACTTCTTTCTTTTCGGTCTGACCGCGGACCAGGTGATCGGCAGTCGGGGATGGTACAACCCGCGCTGGCATTACGAACACGAGCCCGAGACCCGTCAGGCGCTGGACTTGATCTTCTCGGACTATTTCAGCCGATATGAGCCGGGCATCTTCGAGCCTTTGCGCAAAATCTTGCTGACGAATGGCGACCATTACATGCACTTGGCGGATCTGAAGTCATACCTCGAAGCCGACGAGCGGCTCTGCGCACTATATGCCAATCCCGACGACTGGGCGCGTAAGGCCATCTTGAATGTAGCGGGCTCGGGCAAGTTCTCCAGCGACCGCACCATCGCCGAATACGCTACGGAAATCTGGAACGTAAGGCCGTGTCCAATACCAGAGAAAGCGTAAAACGGCACGCGGGCGCAAACTGAGGAAGGATAAAACGAAATATTAGCGCAATATACCGAAAGCAGAAGTACGATGTGGCAAAGCTCTCGGTACTGGACGGCAAAGTTTGGCGCTTTCACAGAAGAACCATCCGGAAGAGTTGTCTTCTGTGTCAAAAGTGGCGGTATCTTTGGAGACGCAAAAAGTGATCAGGTCGGGTGATACGAATGATACGAAAATGGAGACAACAAGAGAAACTAGGGAAACTGTATCGGCTGTTCTCGATATGCTTGAAACCCGCATAAACACTAGCTATAATTGCCAACTGTAAGCATCACCATGACTTGCAAAAACGAGCGAGTTTGAATCCCACTCTCTTTGCCATTTTCAGTTGCCTACCTCTTGACATATGAACGGCTTACTGTCGGTAATCCCGCACGGCAAAAAATGGGGCGTTTAGTTAAGTTTTGTGAGCATTCGGCGTGCGATGCCGATCGGAATTTCTGACCTGCGTTGGGCAGTGGGACCGGGGTGACTGACTACGACTCACTCGAAACGCAATTTATTGACGTTTTCGGGCTGTCGGTGTGCTAAATATGTGCGAGATTTCCGGGATTGAACCTCTTTCTTACCTTTTGAGATCGTCTTGATACTGGGGAGGCCTCTGCCTTGTCGCGGCAGTGGCAAGCAACGCCATTCCAATCAGTTGAGGCCCGACGTTGTCTTACGGTGGGCTTGCGAAGGTTCGATACAGCACGTCTGGGGCGGAGCGTTTAACAAACTCCCCCGCCTACAGATTGGATTTGGCCTTGAAAGACCGGGACTTCAGTCTCGATGCATAGCGGTTAACAAAGTGATGATTTCCTAACGTGTGATGCGAGATGCACAGCAGGTAGTCGGCAAACTCGGGCGAGGAGCGGTCGCGCGTCACCTTGGGGAAGTACCGTCCGGCTTTCGGTTCGATCCCGCAGAACACGTTGGCCGTGCCGCGACGCTGATACTCGCCGTCGCTCCGCGCCACTCGTCCCGGTCGCAGGGGCTGCGGCGGGCGAACTTCCTGGTGCAATACGATCGGCTTCTCATCCACGCACACCACAGGTTCGAGCTGGTTCAGCGGCTTTTCGTACACCGCCAAGATGTCCTCCATGCGACGGATATACTCCTCATCCAGTTGCGCCACGCACCACATTTTTTCCCCGCCACGGCTTCAGTTCGTGGTTTTCCAGCAGGACGCGGATGGTTTCGCGTCCCACGCGCGGCACCAGTTTGCGCTTCACCACTTCTTCGGTCAGCAGGCGCACCGTCCAGCGAGCCCGTCCGGCGGGCGGCGGACCACAGACCAGCGCCACGATGCGTTGCCGCTGTTGGGCATCGAGCAAGGTGGCTTTGCCAGGGCGCGGGCGCTCATACAAGGCCCGTTCCAGACCACCTTGCCGGAAGCGTTGGCTGGTCAGCCACACCGTCTTCGGAGTCAAGGCCACGTTCTTCGCCACCTGCCGCACCGTTTGTCCTTCGGCCAGTTGCCGTAGGGCCAAGGCTCGCAACACGGAGCGCACGGGTTGCAAACCACTCTGCAGCAGACGATGCAACTCCTGCTGCTCCTGCTTCGACAGCCAAACCGCTGATCGCTCCTTCATGTCCCAGCTATAAGCTCGGACAGGATATCAAACAAGTGTCAAACTGTATTACTATTTATGTGGTCTAAGTACTAGTAACTTGGATGATAACCAAGGCACCCATTGACTTCTCCGGCGTTCAGCGGCCGCAGACAGAGTTGAGTCAGATCTTTTTCATTGCACTGATACAGCTCGAATAACGGCAAGTCTTCCGCTTTGACCCGGTAGCGTCCCTCGCGCATGGCGAGCCCGGCATCCGGAGCCGCCACGGCCACCGGGCTGCCGGATGTTACTCGAATCCGAAATTGTCGTGTGGAAGGCTCGTAGTTTGAATAGGCAAAGCATCGGCCAATGCAGGCTCTCTCGAAGATATGATCTACTCCAACCCTCCAGCCTGGAAACGGCCAGATGGTCGCGATCACGCGGCTTCCCGCGGGCACGCCTTGCAAAAGAATTTCCGCGCGGGCCTCCATCCTATTGATTGTTCCCGTATCCCCGTAAAGAAACGAGAAGAATATGACAGCGCAGGCCAGGAGAGCTGCCAGATGCCAAGGCCGCGGCTGTATACAACCGAGGAAGCAAAGCAGCAGAACAGCAGTGATCGAACTGACTCGCTGAGACAAGAACGTCAGACTCATCGAATAGCTTGAGATTGAGATCGCTCCCCAGAGAAGTGCTGTGGCAAACACGGCCAGCAGACAGAGTTCGACTGGAACGCAAATCTTGCTCCAGAATTCGACCCGACCGGACTCAGCAAAGATTCCCAGACCGGCAATAGCCGCCGAAATCATCAGGAATGCTAAGGCCAGCACGCGATAACGATGGCCATAGACAACCAGTTGATCAGGTCCGGTGAACAGATAGACGCCCCACCCCACAGGGCTGAACGTACGGTACCGGTGAGCAACATAGAAATGGACGCATATAATCACGAGCAGCGCGGAGACAAAGACCAGCGCCCCGGCTCTCCCGTCCATAGCCGCCCTCAACCTCAAGTAGGCCAGGGTCCCAACCAGCCACAGAAACCCGATTGGGTGCGCGAGCAACGCGATAAAACTGAGAAGCAAGCCGACGCACCAGATGCGTTGTCGGTCCGCTTTCCAGAGAAGCGCAACCGCGAAGAAGGCGAGTCCCAAGGAAAGGTAGTAATTCAGGAATCCCATCTGGAATGTCCAGCCGTAGGCGACCATCGCGATGGCTGGCACGAGATACCAAGGCGAATGCCCAGTGGCCGCTCGGATCAGAGCAAATGCCCCCCAGAAAAAAACCAGGACCGACAACGACACGACCATCTTCTCGGCTACTTGAACGCCGACGATCGATCCAAGACCGGTTAGCATTACGTCGGCCAGAACATTGTTCCACTGCCGTACAATAAACAGGCCCGGGGCTTGACTGCGCGCGATCAATTGGGCCAGCCATGCGTTGTATGTATGGCTGCCCAGATCGCCCGCTTCGATCCTGCGATGCCAGAAGCAGGGCAATAAGACCGCGGCTGAGATGGCTATGGCTCGCCAGGTCTCAGATCGAAGAGCAACTCGTTTTAAATGACGAATGAGGTTCTCCTTCAATGGCAGAGCGCGACACCTTTGTTGACGACGGATTTCGACACACTCCCGCGACCCGTGTAGCCGCTGCTCGCGGTGCTTCAAGTGTACCGGAGGCGATGGGTCCCGAGAGGCAGAGCGCGTCGGGATCTGCCGCATTTTGGCCGCATCGCCGACCGTTGCTTCCCCGCCCAATTCAATTCGCCGCATGCCTGCTCTTCCTTCTGATCCTCGCGGCTGTTTGCTACCGCCGCCCGATTCCGGACTATCTCGACCGATACATCTACGAAGCAATTATTCTCGGCAGATCCCAGCCGATTCAGTTGGTCTACGAGCATGTGAAACATGAAAACCCGCGTGCAGAAAGCAGCACTATTCTGGATAGCCCGCAGCATTTACGAGAGCTTGAACCCTTGTATGCCATCCGGCCGCTGTACCTGAAACTCGTTTCGCTCATGAGCACTCTGCTTCCCATCCAAGATGCAATCAATTTGGTTTCTGCGTTGTCTCTGTTCGGCATTGGTGTCGTTGTCCTATTCTGGACGGCAAGGCCGTTGCAAACGGCGCTCCTGATGGCCGCATATCCGGTTCTGTCCCTCGGCAGAATGGGCACACCGGATGCGTTGGCGGCACTGCTCGCCATTTCGGCTCTCTGGCTTACGGAAAAGCACAGGAAGCATCTGATCGCAATTGTTCTTTTATTCATTTCTCTCGCGGTCCGAACGGATAACGTCCTGCTTGTACTCGTACTCCTGGCTTGGCTGGCCTGGAACAAAAGAATTTCGCTCTATTCAGCCGCTGCGGCTTCGCTGCTGGCCTGCGCAATCGTTCTGGCCATCGATCGCTGGGCGGGGAATTACGGGTGGACCGTCTTATTTCGATTCAGCTTCATCGGCGGGCGTTATCCGGCGCTGATTCCGCATACGGTTTCGTTGCGGGAATACATGAGGGCTTTCGTGGCGGGAGCGACCTCGGTTTTTCCACAAATGGCTCTCTGGCTGCTCATTGGCCTATGGTCCTGCATGCGTCGCCCGAATCCTGTTTTGCTGCTTACAGCCTGTGTGGCAGCTCTGCATTTTGTGCTCTTTCCATCTCCCGAAGCGCGTTATCTGATGTGGGCATGCGTCGTCTGTGGTGCGTCGCTCATATGTTCAATGGAGGGCTTCGCCCCGGCGCAATGATCGCCGGTGCCTCCCACCGTTTAATTAGAATAGTTTGGGAACGGGGCAGGGCGCGTGTACAAACCCCCGCCGCACATGGTTGTAGTCCCACTTCCACTCGGCGATCTTACGACGCCCGCTAGTTCGAAGAACCAGTTGTCGTTCAGGCACTCGTCGCGCAACTTGGCGTTGCAGCTCTCGATGTAACCGTTCTCCATCGGTCGTCGCGGCGTGATGGAGTGTAACTGCACCCTCTTCTCGTAAGCCCACTGCTCCACGACTTGGCTGAGGAACTCCCGTCTATTGTCGATCACGATCGCACGCTGTGGACCCGCCTTCTCGGAGGCGTCCGGCCATTACTGTCGAGGCGATGTTGGCGCCAGCAAGCGAAATAGAGGTAGAATGACTACCATCTTTGAGGTCAAAAAGGAAATTCCTGTTCATCGCCCTGCCCGCGTCTTGCCTGTGCAGTGTCCTCGATTGGGGACTTTGTATGAGGAGAGAGTGCTATGAAAATCACGCGAATCGCCATTCTTGTTTTCTCGCTCGCTTCGCTCACGTATGCCGTCGAAGGCGTTGTCAGCGCAACCCATGGCACGATTACGAAGATCGATAAGGCCTCTAAAACCATCATCGTCAAAACCGGAGATGGCGTCGAGCATGCCTTCCACTGGTCTGAAAAGACCGTCGTCCATGGAGCTAAGGCTACTGATGTCGCCTCCAAAGATTCCTGGCGCGGTCTGAAAGAAGGCTCGGAGGTTGTCGCCCACTCTACCAGAAAGGGGACCGAGGACACGGCTGTCGAAATCGACAAAGTCGGCGACCAAGGAATGAAGACGACCGAGGGAACGATTAAGGAAATCGACCGCGGCGGGAAGAAACTTGTCATCGACACGGCCGACGGTACTGAGCACACGTTCAGACTCACCGACCATGCGGCTGCAGATGGAGGGAAGGATTTGGCCGCGGGCACGGAGAAGGGCGCAAAAGTAGTCGTGTACTCAAGCGAAGAAGCCGGCAAATCGGTGGCGCACTTCTTTGAGAGAATCTAGGTTCAAACCTCCACTGGGCCACCAGCGACGGATTCTAGTTAGGAAGACCGGCTATCAGGAAGCGACCTCTCAATCTAGGCTAGTACTTAGACCACATAAATAGTAATACAGTTTGAAGCTCGTCTATCTTTGTGATTACGGCGTCCAAACTGATTTGTTGGTTCGTCAGGATTTTATTGACGATTTTGACAATTTGATTCCCTTGCTTGTCGCCAATCCCACACTCAATGGTGAACGTATTCTTATTGCCACTCACGGCAGGACTACAAGGCCCTTTTGTCTCGGCATTGCCCGTAGAAGTCTGCCGAAACAAGGCGCAGTTAAGCCTAGCAAGATAAGCAACATGGGATATTTCACCGGGTCTCACTCCTTCTTTGCTGGCACGGTCGACTTCTTGTCCTTTTCTGGCGGTTGGCTGTATCGAACATCGTTCTGGTTGCCAGTGATCGCGGGACTTTGTGATCCACTTGTTGTCGGCACTACTTTGGGGTGACGTGCGATCGCCTTGGCCATCTCCAACCGGCGAAGATCGCCGAATGGCAACGTGGCTGGATTCCGGTTCATCACCGCTCCGAGTCCGACACGCTCGGCAATGCACCGAGCCTTGGCATCCACACTCGGTTCGGCCACCAGTTGCCATAAGGAGTCTGGCAAGAACGCAAGCTTGATGTTCTCCAGGACTGTCTGTCGTCGCAGTGGGCGGGACCGCTGGAACACAATGCCGATGCCGGCTCGGGCGACGCGGTGCGACGGCCATCGGCTGATGTCCACACCGTCGAGTTGAACCGTGCCCATGTTCGGACGCTCGATCCCCATGATTAGCTTCATCACCGTCGATTTCCCCGACCCGTTTGGTCCGATTAGTCCGAGGATCTCGCCGGCCCGGATGGCGAAGCTGAGGTCCCTGACCGCAACCAGGCCCCCGAAGCGCTTGGTCAGGCCACGGACCGCCAGACGAACTGGTGCGTTCATTTCGCCTCTCTTTTGCGTAGCGCATAGCCGAGCAGGCCATCGGGGAAGAACAGGATCACTGCCAGCGTCAGCGCCGAGACTGCAAAGGTATTGAGTTGCACGAGCGGGCGTAGGAACTCGCCAACGCCGATCAGCAATACTGCACCCACCGCGGCCCCAAGGATGGTGCGCCGTCCGCCCAGCACTGCGGCAATGATGATCTGCACGCCGATCGAGATATCAATTAGGGTACCGACCGAAGCCGTCCCCATATAGAAGACCAGCATGGCACCTGCCATGCCGGAAAACACTGCACTGATCGAGAACGCCATCAGCTTGTGCTTGGTGACATTGAAGCCCAGCGCCTGCGCTTCGATCGGGTCCTGTCCGCTCGCTTGAAGGATCAGCCCCACCGCTGATCGCGACAGGCCGAACAGAATGACGCCACAAACCACAAGGAAAGCAAGCCCGTACCAATAATTGGTAACTGCGCTAAGCGAGAGTACGTCCGGCACAGTCATGCCGATCTCACCGCCGGTGATGCCCGCGAAGATCACGATTCCGTTTTGAAGCAGAAGTACGGCGACCAGAGTCACCAGACCGAAATAAGGACCTCTCAGCCTAAGCGACGGTATGGCCAACAGCAGGCCGCCGATCAGCGCTGAAACCACTCCGGCCATCGCACACCATGGGATCGCCAGGCCATACTTGTTGTTCAGAATCGCGGCGGTGTAGGCGCCCAGACCGATTAAAAAAGTGGGTCCAAAATTGACCTCTCCGGCAAAACCAAACAACAGGTCCCACGCCATAGCGAACACGCCGAAATAGTAGCCGGCTGTGAGAACGCCAAGGGCGTAGACGGAGAGCCACAACGGTAGCACCGCGGCAATGCAGACGACGAGGACTGCGACCCAGAGAAGTCGCGAGCCCAGGAGGCGACGCATTCTTTCCTTTATAAGGTCCAAATTCACAGTCATTCAATCCCACCACGTCTTAGCGCCGGCCCAGCAGTCCTTGCGGCCGAATGGACACCACCAGCACCAGCAGGAGAAGTGCCGGGATTGGCCGCAACGTCGGCGCTACCAGATAGGCGGTGATGGTTTCCAGGTAGCCCACCAGATACGCCGCCAGCAGCGAGCCGGACACGCTGCCGAGTCCGCCCAACACTACGATCGAGAAGGCGCTGGCCGTAAGCTGTGCGATATTGCCAGAACCTGCTCCGAGAAACGAGGCGAGCAGGACTCCAGCTAGTCCGGCAAGCACGCCATAGATACTCCAAGCCAGTAGGTGGACCCGAGAAAGTTTGAAGCCAAGCAGCGTCAACCCGCGCGGATTCATGGACAGAAACGACTGCGTTTGACCAGCGGAATAGAAGGAACAGGATGCTCCGAGGGCCGTCTCATACCCGGTAGAGATGGGTTTATGGTTCAACTCAGGTCGGATGCAACTCACCTGAGACGGCGATTTTCAATTGCCCACGAGGTCGCACACACACTTTTTTACGAGCAGACCGCAAAGGGGCTGCGGCATAGGATAGGCATTCTCAGCAAAGAAGAACTGGCAGCCGAAGAACGGATTTGCAACGCTTTTGCGAGTGCACTGTTAATGCCTGCCAGCCGTTTGCAAGATAGTTTGGTGTCCATTCCGCTAAACTCAGCATCGCATGTTTTATCGCTGTTGGATCAGACGGCGAGAAGATTTCAAGTGAGTTTGCCTGCCCTTGTTTCTCGCCTGAACCAAGTTCAGTTGGCTAGTTCACAATACATTGTGCTCTGTTTTAGATTCACAGAGAACCAATACACTGGGCGAGATGCCCGGTTGCGAGTTGATTCACACTGCCTCTAACTTATGCCGTGTATTTCCGGGACAGCACACTAGTTGACGGTGAAGCTTGTCGAACTGGTCGCGGAGCCGCCTTTCGTGGTGACCACGATCTTGCCGGTGGTGGCTCCGGTAGGAACGGTTGCGGTAATTTGCGAATCCGAGTTGACGGTGTAAGAGGCGGATATTTTGTTGAACGTCACTTTCCTGGTTTGCGTGAGGCCAGTGCCGGTGATGGCCACCGACGTTCCGACTGGGCCGCTCGACGGAGTGAAGGTTTTGAATGTCGGCGTGATGTTGAACCTTGCTGTGGTGGATAAAACGGTCGAACCGGTCGTTACGGTGACATCGCCAGTCAGCGCACCGATGGGAACCGTGGCCAGAATGAAGGTGCTGCCGGTAAGTGCTGTGGTCGTGGCTTTCGTGCCTCCGAACTCCACCACGGACGACGAGGTGAAACCCTGCCCGAGAATCCCGACCTGCGCTCCCACCTCGCCCGAGTAGACAGGCGTCACCAATGAGATGAATGGAGACGCACCGACGTCCAGCGAGAAGAAGGTGCCATCGTCTTCGGAAGGGCCGTTGCCGTTGGCTGTTCCGTAGATGGTTCCGTTGGTGTGTTGCATCAGCGGCCCGTAGGGATTCGTTCCATCCGTGGGAGGGTTCAAGCTCCCAAAGAGGAACCCAGAGAAGACGTCGGTGGAGGTGAGTTGATAAAGGCCGCCTTCGTTGCCAGTTCCTCCTCCGCCGTTGGCCCCGTAGAAATTGCCGTCGGAACCCTCCAGTATGAGGTTTTCGCTATCCTGGCCGCCTCCGCCGGTTCCGTTGGCGCCTTCCGTGTCGTTGTTGATGTTATGCAGGGCCGTAACGTCTTTCCCGGCCGTGGTCATGCTATAGATCGTTCCGTTGCTGTTGGTGCCGCCGGCGTTTGTCGTTCCGTAGAGTTTTGCGTTGCGCCCCATGGTTACGCCAATGCTTGGGCTAGTCCCTACGGCGCCGTTGGCCTCAAAACCATAGACGAGCTTGAACGATCCCCTGGAGGTGACCCTGAAGACTCCGCCTTGGTTCCCATACCCGTTAGCGTCCGCGAGGGTGCCGTAGAAGTTCCCGTCGCTGCCAGCACTCAGAACCGACGGGTTCGCGTTACCGCTGCCCGCGACGAAGGTGAAGATAGTCTTATAAACGCCCGCCGTAGTGAGGCGGTAGATACTATCCGAAGTGGCCCCATAGAAATTGCCGTCCGCGCCCAAGACAGGAGCACCCTGAAGCTGGTTGCCGCTTGATGCGATATCGAAATCGTAAAGGTCGGTGAGAACCCCCGCTGGCGTCACCTGAAAGAACAGACCAGAATTGTAGGCTCCGCCGCCGTTACAGGTTCCGTAGAAGTTCCCATCCATCCCCAAGACGAGCCCGAGGCATCCGCCCTCGGCATAACTGCTAGGAAAGCTAACCAGCAGGGTTTCAACGCCGGAGGGAGTGATCTGGTAGACGCCGCCCTTGCCGTTGGCACCCCGGTTGACGCCTACTCCATAGAGGTTGCCGTCCGTGCCCTGAGCGATGGGACCCTGAGGTTCGATCACATCGGTCGGCTCCTGCTGAAACCCATAAAGGACGTTTACGGCGGGAAGCTGGGCGTGGCTCGGAATCGCCGAGACGGCGATCGACGCGATAACGGCGAGCACGGTAAGTGCAAATGCGATTGTGTTGAAAGTCCTAACTTGTCGGCAAATGCAATTCATGGAGCTTCTCCTCATAAATCTGAAATCTCTTGTGCATTGGGGAAGGAGCTAGCTTGTTGATTTCCTTTCCCGCCGCGGGCCTACTCGCCTCTTGTCTGAGACGACCGCGAAGGCACACCGACTGTGGCCTGAAATTGGTGTTCCGGTCAATGCTCTGTAAGCAACGCCTTCGCTGTATCGAAGCGACGAGATATATATTTTGCCTGCAACTGGTTACAAGGAGTTCTTGTCTGGAAACGAATGGCCCGAAAGTGCCAGCCCCGCAGGTTTGCCGCGATGGTAGACTGAACCGTCCACTTCGGGGGACTTTGAATATTTATGGCCGTGTCCAGCGAACTCCAGACCGTGGTGCGCTTTGGCGTATTTGAGGCGGACTTACGCGCGGGGGATTTGCGCAAGAAGGGAATCAGGGTAAAGATTCAGGATCTGCCCTTCCGCGCCCTGGGAGTTCTGCTCAGCCGACCCAATGAAGTGGTGACCCGGGATGAGTTCCGGCAGGCACTTTGGCCACAGGACGTTTTTGTCGATTTCGATCGCGCGATCAGCAGCGCCATCAAGCGTCTGCGCGATGCTCTGGGCGATTCCGCGGTCAACCCCATCTTTATTGAGACCGTCGACCGCCGCGGCTACCGATGGATTGCGCCGACTGCTGCAGCTTCAGTCCCAGACGACGCGGTCGAGGCCGATTCCGAGCCGGCACTAAGTTCCGTCGCTGCCACCGAAAGCAATATCTCGTCAGCGGTGTCTCGATTCCCGACACGGAAGTTGGTCTATGCCGTCGTAGCGCTCGCCCTGCTAATCGCAGCCTGGAAATTGATCCCCAGATTTCGCGGCGGGAGCAATCCGCAACGTCTGGACGCAAATGCTCCGCTCCATCCAGCGAACCCGGAAGCGCGTGATCTTTATCTTCAGGGCCGCTATTACTGGAACAAGCGCACGCCCGACGATCTGGAAAAAGCTGTCGATTACTTCACTCAGGCGATCGTGCACGATCCGGGATACTCAGATGCCTATGTTGGACTCGCTGACTGCTACAACCTGTTGCGCGAATACAGCGTCATGAAGGGCAGTGAGGCCTACCCGCGCGCCCTGGCCGCGGCGCGCAAAGCCGTTGAACTCGACGACAAGTCGTCGCAGGCGCATGCTTCGCTGGCTTTTGCTTCGTTTTGGGGAATGTGGGATGCTACAAGCGCCGATCACGAGTTTCGCCGTGCGATTGAATTGGACCCTAATAATGCAACGGCTCATCATTGGTATGCGAACTCTTTGTCGACGATGAAGCGCTATCCAGAGGCTCTCGCGGAGATCGAACGTGCCCAGGCGCTCGATCCCACTTCCAAGTCGGTTCTCGCGGACAAGGGAAACGTTTTGGATCTGATGGGCCAGCGGCAGGAAGCGATCAGCCTGTTGCGGCAACTGGAGAAGGCGGAGCCAGAGTTTGTGTCTCCGCATCGTTATCTGAAAAGAATCTACCTGGATATGGCAGACTATCCCAACTATCTCGCGGAATCAAAGAAAGACGCGGCTTTGACCCATGACAACGCGGCGTTGATGATGGACTCCGCCGCCGAAAAGGGATTTGCGGCCGGCGGAGCCCACGCTATGTTCGCGGAGATGCGCCGGGAACAACAGGAACTCTACACTCAAGGAAAATTATCTCCGTACACGCTGGCCCAGACCTACGCGCTCGAGGGAAACAAGCGCGATGCACTGAAGTACCTTACGACCGCATACGAACAACATGACGAGAACGTGACCCACATCTTGGTGGACCACATGTTCGACAGCTTGCACGATGATCCAGCGCTGCGCCAGATACTGGCGCGAATTGGCATCCCGTACGCAGAGCCCGCTGGCACTGATTAAATAATCCTACTGCCTGACAAGTCGGATTATCCGACAACCGCGGGTCCGAGACGAACGCTGAGCGAAGAATCCGTGCCGAAGCAACCAGTGAACACTGAGTTGAAGGTGTCTTTGTCTACTGCAAACTCGCCAGCCTTGTGCATGGAGACCGCCCCATTCGCGGTGTCGATCCTGTAGATCGTCTGCTCCCGACTGAAGTTCTGGATTAGGTCAGCACGGTCGTCATGTGCGGTGAACATCCATTCGCCCGTATAGAGCATGATTGCACCAATAAGCAGCAGGATGAAGAGGAACGTCTTGACGATGCCCACCGCCAAGTGCAGCGGATACGTCGGTCACACGTGCGAGGAGTCTCTATTTACGAGGGTGCGGGGAAACTGTGGTGCCGGGAGGGGGAGTTTATTTTTTGGCGACCCAATTTTCCCCATAACACTGGCAAAACTGTATCATTCCAGCGGGTTAGCCAACGAGTGCACCCTGCTTATCTGCCCCATTTGACCACCTATTACCCCCAAAAACGGTAGGGGACGGTAAGGGCAAAAATCGCCTTCCTCCGGTGGGTCATCAGGCCTCAATGTTCTAATTTTTGTCGCGATGGCCCGCTAAAACCATTCGGCTCTGCCGTTCAGATGCCGGAGGAGGCAGGATCGGAGTCGGTGGGATTAGTAACCAGTGCATTTCTTCATCAGCGATCCGTGAGCGACTTGTACCTTAGCCGTTGGGCATGAGCGAAGTCATGTGCCGCATCCTTTGACCGGGATGTAAGAACGATCTCTCCCTTGGTGCTTCGGTCGGTCCAGTACTCGCCATCAAGCTGATGGGTGGGCGTTCCTCGAACACTCAGAAGCAAGCCACCATGACTGATTGGGCTTTTCTTCCTTCTTAGCACAGTCGGTGTGTTGCGATAGGTGGATGCTAGTGTGTATAGACCTATGTTGTCTGTGTAGAAATTGGCAGACAGGCTGACCGAGTTAGACTCAGCAGAGAATAACCGAGCGTCGATTGTCGAATATGTCTGCCGAATGACGATGTAGATTTCGATTGACGGTTTCTGTTCATGCGTATCAGGATCGCGATAGTCGCTGACGAGTTCACCCTTCCACGTTCCCCTGAGATCTGGTTTTGTGTGCAGGTACGGCTGGAACGGCCAGTAGTGCCATAGGTAGCGGTCCCAGAGTACGACGACAGTAGCGACAACCGTCACCACATAGGAGAAAGCATTGTAAATTTCGCGGGCAGGTACATGTCTGCCCTGAAACAGGAGCACGCCAGCGAGGGCGACCAGCACAACTCCTACCAACGTCTTGAGTTGGAGGTCGGGAATCATTTATGAGAACTCTCCATATCGCCATGCTTCCAGAAGGAACGTGTTGGCATGGGTTCGCGTCCACGGTTGGGTCGAATGGAACAGGTATTTCATCTCGTTCACTTCGACCCAGTCCTTACAGCTCTCATCCGCCTTCGTGCCGTTGAAACAGTGTACGATGACTTCTCGCCCCATCATCAACGGTGCTACGAGGAGTGCTACCGCCGGTGCTACGAAAATCGAGTTGCAGTGCTACCGCCGGTGCTACATCGGTGCTACCGCCGGTGCTACGAGGAGTGCTACCTGAGTGCTCTTTGAGTGCTTCCTTAGAACGTCTAACAAAACCCCCACCCCGGCAGCTTAGTTCTGCTATTGCAGCTTGGCGTACTCCGCTTTGGCTTCCTTCAGGACGGGGATGTCGGGGTCGGCGTCCTACTGCGGGAAATTCATGCGGCGCAGCAGGTTCTGGAAGCGCGGGTCGGAATGCAGACTGTCAAGGCGGGGCTCCATCTTAATCGTGGCCATTCTGGGGGCGTGCTGCTCATATCCCTTTTCTAGCCAATCGAGAGCTTTATCTTTCTCGCCCAGGGAGGCGTAGCGAATCGCAATTCCAGTATCAATCGCGAGACCATGTAGCCTCTTGTGTTCCTCTCGCAGTCTCTCTAGCCTCTCAAGGTCCCATCGCCAGGCGCCGCGAATGCCCCCAACCTTATATGCCCGTCCCAACGCTGCTACATCTTCCGGTTTTTCTCCGCTAAGCGTCATCGTCTTTTGCCAGGCTGCAACTTCTTGGTCATACATGCCGTTTGCCTCAAGAATGGGGGTCAGCCAATCGTAGGCCGCGAGACTGTTCGGAAACATCTCAAGCCACCTCCGGGAATGTTCAAGCGCCTGGTCGTACTGCCGCCCATAGTAGTACATCATCGTCAAGGCGAGAATCGCGAGCTCCGAGAGCGGATCCAGCTCTACAGCCCGCTTCGCCTCTCGGATGGACTCATCCTGGCGCCCCATATTCCCCAAACACCAAGAGTACTCCGTGTGAGCTAGCGCGGAATTCGGATCCAGCTCGATGGCTCGCTTTAACTCTCGCTCCGAACCCACCCAATCCCATTCGTGGAAGTTTAGGACGTCTCCCAACAGGACGTGAGGTTCGGCAAGCGTGTCGTCAATCGCGAGCGCTTTCATTGCGGCTACCTTCGTTTTTGCTGCTGCCTCTGCATCTGGAAGGGAACCGAACGCGTTCTGGCTGCTATACCAGTACGATTGGGCCAGCAATCCATAGGCCGGGGCGTAGTTGGGGTCGATTTGGACTGCCTGCTGGGCATACTCGGTCGCTTTCTGAATGTCCTCTTCTGTCATTTTGTTCAGGAAGAATTGTCCTTTGAGGTAGGCCTCGTGAGCCTCGGGGTTGACGGGTCGGGCGCTGGCCAGGCGCGCCTGCGCACCGGGGGTGACGTTGGCTTTGACTTCATCGGCGACGTTGCGGGCGATTTCGCCTTGCACGGTCAACACATCCCGCAAATCGCGCTCGTAGTTCTGCGCCCACAAATGACGTTCCGGCCCTACTCCAATCAATTGGGCAGTAATCCGAACCCTGTCGCCCACGCGGAATACGGACCCCTCAATCACCGCGTCCACGTTCAACTCCCGCGCAATCTGAGGCAGCGGCTTTTTCGCTCCCTTGTACTGCATGACCGAGGTCCGCGAGATCACACGGAGCGAACCGATTTCGCCTAATTCAGCGATCAGTGCTTCGGTCATGCCGTCCGCGAAGAACTCCTGCGCGGGATCACCCGAGAAATTGTCCAGGGGCAGGACGGCCAGCGATTCGATGCGTCGCCCGCCAGCTCCACCGGGCAGGCGTTGACGCCAACGGCCAATATTGAAAACAAACAGCAGCACGATTACAGCTGCCAGGATGACTAGTCCGATTCCAACCGACCTCGCTGACGACCACCTGGTGGCTCTCGCTGCTGGCCCCACTGCACTGGGCACGCCCATCTGCAGGCGACGCAGATCAATAGCAAGTTCCTTTGCCGACTGGTAGCGGTTCTCTGGTTCCTTCTCCAAACATTTCCCGATGACCCGCTCGAGTTCTGGCGACAACTTGGGATTCAGAGCCCTCGGTGGTCGCGGAGTTTTGTGCAGAATGGCTCCGATCAATTGGGAACGCTCCACCTGCGCGAAAGGTTGCTGTCCCGTAGCCATCTCGTACAGCACCAACCCGGCGGCATGAAGGTCAGTGCGAGCGTCAATCTCTCCACCCAGCAACTGCTCCGGCGCCATGTAGGGCAGAGTCCCGGCCATGGCTTGCGGCTCACTGAGACTCTCCGTCGCGGCACTCGCCGTGACCGGATGCCACAGCTTGGCCAGCCCGAAATCCAGAATCTTCAACCGCCCGTCGCTGGTAACCCGCAAGTTGCCCGGCTTCAAGTCACGATGAACGATCCCGTGGTCATGGGCTGCAGCCAAACCTTCCCCGAGTTGCACGCCCAGGCGGAGGACTTCCTTCTCCGGCAGCGGTCCGGCAGCCAACTTCTCACTGAGTGTGATTCCGGGGATGTACTCCATCGCCAGGAAGTCCACGCCCTGCTGCGTGTCGAAGTCGTAGATGGTGGCGACGTTGGGATGATTAAGCTGCGAGAGAATCAGGGCTTCTTTGCGGAAATGCTTGCGGGCGGATTCGTCGGTTAGCGTACCGGGTGGAAGGACTTTGATGGCAACGTCGCGGGAGAGGTGCTCGTCTCGGGCGCGATAGACTTCTCCCATGCCGCCAGCGCCGATCTTCTCAACGATGCGGTAGTGGCCCAGTTCAAGGCCAACACGCAAATCTTGGCCTAACGCTCGGCTGGCCATACGGAATAAGCTCTCTGCTCCTCATCTCAACGAACCATTCTAGGCCGTTGGTACAAAGGAATCGACAAGAAATCGGTAGGTCACAACGAAGACACCTTTTCAACGCGGTAGCAAAACGTCCGAGCTTTTCGACAATGTGGTATGGGAAGGTGTCTGTTCGTTGAGGCGACCATACTAGGGGCTGCGGCGAGTCAACGCGTTGCGCGCAAAGCTAACTTTCAACCCGCCACCCAATCGGCTCGCAGGAAGCGCCAGCAGATCAGAGCACACCCCAACGACAAGAACGCCTCGTGAATGTCCGCCCGCTTTTCGTATCGAACCCGCAGCCGCCTGAACTGATTCAGCCAAGCGAAGGTCCGTTCGACTACCCAGCGCCAGCGCCCCAATCCGCTGCCATGTTTGGTGTTGCGCTTCGCAAGAAAGGGGATGATGTGGCGGGCCCGCAGACCTCGCCGGATTGCCTCGGCGTCATAACCACGGTCGCCTAATACGCAATCAGGACGATGGCGCGGTCGTCCTCGCTCTCTCTGCAAGCTTGGGATGGCATCAACCAGTGCGAGGGCTTGCTGTGAGTCGTTACGATTGGCTCCGGTCAGTTGAATAGCGAGAGGAACCCCACGACCGTCGCAGATTAGATGGCGCTTGCTGCCCAGCTTGGCCCGGTCGGTTGGATTCGGTCCCGTCTGGCGCCCCCAAAAACTGCTCGCACCGAGCTGCCGTCTACTACTGCCCGCGACCAATCAATCCGTCCGTAGCGTGCCAGCCAGTCCAGCAACACGAAATGCATGAGTTGCCAAATTCCAGCTTCCTGCCAGTCGCGCAGTCGTCGCCAACAGGTCATGCCCGAACCGCAGCCCAACTCTTGCGGCAGCATTTCCCAGGGAATCCCGCTTCGCAGGACGAAAAGAATACCGGTGAGACATACACGATCCGGCAACCGGGGTCTGCCGCCCTTGGGTCTGTGTGGTGGAGACGGTAGCATCGGTTGGATCAGATTCCACAAGGCATCGGGAAGCAAATGAGTGCTCATGGATTGAGCATCCTAGCACTGGCGAGAAGTTATTCCGCGCCTTGCGATAGGTCAGGAGTGAGTTTTGTTAGGCCCTCTTAAGAACCGAAGCACTGGTTCGGTTGTTGTGGTCGAGATGCTTGATGCAGACCCCATGCTCGACTGTGCGCCGGGCATCGTGGGGCTCGAAAATAAATCCATAGCGTCCGTCCCACGTTGTGAAGTACGGTGAGATGATGTGGAAGGAATGCAAGAAGGCGAACACGTGTTTCAGATGACTCATGGAACACGGTTTCAACTTATTCTTGATGCGACGTTTGTTGCACAACCTCAAGATCGCGGAAAGCTCAGCAAAAATGAAACGGCTCTTCTCGTCGTTGGCGGCTAACAAGTCGAGAACATGGAGCACATCTTTCATGAGAGTGCCACGGTCCGCGTGACTCTCCCAAGAATGTTTGCTTTTCCCTAGCGACACATGGCTCTTAAAGCCAAGATCGCGCTCAGCGGTAGGTTTTTGCGGCATAGCTGTTATTCTCTTCATCCAGCTTTTCGGTTTTTGCTGATCGCAAGATCACCGGCACGCCAGCACGGAACTCGATGTCGATGTTTCCGTACAACCGCTGGCGTATCGCGTCGTCGATTGCAGCCTCTAACTTCTTCAGCAGGGCCTTCTTTGTCATCTGCCTAGCACTCCAGTATTCATTTTGCGGCTTGCCATGGGGCAGGGAAAGATTACGAGCGTGTCCCTCCACTCATCGCAATGATTGCCCCACTGCACCCGATGGCCTTGTTCTGAGCCACACAGATACAACGAAAGGGTCGAATCGCAGACAAGTGCCGATTCGAAAAGATGGGATGATCCCCTTCCACGCAGCACGAAAAACTGTAATGCGGGAAACGTTGAGAAGAGCGGCAAGCTCATCAGCAGTTAGGGCATGCTCGAATGCTTCGATGCGATCGGAGATTGAAGATGATTTAGACACAACAACCCTAGCCATGGTGAGAAATCCTGATTTGGATTGGCTAGGTTCTAGCTCTTCAGCTGGCTGATTGAGTACAGCCCGGATATTGTCAATGCGTCCTGAGCGCGTATCAGAGAGCAATCAGAACTGTTGGGCAGCTCACTCTCAACAAGCAGAGCCTTACTGCTTGCATGCGACACATGATACTACAGCCTTTTGCTGATTTCAATCGGAATAATCGTAAACGGGATGCCTGTAGCGGCTGAAAGTCATATTTCTAATGTCATAGCGGAAGCAGAATCCCATCCTTCTAGATATATCGAGGTCGTCAAGGTAGCGGATGAAGCCAAAACATGCGACCTGAGTCGTGGACATATTTGTCCCACCATGCTCAGCATGTTGGTAGTATTTTAGGGCAGATACATCGCTGACACCCAAGGGAACCTTCGCGGTGTGGCGTTCCCCGGGCGTTACCGTAACAGTGCCAAATGAGTCCCGCTTCTCGTTATATCGAGGAAACACAGCTAATAATCCCTTTAGGAGAATCGCCGATTCCTAGCTTGGGCGCAAACGTAAGATTGCTTTCTACGATCCTAGCTCGCCCCCTGCCTACATTGGCTATCATGCATTCGATGCTCCATTTTCCTTCATCAATGACAACATTCAGACCCGGTTCATGGTGATCCTCCCTGATGCTTTTTCGTATCAGTTTCGTATCACCACGCTGCAAGTCATAGATAACAAAGGTAATGGCGGAGAGAGTGGGATTCGAACCCACGTTACCCTTTCGAGTAAACACGCTTTCCAAGCGTGCGCCTTCAGCCACTCGGCCATCTCTCCGGCGAACATTGGGGCACAGCGACGCTCCGTCCTGCTATCGGTCATGCCGAGTCAGTGCAATTGCACCAAAAGCAGCTTGCATTCATTTTATGGTCGGCATCGAATCGGCGCAAATGGCACTTACCAATCTGTGTTGTCTTCGTGTTTGTTATGACAATGCTGACATGCAACACAGAGTGCAAAGATGAGCTGGTATCGAGGGCCTAGAACGAGAACTTACGAGGGCTTTTTCAGCGAGGAACCTGGTGCGTCTCCATTCGAGGGGGTTATAGGTGAATTCGAAGATACCGTGCTGGCACCTACACTCGCCGCGGCAGCGTTGGGCCCGTGTGGAAGCGAGTCAACAGGCATCGGTGGCGGTT
>JASHOH010000070.1 GCA_030041215.1 Candidatus Sulfotelmatobacter sp. | reverse complement strand
GAGCGGAACAGCCGCCGCGTGACGATGATTTCTCCAGCGTGAAATTGCTGCTGATTAAACTTGCGCCGGCGAATTTTTAGAACGACCTGCGGCGTCGAAACACTGGCCGACGAAATCGGCGTGACCGTCGCGAGCATTCCGTTTGGCAAAGAAAACACCGGCTCGTCATCGGGGAAGGCGGCAGAAATCATCGTGACTTTCGAGCGCGGTACCTCGACCTCTTCGGTCCTGCCGGGCTGCGCATCTTCGACGGCGCGCTCGGTTTCTTCGGCAGCCTGCGCGCGAATCGCGGCTTCATCCCAATCGTGATCGGGAGCATTGGCGCTCAGAGGGGACGCACTGCTGGGCAGTTCATCTTGAATATCGATTTCCGTTGGAGCGTTCGCATCGCCCGAATATTCTTCCGGATTAATCAGCGTCAGTGACACTTCCGCCATGCCGGTGGGTTTGCGGTCGCGCGTGCCGGCGAAGATCACATCTTCCATGCGCGAGCCGCGCAGGGTTTTGGCCGACTGCTCGCCCAGTACCCACGAGATGGCGTCGGCGATATTTGATTTGCCGCAGCCGTTCGGTCCGATGATGGCAGCAATGCCATCGCCGTGAAACTTGAGATCGGTGCGGTCGCAAAACGATTTGAACCCGAGAATCTGAAGCCGCTTCAGTTTAAGCAACGTGAACTCCTTGAAGGCAGTGGCCGGTGTTTCCGTGGCCGGTTTTCTTGGTTGCTGCACTCTTCTGCCTGTTAATCAGGCTGATTCCTCTTTCGCCGGAAGTATGCGTATTCAGATTCGCTCCGCCAGAGGCTGGCTGCGGCGGGCACAAATTTAAGCAACTGTAATGGCGAAATGGGGCCGGGGTCAAGCAATATAACACTATATGTTGTATGGCTCTGTACCCGAGCGCTTTCGGTAGCACATGCATTGCAGCACATCAGCAGATTACGGACAAGGGAAAAAAGAGACGGGAGAATCGCTAGAGCGCAACTAGCTTACAGCAGCGATTCAGCAGAAGCAATCGAGATTTGGCCGGACAGAACCCTTTGCAGTATTTGTTTCTTGATCGCTCTATTGATCGCTCGGCGCCGATCACCGGAGCTGAATGCCGGGAACTTGGAAGGAATAGCCAAATCCGATGAAGTGATCCACGGCTGCCGAGGAAAGGCCAAAGCCGATATGAAAGTCCAACTGCTGGTTGGATGTGATCTTAAGAGACGTACCTAGATGCAGGAGATGCTGAGGAGTGCCACGCTGCGGAAAATCACCTGCGTACTCGATAAAGCTGTCCCATCGATGCGTAATCTGCCGGTCCAGCAGAAAGCTGGGTTGGCCCGTCAGATTGCGACCAGCGCTTTGGGTGGGCCAGAACAGCGAAAACATGCCTGCGGAGGTCCAATTTTTGGAGATCGGGTGCGACCAGGGCAACAGGAACTGTGGGTCATAGCCATGACTCGATATGCCGTCCGCTTCGGTCGGCAGACTCAGCATGACAATTAGTGAAGCATCAAAGCCTGCCGACGTTGCTACGAGCTGCTGCTTCATACCCAGGCTGACATCGCCCCATCCAGAAGCAAAGCTGCGTCCCGCGTTGAAGTTCTGAAAATAATCTGGAACGGTGAAACGCAATTCGGTCTTCGAGGTGAGCCCAAAGCGGATAAGAGTTTCTGGAAAGTCGAAGCTGCGCTGTCCCTGGTTGCCGGTTTCTGTGAATCCATTCTCGAATAGCAGATCGCTTCTCGGGACCACCACGCTCGAATCGGTGATGGCCGGGCGATCTGTGTTAATCACGGGCTGCGTGCTGTGGGCGCCTGTTTGATCCTGGCCGTACAGCGAAATGGCCCCAAAAGGAATCCAAGACAGCCATAGGCCCGCGATGACCAGTTGATTGCGCAATAGCTCCCTCGACGACAGACCCTTAGGCGCGCAGATGATAAGGAAGAGTGACGACTGTGATTCGCTGACGCGGTCCTACACGGGTGCCTTGACGCTCTCCTCCCGCTCCCGAGGCAGCTCATCGAGTGTGGCCCGCGCCCGGCGGTGAGCCGCTTCGAGGTCTCGGCGATCGACGCCTACTAACGCGCTGCCTGTTTCGAGAATCGCTTCTGCTTCTTCTGACAGCGTTTGACGGCAAGCATTCGGCAGTCGCGGCGCCAGCCGACGGACTGCCTCGAGCTGGCGGATCAACACAGCCGGCGTTGCTGCGGACGCTTGGCGGATTTGATCAAACGCGAGTTTGGCAAGGCGTTCCAGCCGCACCGCCGGCATCCATACCCGGAGCCGACCGGTGGTATCGTACCAATTCCCTTCAAGCGGTGGGCGCTCAGCCAGAGTAAGGAGGGCGTCGGCAAGCCAGTCAACGCATGCAACGCCGGTGTACGTATCGTTGATGGCGGGAGACAGCGCCCGGATCGCAATCTCAACCACTTGTGCAATGCCGAACTCGCTATCTTGTGTAAGGGTGCGGTGACGGCCGATGTGAACCTCCCGATCAATTGCCATCGCGATCACGCCGATCTTGTCTGCCGGGACTACCGCTCCGAGCGCCTCGCCGCGAAGGACGAACTGGCCCGGACGAAACTTGAGCACGATGAGCGCGTCCGCCGCGCGCGCTGCTGCCACCAGCGCGCCATGATCGATGTGCTGCAAATATCCGCTTTTCGTGCACGACACTGTCGCCCCATTTTCGGCTTGGCGCAAAACCGCATCATCGTCTGGCAAAGGGCCGGTACCCTCGTCAGGTCCAGGCAAGTGCGCGCTTCCTGCCGCGACGTATAGATCGTCGACAATCGCGCCGATCATGTCCGGGTTCTGGATTGACTTCGCTACCCGGTGGCTGTAGTACACCAGGAACCCAAAGCTAAGCACGACCAGCGCCCAACTCGTGATCAGTGAGACTTGAGGGATGAACGTCGATTGTGGATCCTGATGCGTAACCAGGAAAACGAGGCAGATGTACACGAACGTGCCCATGAATAGGCCGATCGTGACCTGAGTAACCCAATCCTGCAGGAAGCGATAGAGCAGGCGCGGGCCAAACAGCGTTGAAACCATTGAGAGTACGAGCAGGGCAACCGAGAAGATCAATGCCAGCACGGTCGCCACTGCACCCATCATCGCTCCCAGGATTGCGCGTGCATCGTCGATGCCGCCCATCGTGAACCACGACGGAATGTGAATGATTCCGTATTTATCAAGGATGTCCGGGATTAGCGTGACCGCGAATAGCCCAACTGCCGCAAGAGACAGTTTCAGCGGGATCCGCCAAAGATTAATGTCGCGCTGCGAACGGAGCTTGGTAGGACGCGGGGCAACCATCCGCTGTGAGCTTGGTTCTTGTTGGAATTTTGGAGTCAACCCATCAACTCCCTGGCAGTTGCGAGCAGGTTCAGCATTCGACCCTCAGGGACCGAATTATATTAAACCGTGTAGGATCGGTTTGACTCTTATCCTCCTAAGAGGAGTCGTTCCAGCACCGGGCCAAGAACCAATGCCGGGAGATGGCTTAACGCCACGATGATAACCAGACAAGCGGAAAGAAGGAGCCCGAACGTAAAAGAATGGGTTGGCAGAGTTCCTACTGTGCTGGGAGTACTTCTCTGACGGCCAAAAAGAGCCGCCAAAGCCAATGCCAGAACACCCAGGCCAAAGCGCCCGGCTAGCATCGCAACGGCCGTGGTGAGGTTGTAAAACGGAGTGTTTGCGTTCAGGCCGCCAAAGCTTTGACCGTTATTTGCGAAGCAGGAAGTGTAAGCAAACAGAATCCCGGTGAAGCCGTGAGGGCCGCTGTTGGTGGTTAGGCCGGACAGCCCTGCCTTAGTACTCACAGCTATCGCCGTGAGCGGCAGAATAAATACAGACGAGGTCAATGCGTACAGCACGATCATTTTGTTTTCAGCAGGCCCGATTTTTTTGCCAAGATATTCCGGCGTTCGCCCAACCATGAGCCCCGCCAAAAACACCGCGATCGCGGCCGCCATGACCATGCTGTAGAGACCGCTGCCGAGCCCTCCAAAAATCACCTCGCCTAAAAGCATGTTCACGAGGAGTACCATGCCGCCGAGCGACGTGTAGCTGTCGTCCTGGGAGTTGTAGGATCCCGTGGCCGTGTTCGATGTTACAACCGCCGTCATCGTGGAACCCCCAATGCCGAACCGCACCTCCTTGCCTTCCATGTTGCCGCCTGATTGTTTTTGGCTGTGCCGGAGATCGACCTTGCTGAAGGCAGGGGTTCCTCGTTGCTCAAAGTGATGAACGTACAGAAGACCCAGACAGAAGAACAGAACCATCACCCAGTAAAAAAGCCATCCTTGCCGAGGCTGGCGAACCATGCGGCCGAACGTGTTCGTCAATGCCGCGGGCAACAGGACAATCGCCAACATTTCGAGAAAGTTCGTGAAAGGCGTGGGATTCTCGTAGGGATGCGCTCCATTGGCATTGAAAAAGCCGCCGCCATTTGTGCCGAGGTTCTTGATGATTTCCAGCGCGGCGACGGGGCCTTGCGGTATGATCTGCCTTTGACCTTCGACGGTGGTTGCGATCGTATAGTGACTGAAGTTCATGGGAACGCCTTGCGCCACGAGCAGCAAGGCCCCAATCAACGCTCCCGGCATAAGAATCCAGAGCAAGGATCGGGTCAGATCAACCCAGAAGTTCCCCAGAGTGTTCGACAATTGCCGGGCCAAACCCCGGATAAAAGCAACACCAACAGCCAGTCCTGCCGCCCCTGCCAGGAAGTTCTGTGCGCAGAGTCCCATCATCTGGCTGAAGTAAGTCATGGTGTTCTCACCGGCATATGCCTGCCAGGTGGTTGTAGTAGAGAAGCTGATCGCCGTGTTCAAAGCGAGATTTCGCGATAAGGGCGTCGTTTGGTACCGCGGAAAAAACCAGGGAAGAAATTGTTGGATTCTCAGAATGACATACAGCAGAAACGTACCGATAAGGCCAAAGAGTAGAAAGCAAATCGCATATTCCTTACCCGTCATCTCGGCGTTGGGATCAACCGCGGTAATGCGGTAGATAAACCGCTCAACAGGAAGGCATACGCGATCGAGGATCGTCGGCTCTCTGGCGAAAACGCGCTCCATGTATTCGCCCAAGGGCCTCACCAGGGCGGTCACAATGACAAGAAACAAGAGATATTGAGCAGCGCTGTAGAAATCCACTGAGCCCATTCGAGACTACGATCTCAGAAACCAAGCTACTCTGATTCGCCGATGGAGTCCACAGTAGAGAACTCGCACAGAACATGTAGGGACAACCGCCTCGGCTGTCCCCGCTTTTGGCTGCCTCTTACTTCGCGCCCAGCTTCTCAAAGAACAAACAGATCGTCTCAATCCCGTGATAGAAGTTGGGAATGTGGAATTTCTCGTTCGGAGCGTGCAGATTGTCATCGGGCAGCCCGAATCCCATCATCACGCTGGGAATATTCAACGCCTGATAAAAATCGTTGACGATGGGAATCGATCCGCCGCTGCGAATGAACACCGTATCTTTCTTGAAGGTTTCATGCAGCGCCTCAGTCGCGGCCTTGATGTAGGGATTGTCTGTATCCACAACGCTAGCCGGGCCTTTACTGAGAACCGTAATTTTCGTCTCAATGCCCTTAGGCGTCAGCTTTTTCACGGATGCCGTATATTTTTTCAAAATGTCATCCGGGTCCTGGTTCGGAACCAGCCGCATCGAAACCTTCGCCTTAGCCTTGGCAGGAATAACGGTTTTCGCACCAGCGCCGATAAACCCTCCCGGCATGCCATGAACTTCCAGCGTCGGTCGCGCCCAGGTGCGATATAGGACAGAATAGCCCGGCTCACCGGTGAGCACTTTCGATCCCACTTCCGTCTTTCGATAATGCTCTTCGTTGAACGGAAGCCGCTTCCACGCCTTCAGTTCGTCCTTGCTGGGCGGCTTCACATCCTTGTAAAAGCCGGGGATGAGAATGTGGCCTTTCGAATCCTTCAGCTTGCTGATGATCTCGATCAATCCGAAAAACGGATTCGGTGCTGCGCCGCCGTACACGCCAGAGTGAAGATCGACCTTAGGCCCCGTGGCCTCAATCTCGGTATAAACCAATCCGCGCAATCCGACGCACAGGGTTGGCAGATTCGGAGCAAACAGTTCCGTGTCGCACACCAAAGCGAAATCAGCTTTCAGCTTGGCTTTCTGTTTGCGCACGTATTCGGCGATCGACTCGCCGCCAACTTCCTCCTCGCCCTCGAACAGCACTTTGACATTGATCGGCAGCTTGCCGTTGCCCGTCTTCATCAGCGACTCAAGCGCTTTCACTTCCATCCAGAGCTGGCCTTTGTCGTCGACAGCGCCGCGTGCATAAATGTTGTTGTTACGCTCGGTAGGCTCGAACGGAGGCGTCGTCCATTCATCGAGCGGATCAGGCGGTTGGACGTCGTAGTGCGCATAGCACAAAACCGTGGGCTTGCCGGGGGCGTGCAGCCAATCGGCATAAAGCAGCGGGTGCCCTTTGGTTGGGATGACCTCGACATTTTCCATGCCGATGCGCCGCAACTCGTCCGCGACAAAGTTGGCCGCTCTCTCGACGTCAGATTTGTGTTCTTCCAGCGTGCTTACGCTGGGAATGCGAAGCAGATCTTTCAGTTCACCTAGGAAACGTTGCTGATTATCGCGTGCAAAATCCACTGCCGGGGAGGCCATAGAGAATCCTTTCTTTTCATGCGCTGAACGCGCGGAGGATATTAGTTAATGATTGCTAAAACGCACCAGTATACGCCGAATTGCGGCGCTGCTGCCGCCATTGAAAGAGAGGGTAGTGGGCTGTCTTGGGAGGTAGAGCAATTCAAAGTTGCACCGCCTCCCGACCGCAAGATGAAACTGGGTTGCCCGCTCCCCCCAATCGCCCAGGCGCGGCAGACGACCGGCGGAGTCAATATTTGACAAGGAATTTACAACCTGCCGACATACTCCCTTCCGCAATCGCGTAAAAGTTTTCCTGAGCGGCTCAACGACTCCGTGAATGCTGACAAGAGCCAGAAACCGGCATCAGGAGATTCGGAGGTGTGCGCCGATTCAATATCGCAACTTTGGCATCGATCTCGCAAATGGACCGCCGAATCCGGGTCGCTGTGGAACGCTTACATGCCAATCTGGGCTCGCGTATATCGGTCGCCGACTTAGCGCGCTCGGTGAATATGTCTCGTTCGCGCTTCTCTCACCTTTTCAAGATTGAAATGTCTCAGTCGCCATCGCAGTACGTGAGGACATTGAGAATGAGAGAGGCACAAAGACTGTTGTCGGAAACCTTCTTGAGCGTCAAAGAGATCAGCGCCAAGCTGGGCAATCTCGATCGCAGTCACTTCAGCCGTGAATTTGAGAAATTCTCTGGGGTGAGTCCGACAGCATTCAGGAAGCGTCTGAACAAACCTTAGATCTCGCGTCGGGCGCTTGGCGCTTCAAAATAGCACATTTGGCCACCATTTTAGTTGTGGTTTGTGATGCAGGTCCTTGCACGCGAACGTGCGCAAGGAGCATATAGACAACATCCTTAGACCTCACGATTTTGCAAGCTCTCGATTTCGCACTGGCGCAGAGGGTGTTGAATGTGGCCGCAGAAGGGGCTGGAGGAAGATTGTGAAAAACAAATATTAATTTTGGAGGGATAACCCATGACGCGCAGCGTAATCTCGGCAGTTTTCTCACTCCTGTGCACAGCAGTTCTCATGACCGCGAACCCTGCCGCAGCCCAGAGCTACACACTCACCGACCTTGGAGCATCCATCGGAGCCTATACCGCTAATGCGATCAACAACAGCGGCCAAATCGCTGGGGCTGCTTTGCCGAGCGGAGCTGCCCCCAACTCTGATCTCAGCGACCCTTATCTCTACAGCAACGGTACAATCACTGATTTGGGCAACTTCGGAGTCGCAAGCGGCAGTGGCCAAGGCTATGCCATCAATTCTTTGGGTCAAGTCGTGGGCCTCACGGGCGGCGGCCCTTTTCTTTTTAGCAACGGAACGCTCAGCGAACTCTCGCCCACCAGTGTGGCTCCCCTCGGTATCAATACGGCGGGGAGTATTGTCGGCTTTTACTCTTTCCCGGGTAGCGGCGGAGGGATTGCGGATTCGGATGGCTTCGTCATTCAGAACGGAGCGCTGACAGATCTCGGGGCAGGCTGGGCGCAGGGCATTAACACGTCCGGCCAAATTGCCGGTGCCACGGTGATTCCCAGCACCAGTCTGCCGGAAGCCACGCTCTGGCAATCCGACCTCACGCCTGCGCTCCTCGGATTCCTGGGAACGGGAATTCAGAGCAGGGCTTACGCTATCAACGACGCCGGCCAAGCCGCCGGGAACTCCTACACCGACCCAGACAATACTCATCTGCACGCCTTCCTGTTCAGCAACGGAACGATGACGGACATCGACACCTTCAACAGCTCAGCCAGTTGGGCGTGGGGCATCAATAATAATGGCGTCGTGGTCGGCATGGTTGCCGACGGGCTCTCGGACTTGGGTTATGACGCCTTCGTCTACATGGGCGGCGAGATGATGGACCTCAACACTTTAATTCCCGCCGGCTCCGGTTTAATTCTTGAGCAAGCCAACGGCATCAATGACGCAGGACAAATTGTCGGTACTGCCCTGGATCCCATCTATGCCTTGAACCACGGCGTTCTGCTGACTCCCGTCGCGCCGGAGATTTCCGCGGTTTCGCCCCGGTCGGGCGCGAAGGGAACCGTGGTTACGATTAAAGGCAAAAACTTCAGCAAAAAACCGGTCGCCTGCACAGTCGCCTTCAATGGCGTCAGGGCGACCTGGACCAAATGGACTGACACCGAGATCCAGGCGTCGGTTCCGGCCGGCGCAACCACCGGTGGTGTCGTAGTAACCGCGTTCTTCCAAAAGAGCAACAGCAAAATCTTCACTGTGAAGTAGACCGTTTCTACTTGCCAGGTCTAGCGCGGAACCCTTAAACCATGCTCCCGGCAGCCACGACCTTCCGGGGGCTTAATATTACTGTCTTCGTATTTGTACTGCTGGCATTTGCCGTATTGCCGGCGTGAACCAAGACGGATTCTGGCCGGAGGGCATAGTTTTAGGCTCGGCGGGCGATTTCTACGGCAGCATGATGCTTGGCGGCTCCTACGGCCTCGGAACTGTGTTCCACATCACTCCTTAAGCCTTTGGCTCGGCGGTGACATCCGGAAGGGAAATCTGTCCTCGGATGTCGCCGATCTCGGCACTCAACTGCACCACCTAAAATCTCGCGGGGGAGAATGCGTCTATCCCAAGTCCCGGATTCTCTCCGGCCAGCACGCACGCCATAATCTTCGCGGTCACAGGCGCCAGCAAGATCCCATCGCGAAAATGCCCAGTCGCAACGTAATATCCCGGCGTCGCCGTTTCTCCAAGAATCGGCAACCCATCCGGAGTTCCCGGCCGCAGCCCGGCCCAATCTTCCAGTATCCGCGCATTCTTCAACTCCGGAATGAGCGCTACCGCGGCCCGCCGCAGCCGCTGAATCGTCTCAGGATCAGTGCGCTTATCAAACCCAGCCTCTTCCATCGTTGTACCGACCAGTATTCGCCCATCACTACGCGGGATTACATAAACCTCGGGCGAACGGATCACATGCTTGATCAAATCGCGCGAATGCGGAACCAGGTACAACATCTGCCCTTTCACTGGCCGTGTCGGAAAAGGATGCGGCGCGATTTGCCCCGACCATGCCCCTGCGCAGTTAACGACCTTAGATGCAGGGAAAGATGTCTTCTTCGTAACGACTCCGGTGACGCGTCCATTCGCAAGACTCACGCTCGTAACCGCGTCGCCGGAGGAAATGTCCACTCCCCGCCGTTTGGCTGCATGCAGCGCGGCGCTGGTTAGGGCGCGGGGCTCGACGCATCGTTCCTTCAAATAAAAAGCCGCACGATTCTGATCAGCAAGTGCGGGTTCAAGTTCGGCCAGTGGCGCCGGCAATAGACTCTTCAACGAGAATCCCGGCCGTTCATGCAGGTGTTCCGGCGGAGGAAATACGATCGCGCCTTGATCGCGCAGGTCAACGAACATCCCCGACTCGACCTGCACTTCGTGCACGAACTCTGGATACATCCGGGCGCTGGCGATGGCCAAAGGCTGAAGCAGCTCAGGCGTTTCGGCCGAATAATCCACCAGCATCCCGCCCGCCGCATACGAGGCTTCCCGCCCCGGCTCGCCACGCTCAACGACAAAAACGGCAGCGCCTTTCTTCCGCAGCTCAATCGCGAGCGACAGTCCGATGATGCCCCCGCCGATGATGATTACATCCCAACTTTTCACCTTTGCATTGTAAAAGACTTCATCGGCCCCGAAGCATCTGACGCTGCGAGTGGTCTCGAGAACCAATGCGGGTCACAGTCTGGGCGGCTAGCAATTTGAGGTCTTAGCTTATTACGAAAACTAACGACCATCGAACAAAGCGATCGTGTGACTTTCGTAATGCCGCGGGCCTATTAGAAGTCATATGTTCTACGGCCCTCACCGCCTATAATCCGGTCAAACTCACAGAAAACATCGGGGATAAATGCCGAGGGGAATTTCTGCGGCCGAGTATGTACGAGTTAAACCAAAAACCGAGCCAACATTCACCGGGCGCCGTGCCCTGGCTCTACAACCCTTGGCTTGATCTGGTTGTGGGATGCGGCGCATGGTCGATCCCGCTGTTGCTGCTGTCGTATTCCGCGGCGGCGTCGAGCAGGCGCGGGTGGTCGTTGGCCTTCTACGCTCTCGCCCTGGTGTTCAACTATCCCCACTACATGGCTACGATTTACCGGGCTTACCATCGCGCGGAAGATTTCCAGAAGTATCGCTTCTTCACCGTCTATACAACAGCGGTGATTCTGTTGACCGCGCTGGTTTCACACTTCTGGCTGGGAATGCTTCCATGGCTCATGACGCTGTATATGACTTGGAGTCCGTGGCATTACAGTGGCCAAAACTATGGACTATTCATGATGTTCGCCCGCCGGGCTGGCGCCGGGCTGAGCAAGGCAGAACGTCACGCGCTTTACGGCGCATTCATAACCTCTTATTTGGTTCTCTTTCTGAGCTTCCATACAGGAGCTTCGTCGGATCCTTTGTTCATTTCGCTGGGAGTTCCTTCATTCTGGGGACGATGCGGACAGATGGTGCTAAGCGCGATTTTTGTCGCGCTCTCCGCTTACGGCGGGTCGGCCCTCTTGCGCGAGATGGGATGGAGAAAACTTCTGCCTTGCCTGACGTTGTTTTCGTCGCAGGTTCTCTGGTTTCTAATTCCCGCAGCAATTGCGCTGTTCCATGGGGCCGGGATCGCGCAAAGCCGGTACAGTACCGGCGTTCTTGCCGTCATGCACTCGGCACAGTATCTCTGGATTACCAGCTACTATGCCCGGCGTGAAGCACAGGCAGCCCAGCGCGGCAGTTGGCGTCCATTCGCCTATTTTGCTGTGTTGGTAGCGGGAGGAATTGCACTGTTCGTCCCCGGCCCTTGGCTGGCCAGCAAAGTTTTTCACCATGACTTTACAGCCAGTTTTCTTATTTTTACTGCGCTCGTGAACCTCCACCATTTCATTCTTGATGGCGCCATCTGGAAGCTTCGGGATGGTTGGGTAGCGTCGCTGCTGCTCAATTCGAGAGATCGCCTGGCGAACGCCACGTCACAAGCGGGAGGCCGGCTGGCAGCCGCGTGGGCGGGGATTTTGGGAAGTACCGAGCGTGCGCGCGCTTTGCGGATAAGCGCAGCTCTTCTGCTTCTTGCCTGGGGCATTGTCGATCAAACACGCTACTATCTCGCACTTCAGGCTGAAAATCTGACCGCTCTGCAACGGGCAGCCATGCTCGATTCATTTGACAGCCCCACGCAGACTCGCTTGGCGCTTCGAGAAATGGAAGACGGCCACCCTCATCAAGCCGAGGCGGCATGGAAGAAAGCAATCCAATCGAACCCTGCGGACATGGCTCCGCGGCAGGCGCTTCTGAAGTTGCTCGTTGAGCAAAAGCGCTTTGATGAGGCTTACGATTTAACGCAATCATCTTTGATTTACGCGCCGCGCGACGCAAATTTGTGGCTGAATCGCGGGCTGCTGGCGCTGGAGCGGGGTAACACCGATCAGGCGGAGGAGAGTTGGAACCGGGCAATTGCCCTCGATCCCGGCCAGATACTAGCGCATTTGTATCTGGCAAACGAATTTGACCATTCCGGCAGACCTGAGGCTGCGGCGGGCCATTACAGGTTGTTTCTGAGCGCAATCGCGCGCCAAGGTGCGGCAAAGCGGGCCGCGCCAGAGCAGGTGATTGCCGTTCTAATTCGCATGGCCGATTGCCAGGCTCGTGCGTCGCAAAAATCACAAGCGATCCAGTCATATCAATTGGCGGCCAAAATTGCGGCTGAGACAAAACAAACCAAGCTGGAGAGCGTCGCTGACACGAATGAAGCGGCACTACAAGCAGAAGCTGGAAAGTCAGATGAAGCGCTTCCGCTCTACCAGCACGCTCTGCAGTTGGATGACTCAATCGGCGACAGATCGGCCAGCGCCGAAGATTGGCTCGCCTATGGCCGTTTTCTGGAGAAATCAGGATTTCCCATGCGGTTGGCGTATGCCTGTTTTGTCAAGTCCGCGAGCTTCGAGGACGCTCTGCCTGAAGAGTCACAGCGACAGTATTTAAGCGGGCTAAGCCGGCAAGCGGCTAAGCGTGCGGGCACAATAGCGGCCGAGATCCGCCGTGATCCCGAACCCGCGCTGCGCCAAGCTTTGGCCCTGCGGCGATAGCGCGCAAACAGATCCCTCATCCACATCGGTTCAGTCTGTTCGTTGACTGGCGCGCACAGCGCCATCCTGGAGACGATTGACACCTTTGGCCATGTGCTAAACAATTGAAGTGCAGCAGTTAAAGGGACCGATCCCGGGAGGAACGATGCCTGAAGAAGGCGAACAAACGCACGTAGAGTCATACGAACAGCAATCAAGCACAGGGAAGTGGATTCTGGTCTTTCTGGCCGTCATCTTTGTAGCGGCCGCTGTGTACGGATACATAACGACGCAACAGAAGGTCTCAAAACTAACAAAAGACTTGAGCGACAGCCAGGCTCAGGTCGTGGAGTTACAAAAGCGCATGCAATCCGCCGAGGCCCAGGAAGAAACACTCGGCAAGGCGCTCGGTATGACCAAGAAAGAACTCGCCCAGCGAGCCTCCGAATTGCAGGCGCAACAGAGATCAGCCGAGTCGCGGCTGGAAGCGGAAGAGAAAGCGCAGAAGGAACAGATCGGCCAAGTTAGCGGGGAAGTGGCTGGCGTTAAGACTGACGTCGGCGGCGTGAAGACCGATGTGGCCTCAACCAGAGCCGATCTCGAAGCCACCAAAGCGAAGCTGCAGAGCACGATCGGTGATCTGGGAGTACAGAGCGGCTTGATTGCCACCACACGCAGCGACCTCGAAGTCCTTAAGCACAAGGGCGACCGCAATTATTACGAGTTCACCTTGCTCAAAGGGGCGAAGCCTCAGCCCGTCGCTACGGTCAGCCTGCAACTCAAGAGTGCTGATCCCAAGCGCGGCAAATTCTCGATGAACGTCACTTCCGACGACCGCACCATCGAGAAAAAGGACCGCAATATCGCCGAACCGATCCAGTTTTACTCGGGGCGCGACCATCTGCTGTTTGAGCTGGTCGTCTGGACCGTCGATAAAAAGAAAGTGACGGGATACCTAAGTACCCCTAAGAACGCGCCCGTTCCCGTGACCGCAAATTAAAGGGGTGACGTTCCAGTAACACCGAACCCTGCGTCATTCCGAGGCCCTGCGTTTTCAGGTAGACCCCTGCCTTCAGCTGGGGGGCGGCGAAGCCGCGCGGAGCGAGGAATCTCCTGCAAGAAAGATTTTTGTGTGAGATTCCTGGCCTCATCTTACTGCCGTACTTCAAAACACGCTCCGAAACGTCCAGAACAAAAATCCCGCGAGCATCATGGCCGCCGGCAGCGTCAGCACCCAGGCAAGCGCCAGATTCCGAACCGTTGACCACTGAATGCCGGAGTTGTTCGCGGCCATTGTTCCCGCGACCCCGGAGGAAAGCACGTGCGTTGTGCTGACTGGCAGGCCGAATCCGTCAGCGGCACCGATGGTGGCCATCGCCGTGATTTCGGCCATCGCGCCCTGCGCGTAGGTCAGGTGGCTCTTGCCGATTTTTTCTCCCACGGTAACGACGATGCGTTTCCAGCCCACCATCGTACCGAGGCCCAGCGCGATGGCTACGGCAACCTTCACCCAAAGCGGAATGAAGCGCGTAGAGTGGTCGATGTGCTTCTTGTAATTCGCGAGCACCGCCGTGTCAGCGGTAGAAATCTTCGGCGTGCCGCTTTTCTGCATGAGGCGAATCGCCTCGCTGACAAGGTACATATCATTGCGGAAGTTGCGCACTTGATCATTGGGAAGGTTCTTCAGCTCTTTGTAGAGAGCGATTTCATTGCCCATGTCGCTGACCAGCGTGCGTAGCGCGAGCATCGTATTAGGCGTAAAGTTCTTCGTGCGAATGTAATCCGTTACGTCATCACGCGCATCGGCAATGGTGGCATTAGGACTGACGTATTTGGTAAGGGCATCGGCCGCCTGCATTGAGACAGCAATAAAGTCCTGCGATTCTTTGAAAGTGACCGCGTGGTTAAGAGCATAGGCAGTCGGGACTGTGCCGATGAGAATCAGCATGATCAGGCCCATACCTTTTTGCCCGTCGTTGGAGCCGTGAAAAAAGCTGACTCCGGTGCAGGTGAGGATCAAAAGGCAACGAATGTAGAACGGTGGCGGTTCGGCGCCCTCAGGAGCCTCATAGAGTTTTTGATCTTTCACAAACGCTTTCGCTACCAGCAACAGCAAATAGGCACAACCGAAACCCACGATGGGCGAAAGGAAGAGCGATTTGCCGATGTTTGCGGCCTGGCTCCAATCTACGCCGCTGGTGCCCGCTCTGCCATTCATAAGTTCATTCGCAATGCCCACCCCGATGACCGAGCCAATAAGCGTGTGCGAACTGGAGGCGGGAAGCCCGAAATACCAGGTGCCGAGGTTCCAGATAATTGCCGCCACGAGTAGCGCGAACACCATGGCGAATCCAGCTTTGCTGCCAACTTGCAGAATCAACTCGACCGGCAGCAGCGAAATGATGGCAAAAGCCACCAGCCCGCTCGAAACCAGCACGCCAAGAAAATTCCAGAATCCGGACCAGACCACCGCCACATGCGGCTCAAGGGAGTGCGTATAGATGACCGTGGCAACGGCGTTGGCAGTGTCGTGGAATCCGTTAACGAATTCAAACCCCAGCGCCACCAGAAGCGCGATGCCAAGCAGCAGATATGGGAGGATGGATTCGCTGCGAACCGTCGAAAGATCGCGCAACAGGCTGGAGCCGGCATAAAGCACTCCGACCACCAGGGCGGCGCCAAAAATGAGTATGCCAAGCTTGCCGGGAGTGCGGGAGAGTTTCTGGTCGAGAAGTGTTTGAGATGCGGTAGCCATGGTTGCCTCGATTTGAAACGAGCGAGCTGCTTGCGTTGAAGCTCGCTACTATACGAGAGGCATGTTAACGGAGTGTGAAAAATTCAGCGCGTTGGTGCTGAGACGCTACCGACGGCGCCGCGTTGACGACTACGGGTGCCGAACCGGGTGGGGAACCTAAAGCCGGACGACTCAAGGGGCGCAGGGTTGCGTATTAAGTGCCGGAGTCATCCATCCCGAAGCCCGCGTTTTCACCATCCGGGCGGGGGATCTCGCGCGTAGTGAAATTGTCCTATGTGCAAACTGCATCACCACCACCGTCCACCGAACCCCTTCGCTCCGGAAGGACGATTGTTTACAATGAAAGATTGGTCCAGCCTGTGTGCGGCGAGCTGGCATCCCGGCTCGGCGCAAGGACAAAAAAAAAACACTTTGGACCCCTCAAATCACAACCCCAGCGCATTCCCCGGCGTTCAAGGGAGCGTGTCTCTGGCCGGCCCCACTGTCTACTGGCGGGTCGAGGGCAGCCTGCTCGACCTGACCGTGGTCAAGCCGGTGGCTTTTTTTACGTGGAACGCGCAGACGTTTAGCGAGCGTTTTCGGCGGCGCGGCCTGATTTTTCTGATGGCGGTGCTGCGTCCCTTTTTGTATTCGACCAACCGCAAATTTGCCACGCGGGCGGTGCACACGGCATTGCGCGGTGTAAGGCGCGACCGCCTTGACCTGTTGGGCGAAGAATACTTCCAGTACAAGCTAAAGCCGCAATTAAAGCCGCGAGGCGTGGAAGGCGTGCAGGAATTGTTGCGTTCGGGCGCCGACGTCGTGCTCGTGAGCCAGGCCCTCGAGCACATCATGAAGCCGCTGGCCCAGCATCTGGGCGTGCGGCGTCTGGTGGCGAACCGGCTGGAGTTCCGCGACGGAGTGGCAACGGGAAGGCTGCTCGATCCGGTGATTCGTCCGCGCGGCGCTTTCGCTCTTTTCCGCGAGCAGCATCCCGACGGTCGGCGCGCCCCGAAGACGCTGGCGAGGCAGCTGGACATCACTCTGGACGAACTGCGGGGCGCAGTCATTCCCTCCGCTCGCGAGGTGATTGCGCGCAAGCGGCCGATCGTGCACTTCGACGGACGGCGTCAGGAAGATGGATTCTCCGTGCAGCGTGCGTTGGCCGGCAGACACGTAATGCTGATCGGGGTTACTGGCTTTATCGGCAAAGTCTGGCTGGCAAACACGCTCATGGATTTGACGAAGATCGGGCGGATCTACTTGCTGATCCGGCGGCAGAAATCAAATCCCGCGCAACGGCGCTTTGAAAAGACGGTCGAGGAATCGCCGGTGTTTGATGCTCTGTTTGAAAAATACGGCGCGGGGCTGGGCGACTTTCTGCGGGAAAAAGTTGAGGTGGTCGAAGGCGATGTGACCACGCCGGGATTAGGTCTCGATCCCGAGATGACGCACCATTTGCAGCGCAATCTCGATTTGATCGTAAACAGCTCGGGTCTGACCGACTTTAATCCTGATCTCCGCGACGCGCTGAGCACAAACACTGACGCGGCCGTGAATGTCGTCGAATTTCTGCGCTCGACCGATCACGCCGGCCTGTTGCATCTCTCCACCTGTTACGTGGCAGGTGAACGCGATGGTCGCGTGGCCGAGAAACTGATTCCGAATTACACGCCGCATCGCACTCCCGGATTCGATGCCGAAAAAGAATGGCGATCTTTGCACGAACTGATCGCCCAAGCAGAGGCGCAGGCCGAAAGTTCAGAAGTAACCGCCGGACTGAAAATACAGTCGCTCGCCAAAGAACATGCGGCCAAGGGATTGCATGGTGCAGCGCTGGAAAATCAAATTCGCAAGAACCGCATCCGCTGGCTGAAGACGTACTTAACCGAAGCTGGAACGAGGCGTGCCAAAGAACTCGGCTGGCCGAATACGTACACGTTGACAAAAAGCCTGGCCGAATCGCTCATCGTGAAATACGGCGCCGGGCTGCCGATTGCTGTGGTGCGTCCGGCGATTGTGGAAACATCAGTCGCGAAGCCCTTCTTGGGTTGGAATGAGGGCATTAACACTTCCGCCTCGCTGTCTTACCTGCTAGGGACGTATTTTCGACAGTTGCCCTCGAACGAGAGCAAGCGGCTCGACATTATTCCGGTCGATGAAGTCTGCGCGGGAATGACTTTGATCGCAGCGGCGATAATGGAGAGGCTGCACGAACCGCTTTATCAATTGGCAACTTCAGTGACGAATCCCTGCGATATGGGCCGATCGATCGAGCTTACGTCCCTCGCGCACCGCAAGCACTACCGCGCGCAGGAAGGGCTGGAATCATGGTTGCGGCTGCGGTTCGATGCGATTCCGGTCTCCAAAGAACGATATCAGCGGATGTCGGCGCCGGCGCAGAAGGCAATTGTGAAATCGATTCAGCGAATCATGTCTCCCCTGCCGCTAAAGAAAACGCCACTGGTGAAAACCGAGAGAAATCTGGAGCGCGTGGAAAAGCTGATCGAGTTATTCGAACCGTTCATTCTGCTGAATGAGCACGATTTTGTGGCCGAGAATGTAGAAAAGCTGTCGCAGGCGCTGCTTCCCGAAGAACGCGAGGATTTTGCTTACAACGCGCACCGCCTCGACTGGTGGGACTACTGGATCAACGTGCATATTCCCGCCCTGCGCCGCTGGACCTACCCGCTGATTGAAGGGCGGCCTCTGGAGGCGCGTCCGGCGCGCAGTTTGCAGAATGGCGAGACAGTGAGGACGGGAACGTAAGATCTGATGTCATCCCGAACGCGGCGCTAGCCTCGGCAGGGACCTTTGTTAAATCTGTTGTCATCCCGAACGCGCGCGAGCCGCGAGAGGGACCTTACGTCGGTTGGCAGCGCCGGTGCAGCAAAGAGGCTCACACTGCTGCCTGCTTCATGAAGCGCGCAGGCCGAAAAGTTTTCGCATTAAACGCAGAATCATTGAACTTAATGACGGATGATGAATGGCAATTTTTCTCACGGGATCAACGGGATACATCGGGGCGCATGTGGCGGCGAATCTGTTGCGCGATCATGGCGTAGCGCTGAATGTGCTGGTGCGGGCGCGTGATGCCGCTGAGGCGCAAGGCCGTTTGTGGCAGGCACTGCAATTGCACGTGGACTTCCCCCAGTTTTACGAATTCCTGCAAACGCGAGTGCGCGTATTTCGCGGCGATTTGACCGCGCCGGCATTTGGCCTTGAGCGGGACGAATATGATCGCCTCGTCCACACGACCGACTCTGTAATTCATTGCGCGGCATCGCTCAATCGCAAATCGGAGAAAAGCTGCTTGAATGTAAATCTCCGCGGCACGCTCGAAGTGCTCACCCTGGCTCGCCATGCCGAGCATTATCACGGCCTGCGGCGCTTCAGCGAAGTCAGCACAGTCGCAGTCGCAGGCAAACGGCAGCACGAATTGGTCACCGAAGATCGCTCCATTGATTGGGACCGCTCAGATTACGATCCCTACGCGCGCACCAAAAAATTCTGTGAGCACATGACGCGCGTGCTCCTGCCGGAGACTCCGAAGACGATTTTTCGCCCAAGTATTGTGCTAGGTGATAGCCGGTATCCGGAAACGACTCAGTTCGACATGGTGAAGGCATTCGTTTTTCTGGCCGGTCTCCCTGTTTTGCCATTTCGTCCTCGCGACAAGGTCGATATCGTGAATGTCGACTTCGTGGCCGACGCCATCGCTACTCTGCATCAGAAAGATAACCCTGAGCACGATACGTACCATCTTTCATCGGGCGTTGGCTCGCAGACCTTTTGCGAAATTACGCGGGCGCTCGCGGCAGCCCAGAACAAGCGTCCACCGATATTTCTGCCCATGGCGGAGCGGCCATTCACGGGCTCAGTAAGCTTTCTGGCGAATCGTAAAGGTGCACTGGGAAAAGGTGCTTCACTCCTGAAGGTTTTCCTGCCGTATCTGGTGTGGAATACCGTCTTCGACAACACCCGCGTAGTGAAAGAGCTGGGGAAAAAGCCCGTGCCGTTTTCTCAATACTGCTATCCGCTGTTGAAGTTCAGCCGCGAGAACAATTTTGCGTACAACTACAGGCCCTGGGCCGCGGCCGCAGGAGGCCATGCCGCATGATGGATTTTATTCTGGAAGCCTGGGTCAGCGGCTCCATTGAGCGCGCCAAAGCCGCATGGATGCTGGGCTCCCGCAAACGCTGGCAGCCGGGCGAAAAATTAAAGCTGCTGTTCGCCGGCTACAACGGCACTCGCAACATGGGTTCTGACGTGCGCGTCGAAGAAATGCTGCGACAAATCCGCCACATTCTTGGTCCGAACCGCGTCGAGTTCAGCGTCATGAGCCAGAACTTCGACTTCTCGCGCGGATATTTCGAAGGCACAAAGCAAGTGCATCTGCCCGATATCTTCCCCCCGTTTCTGGCAAACGAAGTTCCCAAACACGACGGCGTGGTGGCGTGTGAAGGCTCGATGTTCAAAAGCAAATTCGCAAATGCTCTGACCACCATGATGATTGGCTCGCTGGGCATCGCGGCGGCGCAGAACAAATTATCGGTAGGATATGGCGCGGAAGCCGGCCGCATGGATCCTCTGGTGGCCAAGATGTGTGGCCGGTATTGCAAGAATTCTTTCGTCATTACGCGCAACGAAGAATCGCGCACGGTTCTGCGCGAGCTGGGCGTTCCGACAGAGCTCGGCACTGATACGGCCTGGACGTTCGAGCCATGCCCGCCGGAATATGGTCAAAGCGTGCTGCGAAAGCTGGGTTGGGACGGCAAGACTCCCGTGCTGGTAGTCTGCCCGATTAATCCCTTCGAGTGGCCGGTACGCGCGTCAGTCGTAAAATATGCAATTCATGGCTTGACCGGCGCATACAAAGACAGCCATTACCGCACGGTTTATTTTCACAATTCCGGTCCGGCAGCGGACGCGGCGTATCGAAAATATTGGACCGCGATAGCGAATGCGGTCGGTGCCTTCCGACAAAAGAAGAATGTGTTCGTGATTCTGGTGGCGACCGAGCGGCTGGATGCGCGGCCCGCGCGCAAAATCGCGGAGAGGCTGGGCGGCGCGCCGGTGCTGACCTCAGACGAATACAACATGTATGAACTCGTCAGCATTCTGCGCGCCTGCCATATGATGGCCTCGTCGCGCTATCACGGCATTGTGACCTCGATGCCGGCACTTGTTCCCTCCTGCGGAATTACCATGGATGAGCGCATTCGCAACTTGATGCGCGAAAGAGGCCATCAGGATTTGCTGATGACGGTGGACGATCCCGAACTTGAGAGCAAGCTGCTTGCCGCGCTGGAAAAGCTAAGTTGCGAAGGCGAAAAGATTGCCGACGGCATCGCGCGCACAGTCGTCAGAAACCTGAAAGTCATGGCGCGCATGGGCGTGTACCTCGAAGAAGAAGTACAGCGGAGATATCCGGAATTTGAGACGCGCCGCGGCGAATGGAGTTGGGAAGATTATCTGCCGCCGATGAGTTGCGCGCTGAAGGAGTTGGCGGCGGCGTACAGTTAGGTTCTTCTTAGCGCTCTTTGCGGTTTAAGATTTTGGGTTGTATCAGTGCAGACCACTCTGATTCCATTCATCGGCGAGATTTTCGCGCAACTGCAAAAGGTTGCCGACGTGCGCATCCTCGCCGAAATTCGCGACCGGCAAATCACCGGAGTTACTGGCAGCGAATTGCTCGTGATGGTGCGCAAAGCGCGGACATTCATCGCCTCGAAAAAATTGAAACAAGGCGACCGCTGTGGGCTTTTGGCGACAAATAGCATTCGCTGGATCGCAATGGATCTGGCGCTCACCGCCGAGGGCCTCATCGTGGTACCGCTCTATTCGCGTCAGGCGCCGGCTGGGCTGGTTGCGATGATGAAAGACTGCACGCCCTCGATGATCTGCTGCGGCGACGCCGCATTGCGCGATGCCATCGCGCAGGCTTGGCCGGAAGTTCCGCCACAACACTTATTCGATGAAATCTTCGCCGGCGTCGAAGGCGTGCAGTTGGCGCGGCCGCAAGTAGGGAATCAGAGCCCAGTCAAAATCATCTACACGTCAGGAACATCAGGCGAAGCGAAGGGTGTAGTGCTGACGGCCGCGAACGTTACTTTCATGCTGGAGCGCACCTCCGAGCGTCTGGATCAGTTGATGGCAGGCTCAAGCAGCCAGGACCGTATCTTTCACTATCTACCGTTTACGTTCGCTGCCTCCTGGATCGCGCTGCTCACGTTTCTCAAGCGGTGTAGCCTGGTCACCATCAACACGGACCTGACCAAGATCGCAAATGACATGCGCACTATCGCTCCCGATTATTTCTTGAATGTACCGCAGTTGCTCGAGCGCATGCGGCGCGCGGTCGACGAACAGTTGTGGCAGACCGGCGGCGCGCCGCTGACAATTTATTCGCGCGCGAAAGGTGCCTGGGCGCGAAGGCAGGATGGCAAGCCGGAGCTTGGCGACGCGATCTGGCTGTGGCTGGCCAACAAGCTTGTGTTCCCTGCGATTCGCAAAAAAATGATCGGCAAGAATCTGAAGGCGTTGATCTGCGGCTCGGCGCCGCTGAATCCCGAGACGCAGCTCTGGTTCATGATGCTGGGCATTCGCGTCCTCCAAGTTTATGGACTGACAGAAACCACCGCGATCTGCACGATGGACGATCCCGATCACGTTGAAGTCGGCCGCGTAGGGCCGGCGATCGCCGGCATCCAGATGAAGCTCGGTGAAAATGACGAAATCATCGTGCGTGGCCCAAATATTTTTCCCGGGTACTGGAATCGCCCCGAGCAAACGGCTGAAGCCTTGCGCGGAGGCTGGTTTCACACCGGCGACCAGGGCGAAGTGAATGCGGCAGGGAACTGGCGCATTGCGGGACGCATCAAAAACTTGATCGTGCTGGGATCGGGACACAAGATTTCTCCCGAGCCGATTGAAGATGCGATTGCCAAAAAACTGCCCGCGACGGCGCAGATCGTGATCGTCGGCAATGGGCGCGGCTATCTGTCGGCTATCGTGACGGGAGGGGTTTTACCCGAGACCGTGCAGGCTGCGCTCGATGCGGTTAATCTCGATCTGCCGCATTACAAGCAGGTGCGCGCGTTTGTGGTCCGCTCTGAGCCGTTCTCGATCGAAAGCGGAACACTCACGGTAAATGGCAAGCTGAAGCGCGATGTGATCGCCGCGCAGATGAAAAACGAGATTGAAGATATGTACCCGGTGAAGGCAGCTGTATAGACGCTTCAAGTGCAATGGAAACCATGAAGGACATGAAGGTTCAAGAACTGAACACTGCTCCAGGCTTGGGCGCTAATGGTTTGTCTTGGGTGGTGAAAGATGGCATGATCGAGCTGGCACTGCATCGTGCGCCCTGTAACGAGCTGGGCTCCGAAGCGGTCGCGGAGCTGGAAAAGTTTGCTACGTTTCTGCAGCGTGAGCAGGACCGTGCTCATGCGCTCATTATTTATAGTGAAATGCCGTCAGGCTTTTGCGCCGGAGCAGATCTGCGTGAGCTGTATCATCGTTCGCAGGCGATGGAGAAACTAGCAGCTCTCAAAGGCGTGCGCGATTTTCTGGAGCGCATTCATCACGTTTTGAATCTGATCGATGCCGCACCCATAACCACAATCGCTGCTGTGCACGGTGTTACTTTCGGCGGCGGCTTCGAGCTGGCGCTCTGTTGCGATTTGATCATTGCCGACAAAATGGCGCGCTTCTGTTTTCCAGAGCTGCGCTTGGGATTGATTCCCGGTTTTGGCGGAATTCCGCGCCTGAGGCGTGATCTGGGCAATGCTGTGGTTCGCGATTTGCTGCTCACAGGCCGCAGCTTTAATGCCACCAAGGCGCAACAGATCGGATTAGTAAGCCAGGTGGTGGCTGAAGGCGAGGCACTGCAAGTGGCCCGGGCCACTGCGGCGCAGGTGGCAAAATTCGATCACGCCACAGCGGCGTCAGCGAAGAAATTTGTCAAGCCCATTCCGCACGAGGAGTTGCGGCACGAAATCGACATATTCTGCCAACTGTTCGCGCAGCCGACGGTGCAGCACGGATTGAGAAAATTTGTGGAGAGCACGGACAAGCAGCCATATCTGCCATGAGCCTGAGCTCTTTTCGCGGATTCCAACTTTTATCATTCCGAACGCGCGCAAAGCGCGGGTGAGGAACCTGCTTTTGTTGGAGGACCATTGCCGACGACTGAACAAACACTCGACGAAATCATGAACCTTGCCGCCGCGCATTTCAAAGTGCAGCGGGAGAAGCTGCATCCGGACGATGACTTTTTCAAGACGCTCGGCATCGACAGCTTGCAAACACTCGATCTGCTTACGAAACTCGAGAGCCATTTTCGGGTCGAACTTCCGGATTACGAATTGCAGGGAGTTTCCGATTTCCGCACGCTGGCAGATAAAATTCAAGCGCGGCTGTAACATCTGCCACGGAGTCATGGAGACACAGAGACGAACAAGGACTTTCCGGCCTTTCAGTTTTCCATCAGCCTTCAGAGGTAACGAAGTGCTTAACGATGGTTTTCTCCGTGTCTCTGTGCCTCTGTGGTGAAATATCCTTTTAATGCTCGATCTCCAGAAATATAGCTGCCTGCAAGCGGCTTTGCGCGACGCGCTCGACCGTTACGCTGGCGAGACGTGCCTGATCGAAGCCGACCGCGACCGCGAAAAAGTCCGGCTCACATATTCCGACTTCAAGGAAATCAGTCTGCCCCTCGCACGAGCGCTCGAGGATGCCGAGTTCGATCCGGGCGATCGCGCTGCTATCCTCATGACCAATCAGTCGAAGTGGCTGATTTCGGCATATGCGGTTCTCTACTGCGGTGGCGTGCTTGTCCCTCTCGATTACAAGCTGACTGCGACAGAACAACTCGCGCTACTGGCGCATTCGAAAGCCAAGGTTCTGATAGTCGAATACTACATCTGGCGGGCCATCATGCAGTCGCCGGAATTTCAGAACATCAAGACCAAGCTGGTGCTGGTGACGGAAGCTCCGGTTCGAGCCGATCTCGCCGGCGCTTTTCGCTGGGAGGATTTCAAGCGCAAGGGCGCGCCGGATTTCGTCATGCGTCAGCGCGAAGACGTTGCTTGCATCGTGTATTCGTCGGGAACCGGCGGCCGCCCCAAAGGATGCGTCCTGACGCACGAAAATTATCTCGAGCAATGCCGCGCCCTCACGGCCTGGTATCCATTCTGGCCGGGCGTGCGTTATTTGAGCATTCTGCCGACAAATCACGCGATCGATTTCATGGTGGGATTCATCGGTCCGTTCGTCTGCGGGGCGTGTGTGGTGCACTTGCGGACGCTGCGGCCGGAGTTTGTCCGCGATGCATTCGTTCGCTATCGGATCACCTACGTTTCGCTGGTTCCGATGATCGTCAAGAATCTGGAGCGAGGTCTGCGCGCAAAATTCGATGAGCTGCCGGGATGGAAGCGCGCATTTCTCAATCGAATGATCGCGATCAACCGAATGTTTACCCGCAGCAAGCCGCGCGTCAAACTTAGCCGGTTCTTGCTTCCTCAAGTGCATCGGGCATTTGGCGGCGAGCTGCTTGCGCTGATCACAGGCGGAGCGTTCTTGGAACCTTCGACCATGCAGTTCTTCTACGATCTGGGCATTCCTGTAGTAAACGGATACGGCTTGACGGAAGCGGGAACCGCGCTCACATTGAACGATCTGAAACCGTTTCGCGCAGATACCGTCGGCAAACCGCTGCCCGGCGTCGAATTGCGCATACTGAATCCGAACGAGGAAGGAATCGGCGAGCTTGCGGCACGCAGCAAGACGGTAATGTCGCATTACCTGGATGATCCCGAGCTGACGCTGCAAACCATCCTCGACGGCTGGCTGCTGACGGGCGATCTCGGTCGCTTCGAAAAGCACGGGCACTTACAGCTTTTCGGGCGCAAGAAAAATATGATCGTCACCGAAGGCGGCAAGAATATTTATCCCGAAGACATCGAGACCGTGTTCGACGGCCTTCCGGTGAAAGAATACTGCGTTTTCGCAGCGAACTTCGTGTGGCCACAAAAAGTGCTGGGGCGGGAAATGCTGGTGATGGCGCTGCGGCTGGAGAACAATCAGCGCTTCGACAGCAAATTGCTCGAAGAGATCATCGCCCGCAACCGGAAGCTTCCTGATTTCAAGCGCGTCGGCGGATATCTGATCTGGCAGAGAGATTTTCCGCGTACCGCTTCCATGAAGATCAAACGGGATGCGCTGGCGGAAGAGATGAGGAAAACCGTGGAGCGGGGCGCGGTGGTGGGTCTGTGAGCGCATCGCAGCCGTACCTTGCCATTGTGAATCCAGCGGCTGGAGGTGGAAAGTGCCGCAAACTGCTGAGTGCAGTGCTCGAGCGCCTGCGCGTAGGCGGCGTTGCCATTGATACGATCGAGACCCAGCGTGCCGAAGATGCGACACGCATTGCGCGCGAAGCATACGCGAGCGGACGGCGGAAATTCATCGCCGTCGGCGGCGATGGGACTTCGTATGAAGTGGTGAATGGCTTGTTTCCGGAAGCAGGAAGAGATCTCGGAGCCTCCAAGGCGGCCGACGGCGATCGCCCCACATTAGGTTTCCTCCCGCTGGGCACGGGCAATTCCTTCCTCCGCGATTTCAGCGAGCGCGGTGTCGAGCACGCCATCGAATCGCTGATTGCAGGCCGCAGGCAGCCATGCGACGTGCTGCGGTTGCGGCATCGCGAAGGCGTCATCCACTACATCAATTTGTTGAGTGTCGGCTTCGCGGCAGATGTAGCCACCCTGCGCACCCGGCGGTTCAGCAGTCGAGGCGAGCTTGGATACGTTATTTCCATTTTTCTCGCCCTGGCGCGTTTGCACAGGCGCGCATTCCCCGTGCGGGTAAACGGCGAAAAAGATTTCGACCGCAGACGCTGCCTTTTCCTAACCTTCAGCAACAGCAAATTCACCGGCGGCACCATGATGATCGCTCCCAAAGCGGAAGTGAACAGCGGAATGATCGAATACGTGCGCTGGGGACCGATCGGCCGCCTGGGGCTCATCAAGACTCTTCCGCGACTGTATGACGGCACGCACATCGAGCACCCGCTTGCAGAACGCAAAGCGGTGAAGCGGGTTCAGTTCGATCTCGATGCTCCGGTAGACGTGATGGTGGATGGCGAAGTGCTCACTTTGCATTGCGAACAGCTGGACGTGCTGCCCGGCGCGTTAGACGTGGTGGCTTGAGCGCGTGATATAAGGAAGCCATGTCGGAAGAGCGCAGAAAACGCCAGCAGGCGCGGGTAGCTGAACCGGAGAAAATTTCGCTGTCGCGCAAGCATTTCATCTGGGCTGTAATTGTTGCAGTGGCCGTTATCGCGTACGGCGACTGGTGGTACTACAGCAGTCATCGCTACGACGATTTTGCGAAGTGCCTCTCGTCAAAGGGCGTCAAGATGTACGGAGCTTACTGGTGCCCGCACTGCGCCGAACAGAAGGAAGAGTTCGGCAGGTCGTTCCGCTACGTGAATTACGTCGAGTGCGCGGTCAAAGGTACTCGCGAAATGACGCCCGCGTGCAAAGCCGCCAATGTGCAGCACTTCCCGTCATGGCAGTTTGGGTCAGGCGCCCCACTGGTCGAGGCCGTCTTTCCGCTGCAAGAATTGAGTGACAAAACCGGATGCAGCCTGCCGTGAGCGCAAACTCATCCACCAAAGAGAATCGTGTTCTGTTCACGTTCATCGCAGTCCTCGCGCTTGCGGGAGTACTAGTCTCCGCGATCTCCCTCCAGCGGCACTACGCCAAATCAACAACACATTTCTGTGACGTTGGGGAAAAATTCAACTGCGACATCGTCAATCGCAGCGAGTGGTCGACAATAATGGGAATTCCGGTCGCAGCAATCGGGGTTATCGGATACGCCACATTGCTGCTATTGGCAACAGTTTACCGGTCGCGGCCTGCAACCCCGCTGCGATTGCTCCTGGCCACCGGACTCGGTCTGGTTTTTGCGCTCTATCTGACATACATCGAAGGATTCGTTCTGGGTACATGGTGCATCTTATGTTTGAGTTCGCTGGTCCTAATCGCCGCGATCACAGTACTGGCGGCGGTGCTGAAAGCGCGGGCCGCCACTCAGCAACGAGTTAAAGCAGCAGACTGATGCATGGGCTCATCATGGTGTCATCCCGACGGGAGCGATAGCTCCCGGAGGGACCCTACGCTGCTATACAGCTCAGTGCGAATAGAGTTCTGATGGCAAAAATCCTGACAGTTGAAAGCAACAGCGCCGCTCAGCAGGAATTCGTGCGTGCTACAGGAGCCACCGGAGATCTCCGTCTTCACAACTTCCGCAGCCGTATATTTCGCAACACGCGCTTTCTTCGCATCTGGCTGCCGCCGGGATACGACGACGCGGCCAATCAAGGCCGAGATTACCCAGTTTTATATCTGAATGACGGCCAGAATCTGTTCGAGGCGTCCACGGCATTTGGCGGAGTCGAGTGGCAAGTCGACGAAACAGCAGACCGCCTGATTCGCGAAGGCTCGATTCCGCCAATGATTATCGTCGGCATCGATAACATGGGCAAAGACCGCATGCGCGAATATACGCCTCATCGGTCCGTGAATCCGATGATGTTACGCGCCCAGGGGCGGCGCTATCCCGATTTTCTGATGCAGGAAGTGATGCCGTTCGTGCAGAACAATTATCGCGTTATAACCGATCCCGAAAATATTGGCCTCGGTGGATCCTCACTGGGAGCGCTAATTGCGCTATATACCGTGATCGTGCGTCCGGGAGCATTCGGTAAGCTGCTGCTCGAAAGCCCGTCGCTTTGGGTTTCGGCCAGGCAGTTGATCAAAGAGAGCCGAAAAGTCAGAATCTGGCCAGAAAGAATTTTCCTCGGAGTCGGAACGTCGGAAGCTTCCAATGCAGAGCGCAGCCAAACGGTAGTAGACGATGTCCGCGAGCTTGCCGCAATCATGCGCCGCGCAGTGCTGAGCGAGAAGCGCCTAAAGGTCGTCATCCAGGAGGGTGCTACGCACAGCGAGAGCGCGTGGGCTGAGCGCTTTCCGGAGGCCTTACGGTTCTTGTTTGGAAAGTGAGTCGCCGCCAAGAAAATTATGCCAACAAAATTGCGTCATTTCCCTACCACCTGCTTGTTGTCCAGCTTTTCGAACAATCCCTCCATCATCTGAATCACGTCATCATCCACCACGCGGTTGCGCGAAACAGCTTCCGTCAGAGGAATGGAAACGATCTTGTTTGCGCGCAAAGCAGCCATCGATCCGAACTCGCCGCGATGCACCATATCGATTGCGCCCAGCCCATAACGCGTGGCCAGCACACGATCAAACGCGCTGGGAGAACCTCCGCGCTGAATGTGGCCAAGAACGACGGCGCGGGTTTCGTATCCGGTGCGCTTCTCGATTTCACGGGCCAGAATATTGGCAATGCCGCCGAGCTTGGCATGGCCAAATTCGTCCTTGCCCATGTCTTGCAGAATGGGAGCTCCCTGGCCCGGATCGGAAGAAAACCTCGCGCCTTCCGCGACCACGATAATCGAAAAATAACGTCCGCGCTCATGGCGCTGGCGGATGGAGTCGGCAACTTTTTCGACATCGAACGGACGCTCGGGAATTAGGATCACATCCGCTCCTCCGCCGATGCCGCTGTAAACCGCGATCCACCCTGCGTCGCGCCCCATGACTTCCACCACCATCACGCGATTGTGCGCTTCCGCTGTCGTATGCACGCGATCAAGGGCCTCGCAAACGATGTTGCAGGCAGTGTCGAATCCAAAAGTATAGTCGGTGCCGCCAAGGTCGTTGTCGATCGTCTTTGGAATGCCAACCACCCGGATGCCTCGTTCATGCAGCTTTTGCGCGACAGAGAGCGTATCGTCCCCGCCGATCGCGATGAGCGCCTGGATTTGGTTCTTCTCCAGGGTTGCGATGCAGCGCTCGATGCCATCGGGACGCTTGGCAGGATTCGTTCGTGAAGTGCGCAGGATCGTACCACCGCGCGGCAGAATGCCGGCCACCGAGTCCAGATCGAGCGGCATGCTCATGTTTTCCATCAAGCCGCGCCAGCCCTCGAGAAAACCCACGAATTCGTCTTCATAAGTAAACGTGCCTTTGCGGACAATGGCGCGAATGACAGCGTTGAGGCCGGGGCAATCCCCACCGCCGGTCAGCATGCCGATCTTCATGACTCAGCTCTCCTTGCAGATTCAGATCGCGGCGATGCACTGCAGTGGACGGTTCTCGTTAGGTCCTCCGCGGCGCGAGGTCATTTCGTCGTGTGAATAATTAAGGTTACCATTAGCCTGGCAGGCTGTTGAAAAACTCGGCTTTTGGGTGGCGCAGCGCTTCCATAGAGGGTTTTGAAAAGGCACGGCTTGAAAAAACGAGAGCTTTAGCCTGAGGAAAAGCGCCCTCATCCAGAAAAATGATTTATGAGATGGGGACAGGTTCTAGGCTATGGAGAGCTTCCGCGCTAAACTGCACTCACATGCGAGTCCTCGGTATCGACTGCGGCGGGGAGTACACCGGCTACGGTGTGGTCGAGATGCGTCCCGCGCGAGAATTGGTCTGCCTGAGCTGCGGCGCAATCCGCCTGTCGCCCCGCGAGCCGCTGGCCCGCCGTCTGGCGCGCATTTATGACGGCCTCGGAGCCCTCATCGAACAGCATCGTCCGCACGAGGTGGCGATCGAAGAAATCTTCTATGCAGTTAACGTGAAGTCGGCCCTGAAGCTCGGCCAGGTGCGAGGCGTAGCCATGCTGGCGGCAGCGGCGGCGGGATTAGAAGTCGCCGAGTATTCTCCGCTCAGCATCAAATCATCTGTGGTCGGCTATGGCCGTGCCGAAAAAGAACAAGTGCAGCAGATGGTGACACGCTTATTGCGAATGCCCGAACCGCCGGAACCGATGGACGCATCCGACGCGCTGGCGATTGCCATATGCCATCTCCACACACTGGAAACGCTGCAAAAGCAAAAGGTGGCTGTGCGGTGACCAGGATCCTTGTAGGGACAGCCGCCCTTAGCTGTCCGGCCGCTCTGAGAGCGGGAATTACGGTTCTAGTCATCCTGCTCGGGATTGTGGAGTCTATTGCGCAACAATCCTCAGCAGCCAATGCGAGTTCCTCACCCACAATCACCTTCTCCCTGGATTTCCCGCAATCGAATCCTCCACGTTATTCAATAACCGTCGCTGCCGACGGCCGCGCGCGCTACGAATGCACTTGCTCCGTCGATGCGGATTCCGATCTCGAAAACTACCGCTCAGATTTCGAAATATCGGCGGCAAACCGCCAGCGAATCTTCGACTGGGCGAAGCAGGCGAAGTTCTTCACGGGCAAAGTCGATTCCGGCAACAGCAAGCTGGCCTTCATCGGCACAAAAGAGTTGAGCTACAGCGACGCACAACGCTCCAGCACCGTCCGCTACAACTACTCCAACCTCAAGCCAGTGGGGCAGTTGACAACGATTTTTCAGCAGATCGCCGCTACTCGGGATTACGGCCACCGCCTGGCCTACTACCATCGCTATCAAAAGCTCGCGCTTGATGATGAGCTCAAGCGCATGGAAGATCAGGCCAAAAACGACGAACTGGCCGAAATCCACAGCATCGAGCCAGTTCTGCGGGAGATCGTCGACGATAATTCAGTCATAAACGTGGTCCGGGCGCGCGCAAAGGCATTGATCGATATGGGCAACGCGGCTGCCCGCTGACGGATCTGACAACTTTGAAGTAACCCTCCCCAGCCGATCCGTGTTCTAATAATGTTAGAGATAGGGCAATCGAGGGGTGCTCTATGTTCAATCCACGACTTCGCTCCATTCTTCGTTTGGTCTTGGGGACAGCTCTAGTCACTACGCTTTTTGCGCTGCCCGCCATTGCCGAATCGCAAGTCCGCATCGTCCGCTTGAGCGACGTGCAGGGCACGGTTCAGATCAATAAGAACTCCGGGCTTGGCTTCGAGAGCGCATTCACCAATCTTCCAATCACCCAGGGAACTCAGTTGCGCACGCTCGACAATGGCCGCGCCGAAATCGAATTCGAAGACGGCAGCACGCTCCGCCTTACTCCCGGCTCCACAGTCGAGTTCAGCACTTTGGGCGCGAACGACGACGGAAAGCGCATCTCCACTGTCAATCTGGTTGAGGGTAAAGCCTACGTCAACTGGATCGGCAAGAGCGGCGATGAGTTCACGCTGAATTTCTCGCAGGAGAAAGTTACGCTCACGCAGCCTGCGCATTTTCGTGCCTCAACTTCGTCGAGCACTGCCGAGATTGCCAGCTTCAAGAATGAAATCGAAGTAGCGGGGCCATCAGGCACGGTCAAAGTCGAAAAGAATAAGATGGTCAGCTTCGATGTGCAGAATAACGACAACGCCACCGCAGCCCGGATCCTTGAAAGCGATCCTTACGACGAATGGGATCAGCAGGCGATCGGCTACCATGATCAGTACGCCAAAAACAACAATACGCCATACGGTTACGGCTACAGCGATCTCGGCTACTACGGCAACTACACCAACGTTCCCGGCTATGGCATGCTCTGGCAGCCATACTTCGCGGGCTATGGCTGGGATCCATTTATGGACGGCGCGTGGTCCTGGTATCCGGGCCTGGGATTTCTGTGGGCGTCTGCCTATCCCTGGGGCTGGCTGCCTTACTACTACGGAACCTGGAACTTCGTTCCCGGCTATGGCTGGGGATGGCAACCGGGCGGCTGGGGCACATGGCACGGCGGATTGCATTACGTCGGCGCGGCGGCCACATTCCACGTTCCGGTCACGCCCACAGGTACCGTGAATACGGTTGTAGTTGGCAAAGGCGGACCGGTGACCTCTATTCCTGCTTCGCAAACGACCATTCACGCCGGCTCGGCGGGATTAGGAATTCCGCGCGGCTCTTACGGAAGCTTGGGCCATCTCAATTCCCAAGTAGAAAAGCATGGGTCGGCGCAATTGCATGGCGCGCCGCAATTCTCGGCAAGCTCAGGTCATAGCGGCGGATTCGGGGCGGCACATTCCGGTGGATCCAGCGGCGCCCATACCGGCGGGTCTTCTGGACACAGCGGTGGGGGAGGCGGTGGCGGCGGAGGCCACGGCGGCCGCTAATTTTTCCTGCGCTTGTTCTGTGATCTGACCATCTTTTTGTCGATCACGCTCGCGAAAACTACCGAGGCGCGGGGACGATAACTCCGGCGTAACCCACGACCATATCGCGGTCGCCGGAGACATCGCCTGAAGTTGCATATTTCACCAGCTCGGCGGAAGTTGCGCCGAGCTTTTTTGCCGCCGTGAGCATCGCGACCGCGGGACCAAATCCGCACATGCTGATCTGCTCGTTCATTACGGTGTCATAGAGTCCGCGAGCATCGAGGGCAAGAATCGGCTCGATGGCCTTGTGATCTTTGACGCGCGTTACTGCGTCGGATTCGTAGTGATTCATGTCACTTGAGGCGACGATGAGCACAGGCTCTTTATGCTCGGTGACGGCTTCGGCAATTGCGTTTCCTAACTGAGCGAGCGGCTCAAACTGGCTTGTGCCCAGGGCAATCGGCACAATTTTCAGCTTGGGTTGCCGTTCTTGCAGGAATGGCAACTCGACCTCCACCGCGTGTTCGCTGCGGTGCGCCAAGGAATCCTCGCTCAGCAGGGAACAATGCTTCTTCAGTGCAGCCGCGAATTTTTCCTCAATGGAAACCTCGGCCAGCGGTGTCTCCCATGCCCCCTCGCTCATGATGGCGAGCGGCCGTCCCATGCCAGTGTGGTTGGGGCAGAGCACGAGGCACAATTCTGGAATGTCGATTCGCGCAAAGACTGCGCCTGCTACGTGCCCGGAGTACATATAGCCGGCATGTGGCGCAATGCAGCCCAACGCGCGAATCGCCTTCTGTTTGGGAGATTGGGAGAGATAAGTGTCGACTTCTCCCCGAAGATCGGAGGGGTCGCGGGGATAAAAGCGTCCGGCGACCGCGGGATGGCGAACAAGCGCAGCGGACATAAGGCCTCCTTTGGAGCTTAGGGACCGTCGTGGTTGCGGCGCAAGGCGCGAAAGAGCGCGGCGGTTTCCTCCAGGCTTAGAGATTCGGCGCGCGCGGCCGGCTTGATGTGAGCTTCCGTCAGCGCCGCCTTCAGGCGGTTCTCAGCATAATTCGACTTCAAATTGTTCCACAAAGTCTTGCGCTTTTGTGCAAAAGAAAGTTTGAGGAAATCGATGAAATTCTGCTGAAGGCCAGAATCGCCGTCCAGCCCAAGTTCTTTCTGCTTGGGCGCCAGAGTGAGCCGGAGAACCGTCGAATAAACTTTCGGCGGCGGCGAGAAAGCTCCTGGCGGCAGGGTGAACAATTTTTCCACCCGTGCATAAAGCTGAGCCGTGGCCGAGAGCAGGCCATAGTCGCGGCTCCCGGGCGCCGCAGCAATGCGGTCGGCAACTTCTTTCTGCACCATGATGACGAGAGATTCGAAGTATTTGGAGTATTCAAAAAGCCGCAGCAGAATGTCGGACGTAATGTAGTACGGCAGATTGCCGACAACTTTTGCCGGCTGCGGCTTGAACTCGATTCCTGGCCGCCCCAGGCCGGGCTTAGGTCCGAACAGGGAATCGAAGTCAATGGCGAGAATGTCAGCTTCGATGATTTCGACATTGGAAAACATGCCGAAGCGCAGGCGAAGCTGCGCGGCCAGCACCCGGTCGACTTCAACCGCGATCAGGCGACGCGCGCGCTTGGCAAGCAGGGAAGTGAGAATGCCGCGTCCGGGGCCGATTTCGAGCACGGTGCTCTGGGAAACGTCGCCCAGAGCGTCAACAACCTGTATGGCGTAGCTTTCAGCGGCAAGAAAATGCTGTCCCAACTTGGGCTTCAATCGCGGACGGCGGGCTGACACGACCTTCGGCACGTTGACCCTCTTTTCAGCGGCATTTAGACTGAACATTCAGCCCGCGGTGTTGGTCGCGGGACGGTTCCGCAACATAATATTCCATCATATCTTGTGCCTGCCAAGCAGCAGGCTTCACCCGGAGGATTCATGCATATCGCTTTTGCCGCGTCGGAAGGTGTGCCATTTTCTAAAACCGGAGGCCTCGCCGACGTGGTCGGCGCCCTTCCGCGGGCGCTGGCCGCGCTGGGCCATCAGGTCAGCGTTTTCCTGCCCCGCTACAAACAAACTAAACTCGTCGATCCTGCCACGGTAGTACGCAGCATCACCATTCCTTTCGACGACAAATACCGTTTTGCCTCCGTCGTAACCATCGGCAGCCAGTCCGGCGTGAAGTTTTATTTCGTCGAATATCCGCAATACTTTGATCGCGACGGCTTGTACGGCACGCCCACCGGAGACTATCCCGACAATGCCGAGCGCTTCGCACTATTTTCACGCGCGGTGCTCGAGGCAACAAAGATTCTCGGCGTGCCGCAGGTCTTTCACTGTCACGACTGGCAATCGGCACTGGTTCCCGTGCTGCTGCGCACAATCTACGCAGAAGATCCCGCTTTCAAAGATGTCGGCACCGTATTCACCATCCACAACATAGGCTATCAAGGCCTTTTCCCGCCCGAGGTTCTGCCGCTGCTCATGCTGCCCTGGGACCTGTTCACCATGTCGAAGATGGAATTCTTCGGCCAGGTCAATTTCCTGAAGGGTGCGCTGGTCTATGCCGACTACGTCACTACTGTCAGCAAGAAATACAGCCAGGAAATTCAAACGTCGGAGTATGGCTTCGGACTCGAAGGTGTCCTCCGCGCCCGTGCCTCTACGGTCACCGGCATCCTAAACGGAGTCGACTACGACGAGTGGAGCCCGCAGACCGACAAGTTCATTGCGGCGAAGTACTCGCTGCAGGATTTGTCCGGCAAAGCGCTCTGCAAAAAAGATCTGCTCGCTGCATTTGGAGTCGCCAATGCCGATCTCAAGCTACCCGTAATCGGCATCGTCTCACGCTTCGCCGCACAGAAGGGCTTCGACCTGATCTCGCAAATCATGGACCGCCTTGCCCGCGAAGAAATGATCGTGGTCGCCCTCGGCACCGGCGACAAGCCATATGAAGATATGTTCGTCCGCCTGAACAAGCAGTTCCCCAACAAAATTGCCGTGAAAATCGCCTACGACAATGCCCTCGCGCACAAAATCGAGGCTGGCGCTGACATGTTCTTAATGCCTTCAAAATATGAACCTTGCGGCCTAAACCAAATCTATAGCTTGAAGTATGGGACGGTGCCCGTCGTCCGCGCCACCGGAGGGCTCGATGACACAATCGACCCTTGGGATCCTCGCACCGGCCGCGGCACCGGCTTCAAGTTCACCGAGTACAACGGCGAATCTCTGCTGCTCACGATCAAGCAGGCCCTGCAAGCCTCTCGCGATCAGACCTCCTGGCAGACGCTCATGCGCAACGGCATGAGTAAAGATTTTTCCTGGAACGCCTCAGCCCGCGAGTACGGCAAGATTTACGAGCGAGTGAAGCAGATGCGGGGGGCGGGCCAGCCAGCGACGGAGAAGGTGCTGGTATAGCCTTGAAAGATGTTATCCCGACGAATTTCCACCTCAGCCAACGCCACAGAATCGGCTTATCACTGCTGCCGGTAATTTTGAGGGGTTTTGACCTGAATGCACTCTTTGTTGCAAAGAGGCAAACTCGCCAACATGCTTCTCCCTAAGGCTTGCTTCCCTGAGGCAGCTTGGGTTCTGCTTCGGTTGGTGCAGCATCTTTCTTGGGTGCGCTCACACTACCGAGATTTAATGCATTGCCTATGGTTGTTATGTTACCCTCCGCAATGATTTTTGCCAGGCTTGAGATCAGCGGAGCCAGATCCTGAACATTTCCATGGGCATTGCCAATATTCAGACCGTTGCCAATGAAGACCACTTTGCGGTCCAGAATAGCCTGAAGCAGTTCATGCACAATGGAGGGCTCGGCTTGCGGCTCGGGCAAGAGCTCGACTCGCACGTCGTCGCCTTCCACGACCAGAAATCCGAGGGGAACGTTTCTCGAGCTCATGCCGCCGCCTAGTGCGATCTTGGCATCGCCGCTAACAAGCCCGAAAGTCACGGAAGCAAAAGGAATGATGGCAGTTCCACCGGCACGAATGGGCTCGCCCACCAATGAGCTCGATTTTAACTGGGAAGCGAGTTTGTCATAATCGCCCAGCGGCCTTTCCACAGGCACTTGGGCACGGCAAGGAATTCCCAATAGTAAGAGTGCTACTGACAAAAACGTGAATCTTGATTTCATAAGGGTAGCCTCACTTTACGTCTGATCTAGCGAGGTTAATGAAGCGAGTTCCTTTTCCGGTAATGGCGACAAAGCCCAAAGGCCGTGCTTTACCACTGATATAAAACAGGCTGGCTTGAGACTGGGCACTTTGCGGGGCGGTTGTTGCTCCACTCGGCGCCTTGCTGGCCGCACTGCCGAATTTGACGTCGATCATGAGGATCGGGATTAGCGTGACAGAACCAACTTTGATGGGCTCCCCTATGACGGTCTTTACGTTGAGATCGTGACTCAGACGCTGAGCTAAGGCGTCAACGAGATCCGATGTTCCGGGCGGTTGGATAGGCTGTGCTTTTCTTTGCGGTGCATTTTGAGCCATTCCGAGGGAGCCAACCAACAAGAAAAACATCATTGAGAGAATGATTTTCTTGGCCAAGAGATACCTCCAATCTTGAATCCTCAAGTTCACTAGGCATCGAGCTGCTGTGGCTCAACGGCAAGGTGCTTATGGGGGCAATCAGCCTCTAATCTGAGGCTCTCAAGCCGCCGCAGCCCGGCGCACCTGCTCCGCATATTCCGCATCAGATGCCGCCGGCAGCAGCACCCAAAGCGAATAAATACCCAGCGCGGTGCCGAGAGGAATGTGGAACAGCGCCAGGAAGGCCAGCACGATGGTCAACATGCGCGCCCACGGTTCGCGTTGCAGCAGGCCCCAGCCTGCCACGATTCCGGCAACGGCCTTCAGTAGAAAGAGGCCGCCGAGCGCACTGAAAAGCGAATGCAGAAAGCCGACCGGCACATCTGGTGGCGCTCCCATCTCGTGCAGATGCATGAACACGGTATTCGCCAGAATAAGCAATATGGCTCCGACCATGGCATTCAGCGCAGAAAGCGCGATCCACAGAATGCCCAGCAGACGAACATGTTGCGCCACGCGGTTGGGCCGCGGAGAAGCATACGCCGGCCCGGCGGCAAAGTCCTTTCCGCACCTGCCGCAGAAACGCTGATCCGGCTGAACCGGAGCTCCGCATCGGTCGCAGTACATACTTCCTCCTCTGGATCCATCTCTCTAATTTTGCTCCCAAGTCAGAACTGGCATCGGTGATATCTGGCACATTCTGGTATGAGTCGAATCACGTTGCCTTGGAACTGAACCGCCTGATCGCCTCACCATAGCTTTCCATGACTGGCATCGAGACGCCCAAGGCATGACCAGTTGTGATCAGGTCATCATAGAAAGTCTTCACCTCGACCGGATCGCCAAACGCATGAGCAGAGCAGCGCTTGGTGTACTCATCGTGGCAAAATTGCCACCGCGCCATCCACAACGAGATTTGCCTGAGCAGAACGGAATCCGTGAGAAGCGGCTTCGCTTCGGGATAGCGAGAAAGATCAACCCCGCGCGCTGCGACGACCCGCAAACATTCGCGCGCGGCCTCGAGAGCGGCCGAGAGCGCTGTTCGATTACCGAAGAAGGCATCGAAGCTTCCAGCCCGAATGAGCGCCGCCCAGCCCCCGCTAGTTATCGCATATTGCACCCACAAGTAGTGCAGCATGTCAGCATGAAGCCTGGTTTGAATATCTCCTGACGCGAAAAGGGCCGCAGCTTTCTTCGCAAGCTCCGACGGCTGGCCTTCAGCCGGACCGAGATCGATTGCTTTCAAAGCCGCAACAAGCGTTCCACCCGAAAAAGTTCCACCGGCCTTCGCGTCGCCGTAGATGTTGCGCGTGCCGGGCAGAATAGAGTCGATATCCTCCACGCCTCGCCAGTTCTGCGTCAAAAGTAGGAACTCGGCATCCCCCGAGCAAGGAACGATTTCGCCCAGAACTTTCTCCAGCGCATAGTGCTTCACCGGCACAACGATCAATTCGAACGTCTCTGCCGGCGAAAGCGCTTCGACAGCGTTCAGTTTGTAAATCCCGCGGAAATTTCGTGGATGCCCTTTACGCCGATCAAACAAATCAAGCGGGATGCCGTGGCGCAAACCAGTACCGCGGCCCGGGCGCACAAGATGTACGACCCGGTGTCCGCGCTCGGCAAGCGCCCAGCCGTAGATGGACCCGATGATTCCGGCGCCGACCACCAGCACGTGCATTGAAGAGAAGCATAGCAGGCAGCACATTTCGATAAAATGAAGTGGTGAACCCTCAGCGATGTCATCCCGACGAGAGCGTCAGCTCTCGGAGGGACCTTACGATGCCCATTAAATCGGCACCAGCTTATCAAAGCACTTTCATCAGCCGGTATGCCACATGCAAGTGGCGCCAGTACTCCGTATCGCCAATAGCGAGCAAGCCGATTCGCGGCAGCAAAATGCTGGGCGGAGCCTAGCAGAACCTCCCCGCCGAGCAAGTAATGATCGGGTCGAATCACTCGGCTCTTTTCATAGCCGTCATGGCTTTCTCAACCTCTGCCAGGGCCCGCTGCTAAAATCCATCTAGCCATGGCCGCGGCTATCTCCATCTCCGCGTTCCCCCGCACCATCTTCCACGTAGACATGGACGCGTTCTTCGTCTCCGTAGAAGAGCTTTATGATCCCTCTCTGAAGGGCAAGGCCGTGGTGGTCGGCGGCCAACGCAACCAGCGCGGCGTGGTCTCAGCGGCATCCTACGAAGCCCGCAAGTTCGGAGTCCACTCCGCGATGCCGCTGCGCACCGCAGCGAAGCACTGCCCACACGCCATCTTCGTCGATGGCCATCCCGCGCGCTACCGCGAATGCTCAGAAAAAGTCTACAAAGTGCTGACTGAATTCTCGCCGCAGGTCGAAATGGCCTCAATCGACGAAGCCTATCTTGATATGACCGGCACCGCCCGCCTGCACGGCCCTCCACTGAAGGCCGCGCACAAACTCCATCAGCGGATGAAAGAAGAAACGCTGCTGAACTGCTCCATTGGAATCGGCTCATCGCGGCTGATTGCCAAAGTTTCCTCCGCCCAGGCCAAACCCAACGGCGTTCTCTGGATCGTCCCTGGAGAAGAAGCAAAATTCCTCGCCCCGCTCAACGTCCGCGAAATCCCCGGCGTCGGCAAAGTGATGGAACAGCACCTGCACGCGCTCGGCATCATGAAAGTCGGAGACCTGGCGCGCCTCGACGAATCCGAACTCGAACAGCGCTTCGGCAAATGGGGCCTGGCGCTCGCCGGCAAGGCCCGCGGCGAAGATGCTGGTGGATGGTTCGATACCGAAGTCGGCGCACACGAAGACGCCAAATCCATCAGCCACGAACACACCTTCAACCAGGACACCGCCGACATTAGCCAGCTCGAAGCCACCCTGATGCGCCTTTCAGAGATGGTCGCCCGTCGCTTGCGCGAATCGAACTTCTACGCACGTACTATCCAACTCAAACTTCGCTACAAAGACTTCACCACCATCACGCGTGCACAGACGCTTCCCGTCCCCACGCAGCTCGACGGTGACATCTTTGAGCAGATTCGCACGCTGTTCCGCAGAAACTGGAAGCAGGGAAGTCAGATTCGGCTGCTCGGCGTGCAGGCCTCGCACTTCGAAAATCATGCTGGGCAACTAAATCTGCTCCAAACCGGGCAGAAGCAGAAATGGAAAGATGCGCTCACGGTCGCCGATCGCCTGCGCGACCGCTTCGGCGAATCCAGCGTTACTCTAGCCTCAGGAATGCGCGGCCAATTCCGCGAACGTACCCACGAAAATCCGGCCGGATTGCCGGGGAAGGGCAAATCGAAGCGCGAATAGCTGAGCTCATTTTCGAAACGTGAATATGACGTACGCTTCCTGAAAGCGTCGAGGCTCGCGAATGAGGATGATGAGTGTAATCGCCTGTGGGTGTTGAAAAAGGAGGCAAGAAGAACTGCTTTTCGGCCGCGAGCATGAGCTGCTGAGTTTCTTCTTTCCTTTGTTCGACTAGGCGGCAGCGGGCAGAACAGGTGTCATCGGTTGGCTGAGGAAGCGCACCAGCCGCTTAATGTTCTGAGCTACCGCCGCTAGGAAGAACTGCTCCCGCACAAACTTCAATCG
>JASHOH010000069.1 GCA_030041215.1 Candidatus Sulfotelmatobacter sp. | reverse complement strand
TTGCCCCTTCCCTGCGCACCACCGCATAACCAATTCAGGTGAAATAACGTTGTAATTTGCCCGCAACAGCCGCAATTGCTGCCGGAATCGAGATGCAGTTACCAGGCTGCCGTCAAGCGCGGGGTCGATTACTCGATAGCCTTGCGGCAAAACGCCGTGATAAGTCACGATGCCGAGGCCTTCGGCGCTACTCCGTCGAAAAACTCCGGCTTTTGCCAGCGAGGGATAGACCACCCGCTTGAGCAGAGGACTGACAAATCTCATTACGAGTGAACCATCTCCCACTTCAGCGGAGTCGCGCGGGCAATGTCGCAGGCCGCGCGTCGTCCGATAATTTCAGGTAAATGCCGGGTGTGCAAACCAAATCCCGGCCGTATGGAGCGTACGTTCTCAGCCGTAAACATCTCGCCGCGCTTCATCTCTCGGACAACATACAACGAACGTCGAAATACTTTTCCACTACTCTCTTTTTCACCCGCGCCGAACCGCACCTCGCCAAGAGCTTTCTCAGTCGTGCGCACGGCCTCGACCATCGCCTTGAACTCGGCCGGTTCCAGAGAGAATGCACTGTCCGGCCCCGGAGTTGCGCGCCACAACGTAAAGTGTTTTTCAACGATGCAGGCCCCCAAAGCGACGGCGGCAACTGGAACGGCGATGCCTAACGTGTGATCGGAAAGCCCCACCGGAAGACCCATGCGCCGGGAAAGTTCCGGAATCGTGCGCAGATTCATCTCCTCAGGCGCCGCTGGATATCCACTGGTGCATTTCAAGAGCGCTATCTCCTCAGCGCCGGCGTCGCGTGCAGTTTGCACCGCTTCCTCGATTTCCTCAAGCGTCGACATTCCTGTCGACATGATCAGCGGCTTGCCCGTCCTTGCGATCTTTTTTATAAGCGGAATATCCACCAGTTCGAAGGAAGCCAGCTTGTATGCCGGCACATCCATCTTCTCGAGAAAATCCACCGCGCTGGCATCGAATGGCGTAGAAAACAAATCAAGCCCCAGATCGTTAGCCGCTTGCTTCAGCCGTGGTTGCCATTCCCACGGCGTATAGGCCTCGCCGTAGAGCTCATATAAATTCCGGCCATGCCAGATTGTGCCCTCGATTTGAAATTCACGTCCGTTGGCCGCAATTGTCATCGTATCGGGAGTGTAGGTTTGTAGCTTGACGGCATCCGCGCCAGCATCTTTAGCCGCACGGATGATCTTGAGTGCTTCATCAAAATCCTGATGATGATTGGCCGACAACTCCGCGATGACATACACGGGGTGTCCATTTCCAATCATTCGCTCACCGATTCTGATGGTTGTTGCCATATCCCTGATTATTACGGCCGCACCGAGCGCACCAGTTCAAATGCCTCTGCCGCGTTGCAGCCCACAACACTGCCCCATCGTGTAGCCAGTGCTCGCAGAGCCTCGGGCGAACGCGGATGGGGAAACTTTCTCGCCTCCGACTCGTAACATTCCATCGCGGCAATCTTCGTTTCGATCGTGCGCCCGACATCGACGAACACATTCGGCCGGAATGCTGGTTCCAGCCGCTGAAACGCCCACTCCGTCGAAGACGGCACTTCGAAAGCGTAAATCTCACGCACCGGCTGTCCCGCCATGGGACGCGTCGCCGTAAGCACAGCACGGTAAACCACTCCGTGATCAACGTTGAGATCACCGCCGTGATGCGTGTACACAACTTCTGGCCTGATGCGGCCCACCAGTTCTTCGACTATTTTCACGACGTCCAATAACGGCATCGTATCCAGCCGGTTGTCCGGCAATTTGTGAATTTCCAAACTCTTCGCCCCTATTTTTGTGGCAGCCGCATGCGCATGCTTGTGAAGCTGCTCCTTTTGATTTGCCTCAGCATCGGACTGCCCTCGGTGCCGCGCCGTTATGCCTTCCCCTAAAATTGCGAAATGCACCTCGTGTCCCTCAGCGGCGAGACGAGCCGATGTCGCTCCACAGCCAAGCACTTCATCGTCGGGATGCGCCGCCATCACCAGCACCCTCACTCTCGCGTCTCCTTGCCGGCATTCGCAAGTGTGATGGTCACATCCGCAACAATGCGACCCTCGTACAAAGCGGCACGGCTAAGCTCATATCGGAATCCGCCATGATTCAGAAACGCCCGTGGATAGCCTTCGGCATCGAGCATGCGAATAAAATCGTAAAGCTCTTCCAACGAGCCCGCAGACTTGACTTCGCTTTCCTCGGGCTTTCTGCGTTTGAAGACTACGGGCGTACCCCGTTGCGGCACAGGTTTGGCTTCATGCTGGATCATATGTTCAATCATCTTGGCCGACAATCTTCCCGCGCGTAAATAAATTTCCTCCGCACCCCCCTCGAGAGAGAGCGGCTCTTTCATGTAGACCGGGCCGGCATCAAATTCTTTGCTCATCCGCAGCGCAGTCAGCATCGTCTCCCGCTGTCCACGAACAATTAAATTCTGCAGCGGGCTGCCTCCTCGTCCAAACGGCACATCAGTCATATGAAAGCAGACGCACTCGTAGCGATCGACTATTTCGTCGGGCACCTTCCATGACCAATGCAGAAAAAAGATGTAGCGTGGAGCGATTTCGTCGACAAGATCGTGCGAAAGCTCACTGGCAGCTCCGATATAGTGCCATTGCCCCGGCAGCAAACACAGAGTGTCATCAAAAAGGCGGCGATTCCAGGACTTGCAGCCGACCACAAGATAAGATTTGTGTCCGCGTGGCGACCTGAACTTGGACTTCTTCGTTATGCTCGCCGGCGTCATCGTCCCGTTGCTGCTCTTAGAACCTTGCAGATTAGCTCTACCCCCTGGCGACCTCTGATTCTTCCCTGAGTTCTATGCGAAGGCAAATCTTCCTGCCCTGATGGACAAAATACGCTCCCCGATACGGCGGAAATGTACGGGCACGAATAATGTTGAGCAAGTCTTCCGCGCGGTACGATTTGTCGAGATCAATCTCGTCAATTTGTTCGACATCCCGCGCGCGGTGATAGCTTCCCTCGTCTCGCGCTTGGGCGATCCTGGAGTTCGTGCCCGCACGAATCAACGGCCAGGTCGACCTGAACAGCTCGAGCCCCTCAGCCTCCAGGCGGCGATACAGGCTCGCTCCAGTATCGGTAACCAGCACCGGAACCTCCTTCTGCGCGATCACATCTCCGGTATCAATACCTTCATCGATGTAGTGAAGCGTAACTCCCGCCGGAGTTTTCGTCACAATGCTCCAGACGTTCGGATAGCGTCCACGATTGTAAGGAAGCAATGCCGGGTGGAGATTTATGCAACCCCTGGGAAACAGACTTATGAATTCTCCGCTCAGAACGTAGGCAAAGAGAACAGAAACGGCAATGTCGGCTTCCTGCTTTCTCACTTGATCGATGATGCAAGTCTCTTTCAAACGCGAACCGTCAAAAACCAGACAGTTTGTTCCAGCGACCTCGAGCCGAATCTCGTTTCCGTACTTCGACCGGATCTCAGGATGGACGGCCAGCCCCACAATCTCGTCATCTTTTTGCTTCTGCAACCAACGCAGCACCTGCCAGCCCAACCAGTTATTGCAAAGGAAAAAGATGCGCATGGTCTCCTCAGCCGAGCCTGAACTCCCGGAGGACGCGCTCTGTTCCCAGGCCATCCACTAGCTCACCGCAGCGTTGCGACAAGCCAGTCCGCTCGCTTGCTGATGCCAAAAGATTACTGACAGTTTCCGCGATGTCTGCTTCTCTCACGCATCCCGCGCTCCCGACGTGGACCGCAGCGCCCGCTGCATGCATCCCTTTGGCAATCGGTGTCTGGTTTTCGGCAACGTCGATCAGTACCATCGGTAGCTGCAGTAGACACATCTCCCAGCAGGTCGAACCAGCCGCAGAAACCGCCATGTCGCTTTGCGCCATGAGTTCCGCGAGATTTCGAACATCTCTCAAAATTGAAATGTGGTTACCAGACTCAGCTGTCAATTTCTGCAACAAGGCGAAGTGCGGATTGCTGCCGCCAACAACAACGGTCACTGCAAGAGCATCCAGCTTCACCCTCCTAATCGCTTCCATCACGCGGCCAGTGAGATTTCCAGGGTCGCTGCCACCCATCGTGACCAAAACCCTTCGTCCGGTCGTGGCGACCTCACGCTTCCAAGCACCCCACCGAACGAACTCGCGTCGCAACATGCAATAGCGGGGCCCGAGTAAGAGGCGCGTATACTCTTCGCGCGCCTCGTACATGGGCTCATCGGCGTGCACATTCTGGTTCAGAACCACGTCCGCATAGTAATGCTGCGCGTGTCCGTAATCATCGATGAAGAAAATTCTGAATTCCGCCTCTTTCAGGACACGCTGATAGTCCGCCGAAAACTGATATCCGTCCAGGACGATCCAGTTTGCGCGGCGTTCCCGCGCGAACGCGACCATTTCGCCTGCATCCTCGGTCGATCCCGGCTCAGACCTGATCGGAAATAGTTCGCACGACTCCGCCGCCAGCCGACCCTCAATCGCTGGCGTACTCTCGGCCATCGCAAAGGTTACTTTCCCACCCACATCCTGCCACGCTTGCGCCAGCGCCAGGCAACGCATAACATGCCCGGTTCCAATCGCGACGCTGGCGTCAGCCCGAATCAGCAGATTCATCGCACTCGAAACACCGGTTGGGCCATCGGCCCGTCGAGAAAGCGCGTAGCATCGGGGTCCCCAATCCATGAAGCCACAGTTTTCAAAACTTCACCGTATGCTTCCAAAGTTTCGTGAATGGCCGGGCCGTCATGAGCGGCAGTCAGGTTATGGGTCGCCAGAATCAGCACTCCACGCTTCACTGCTTCCTGCTGAAACAGATTCTTCAATAGAGGGCTTTCGTTTCCGTTTTTATCCGTGAACTTCAGCAGAGACCACTGCGGCCGTCCGATCGCTTGAATCCAATCGCCAAGCCCAGCCTCCTTCGCCATAGTGTTGAGGCCGTCTTGCAGCGTGCGGCCATTCGATTCCATCCGCGCCAGAGCGTCAGTCTGTTCCAGAATATCCAGTACCTTCATGGCCGCCGCCATCGCTGCTACCTCTCCGGCGAAAGTGAAGCTGTAGAAAATTTCTTCAAACACGTGCATCACCTCGGCGCGGCCAACCACGCAGGAAATCGGAAAGCCGTTGCCCATGGCTTTGCCAAAACACGCCAGATCAGGCGTCACACCGAAGAGTTTCTGCGCGCCGCCTAAACCAAAATGGAAGCCGCTGCAGATTTCGTCGAAAATCAGGAGCGCTCCGTTTTTGTGCGCCAGCTCTCTAACACCGCCAAGAAATCCGGGCGCAGGCTCGACAAAGTTGACCGGCTCCATAATTACCGCCGCGAACTCGTTCGGATGTTCCGAAAAAAGCTTTTCCAGGCTGGTGAGGTCGTTGTACTTGAAAGGATCGATCAAATCACGAACGGCCTGCGGCACGCCAGCTTTGCGCGTGGTGCCGCCGATGTACCAGTCTTGCCAGCCGTGGTAACCGCAGCATGCAATGCGCTCGCGGCCGGCAAAAGCCCGTGCGGCACGCACAGCGCCGGAGGTCGCATCTGACCCGTTTTTTCCGAAGCGAACCATCTCGGCGCAGGGAATCAGGCGTGTCAGCCGCTCAGCCAGTTGCACCTCCAGCGGATGCGGCAGCGAAAAACTATGCCCCTCAGCCAGTTGCGCTGTAACCGCAGTATTCACTTCCTCATTCGCATAACCCAGGATGTTTGGCAAAAGGCCCTGCACATAGTCGATGTATTCGTTACCATCGACATCGCGCACGCGGCATCCCTTGCCGCTTTGCAAAAAAATCGGTGCTGCTCCTTGAACATATTGCGTGTGCCCCTTGCTGAACGTCTGGGCGCAACCGGGAATCACTTTCTTCGAACGCTCGAACCACGCCCGTGACTGCGCCAGCGGGAGCTTTTTCGCCGACCCAGCCTTCGCTTGCTTATACAGGCTGCGGTAATAGCCTTCGTTGGGAATGAGTTCAGTTTGAATAGCGGCCAATTCAGGTCTCCTGCGTAACAGTTCAAAGACTTCGTTGTAACCGAATGCGCCGTTTCCGTTCATCGCAGCGTACACAGCTCTGACAAATTCGAGATCGGCGGCGTTATCCACGGTCCAGCGAAACTGGTTCGCAGAAACCGGCGCATCATTTTCAACGTTCGCTCTGCGAAATTTTCCCGACCGCAGATAGGGCGTCACATGCTCACGCTCCGATGGTTTGCGTGCCTCGCGCCAGGCCCGCTCCAGTGCTGCACGTGAAAACACTTCCACGTCAAGACCATCGGGATAGGTATAGCGGAGCGTGTTCGACGCATAATCGCAATCGGCCAGTTGAAAACGGCCAACCACCTTGTCGATGACGGCCGGATCAATCAACGGACAATCGGCCGTGATGCGAACCACCGTGTCCGCCGCTGCCGCTTGGGCTGCTTGATAGAAGCGGTCCAGCACGTCGTTCTCGCTTCCGCGGAAACACCCGACGTCTTCGCGGCTGCACAACTCTGCAATCGGCGCGTCACCAGCACCTTCCGTAGTCGCGACAACTACCTTGTCAATGGTTCGTGCCTTACGCACCCGGTTCACCACATGCCAAAGCAACGGATGTCCCGCAACCTCTGCCATGCTTTTGCCCGGCAGACGCGAGGAACCCATGCGCGCCTGAATAATGGCAACAATCACGCCAGCACTTCCCTGCCGATCGATACCAGCCGCCCTTCACGCGCCGAAGCCTTCGCCGCAAAAGCGATCTGCATCACCGAAACCGCCTCGGGAATTGGAAGCACAGTTTCATGCCGGCTTTGAACGCATTCGAGAAAATGTCTCATCTCGGCAACATACATCTCGTTCAGTTCCCAACCATCCGGCTGCGAAAAGACTGTCCATTGGTGGTTATCTGCGTCGAACCACCGAACCTGCTTGCTGCCGAAATCCCAAAATATCGAGCCGCGTTCACCCGCAATCTGGCAGCCGCGTTCGTATGTTCGCTGGACGTAATCAAGATGAATCTCGGAAAGCGCACCGTTCGCGTGCCGGCAGAGCAGCGCGGCAATATCCTCTGTTTCGATCTGGAGTGACCCGGTGTGCGCAACCATGCATACGACGTCCTGTACTTCGCCGAGATACCATCGCGCCAGATCGATCTCATGAATGCAATCAAGAATGCACCCACCACCTGTTTCCTCACGCGCTGCATAGTTCTCACGGTAATCGGCACCCGGACGCCAGTTTGGAAGATACAACCCCGTATGCACTCTGGCGAACAGGATCTTTCCCAGTACACTTTCGGAAAGCAGCTCTTTCACTTTCGCCGGCCCGGGATGAAATCGCATGTTGCATCCCACCAAAGAGACCAGTTGCCTACGCTCGGCCAGCTCGGATAATTCCTGCAATCCCTCAGCTCTGTGCGACAGCGGTTTCTCAACAAAAAGATCGCAACCTGTGCGTGCTGCTTCCATCGCATGCCGAAGATGAAGATGGGTCGGAGTTGCGATTACGACGAAGTCTGGTGAACTATCCAACGCATCTATAAGCTCCGAGAAAGGGCGCGCGCCTGACTCCTGCGCGAGTACGTGGCGGCGTTCGGCATCGCTTTCAACCAAACTCAAATCGGCAACTCCGAGTCCCTGCAAATTGCGCAGATGGCGCCGGCCGATCGATCCTCCGCCCACCACCACCGCCTTCATTTCCGCTTCCCCACAGGCTGATACTCCGAACGCAGCAGCCCCATCCACAACCGGTCTTTGTACTCACCGCCCTGAAACAATTCTTCGCGGAACCGCCCTTCAACCTTGAATCCGATTTTCTCGTAGCAGCGCACCGCCGCTTCATGTTCGGCAAAAACTCCAAGATCGATGCGGCGCAGATTCAAGCGATAAAAACCATACTCAACCGTGAGCCGGGTGGCATCCTCGCCTAGCCCCTGTCCCCAAAATTTTTTTTCGCCGATCATGATTCCGAACGTCGCGCAGCGGTGAACCCAATGAATGGGACCGAGTTTTACGTTTCCAATGTGCTGCCCGGATTCTTTATGGACAATGGCGAACACCACCTGCTCACGCGAGCCTGTGACGCTCTGAAAAAAGCGATCCAAATCCTCCGCAGTCGTCGGGAAAGTTCCGGTTTCCATGTAGCGCGTCACTTCCGGATCGTTTAACCAGCTCAAATACCGCGTAGAAAGATGGCTTCGCTCCAGCGGCTCCAGTCGGACTCGTACGCCGGCAGCAGTTGCGGCTTTAGCTGGCAATGCTGACCTCCTCCTGCATTCTGTTCATCGCCCGAACGCCAAGCACACTTTGCTGACGGCGGCGACCACATCCGCCACGTCCCGATCGGTCATGCTGTGAAACATCGGCAGGCTGATCAGGCGCTGATATGCATCTTCACAAACTGGAAATTCTGCGCCTTTGTATCCAAATCGCTCGCGATAGTAAGAGTGCAGGTGCACAGGAATGTAATGCACATTCACGCCAATATTTTCCGCGCGCAGCGCCCGGAAAACCTGAGCGCGGTCTGCGCTGAGTTTCTCCAGATTCAGACGGATGGGATACAAATGCCAGGCCGGGTTCACCTCATCACGCACTGTAGGCAGCATGATCCCGGGCATTTTAGAAAACGCCGTCGTGTACCGCACCGCAATCTCGCGCCGCCGCGCAAGGTTTGCTTCTAACTTCTGTAATTGCGAAAGCCCCAGCGCGCAACCAATATCGGTCAGCCGGTAGTTGAAACCGAGCAACACCATTTCGTAATGCCACTGCGCCGCCGATTGCCGCTGCCGGGCGTCGCTCGAAATTCCATGATTGCGGAAACGCCGCAGGGTCTCGGCATAGCCAGCATTATTGGTCGCCACCATGCCGCCCTCACCCGTGGTGATGTGCTTCACCGGATGAAAGCTGAACACAGTCATGTCTGCGATCGAGCCCACGCGGCGCCCGCGATATTCCGCTCCCAGCGCATGGCAGGCATCTTCAATCACCACCAGCCCATGACCTTGCGCGATTTCAAGAATTGCATCCAGATCAGCAGGATGGCCCGCATAGTCAACTGGCAATATTGCCCGCGTTCGCGCCGTAATCCTCGCGCGAACTTGCTCTGTATCAACATTCAGCGTGTCTCTACAAACATCCGCAAACACTGGTGCTGCGCCCTGATACAGCACACAATTCGCAGTCGCCGCAAAGGTCAAAGGAGAAGTAATCGCTTCATCGCCCGCCTTCAACCCGGCAGCGAAAGCCGCTCCGTGCAAGGCCGCTGTCCCCGAACTGAAGCTCACGGCATAGCGCGCATCAACTCGCTTCGCAAACGCTTCCTCGAACTCGCCTACCTTTGGACCCGTCGTCAGCCACGCCGATCGCAGAACCTCAACTACAGCTTGGATATCGTCCTCATCGATCGACTGTCGTCCATAAGGCAGCAGGGTTTGGCGCACAGGCGAGCCGCCGTCGATGGCAAGCATCTGCGAAATTAGAGGAGTCGTGCTCATGTCAAGCTCAGGCTGAAGCCCGCACCGAAATTGCTGGCTCATCGTCACTGGTCATTTCCGGAGTGATCAGGTTCCGCAAATCCCGCGCCGTCAGCCACGCCTCGTTGTTGTCGCTGGCGTAGCGAAAGCCCTCCGGCAGGGGCGTGGCGTTGACCCAGTTTTCACGCCGCCACCAGGAATGCGCCGGCTGGATGATGTACATATCTTCGGTTTCCAGCGTGTTGCGCGCTTCGTCCTCCGAGACCAGCACTTCATGCAGCTTTTCGCCCGGGCGAATCCCGATGCACTCGATCGCGCAGTCGGGAGCAATCGTTTCCGCAAGATCCATAATTCTCATGCTGGGAATCTTAGGCACGAAGATTTCTCCACCATGCATTTGTTCTATGCAGCGCACGACCAGGCGCACGCCCTGATCCAGCGTCAACCAGAAGCGCGTCATGCGCGGGTCCGTAACCGTGATCCGGCCGCGCTTGCGCTGCTCCAGAAAAATCGGGATCACGCTGCCCCGGCTGCCCACGACATTGCCATAGCGCGCGCAACTGAAGCGCGAGTCCTGCGCCCCGGCATAGGCGTTGGCTTGCACAAATACTTTCTCGGCGCAGAGCTTGGTCGCGCCGTAGAGATTGATCGGGTTCACGGCCTTATCTGTGCTGAGCGCCAGAACGCGCCGCACGCCCTGATCGATAGCAGCATCGATCACATTTCGGCCGCCCATGATGTTGGTCTGGATTGCTTCAAACGGGTTGTACTCGCAGGCGGGAACCTGTTTCAACGCCGCCGCGTGAACCACCACTGTCACTCCGGCGAGCGCTCGCTGCAACCGTCCCACGTCGCGCACGTCGCCGATGAAATAACGCAAGCTGGGATGATCGAAGCCCGACGTGCGCATGTCATGCTGCTTCAGTTCATCGCGGCTGAAGACGACCAGCCGCTTGGGGTGATACTCGCGCAGCATGATCTCGACAAACTTTTTGCCGAACGAACCTGTCCCCCCCGTGATCAGGACAACTTCCTGCGACCAATTCATCCCTGCTTTAGCCATCGAATTCGCGCTCTTAAACTGTCAGTGCCCGCATGGGCGGTAAGCCACCTGGCCGATTGTTTGGATTGCTTGAACGTCGCGTGGCGAGATACGGGAGACGGCGGCCATTTTGGAATTGGCGCACCTGCACCCGGTCACCAGAATCATTAATTTCGGTGAGAAACGAAAAAGCAACCTTGCTCGCTTTCCGGCTGGGAGGAACGACTGCGCAGTAGTATAGCGGAATTACCTGTGGACGCGGAGGCGTTTACAAATCTTCTCCCGCCCAGCGCGAGCGGATGTCACGATGAAACCCCGAGACATGCGCCTCAAATTCCCCCAGGTTCATGCTTCCCGTGACGTGAACCCGCGGCAGCGCGAGCCTGGGCAGTGAGGCCCCAAACCCACCTCCTACATTCATGAAGGCGCATTCATATCCGGCCTGCCCGGCCATCTGCATCTCTCGGCTGGTTACCGACGCCGGATCGCCAAAAGGGTAAGCCAAGGCCCAAACCGGTTTGCCGATCGCCTCCTCAAGTGCGCGCCGGCTCTCATAGATTTCCTGCCAGGCCAATTCAGAAGATTGCTGACTCAGGATCGGATGGCTCAAAGTATGCGAGCCAATGCTCATCCCCACGGCAATGAGCTGTCGCATGTCTTCAGCTTTCATTAGCCCGAAGCGTCGCTGATATGCCTCGTTCCACGTTTGGCTGGCCGACGGCAAGCCTAACTGCCTGTGCAAACCTTCAATCAGTCGTGTCCGCTCACGATGGTCGCGCGGCGACAGGTTCTCGAGCAGAATCCGCCATGCCGCACGCCGTTGCTGCCTGCTGATGAGGTCGAAATTCAGCCCAAGGCCCTCAATCGTGAAAGGACCGGCCGGAGCATCCATCAACAGCAGAAAAAGCTCCTCATACCACATTGCCGAACGATTGGCCAAAACGGGCGCGCCCGTCACGAAGAAGAGGCAGGAAAGCCCCTCCTCCACCAGAATGGGAGCCATATCGGTCAAAGCATTGCGCAGCCCATCGTCGCAGGTGATAAGAATTGCTCGCTCAGGCAATTCGCCTTCGCCAATCACCCACTGGCGAACTTCTTCCGGGGTCACAATGTGGTAAATCTCTTTCAACAGCTGGATCTGGCTGCGGAAATTTTGCGCCATAACGAGGCCACCATCCAACTGCGCATCGCAGGACTCATACCCTTCCGGCAGGATTCCGTGATACGTAAGGACGCACAACTCTCCGCCATGCGCACGGCGGCGAAGGTACCCGCTGTTGGCCAGCGCCGGATACAACACGTGCTTCAAGATCGGGCTTACGACGATCACCTATTGATCGCAACATAAACATTTCGCTCTGGGGAGTATCAGACTCGACTACCGGTATTCGAGAAATTACTGGCCCCAGGCTGACAAATCGAGTCTTCAGAGTTGGTATCGCCACAGGTCGTTGAGATAGCCTAAGGTTCCTGTCGAGTCGAGGCCGTATCCGCTGAATAGCCAGAAGTTGCCCGATGAATCGACCCAATTGACGGAATAGTGTCGGGCGCCGGGAACAGTGCTGGAACCGGGAGTTCCCAGAGTTCCGTATGTTCCCGATTGGTCGGGTGAATTTGAGCCGCTCACCCACATCCATTGGCCAGAGCTATACTCCCACAGATCGTTGAATTGATTAACCTCCGCTTTCAGCTCGAAAACTTTGGCGTGTTACCATCGAATTTCAGCCGGTAATAATGCCAGCGCTGCTTCGACAATCGCTCTGGCGCGCCGGCATTACTCATGCGTATTCTCTTCATCGGCGACATCTTCGGGCGGCCCGGACGCACCATCGTCAAAGACCGCCTCCCTGGCATCGTCCGCGATCAGGCCGTCGATCTGGTAATCGCCAACGGGGAAAACGCGGCGGCTGGCTTCGGCATCACTCCGCCGCTGGTCGAAGAGTTATTCGACCTGGGCATCGATGTCATCACCACCGGCAACCACATCTGGGATAAGCGCGAGATCATCGACTACTTTCAGATGGTTGACGGCAACGGACGCGGTCCACAGCGGCGCCTGCTGCGACCGGCGAATTATCCCTCTGACATGCCGGGATGGGGCGTGTATCACAGCCACAAAGGCAAGGCCACTTATGCGGTCATCAATCTGCAAGGCCGCGTCTTCATGGCGGCCAATGATGACCCCTTCCGCATCGCCGACCAACTGTTGAAGGAAATCGAAGCGAAAGTGATCATCGTCGACTTTCACGCCGAGGCCACGTCTGAAAAAATTTCCATGGGCTGGTATCTCGATGGCCGCGTCACCGCTGTGATCGGCACGCACACGCATGTGCCCACCGCCGATGAGCGCGTTCTGTCTGCCGGGACCGCCTATATCACTGACGTCGGCATGACCGGCCCATATGACGGCGTGATTGGCGTGCAAAAAGAGCTTGTCGTGGGCAAATTTCTCAATGGGATGCCGGTGCGTTTCGAACCGGCCACGGGCGACGTTCGCCTGAGCGCGGTGGTGATCGACTGCGACGAGAAAACCGGCAAGGCCCGCAGCATCGAGCGCCTGATGGTTGCCTGACCATTCTCCGTTTGAATATCGGAGCGCAGAATTCTTCTTGCGCGGCGTCATTCTGAGCGCAGCCGTTTTTCAGGCGGAGCAAAGGATCTCCCTGCTCACGACCGCTCTCGGGGAGATCCCTCGCCCCGCTGGTGAAAACGCAGGGTTTCGGAACGACGCCAGCTCTACTGGCAGAATTCAGACCGACCCAGCAGCCATTCTTGCAAGAAATAGGCCACGTGTCGTTCTTCCTGATGTTGATTGCTGACAGGTACAACCCAAGGTACGTGGTCCTAACGATTCCCTGCGAAGCCGAAACAGCAAGGTAAAATTGAATCAATGCCTCGCGCAATCTCTATAGTCGTTCTATGCCTGCTCGGGGAGATTCTTGCGTTCGGCGGTGAAAACCCCTCGCCTTCTGCACAGCCTGACCCGGTGACAATTCCCTGCATCAACGGCGTGCCGGGTGCAGTGAATTGTGCCGCCTCTCCCAGGGACCTTAAAGAAGCCCGTGCCGACTACAACAACGGACGAAAATTGCAGCAGCACCAGCGCCTGGAAGAGGCTTTCGCCAAGTTCGACGAAGCCTCGCGCCTGGCCCCGCAAGATACCACGTTTCTTTCCGCGCGTGAGCTCGTCAAAGCGCAATTAGTTTTTCAGCATACCGAAAAAGGGGACGAACTGCTCGGCAAGGGCCAAGCCGAGCAAGCTAAGGCCGAGTTTCGCGCCGCCCTCGATCTCGATCCTAACAACGAATATGCTCAGGAGCGCCTCACGGAATCCCTGCGCAGTTCCACCAACCCCGCAAATGTGCGTGGATTGTCGGTCGATTTCAGCGAACTCCATCTTCAACCCAAGCCCGAACACGCCACGTTTCATTTCGACGGCGATTCCCGCAGCTTGTTTACCGAACTGGCTTCCGCCTTCGGAATCACGGTCTTGTTCGACGACTCGCTGAAGACGCGAAGGGTGCGGTTCTATGTCGATGACGTCGACTTCTTTACCGCCTTGAATCTCGCCTGCAAGGTCAGCAAGGCAATGTGGACCGCGATGGACTCGCATCAGGTTCTGATCGCAGAGGATTCCGCAGAAAATCACAAACAGTTCGACCGCATGGCGCTCGCAACTTTTTCCGTCCCCGGGGCGACCACCACGCAGGAAATCACTGAGATGGTCAACTCGCTGCGCAACATCTGCGAGTTTCAGAACGTGGGCTCGGCGCAGACCGGCATCAAGATAAGCTCGGCACAGTCCGGCACCATCGAAGTCCGCGCTCCCGCAACCATCTTGTCCGCCTGCACAAAATTATTCAGACAACTGACCAGCGACACCCCCCAGGTGGCCATCGACCTGGAAATCTACCAGATCAGCCACAATTTCATGCGAGAAATCGGCATGCACATTCCCGACACATTCAACCTGTATAACATTCCAGCTGCGGCCCTGGTCGCCCTCAGCGGCCAAAGCATTTCGTCGCTGGTGAATCAGCTTATTTCTTCGGGCGGCATCAATCAGGCGGGAAGTTCGGCGCTCTCCGGGCTTTTAGCGCAATTGCAGGGTCAACAGAGTGGAATATTCAGCCAGCCTCTGGCCACTTTTGGCGGAGGTCTCACATTCTCGGGATTGAGCCTCGATCACCTCACCGCCGCGCTCTCACTGAACGAATCGTGGGCGCAAAGCCTAAGTCACGTGATGCTGCGCGCTGAGCAAGGCAACGAAGCCACTTTTCATCTGGGCGAGCGCTACCCCATCCTGAATGCGAGCTACGCGCCCATCTACAACTCGCCGCAGATCGCGCAGGTGCTGGGTAATCAGAGTTACGTCCCGCCCGTGCCTTCGATCAGCTATGAGGACCTCGGACTGAACCTGAAGGCGAAGCCGGTCATTCACTCGAACGGCGAGGTCAGCCTCACCCTGCAATTGCAAGTACGCTCTCTGACGGGGCAAAGCTCAAATGGAGTGCCGGTCATCTCCAATCAGGAATACCAGGGCGGCATTCGTCTTCGCGACGGCGAAGGCGCCGTAGTAGCCGGAGAGATTTCCACGAACGACCAGCGCTCGATGGCCGGCATTCCGATCGTGTCGGAAATTCCCGGCCTCAACTGGGCTCTTGCCGACAACAACCAGATGAAAGAATATGATGAACTGCTGATCGTGATGACCCCGCACATTGTCAACAAGCGGGAGGTAAGCACGCCGGAGATTTGGGTAACCCAGCAGTAGCTAGTCTGGCCACCGCCGAGTTTTACCCCCTGTTCCTCCGTGCCCTCTGTGGTTGAGCCCTCCGACGGTCCCTATTTCGCATCCTTGGCAGCGAAATCTACCAGGCTCTTCAGCGTGTCGTTCGGCACATTAGCCACGTTGCCAATCGAGCGGCCGTTGATGAACAAAGTCGGGGTACCGGCCACGTTCACCGATTTGCCCAGTGCGAGAGAAGCGTCCACGTGCGCTTTGGCCACTGGTGTTGACGCACAAGCGGCAATGTCCGAGCCTTTCACCCCCGAGGCATTGGCGATAGCGGTCAGCTTTTCATCGGCATTCTCAGCAGTGATGTCCGACTGCTGCGCGTAGGTAGTAGCGACGAACTTCCAGAAGGCATCATTCGACGTCTGGGCCACGCAGTCGGCGTAGTAAGCACCTTTTGCCGCCCAGTTGTGAATCTCGAGCGGAAAGTTCTGAAATACGAAACGCGCATTGGGTTCGGCGGCGACGAGCGCTTCAATCGTCGGCTGCGCGGCCTTGCACGCCGGGCATTGCAAATCGCCGAATTCCACGATGGTGACGGGGGCGTTCTTCGCTCCCCGCACCGGCCCCGTAATTCCCTTCTCCAGCGCTTTCTTCACGGGATCAAACGGACGCGCACCGAAGGGAATCAGGTCTCCAACCACCGCATGCTGCCCGTCAGTAGTCACATAAAATCGGCTGAACTGCTGGCCTTGCGAGCTGGCCAGCACCACATCGACCTCCGCCAATCCCGCTGCCGATGACGGCTTGATCGAAGCAATCTTCCAGCTCAGTTGCGGGTCGTAACCGAAGGTCTGCTGCAGAAAAGAATCGACCGTTGTTTCCGAGGGAAGATTATCGGTTGCCGCCGGTCTGTCGGCGGGCTTGGCCCCTGCGGCCGGCGACCCGGCAGACCCGGTACCATTCGAGCTCTGAGCGTAGGCAACGCTGCAAATCAGGAGGAGAATAATTGCCACATTGAAAAAACTGCGCATGTTTTCCTTTCGATTACTTAATTTCTTGGGATATGGTTTTGCTCAAATCTCATTCTTCGCGGCGATGGGGATGCGGCGGCCATAGCCAAAGGCCTTGGGAGAAATCTTAATTCCCGGCGCGGCCTGTTGCCGCTTGTACTCCGCATGATCAACCATGCGGACAATGCGCCGCACCAGACCAATATCAAATCCGCGGTGGGCCGCAATCTGCTCGGCAGAGTGCATCTCCTCGACGTAATCTTCCAGCACGGCGTCGAGAATTTCGTACGGCGGAAGCGAGTCCGTGTCTTTCTGGTTGGGCCGCAACTCCGCTGAAGGCGGCTTTTCCAGTGTAGCGGGGGGAATTACCGCGCGCTGCGAATTCACGTAATAGCTCAACCGGTACACCAGCGTCTTTGGCACGTCGGAAATAACAGCCAGCCCGCCCACCATGTCCCCATAAAGTGTACAGTAGCCCACGCCAAGCTCGCTCTTGTTGCCCGTGGAAAGCACTATCGCTCCGAATTTGTTCGAGAGCGCCATCAGCATCGTGCCCCGCGCGCGCGACTGAATATTTTCTTCCGTGACGTCTTCTTTGCATCCCGCAAAGACCTCACGCAGCGTCTGACGATACGCGTCAAATACCGAGCTGATCGGAAGTAACTCAAACCGGATGCCCAGATTGTTCGCCAGCGCGCGAGCGTCATCAATTGAACCTTGCGATGAATACGGCCCCGGCATCCCGACGCCGATCACGTTTTCCGGCCCGACCGCATCGGCGGCAATGACTGCCGTCAGCGCCGAATCGATGCCGCCGCTGAGTCCGACGATGGCCTTCCGGAATCCGCACTTCCGCATGTAGTCGCGCGTGCCCAAGACTAGCGCGGCATACACGCTTGCTTCTTCTCCCGCAATCTGCTCGTGCATGTCCCCGGTCAGGGTCTTGGAATCGAAATAAATCAAGTCCTCTTCAAACGATTTCCCCTGCGCGATCAGCTCGCCTTCCGGATTCAGCACGATACTCGACCCGTCGAAGACCAGGCTGTCGTTGCCTCCAACCTGATTCACCAGCGCAACCGGAACTTTGTGCTGCCGCGCGATCGAGGCGAGCATGTCACGCCGCAGTTCGCGCTTACCGATCCAGAATGGAGAAGCAGAAATATTGAGCACGAAATTGCCGCCGGCGCGAACCAGCGCTTCCACCGGATCGACCGTATACAGTCGTTTCGGCCAGAACAGCTTGTCGTTCCAAGCATCTTCGCAAATGGTCAACGCGATGCGGTTACCGCAGAAAGAGAACAATTGCTGGCTGCGCGCGGGCGCGAAGTTGCGCATTTCGTCGAAGACATCATAGGTCGGCAGAAGCATCTTCGATTGCAGGAAGGCGATTTTTCCATCCTGCAACAGCGCGGCCGAGTTCATTACCGACTTGCCGGTTTCGGAGTTGGCAGGCGTGACCAAGCCGCAGATCACGGCGATTTCCTGCGTCTCTTTCGCAATCTGCTCGGCGGTCTCGCGATTACGGGCAACAAACGACGGGCGCTCGACCAGATCGCGCGGCGGATATCCACAAACCGAAAGCTCAGGAAGTAAAATCAATCCCGCGCCGGCCGCCTTGGCCCGGCGCGAATACTCGATGATCTTCGCGGCGTTGCCGGAAAAATCCCCGATTGTTGGATTGATCTGGCCGAGAGCAATCTTCACATAATTAGTTTACGGCAACCTCATTCCGTTTAGGCTACGGCGTCACCGTCAGCAGGAACGGGGCGCTTTGCGTAAAGCTGCCAGAGGTGGCCGTGACCGTCAGCGGATACGTCCCCGAAGGTGTTCCGCTTATCGTCGGCTGCGGCGTCGTGTGGCTGCACGAGGGTTGCAGGACGACCAGCGCGAACAGCACGAATAAGGCGATCCAGCCCAGAATTTTTTTCCGCCGCCCCTTGCCGCTGCCGAACCCCCAAACCGCCAGCCCCGGAACCATCAACCAGAATGCGTACAACGCACGGTGCCTCGGGCGGCTAAAGGCAATGGGAACGGGCTGGGCGGTAGTCGTGATGTTCAAAGTTGACGACTGCGAGCCAGGCCCATTAAACACCAGCGACTTCGTCGTGAAGTTGCAGGTAGCCCCCACCGGTAATGCACTGCAACTCAGCCCCACCGTGTTTCCGTATGCAGGGATAGGAGAAACCGTCACGGTATAGATCGCCTCCTGCAAACCCGCCGCTACAGTTTGCGACGACGGACTGATCGACACCGTATAGGAACCGGCCGTGAACGTCGCCGTGGCCGTGTTGTTGGTGCTCGTGTTGTTGCTGCTGGAAACCGTTGCCACTGCCTGATAGCTGGCCCGCGTCAGCGGCGTCACAACGAACGCAACCGTCGTCGTCGCCCCCGCCTGCAAGGCCGGAATCTGGCAAACTGCGGTGCTGCCGCTGGGCGCGCTGCAAGTACCACTGACTGCGCTGGCGCTGTTAAATGTTGCTGGCTGCGAGATCGTTCCAGTTACCGTGATGTTCGACGCCGGGTCGGGTCCCTGGTTGGCAACCGTGTACGTTATTGTGACCTGATTTCCCGCACTGGTGACTCCCGCAGGAGAAACGACTGGCGCCACGGATGTGAGATTCAAATTCGTCGCGGTTCCCCACTTCACGATAAAGGCATCCTGCGTGCCGGTGAGCCCGGATTGAATGGGATTCGCCATCTGAAGAGTGGTCGAATCCGTTTGGCCTACAAAATAGCCATTTTGACTGGCATCAACCGCAATCCCGGTACCACTGTCGGTTTCGTTGCCGCCAAAATACGTGACATACGAACCGCCCGTCTGTCCGCCTACGGTAGTCGTCGTGTTGATCTGCGCGTAAAAAGAGTTTTGGTATCCATTCAGCGTACTTTGCAACACGCACGGAGGACTCGGACACGTAGCTGTAACCGGAAAGGGCGGAGGATTGTTGACAACCGAACTGGTTCCAGAATCCGTCGCACCCGTCACAACTACATCATTCAGCGTAGCGCTCGACGTGTTCAAAACCGCGATCGCCGACCCGCTGTCGTTGCCTCCGCCGCCAAGATAAGTAAAGTACGTGAGCGCCACAAGATTGGGCGTTCCAGTTGTGCTCGGCGTCGGATTGTTAAAGCGAGCAATGAGCGCATCGGTAGGGGAAGTCAGGGTCGTCGTCGTTGGACAGGGCGGCGTTACGACGAGGCCGCCGTTCAGACACTGCTGGTACGGCAAGCTGCCAGTCGGAATATTGAATCCGCACGTACTGGTAGGGGCAGGGGGAGGAGAGGCGCAAGCCCCAGAATTCGTCGCGCCCGTGATGTAAATGTTCGCGGCGCCGGAATCGATGGCGATGGCTGCGCTCGAATCATTGAATGATCCGCCCAGATAGGTCGAGAACTGAAGCTGAGCCCCCGCTCCGGCATTGGGATTGATCTTCGCCATAAACGCATCAGTCGGGTATGGGGTGGTGGAGGGAGTGAGACCCGTACATGTATATGTGCTGGACACAACGGTCGGCGGTGCATTGTCGAGGCAGGGCTGGTACGCGTTCAGGATGGGAAAGTCAGTGGCCGTCGTGCTGATACCGTAAGGGCCGAGACCGGTATTAAGGAAATTCGTTGTTCCGCTGAAGTAGATGTTTCCGACCGTATCGGAGACTACGCCGCCTCCCACCTGGGTAGACGTGCTCCCGCCGGTGTTAGCTCCACCGAAGTACGTGGAATATGCAATCGCTGAGGTGCTTGAAAGATTCGTGTTGACCTTCGTGACAAAAAACTGGATGGTCGAACCTGGAGATGGCGCCGTTTGGAACGGTATCGGCGCGAGTGTAGCGGGGAATGCGACATTAGTAGCGGGGCCGTTGTTCGACGTCGTCGTCCCCGTAATATAGACGTCCCCGCTCAGATCAATCGACATTCCGCTGGCCGTGTCGTTGCCGTTTCCCGCAAGGTAAGTCGAGTAGGAAAGCGGCACAGCGCCGGTCGGATTCAGCACTGTGACAAAAACTGAAGAGCAGGTGATTCCCGTGCATGGCGCGCCCTTGAACGCCGCCGCCTGTGCCCCCGTCATATAGGCCGTCGTCGTGGTAGGAAAATCCACGGAAGTCGTGTTGCCGACGATATAGGCAACGCTCCCGCTGGTTCCTGCGGCAACGCCAATTCCTACGCTGGTATCGGTTCCCGTGCCTCCCAGAAACGTCAGATAAACCACCGCCGGCGGTTGTGAGGGATCGATCTTGGTTACGAAGATATCGTTCCCCGGACCAATCTGCGTCGAGCTCGATTGCCCCGGGAAACCCGTTGAATTGGGAGTGGTCGATCCAACCACATAGATGTCCCCATCACCGTCGACCGCCACCGAAGGCGAGCTGACCGATCCGCTTCCGCCAAAATACGTGGAAAAGTCGAGGATGGGGTCGATTACCAATTCGCGGCTGCGATCGTAAGCGCCGATCTCAAATCCCACGTGCTTACCGGAGCGCAGCACAAAGCGCCCTGAAACTGGAAACCGGCGCTCTCCATCACGCTGATAAATCTGCGGCGCCTGCAAGCGCATCCACCACGCGCCGCGATCGCCAGTCAAAATCAGATCGCCATCGCGTAGTTCGAGCCGGTTCGCTCCCTCAAACTGCAGTTCCGCCTTCTTCGGATCAGCCCCCGCTGCTACCCGGAAGTCATATTCCAGATGCCCCTGCTTTCCATAGAAGACAATATCGATTCCGGGATAAATATTCTGGTAGCGAACCGCGGCAAATTGCGGAATGCCGCTATGCCACTTCTGCGGATCATTGCCTAAAATGTAGTTCGTTTTGCCGGGCAGCGGATCAGCCCCCACAGCTACGGCTGCCGCATTCGCGCCAGCCAGTTTCATGCGTACGACCTGCATCTGGGGCGACTGTCCTTTGCGGTGCGAGGTGGGAGCGGCTTGAAACGACAGCGTAGCCTCGGTTGGCTCCAAGAAAAGCCCGTATCCAGCGCCACGAGCCAGATATTCTACCCGGGAATCCGCCTGACCCTGGTTCGGCTCAAAAATAAGCGGCAACTGGCCAAGAATCGAACTGGCCTCGAGTTTGCGGTGCGGAACGAGCGAGTTAACTGCATTCGAATGCAAGGCGACGGGAAGCAAGCCATTTGAAACGAATGAAGCCGACTCCGGACTTGAAACGCTGCTCTTACGGAAGCCCACCACTAACACTGCGGAAGCCGCCACTATAAGCGCAAGGGCCGCGCCAAGAACCGCCAGCCACTTTGTCCCCGGATTTCGCCAGTTTCCTCCCCGGCTTTTTGCCAACCCACAACCATTACCCATCACGCTTCCTCCGCTTACGCCTTTCATTTTGGAGAGAGTAAGAAACGGCGCGAACCTCACAGGCCCGGCCGGCGAAACCCGTCCGCTGCAGACGTGTTATTTAGAACCGGTGGAAAACAAACAACTACTTAAACATCCTACGCTTTAGCAAGTCAAGCCGGGGGCCCTGCGCGAACTATGTGGGGACAGCCGCCCCGGCTGTCCGTCGGCCCAGGTTCATCGGGCCGCAAAGCGCTGAGTCCGCCACGCCAACCCACCCCTCTCTGATGCGCCAAGCAATTCGGAAAGATGCCGCCCCACAACGAAAAGGAGGTGAACAAACTTGCGCCCTCAACGGAAATGCGTCCTGAGTCGTTTTTGCTCTTGCCAACGGCGCGAAAAGTAATACAGTGTTAGCGGTAAAGGCCTGTCGAATGGGGCGGCAGCCTGATCCTCTCCCAGCCTAAGTTGATTTCATTTGTTGCCCTGGTCAGTCTTGGCTAGCAGCAGTTGAGATCGTGTCGTTAGGTAAAGATCTTGGAAAACGCGAAAGGCATGCCACCGTCTTTTGAAGAACGCCGCATGATGCGGCGCTTCGATATGCGTCTGCCCGCTACCGTCCGCATCGATGCGCAAAACGAATTCCAGACGGAAACCCAGAACGTCAGCGCTCGCGGAGTATTTTTCTATCTCCAGCAGCTGCTCGTCACCGGCACGCGCTGCGAAGTCACCCTCACCTTCCCGCCGCACATCACGCTTACCGAGGCCGTGCGCGTGCGCTTCACCGCGCGCGTCATTCGCGTCGAACCGCCCCTGCCTTCCGCCCGTATCGGCACAGCCGCCATGATCGAGGACTACGAATTCCTGCGTTCCACCGGCAGCTCGGATTTCCTCAACGCGTTGAATCGTGAAATAACGAATTAAGCAATCGTGCGTCGGCCTTCGGCGTTGGGCGTGGAAGAGCGGCGCGTGAATTCGTACTGGATTCTTTTGTCTTACCTGGATAGCACCGTGGAAGAGCGGCGCTTGAGCGCCGCGCAAAGCGGTCCCCATCGATAGGGGCTTTAGCCCGCGCGCGGCCGGCTATTTTTCCAATTCCTTCTCCCGCTCTCTCAGCCGGCCATACCGCCTCACCAGCGTCCCAATATAGAAAACATGAATCAGCCATGTGGCCGTGTAAGCGGCATAAAGAAATTTGACAGAATTCATTTCATCCCCTGACCCATAGAAATCCCTGCCGCTCCAGTTGGAGCAGCCGAGTCGCGCAACGACTCCATCGCCTCAGCCTCATCCACTTCCCGCCGCACTTTTTCCAACTGATACCGCGACCAGGAGATCAAAAAGGCAAAACAGAGAAATGCCACCCAATTGAGCAGGAGCACGCGCAGCATGCGCGGATCAATCGACCCTCCGCCGCCAATGACCGGCTGCGGATGCTGCGTGCGGAAAAACCAGATCGAAAAATAAACCAGCGGCACATCCAGCGCCCCGAAAACCGCCAGTACCGCCGCCAGCTTCTGCGTCTGCGCGCTGTCGGAAAATCGCCGTAACACCAGATAGCTCACATAAATCAGCCACAGCACCAGTGTCGAAGTCAGTCGGATATCTCCCGGCGCCCACCAAATTCCCCACACCGGCCGCGCCCAGATCGGCCCGGTCACCAGCACCACCGTGCAGAAAACCACTCCCACTTCTGCCGCAGTCAGCGCCAGCATGTCGAGCGTCTCGCCGGGGAATAATCTCCCAACAAGAAAATAAACGCCAACGATGAGCAGAGCCGTCGTAGCCACCGAACTGGGGTACATCCCCGTCGGCAACTGCGCCGCCACCTGCGGAAAAAACGGCGCGATGAAGCCGAGGGATCCGAGAACAATCACCACCCAATTCACCACGCGCTTCGTCGAAGGATTCCCATTGGCGAGAAACTGAACCGACGCGACAAAGTTGATGAAAAACAGCAGAAACGCTATCCACGCCGAAGGCACGTGGTAGTAAATGATGCGGTAGACATCGCCTTGCAGCGCATCCGTAGGCGCGACGAACATCGCCTCATAGAAAGCGTAACCCAGCAGAATCGCCGTCAGAACCGCGAGGATGGGAAACAACTTGGATGTCATTCCGAGCAAGCCTCTTTTGCGAAGCGAGGAACCTGGGCGAGCCGCGCGAAGTGGCGCTTTCTCTGCGCCACAAAAACGCACGCCTGGCTCGCATCCTATTCCGCCTGCAACACCGTCTCAAACAACCCCAGACACGCTGTGGTGAATACCACATCATACGTGAGGAGCAGCACGATGTAGAAGTGCGCCGGATCCTCTCCGGTAAGAATATTGGTCGTAGCCGCTACCATTCCGAGCACTGCCGGTATCGAAACGGGAAACAGCAGCAGCGGCAGCATCAGCTCGCGGCTGCGCGTGCGCAGCGACATCGCCGCAAAAAACGTTCCATTCACCACCAGCGCCCAGGTACCAAGCAGCGCCACCGGAATCAGCTGCCAGGCCGGCCCCAGCACGTGCAGGTTGTAGAAAACTACGAACAGCGGCGCCATCAGCGCCTCCAGCACGCTGACGAAAATAAAATTCCCCAGCACCTTCGCCAGAAATAAAGCCGTCGCCGGCGCCGGAGACACGCGGTATCCATCCAGCACCTGATTGCGCAGCTCGCGCGCCCACGTCTGATTCAGCGCCACCACCGCGGCAAACAAAAACGCCACCCACATCAGTCCGCCCAGGATATGCCGCGACTCCTCTGCCAGCGGATCGAATGAAAACACAAAAATCACCACGACCAGCAGCGAAAAAAACAGCATGGCATTCAGCGCGTCCTTCGACCGCCACTCCAGGCGAATGTCTTTGGC
>JASHOH010000068.1 GCA_030041215.1 Candidatus Sulfotelmatobacter sp. | reverse complement strand
GAAAGGCCGTGGCCGCATCTGGAGCAACTGCGTTTGCGAACCGAAAGCAAAGGGTCGCAATTGCGCCAGCGATTGCCAGTTTATCCCGAATTTATATCGAACGTCGTATCACGCCCAGGCTTGCTCGCCGAAAAGCTGCGAGCTGCCTGCGACCGCGAGGGCCTTGCCGCAGAAAAGAGGGTGGCATGATCTGCGTTCTCAGTGGCGGCACCGGCGGGGCGAAGTTCGTCGACGGCCTGCGGCAGGTGATTCCCTCCGATCAAATCACGTTAATCGTCAATACCGGCGATGACCTGTTGTGGTGGGGGCTTTATGTTTCTCCGGATATTGACTCCATCATGTATGTTCTCTGCGGGCTGCTCAGCCGTGAGCGCGGCTGGGGCGTAAAAGGCGATACGTTCTTGTGCCTGCAAGCGATGGGACAACTGGGCGAGCCTATCTGGTTCCACACCGGAGACAGAGATCTGGCTGTTCACATCTTGCGGTCTCGCCTTCTTGCGGAAGGCAAGACTCTTTCGCAGGCTACGGCAGCGATCTGCGCCAAGCTGGGGGTGAAAGCCCGCGTTCTGCCCATGTCCGATTCCCGTGTTGAAACGCGCGTTGATACTCCTTCAGGCGAGTTCAGCTTTGAAGAATATTTCGTGCAGCGCTGGTATCAGGATCCGGTGAATTCCGTTCGATTTGCGGGGGCCTCCGACGCCGAGCCAGCGCCGGGAGTAATCGAGGCCATTCTTTCCGCCGACGCTGTGCTCATCGCTCCCAGTAATCCGATCACCAGCCTCGGGCCAATTCTTTCCGTGCCGGGAGTTCGCGAAGCTCTGCGCGGCGCACGCGGCACGGTTGCTGCCGTGAGCCCTATCGTTGGGAATGCTCCCGTCGCCGGACCGGCGGGCATTCTCATGACCGCGCAGGGCCTGCCCTGCTCAATTGCCGGCGTTGCCAAGGCTTACGAGGACTTTCTCGATCTCCTCATCTGCGACACGCGCGATGCCCGCGCCGCAGAGGCGCTGCGCAGAAGTGGCCTGCGTGTGCAGTGTGCGCAAACCATCATGCGCTCGACGGAAGACCGGGCTGTGCTGGCGCGAACGGTTCTGTCCTTCGCCTGCAGCAATCTCCTCCGCGACGAGCAGACGTCAGGCACCGGCACTGAAGAGTCCACTTTCAACCAACCCAAAGTCGATGCAGCGACCGATCAGCCGTGATCCTGATTCCCGTAAAAGATCTTTCGACCGCGAAGCAGCGCCTGGCAGCGGTGCTGGATCAGCCCGCACGCACCGAACTTGCGCAGGCCATGCTGCGCGATGTAGCCGCGGAGATCGCCGCATGGCCGCGCCGGCCGCCATGCGCGCTGGTAAGCGGCGATCCGCTGGCCGCCCAACTCGCCAAGCAATATGATTTCGAACTAATTCCCGATCGCTTGAATCCCGGAGAAACAGAAGCGATCGAAATGGCGACAAGTCTCTGCGTTGCCCGTGGCATCGAATATACGCTAGTAATTCCCGCAGATATTCCGCTGATCAAGGCCGGTGAACTGGAACAAATTCTTGCACATGCTCCAGCAATCGGATCCGTTCTCGCGCCTGCCGCTGACGCCCGCGGCACCAACGCGGCGTTTCGGCGTCCAGCAGATCTTTTCCCACTACGTTTCGGCAATGACAGCTTCAAACCGCATCTTGCTGCTGCCCGCGCTACCGGAAAGCCATGTGTTGTGCTTCAGCTGCCCAGCCTGACGCTCGATGTGGATAATCCCTCCGACTTGCAGCAACTGCTTGCCCAGGCCGGCGAAACCCACACCCAACGACTGCTGCGGCGGTGGAATCTTATGGATGCATTTCCGGCCGCACGAAGCGGCGTGTTATGAGATTTTCCCGGCGCAACAAGCGATCCGTCGCCGAACGGAAGCGATCGCCTGATCATCGCGTTGGCGAACTGCGAATCATTCCCATCCCGGTTGCTGATGAAGTCAAACCGGGTGACCGGCTCGCGGACAAATTGCTATGGGCGATGCGACAACATCACGTCGCGTTGGAAGCCGGCGACATTCTCATCGTCAAACACAAAGTCGTTTCCAAAGCCGAAGGCCGCTATGTCGATCTCGCAACTATCAAGCCATCAGACGACTCGCTTGCCTGGGCCCGTAAATATAAGCTGAACGCGCGCGTCATCGAACTTGCTCTGCGCGAGAGCCGCAGTATTATTCGCCGCAAAATTGGAGTGCTGATCACTGAAACGGAACACGGTCTTATCTGCGCCAACAGCGGTGTGGACGTCTCGAACGTGGATGGCGGACGCCATGCCGTGCTTTTGCCTGCGAATCCCGATCGCTCCGCCCAAAAGTTCCATAACCAGATTAAGAAGCGAACTGGACTGCACATCCCCGTTCTCATCACCGATAGCTTCGGACGTCCGTGGCGTGAAGGGCTGGTCGATTTCTGCATCGGCGTCGCCGGAATGAAAGCGTTGCGTGACGATCGTGGACGGCGCGACCCGCACGGCTACACGTTGCGAGCCAGCCTTGAAGCCATCGCCGACGAACTTGCCTGTGCCGCCGGACTCGTCTGTGGCAAGCTCAACCGCATCCCCGGCTGTATCATTCGTGGCGTCAGTTACGAAGCCGCTCCCGGCCGTGTTTGCGATCTTCTTCGTCCGGCAAGAAACGACTTATTCCGCTGACTCGCCAAATGGCATGTGTAGGAGTACCTTGGAATACGGGTCTGGCGAAAGAAATTTATGCACGACGGGTTCTCATTTTCCCCATTGGAAGAATTCATATCCCTCGCATGGTCCGACATCGCTCCGCGGGTTGCTCCTGAAGCACGTCTCCTGCTGGAAAGAATTCTTGGAGCTCAGAATGGCGGCGCCATCACAGCGGAAGAGGCATTTCGGCTGGCTTACGCCGAAGGCGACGATCTGCTCGGCCTTCTCGTGGCCGCCAATACCCTGCGTACCGAACTTTGCGGCCACATCATCACTTATGTCGTCAATCGCAACATCAACTTCACCAACATCTGTTTCATCGGATGCAAGTTCTGCGCCTTGAGCCGCGGTCCCCGCGAAGCCGATACCTATTTCCTAAGCCCCGAGCAGGTAGCGCAGAAAGCTGCCGAAGCCTGGCAGCAAGGCGCCACCGAAGTCTGCATCCAGGGCGGCCTGCCGCACGGCCTGCCGCCGTTTTACTATCGCGACATTCTGCGCGCCGTCAAGAACGCGGTGCCTGCCATGCACATCCATGCTTTTTCGCCAATGGAGATCGTCTATGGCGTGGAACTGACCGGCATGAAGCTTGCCGAGTATCTCAGGATGCTGCGCGGCAACGGCTTGGGCACGCTGCCCGGCACGGCCGCCGAAATCCTCGATGATGATATCCGCCAGGTTCTCTCCCGCAATAAACTCTCGACCGCTCAGTGGATTGAAATCATCCGTACCGCGCACCAGTGCGGCATTCGCACCACCTCCACGATGATGTACGGGCACTCAGAAACGCCGGAGCACTGGGTGCGCCAGATGCTATTGCTGCGCGACATTCAAGACGAAACCGGCGGCTTCACCGAATTCGTTCCGCTTGGCTTTGTGCACCAGAACACGCTGCTGTTTCAGCAGGGCCTAGCGCGAAGTGGCCCGACGCTCGCCGAACATCTTAAGGTTCACGCGCTCGCCCGATTGCTGCTTGCGGGATCGATCAACAACATTCAGGTTTCCTGGGTGAAACTCAATCGCAAGCTTTCGCAGCTCTGCCTGCAAGCCGGGGCGAACGATTACGGCGGCACGCTGATGGAAGAAAACATCTCCCGCGAAGCCGGAGCCACGGCCGGCCAATATATCAGCGCAGAAGATTTTCAGGCACTGATTATGGAGATTGGCCGCGTGCCCGCCGAGCGCAACACAACCTACACGCGCATAAAACTGAAATTGCCAGTGGAAGAATTCACAGCAGAAGAAACGCTGGAGCCGCAATTTGCCTGAGCACTGAAAGGCGATTTTCCCTGCTTCGTATGGTCATTTTCCCATTCCGGGCCGATTTCCACCGAAATTTTGCAGATTCGCCTTTTATTCGCTTAGTGGTAATTGTATAATCCGCCCAGATTAGTTTTGCATTAGCAAAGGAGCCACACTCCCATGGCGGATGAACGGGGCAAGGCGATTGATCTGGCGGTCTCGCAAATAGAAAAACAGTTTGGCAAAGGCTCGATCATGCGGTTGGGATCGAAAGAGGCGATCGTGCCGATTTCGGTGATCTCGACCGGATCGATCTCCTTCGACGCGGCCCTCGGTGTGGGCGGATTCCCGCGCGGGCGCGTAATCGAAGTTTTTGGCCCGGAATCGTCGGGCAAAACAACCATTACTCTGCAGGTGATCGCCGAAGCGCAGAAGGCCGGCGGCATGGCGGCGTTCGTCGATGCGGAACATGCGCTTGACCCCTCCTACGCTAAAAAGCTGGGTGTTGACGTCGACAATTTGCTGGTTTCGCAGCCAGACTACGGTGAGCAGGCGCTGGAAATCACCGAAGCCCTGGTGCGCTCGAATGCCATCGACGTACTGGTGGTCGATTCCGTGGCCGCGCTCGTGCCCAAAGCTGAGCTCGACGGCGAAATGGGCGACAGCCACATGGGCTTGCAGGCGCGGTTGATGTCGCAGGCGCTGCGCAAGCTGACGGGCACCGTTTCGAAGTCGCGCACCTGCCTCATCTTCATCAACCAGATTCGCGAAAAGATCGGGGTGATGTTCGGAAATCCTGAGACGACCACGGGCGGGCGCGCGCTGAAGTTTTATTCGTCGGTGCGCGTCGATATACGCCGCATTGCCGCCGTCAAGGAAGGCGACGTCGTTACCGGCTCGCGCACCAAGATCAAAGTCGTGAAAAACAAAGTGGCCGCTCCGTTCCGTGAGGCCGAGTTCGACATTCTCTACGGCGAGGGAATTTCGCGCGAGGGCGACCTGCTTGATCTGGCCGTGAATAACAGTATCGTCGAAAAATCCGGCTCATGGTTCAGCTATAAAGGCGAGCGTATCGGCCAAGGCCGGGAGAATGCCCGCCAGTTCCTCAAAGACAATAAAGACACCATGGCGAAACTCGACGCTGAAGTGCGCAAAGCGCTCGGGTTGATTCCGGCCACGCCATCGACGGCCGCCTCGGCGCAAACCGCACCTGCACAAACTGGGCGCGTCACCACGATGCCAACCGGCACGGATGCCGTGAAAGCGCCTATTGTGGCGGCGAGACGGTAGCTGGTCGCGCCACGCCGGTAGCTAATACGTACGGGAACAGCTTCTAAACCGTGATTGCCATTGCAGGCGCTGCCGCATAAAATCTTCTGGTCATCCGATTCCTTTCAGTCTCCTGTGAGGACGATTGCACGGCATCGCCATCTATCCCGGTTCGTTTGATCCGCCCACTAACGGCCATCTTGATCTCATCGCGCGCGGCGCCAAGATTTTCGAAGAACTCGTCGTCGCCATACTGCGCAATTCGGAGAAGAGTCCGATGTTCAGCGTGGGCGAACGGCTGGAGATGCTGCGTGAGCTCACCGCCGATCTAGGCAACGTTCGTATCGATACCTTCGATGGCCTCACGGTCGAATACGCCAAATCGATCAACGCGACCTGCATTCTGCGCGGCATTCGCGCCATCAGCGACTACGAATACGAACTGCAGATGGCGCTGATGAACCGCAAGCTCGAGCCTACGCTCGAAACCGTGTTCTTGATGCCCGCCGATAAGTATTCTTATGTCAGTTCGCGGCTGGTGAGGGAAGTTGCGCAGGTAGGCGGTCCGGTGAAGGGGCTCGTTCCTGAAATCGTCGAGCGCAGACTGCGCGAAAAACTTGAGCCCGCATACCGATTTCATGATATTCACGAGGCAGCGCCAGCCGAAAGAGAACTCAAAAAGAGGAAAAAACGAGCATGACCACTGCAGCCACCGAAGCGCTGAAATTCACCGACCGCATCAATCGCATAGAACCTTCCACCACCATGGCAGTGGTGGCGGAAGCCGAGAAGCTGCGTGCGCAGGGAATCGACGTGGTCGACTTTGGTGCTGGTGAGCCGCATTTCGCCACACCGCAGCACATCAAAGACGCGGCCATCACGGCGATTCACGCCAACTTCACGAAATACACGGCTGTGCCCGGCACGGCCGAGTTGCGCGATGCCATCGTCCACCGCCATGCCGTCGATTTCGATTCGGACTATCGCCGCGAAGAAGCGATTGCTTCGACCGGCGGCAAGAATGCGCTGTTCAATGCAATTCAGGTGCTCGTCGATCACGGTGACGAAGTGATTCTACCGGTGCCCTACTGGGTTTCATTCAAGGACGTCGTGCGCTACGCCGGCGGTGAGTGCGTTCTGCTGCAAACCGAGGAGTCGCAGGGATTCCGCGTCACGGCGGATATGGTTGCGCGATTGATCACGGACCGGACAAAGGTGATCATTCTCAATTCGCCGTCGAATCCCTCCGGCGCTGTGATGAGCGCTGAAGATCTTACGGCAGTCACGCGCCTGGCGCATGAGCGGAGCATCTGGGTGCTTTCGGATGAGTGCTATGTGTACCTGAATTACACAGGCAAGAAATTTTCCGTTGGATCGCTGCGCCAATATAAAGAGCGAATCGTGGTTCTAGGATCGCTCTCGAAAACTTATGCCATGACCGGATGGCGCCTGGGTTATGCGCTCGGCCCGGCCGCAGTGATCAGCGCGATGTCGAAGTTGCAAAGCCAGTCGACCTCGAATCCGACGTCGATCGTGCAGAAGGCCGCGGTCGCTGCCCTGGGCGGGCCACAGGAGTGTGTAGAGACGATGCGCCGCGAATATATCGAACTGCGCGACCACGTGGTGAAGGGGCTGCACTTGATTCCGGGGATCACGTGCACCATGCCCGAGGGCGCATTCTATGCGTATCCGAATGTGTCGGCTTTCTTAGGGCGAGGTGGAATCCGCTCGGCCTCTGATGTTGCCGGCAAGCTGCTGCGTGAGGCCCACGTGGCCACCGTGCCGGGAGAAGGATTCGGCACCGGTGATCATATTCGCGTTTCCTATGCGACTTCGAAAGCTGAATTGAATCGGGGATTGGAGCGTATGCGGAAGTTCCTTGCCGGATTGTCGTGAGCGAGGATAATTGTGCAGATTACCGCTCCCCTTTCTTGGGCCGGTACCTGGCATGGGAATCTGGGTGCACTACGTACTTGGTGTCCTCATTTTGATGATGTGGGCTTAGTGAAGACTGGCCGCGGCGTTCGCATAGAGTAGCAATTCGCAATTTCATCAACCCTGCCAATGGTTTAATCTTCTGAGAACCTCATTGTCTTAATGCCGAATCTCTACCCACTTCTGATGCAGCCGGCCTTCGACCCCCGCCCGTGGGGCACGCTCGACCTGTCGCCTATTTATCCGAACCACAAGTTCGAGCAGAAAATCGGTGAGGCCTGGCTGACCGGAGATGATTGCAAAATTGCGAATGGCCCGCTCGCCGGGCAAACTCTGTCGCAGATCAGCGAAGAGTATCAGCGAGGGCTGGTTGGTGAGGCTGCGCGCGATGCCGCCCGATTTCCGCTGCTGCTCAAGTTTCTTTTCCCTCATGAACAGTTGTCTGTACAGGTTCATCCGGACGACGAACAGGCCCGCCGTGTGGGCGAACCCTGGGGCAAAACCGAGTGCTGGTATGTAGCGCACGCCAAGCCCGGAGCGCAGATCGCTCTGGGCATGAAACCGGGCGTGACGGCTCCGCAATTGGAGCAGGCAATTCACGAAAGGCGGGCAGAAGAATTGTTGAATTGGCTGAATGTGTATACGGGTGACATGATCTACGTGAGCGGCGGAACCGTGCACACGCTAGGGCCGGGTTCGGTGATTATAGAAACGCAGCAGCAGTCAGATACGACTTATCGTTTATACGATTACGGCCGCCCGCGCAAGCTTCATCTGGAAAAAGGCATGGTGGCAGTGAAGGAGAAGGTTGCTTCGGGGAAAGTTGTGCGACCGGCGCCGGTGCAAGTCCCCGGCAGCAAGAACCGGCGGTGCTCTCTGATTGCTGCCCCATACTTCGTCGTCGATATGTTCGAAATGAAAGACGAGCAAGAGCTGAGCACGCGAGACGATTCCGGCAAGAGTTCCGTGCAGATCCTTGTTGCGGTTGAGGGCTGCGGCATCGTAGAAACTGCCGCGGGCGAAGCAGTGACTTTGGCAAAGGGAGATGCTGCCGTGGTTCCTGCTTCCCTCGAAAAGTTCAGGGTTCGCCCGCAGTGGACGCTCGAATTCTTACTTGCCCGCGTGCCGGGAGCGTCCTTGCCCGAGCCGGAAACGCGGATGTAACCTGAAAATCTTGGCGACCGATCCCCATTTCTATCCCGTGATCCTGGCTGGCGGTCGTGGCACACGATTCTGGCCGCTAAGCCGCAAAAAGCGAGCCAAGCAGTTGCTCGCGCTCGACGGCAAGCAGACGATGATCCAGCAGACGGTGTCGCGCTTGCTGCCGCTGGCGCCCGCGAAGAAATTCTGGATCATCACGAACCAGGATCTGCGTCCGGCAATCCTGAAGCAGTTGCCGAAATTGCCCAAGGCACAAGTGCTCGCCGAGCCTGTGGGGCGCAACACGGCTCCAGCGATCGGCCTGGCAGCATTTCTGCTGCTCGGCGAACATCCCGATGCCGTAATCGGCATGTTCCCATCCGACCAAGTGATCGCCGACGAGAAGATCTATCGAGCAACCATCGCGCGCGGAATCAAGATCGCCGCTGTCGGTGAAAACATTGTCGTTCTGGGCATCAAACCGACTCGCGCAGAAACAGGCTATGGCTATATCGAAGTGGGGGCGGCGGAGGGCGCTTCGCGGGCGGAGCTTGCCCTGAGCTTGCCGCAGGGAGTGCCCGCGCCACAGGCACTGCGTGTGCGGCGATTCACTGAGAAGCCCGACTCGGAAAAAGCTGCCGCATTCGTAGCCGCAGGAAATTATTTCTGGAATAGCGGCATGTTTCTGTGGAAAGCGCGCACGCTGGCCAATGCCCTACGCGAGCACCTGCCGAAAACTGCTGCATTGCTGGAAGACATTGCCGCAGCATTCGGCACGCGTAAGTTCGCCGCAACTTTCCGCAAGCTGTATCCGAAGTGCGAGAACATCAGCATCGACTACGCCGTCCTCGAACCTCGTTCTGCCAAGGGCGAACTGGCAGGAAACATCTTCTGCCTCCCCGCCGATTTCGGATGGAACGACTTAGGCTCGTGGACGGCACTTCACGAGCATCATGTCGCCAAGAGCAGTCCGGCTGATAGCAATCTTATTCAGAGTGATGGGACCTTCATTTTGAATGCAAGCGGCAACTACGTGCATGCACCGGGAAAATTCACTGCCCTGGTTGGAGTGGAAGATATCGTTGTGGTAGCAACCGACGACGCTTTGCTGATCGCCACTCGCCAGCAGGCGCAGAACGTCGGGAAAGTGGTGAAATATCTGGACGAAAAAAAATTGCACAGACTCACGTAGCTGTGGATTCGTATCTGATGATGCAGGCAAAATTTTGCCCTGAAGCCAATGCCTCTGGAAATCAAATTCGGAACGGACGGCTGGCGCGGCATCATCGCCGACGACTTCACTTTCGACAACGTGCGGCGGGTTGCTCGAGCGATTGCATCCTATGTGCTGAAGTATGAAGATGCGCAACGCGGCGTCATTATTGGTTTCGACACGCGTTTCGCATCGCAACTGGCTGCCCAGGCGGCTGCCGAAGTGATAGCGGCAGCGGGAATTCCGGTCAAACTAGCCAACGACTATACTCCCACGCCCGCCGTTTCGTATGCCGTAAAAAGCAGCGCCGCTGCCGGTGGCGTCATGGTTACTTCCAGCCACAATCCGTGGAACTGGAACGGCGTAAAGTTCAAAGGAAAGTTTGGCGGCTCTGCTACTCCCGCGATCATGGAAAAAGTCGAAGAAGAGCTGCTCGCGGGAGCTACTCCGCGTGGCGCAAAAGCCACTCTCGAACAAACCGATCTCAAATCACCCTACATTGCGGCGGTCTGCCACTTCGCCGACATGGAGCTGATCAGCAAAACCAAGCTTAAATTCGCCATCGACTCCATGTACGGATCCGGCCGCGGAGTTCTCACCGGAATTTTTCGTGATTGTGGCGTGCAACATGTGGCCATTCGGCAGGAAGTGAATCCTCTATTTCCCGGAATCAATCCCGAGCCAATCGAGCCGCACATCGCCATGTTGCAGGAGACGGTTGTGCGGGAGAAGTGTGACGCTGGCCTCGCCACCGACGGCGACGCAGATCGCATTGGCGCGGTCGCTGAAGACGGCAGCTTTGTGGATTCGCACAAATGCTTTTCCGTCCTGCTGCAGTGGTTGCTGGAGCGCAAGAAGTGGCCCGGAGACGTCGTCCGCGCCTTCAATACCACGCGCATGGTCGATCGCATCGCCCGCAAGCATGGTCGCAAACTATTCGAAACCCAGATCGGATTCAAGTACACTGCCGACCTCATGATGGAGCGCGAGATTCTCATTGGCGGCGAGGAATCAGGCGGCATCGGCTACTCGCGTTTTCTGCCCGAGCGCGACGGCATCCTGAACTGCCTGCTGCTTGCCAACGTGATGGCGGAGGAAGGCAAGCCGCTGGGCCAGCTGGTTGCCGATTTGCAACGCGAGTACGGATCCCATTATTACGGCCGCCGCGATCTGCACCTTCCCGACGACGTCAAGCAGAGCGCGATTCAGCGCGCACGGGCCCAAAGCACACAGAAACTCGGCCGCTATCGTGTGCTGAAAAAAGAAAATCTCGATGGCGTCAAATTCTTTCTCGACGCTCCAACGAACGGCAATGGTGCCGAAGCCTGGATTCTGTTCCGCGCCTCCGGCACCGAGCCGCTGCTACGCGCTTACGCTGAGGCCGCGTCACCGGAAGTCGTAACGGAAATCCTCACTGCGGGCGAAAATTTTGTCAGGAACAGCGGCTGACAGCAAAACTTAACATGACCGCTTTGGCGCGCACCGGAAGCCGCGTTAGTGCGATACTTTTAACAGAATGACTTTTTCTGGGAGTTCCACCTCGTCCTCGGGCGATTCGCCCGAGGCGCGGCATTACAACAGAATCCAACGCTGGCTCAGTGTTGCCGACTTCGCCATCGGCGCTGCGCTTCTCATCGTTCTGCTGGCCACGGGCTGGACAAACCAGCTGCGCGATCTCGCCCTCCGCCGCGGATCCCAAAACTATACGCTCTCGCTTTTTATTTACTTGTTCTTTCTTCTTGGGATCAGCAAGCTTCTGGGTTTGGGCCTCGATTATTACGGCTTCCGCCTGGAGCGCAGGTTTCAACTCTCAAACCAGAAGCTGCGGTCCTGGCTGTGGGACGAAGTAAAGGGTTTTCTGGTCGGATTGGTGATGGCCGGAATTGTGGTCGAGTTGTTGTACTTCACCATCCGGCAATGGCCGCAGCACTGGTGGATCGTCATGTGGGCGCTGTTTCTGGCGCTCTTCGTCGTAATGGCACAGCTCGCCCCGGTGGTGCTGTTTCCCATTTTCTATAAATTCGAGCCTCTGGAAAATGAAGACCTGCGACGCCGGCTGGTGCAGTTGAGCCAGCGCGCGGGCACGCGGGTACGTGGCGTTTACCGCTGGAGATTATCGGAAAAAAGTAAAAAGGCCAACGCCGCGCTTACAGGCTTGGGCAGCACAAGGCGCATTATTCTCTCAGATACACTGCTCGATAATTACGCTCCCGAAGAAATTGAGGCTGTACTTGCCCACGAACTTGGGCACCACGTTCACCGCCATATTCTGAAAAGCATTCTCGTGCAGGCGGGAATTACTTTTGTCGGTTTCTGGCTGACGAATTGGGTGCTTCACTACTCGGTAGATCATCACATGTTCGAGGAGCTCTCCGATTTTGCGAACCTGCCGCTGCTCGCGCTGTCAGCGACTGCGCTTTCGCTGTTGCTAATGCCGGCACTCAACGCTTATTCGAGGTACAACGAGCGCCAGGCTGACCGTTATGCGTTTGACTCGATCGCAAGCGTAGAACCCTTTATTTCCTCGATGAACAAACTGGCGCAGCAGAATCTGGCCGAACGCACGCCTGCAAAATGGGTAGAAATCTTATTTAATTCGCATCCTGCGATATCGAAGCGAGTGGCCGCCGCCGAGGCCTGGCGCGCGCAAAACCAGCCGGTCGATGCGCACGCATAGCTGGCTCGAACTCAGCTCTTCCTGAGAATTTCGGCAACCCGCCTGAAATCGTCTTCCACGTCGACTCCAATCGAGTCGTAAGGCGTTTCTGCCACAAAGATCGGAACGCCATTCTCCAAAAAGCGCAGTTGTTCCAGCCGCTCAGTTTTCTCAAGCGTGGACTCAGGCAGGGTTACGAAACGGTCGAGGGCAGCTTTTCGGTAGGCGTAGATGCCAAGATGCTTGAAGTATTGTGACGCGCTTTTGTCGCGGTCGAAAGGAATAGTCGCGCGCGAAAAGTACAGCGCCCTGCCATCGGCTGCGGTCACAACTTTCACGGCATTGGGATTATGAATCTCCTCCTGCGGGCACGGGGTCTTCACCGTTCCCACCAGGATCGCCGGATCCTTCATCACGTCAAGCAAGGCGGCGATGTGTTCCGGACGGACCATCGGTTCATCGCCCTGCACGTTCACATACACGTCGGCTGCGATTGAGTTCGAGACCTCATGGACACGCTCGGCGCCGCTACGGTGCGTGGAATAAGTCATCTGCGCCTTCCAGCCATGCCTGCGGCAAGTGTCCAGAATCTCTTTTGAATCGGTCGCGAGGATCACATCAGAGAGCAGCGGAGACCGGCACACGGCTTCGTAAACCCATCCTGCCAGCGGCTTGCCCGCGATTTCACGCAGCATTTTGCGCGGCAAACGTGTCGACTCCAGCCGCGCGGGAATGACAGCGATGGCTTTCATAAGTCGGGCTGTATTGCGATCTAAATTCGTCGCGCCCGCTTTCCTTTCCCCAGCAGGTGCGTCAGAAACTAGGGCAATCCTGCCCTGCTCCTCAATCCCTTAGTGTGATATACAGTGTCACAAAGTTCAGGAAATTTCTATGCCACGTCGCTTCGCCGGCACATGCCGCCTAACAGTCGCATTGGCAATCTCTTTCGGCGCTTTGAGTATCTACCTTGCTGCCCAGAAATCGGCGGGGCCGCAACCCGTTCCTCTGCCTCCTCCCATCCTCGCGCCTGTTGACGTGCCTTATCCCGGCACGGTTTCACTCAGCGTCGATCTGACCAACGTCAATGATCGCATTCTGAACGTGCGCGAGACGATTCCCGTGAAGCCGGGCGAGATCACGCTGCTCTATCCCCAGTGGCTGCCGGGCACGCACTCGCCGTCGAATCAGGTCGAGGACCTGGCAGGGCTTGTGGTAACCGCGAACGGCGAGCGCATTTCCTGGCAGCGCGATCGCGTAGATATGTGGGCTTTTCACATTAACGTGCCGAAGGGGGCGTCCACCCTGGATTTAAGTTTTCAATACCTGGCCCCGGTCAGGCCGCAACAGGGGCGCATCTCCGACAAATTCGCCGACCTCACCTGGAATAGCGTGCTCCTCTACCCGGCGGGATATTTTTCACGGCGCATTCAATTCGCTCCCGAGCTGCGCTTGCCCGAGGGATGGAAGTTTGCCTGCTCGCTCGATGTTAAATCGCAAACCGGAAACATCGTTCAATTCAAAGACACCACGCTGAATACTCTGATCGATTCCCCCCTGTATGCGGGCGTGAACTTCAAACGCATCGACATTTCGACCGGCCCCGATAACCCGGTCTACCTCGATCTCTTCGCCGATAAGCCAGAACAACTGGAAGCGACGCCGGAAGAAACCCAGTACCACAAGAATCTGGTTGTTCAGGCGCAGAAGCTGTTCAACTCCCATCACTACGATCATTACGATTTCTTGTTTTCCTTGAGCGACTCGGTTGGCGGCAAGGGCCTCGAGCACCACCAGTCGAGCGAAGACGGCTCGCGTGCCAGCTACTTTACCGACTGGAGTGCAGGGGTATCTGGCCGTGCTCTCTTGCCACATGAATACACTCATTCGTGGAATGGCAAGTTCCGCCGTCCTGCAGACCTCTGGACGCCCAACTTCAACGTGCCCATGCAGAATGATTTGCTGTGGGTCTATGAAGGCCTAACAAATTACTACGGAAACGTCCTGACGGCACGTTCGGGACTGCGAACGCTCGAGCAGGCGCACGATATCATTGCCCAGATCGTCGCAAGCTTCGAGATCAGCCCGGGTCGCACCTGGCGCTCGTTGGACGACACTACCAACCAGCCCATCATTTCTGCTCATGGCAGCTATCAACAGACCTGGCCGAGCTGGCAGCGTGGCTATGATTACTACCCGGAATCCGATCTCGTCTGGCTCGATGCCGACACTAGAATCCGCGAACTGAGCAACGGCCAAAAGTCGCTCGACGATTTCGCCCGGCTGTTTTTTGGAATCGACAGTGGCAGCTACGTGACTGTCACCTACACGCTCGAAGACATCGTGAAAGCTATGAACACCGTGCAGCCCTACGACTGGGCGGAATTCTTCCGTACCAGAGTTTACGAGGTCGAGCCGCAAGTTCCCGAAGATGGCATTACGCGCGGCGGGTATCGGCTGATTTACAACGACGTCGAGCCGGAATGGATGAAGCACATGGATCGTTCTATCGGCACGAGCTTTGCTACCTCACTCGGATTTTCTCTGAGAGGCGAAGGTGGCCCTGGCGGCGACACTGGCAGCCCGCCGGGCGGCATTTCAACGGTGGTGTGGGACAGTCCTGCGTTTAAGGCGGGCATCACTCCGGATATGCAACTGCAAGCCGTAAACGATCAGGCTTTCAGCGTCCAAGCTCTGCGTGAAGCCATTCTTGCGGCTGAGAAAAATAATCAGCCGATCAAGCTGCTGCTGAAGCGCGATAAGGACTTTCTTGCTGTAAATCTGGACTATCACGGCGGACTGCGCTTCCCGCATCTGGAGAGAGTCAAGTCGACGCCAGATCGATTGGATGAAATACTCGCGCCGGTGAAGTAAGCCGGTGGCAGGGAAACTGCACAAATGCAAGGCTAGAGAGAGATGTCGCGGCGTAGCTCAGGCGGTTTAGAGCGACGGTCTAATAACTAGCCTGTTTTCACTTACATACATTACCTTCAGTCACTTACGTTGCGAACGTTTCCGCCGAATACGGCAAAAATCGGCCATTTGAGAGGTGTAATGAGCCGTACTCGAAGTGTGCGATGCGATGTGCGATGAGTCCACTAGATCAGTAGACAATTGCGCCCGTTCCAGATTCGGCTCTTTTTGTAATTAGGTGTCTTCGAGCGGACTGCCAGCACGAGCAGATTCCGTTTACTCGATGGACCGAAGACGCCTTTGCCAGCTCAAAAAGAGATATGTGCGGCACTAGTGGATCCTCAGGCTCGTCAATTCGATCCTCAGGGAAGTTGGATTGTGTAGTGATGGCGATGCTGTGTTATTTTCGTAGTGTCCGACGCCTATGACTGCACCTAGGGCACCACGAGCAGTGGCCCAGCGTTTCCCCAGATACCAAACCGATCTGCCATTGATCCTGACCTTCCTTCGAGAGCACAAATGGGAGACCTTGCGAGCTCGTTGCAGCAACATCTCGGAAGGAGGCATGAGGCTGGTCAGCGCACCGGATGCTGCGTTACCTGTGGGAGAAGTTCTGTCGTTGGAGTTCTCTCTACCGGAGATCGTTGAGTCAATCAAAATACGCGGTGTCGTCCGTCACGTCACTGGTTTTGCTCACGGAGTGGAGTTCATCAACCTCAGCCCCAGCGAGCGTCGACACATCACCACGTTCTGTCGAAGACTAGCACGTGAGCACTAGGCTTTTCCTTTGAGGAGGGTTTTGCCCAGCGAATCGTCCCAGGCTGCGCACGCGGGTGGTGGCACGTGCAATTCTTGGCGCGTTTCCCAGATCACCTTGAGGCTCCGTGTAGAAAAAGCCGAGGCCCCCGGCCCACACCCCGGGCGGCGGCGTGGAATGAAAAAATAGGAAGGGGCCTACCCTCGAAGGCCTTTGAGGGTCGTGAATGGTCTGGGCCATCCGCCCTTGCCATGCTGTTTTTAGCCATTGCGTCGACTGGGACGTTGGATTCGGTGACGCAGAAGGTTTACAAGCACTTTGTCAGCCCGCCCCACACAGCAATAGAAATGAGGTAGACATGAGCACGAAGTTCTTCGATACGGAGACCTTAACGGTCGGCCAGAAGGTTCGCATGCATAGTGGTTGCTACGGTCTTTCTGGAACAGTCACCGAAACAGGTCCTTGGGGAGCTGTGTAAGGACTGACTTTGACTTCCTCTACCTCACCAGAGAAGGCATTGGACTAAATGGCGGAACATACGAGTGTGGCCGTTGGGAACTAGATGAGATTGAGACCCCCAACGGATGGGAACAAGTCTCGATACTCAGCTCAGAAGATTACTTGGCATCATTGACTGCACAGACGGTACCAAAGCACCGCTCATACCTACACCGTTTCATTGATTTTTGGAAAAGCTATTGACATGCAGAAGCAACCACTAAGAATAGCCCTGGAATCATTCACAACTGAAGAACTCGAACTCCTCATCGCGTCTCGCGACTGCCCCCTTTCCTGTTGGCATAAACCAGCGGGACCGATGTTCAACCTTGCCGATTTCCGGTAACGCTGGGAAGCAAGGAACAGGGCAAAGGCTCGACCCTCATAACGCACCATGAAGCCAACAGCACGCCTCGTGTTGAGTGACATCCGCAAGATGGACATCCCCGGCTTGGGAAGCCAACGTGAGTTCCGTGAACTCAGCCAAAAACGAATCACGAAAGCGGTTCGGGCTGCTCTTAGAGAACAGTACGGCCCTTGACAACGTTGAAGTCTCCTGCTCAGCATCGTGCAATGGCGGAATCTGGGCCGGAAAATGCCGGATCAACGGAACCGCCAGTTCTCCCAAAAATCAGCAATCTTCACATCGGACCCGGTGATCATCCGGCCCGGTGCGTTAACCTTAGTCTTTGAGAAAATCGGCGCAGAGGTTCTTCACCGCGAGGCAGGTTGCGCTCTTGTATTTGCCTTCCTTGCGGCAAAGCTTGTGCGATTTTTGCCCCCGCGTCAGTTTGCCGTCGCGTTGCTCCGTGGCATAATACCTAACGTGGAAACTGCCAAAGGCTTCGCAGATGTAGCCGGTCTGACGTTGTTGGTCGGCCGTGCCCCGCAGGGTAATGCGATGAACCATGCGATGCAAGGGTTTGGTAACTGTTCAAATCGTTTGTTGTGAATGCGTTGGCGGCGTAGCTCAGGTGGTTAGAGCGACGGTCTCATAATCGACGTGATTTTCCACGGCGGCTTGTGTTTTCAACGGGTTAGCTGCCTCTGAAATCCCCAAAAAGACGGCATTCGGGTGTGTTCGGGACGTTCGATGCAACAAAAATGCAACAGCGAATCGCATTGAGCGACGGAAACAAGGACCGTTACTCTTCGCTGTTTCTTTGAGCGTGAGCAATGTTGTGCAATGTTGAGCGACAGCGTATTTGACTATCACTCAGGAGAGTGGGAGCCGTGATCCCAAGGACCATGCAACAAAGCAACAGCTCAGGAGTTGTAAGTTGAGATGAGCTTCGTCATCACAAGTATTCGACCGGAGAACGTCGTTCAGGTTTCGGACACCCGAACCTCAGACTTTAGAACACAGCTTCCGATAGCCGAGACCATGCCAAAGACCCTTGTATTCAACGGCAGGCATACTCATTTCTTGCTTGGCTGGGTCGGTGTAGCAAGCACTCCTTTCGGGCACAACACAACTGAGTGGCTGTTCAGGACGCTGATTGAGACGAATGCACGAGAACTCACAACCGAGCAGATTGCGGAATGTTTGGCAAGAACAGCGACGGAGCGGTTCGCTTACCTGAGCACGCCAGACAAACACAAGCACACTACCTTCACGATGGCGGGATGGGAGAAGGACGAGCCGTTCGTTTGCATAGTCTCGAATTTTCTAACCGTGTGCAATTCCGTCTCTCCCAATATTGACGTGCGACATCATATTCCGTCTGTTTCGGAATCTGTCACCGTGGCTCCTCGGTTTACGGCGACGATCCAAAATTTTAGAAACATAGAGGAGGGGCATTATCTCGTCCACGTAATGGGCGACTTCGACCCGAATACACTTAAGCCTCACTTCGGAGAATTGGAGAATCTGTTGAAACAACGTGCTCCGTCTGCGGAAATTTCTGAGATGTGTAGATTGACGGCGTTGATGGCGGCTGAACATCGACCACAGACTATCGGTAAAAATCTAATCGTAGCGGAGATGGATAACGCTGGTCATCCAACGTGCACTCTCTGCCCATCTGATGCCGAAGTCAAAGAGGGTTGTGGTCCACCTTACATCGGCCTCGACGAATGCTTAACGCAGGTAAGGACAAATCTCATCACTGGCGAGATAAAAGCGAAGAGGGCGATTATTGGAGAGCGTGTTCGTGCCGAAAATTGAATGAAGCGAAATTTGCGGAGTTATGACGAGCTACATGCCAAACGTAACTGTTGTGCTTCCCATAGACCCAAAGCGGTTCAACATCAACGGCGAAGAATGGCTAGCAACAGTCACAAAACTTCCTAAGCAGGGAGCGATATGGCACGAGCCGAATTCGCTTGCGCAAGACCTCAACAAACGCTTTCCGCATGTAAACCAGTCGGTCAATGTCATCGGCTCCCACCATGCCAAACGCAAGCGTGGCTTCGTCCTCGACGCCCTGACTGTTGGGATAGAGCTCTAACCCGTCCGCCGCTGTCTGGCGCATGTAGGGCCGGGGCTTGCCCTGGCCTACCACGGGCTGAAAGCCGTGCCATGTGGCATGGCCACTCTGAGACCATGCACTTTGAGGGCGACAGCGAGGTAGCCACGGTTGGTGCTTTCCCAACCGTGGGCTTTTTGATCGCCCAATAAAGACCCACGGTCAGAACAGCACTGACCGTGGCTACCCGCTTTCGGCAACGGTCGTTTCGTAGTTATTTCCCTGAGTACGTTCTGGGGCTGCCAAGTCCGCTGCAGAAATCCCAGCCAGGCAGTGCCAAACTCCCCGTGACATCGGAGTAGGGCAGATACGGGCCACAGTCGCCCTGGGTGATGTCGAAGAAACCGACGGGGAAGCTCCCGTACATCTTGGTGAGTTCGACATTGCTGGATGTGGAAAAGCTTCCTGCCCTATTGACGATGCCAGCCCACGTGGGCGAGGAAACGCTGGTACCGCCGACGATCCACCAAACATACGGGGGCTCGTACGTAGTGTTATAAACCCAGACACCGGTGTACGGGTTAGCGTCAGCCGCGACGTCGGGAGTGCCACGGTAAGCACCCACAAGGTAGGCGATGCCGTTCTGGTAGCTCGGCCTGGACTCATAGGCGCTCGTGAAACCCCCTGTATTCTGCCAAGTATTTTCCAGTTCGAAGTTGCCCGTGGTGGCGTTGGTGCTGAGGGTCGTGCCGCCGGCGGAAACCACGTTTGGAGAAGCGCTGGGATACAGAACGCCCGGACTGTCGCCTGCCGAAGCAAAATAAACCACTGTAGGCTTCGTGAATACGGGGTCTATGGCCGTTTCGCCGGAAAATTCGCCGGTGCCCCAGCTATTGGATACTTCACCCCCGCCTTTCGCCGCCACTAAACCGCTGGCAGTAGTCTCAGCACACAGTAAGTCGGACCAGCTATCGGATTGCGCCTCCACCAGGTAGAGCGTAGCCGACGGCGCCATGGCATGAGAATACTCGATGTCTAACGACTCCTCGATGTCCCAGCCCGTACCCGAACCGGACTGGGGCTGCGGGCCAGGCGGCGTCGTTAGGCACGACCCCGGTGTGCCAGTGCCGGTCCCCAGCGGAGGTGACGCATTCCCGTAGGGCGCATACACGACTGTGAAACTAGGAGGAGCCGCTACCCCGAACTGGCTGTCAAAAGTTTCGAGATCACTAGATGCTTCGGGGTGGTCGTAGGCATCGACGATGGCAATGGCCCTGCTGCCCCCGATCGGATTCGCAGTAACCACGTTCGGATTACATCCTGGCACCGGAGGTTGAAGATCGTAAATGCAAGCGATCGAAGCCGGCGTTTCGTAGAAGTATCCCGCGACGGGAGGTCCATAAGCCTGGGGCGTGCCACTCATTCTTCCCGAGTCTAAGAAGCGGATGTTCGTGTGAGCCCTCTTGCCAGCGTCACCGGGCTTTGCAATGCTGGAAGGTGGCACGATTACGGTGGTTGGGACCTTCACCTGCTGCGACTGGGCGAACGCGGTAGTCACGCAGCCGACAAGTAAGGTGGCGATTATCACTAGTGACGCATTAAAATCTCTTGTCCCCTTCATAGAAGGTAGCCTCCTTGTGTTTGTTTTTTCCGTACTCTTTAAAGCGAGCAATCCCACAAAACACCGTCATTCGGTGAAAGGAATTGTTTACGTCTGGCAAACCAGAACCCCAAAACTTCGGGACCAAGCTACCACACAGTGCCGCCCCGACTCGATTTTGTCTTTCGTCGATCTACTTCGATCGTTGCGTTCCGACAGTGCGATACCACGGCATTAAGCGCAGCTTCGGATTGAGCATGCCAGGAAAAGCTGGACGAAGCTAAGAAAATGCGGCATCCCCATGGGTTGGTCGCAGGCCCATGCGTAACTCAAAACCCCTGAAGGGTCTAACTGACAGTAGCGACCCCATCCGACAGCACGGTGTGCAAGGTCAAGTTTTGGCTATCACAGATCAGCGAATAGCGGCAGCTAGGCTGCGCGTCCGCAAGAAGTGGATTCGCAGCCATAACAGCCTCCTTTTTCGGCAAATTAGCCGTCCTGCAACTCACCGCTGAGCAACGAAAAATCGAAGGGTCTACCCCATCTTTTCCCGCAGCCTTCCCGATCAATCGGCACTGGCGCTGGCTGCGACCGGAAGCCGCAATGCTTCACACTCCGTGCACCGTTCTAGTTCTTCACTCACGCGCGGGCTTTCCCTCTTCTCCATATGGTTTTGCACGTAGATGGCTCCGGCATACCATCCAAGCACGAACATCCACGACCCTGCCACGAAGCAATCAAAGTACGTCATTCAAAACCTCCTCACCCCGAAAGTTCTGGTCTCTATAAGGGAGATCGGAAACGGCGGGAAAAAGACGACAGGAAAGAAAAAGAATTCTTGGTTTGGGATAATTCTTGACTACCGGAGGGGGTTGCTCGACCGGAGCGAGGCTAGCAACTCCTTGCTCGCGACTCTCTGCCGAGAGACATAATCGTTGGTTTCGGGGAAACGGTCCCAAAGCTGCACCAGTCGCTGATAGCAGGAGCGCGCTTCGTCAGTCCTCGCCCGACTGATGTAGAAGTCCCCGAGAGCTTTCTCCGCACTGGCAAGTGGGACCAGGTGGGCGAGTTCGCTGGAGTCCGCAAACTGAGCCGCCTCATCACGTGCTTGTAAGAGGAATCTCTCGCCGGAACGGGGATCTCCATTCGCGGCCTCGACATGACCGGCCAGCATGAGGATCAGAACCCACACCACACGCTCTTCTGCATCAGCTGCAGTTGTAGGTGCGAGCGCCCGATCATCGTCGAGCGCCAGTCGAGCCGTGCGGCGCGCCTCGGCCAGCCGTCCAGCCTTCAGCTGCGCTTCTCCCAGACGCAGCAAGGCGTAAACACGGCCTGACGAGACCAGATAGGTGGGCTTGCCCGAAGCAATCATCTCATCAAACATCCGCACAGAATCCTCTGCCATCCGGACAGCAGCTGGCGGGTCGAATTCGCGGAGAGGAAGCGATATCTGAAATAGCGCAGATGCCTGGCTGAACTTGGCAGCACGGTTCGCGGGATCGCTCTGCGCCATTTGTCGCGCCAGCTCGAGATACCGCTTCGCGCTCGGCAGGGCTCGCGCCGCATCGCCCAGGCTGGGCACCGTGTCGCTGTAGCAAGCATGGGCCCGAAACTGATATACGAGTGCCAGTTTGCGATGCAGCCTCGGGTTCTGCGGCTCGGCAGTCAACAGTTCGTTGAGCACGGACTCGTCTTCATCCAAGCCTCGAAGCGCGACGTCCAGCAACCCGACCTCCGCTGCGGCGGTTCCAAGCCGCTCGTCGGCTACCGAAAGCAGAGTCAGTGTTTCTGTGTTTCGTGCCTTCTCCACGGAAGCATGGGCGAGACTGCTGCATCTCGAAATGTCGGTCCAGGTATCGCGATAGTGCCCCATGTCCTCGTCCATATCGCCAAGACCGCACCAGGACAGCGCGTAAGCGGCTTCCAAACTGTCGTCCAGCGGGCGCTGGCTCCGGATTCGGTCAAAGGTCTCTATAGCCAATTCGGCGAGACCTCTGGCCTGTTTTAGATCCGTAAACCGGACCAATGCGGCATAGGTGCCGTAATACTTGGCGAGATCTGCCAAATAGGCGGAATTTTGTGCAGAAAGCTTACGATAGATGTCGCCGGCTTTTTGGTAGCTTACTAACGCGTCTGCAGTCCGCCCAAGATTGGGTCTCGTAGGAAAACCTTGTGCATCGCCCATCTTCAGGTATGCCGCGGCGATTTCCTTCTGAAGCTCCTGGTCATGGCCCGCGTTCCGCGAAAGGTTGTCTAGATATTCCAGGCCAGTCCGCACCATCATCTCCCGGGCCTTCGTCGAACCTTCGAGTTTCGCTATTTCATCGTGCAGATCGAATACAAATGTGTGCGCCAGTTTGCGTACGTCCTGAAAACGCTTTTGAGAAAGTCTCGCCTGATAAACGGCCACCCCAGAAGCGCCAAGGACTGCGGCAAGGGCCAGAGTCCCGACCCCAACGCTGAGCCGGTTGCGCCGCACGAACTTGGCGACGCGATACGCGATTGTGTCCGGCCGGGCGTTGATCGGCTCATGCTTGAGATAGCGCCGAAGGTCATCTTCAAAAGCTGTCACGGAGCTGTATCGCTCTGCTGGTGCCTTCTTCAAAGTCTTGGCAAGAATTGTGTCCAGATCGCCACGAAGCTGGCGACTGAGTTTCTCAGGCGTGGTACTCCGTTTTGGTGCCACATCCTTGCTCGCCGCCGAGACAATCGCGCCGGAGGCTAGCGGCGGCTCAGTTTCCACGATAGCCTTCACCAACTCTGCCGGAGAGTGCAGCTCCGATCCCGCTGGGTGTTGTCCGGTCAGAAGGATATAGAGCAGCACACCCAAGGCATAAACATCCGTTGCGGTCGTTACCGTGCCGGCGGTGACTTGTTCAGGGGCCGCGAACAGAGGCGTCAGAGCTCCCCCCCCTTCCATAGTCAGCGCGGTCTCGGCAGCCGGATTCGTTTCATCGCCCAGCAGCTTCGCGATTCCGAAGTCCAGCAGCTTCACTTTCCCATCATTGGTGACGAGTACGTTGGACGGCTTGAGGTCGCGGTGCACGATGAGATTGGCATGGGCGTGGGCTACGGCACCCAACACATCGAGGAAGAGCCTGATGCGTGCATCAATGTCCAGTTTATGGTGGTCGCAATACTCGTCAATGTGTTCTCCCTCGACGTTCTCCAGAACGAGATAAGGTTCTCCTTTCGCAGTTACACCAGCATCAATCAACGCAGCAATATTCGGATGAGTAAGCTGGCCAAGAATCCTGCCTTCGCGCTTGAATCGTTCTATGCCGTGAGCCGCGATCGAAAGATGCAGGAACTTGATGGCCACCCGCCGCTCGAAGCGCTCATCACTGCGCTCTGCCAGCCAGACAGTGCCCATGCCACCCTGCCCTATCGGCGACATCAATGTGTACGCACCGATGTTCTGCCCGGGCAGAGACGTGCCATACGCTGCTTCAATTGGGGGCCGTTCGAGGAACTTCTCCTGTGCCAAAGCTCGGTGCTCCTCCAGAAGATCTTGTAGCAGGCCTGCTAAATCCGGCCTTTGGACGCGAAACGATTCCAACCAGGCACGCCGCTCGCTTTCAGGCAACGAGAGAACCTGATCGAGATATGGGCTGACTTGCTGCCAACGCTCCGGACTTAAAGTGGGCACTCAGGCCTCCAGATCCATCGCAATCTTCCTATGCAGATAAATACGTGCCTTTTCCCATTGCCGTTGTGCGGTCCGCTCCGATATGTCCTTCATGGCGGCGATTTCAAGAAACGTGAACCCGCAAAAGAATTTCATATCGACGATCTCCGCAAGCGTTCGATCAGTCCGAGCAAGCTCGTCCAGCGCTTCACCGATACGCGTCAGTTCGCGGTCATCAGCCGGATGGTCCAAAGCCGATCCCGTAGAGGTAATGTGAAATTGGCCTCCTCGCTTTTGGGCGCTACGGTTGCGGGCGTGGTCGATAATCAAACCCCTCATCACCCGCGAGGCATACGCCATAAATCTGGCCCGATCCGGAAAAGAGGCTTCATCCCTTGCCGCCATCTCAATGTATGCCTGATGAAGCAATGTGCTGGCGCTCAAGCTCACCGGAACTCCTTGTCGGGCCAATTCACGCTTGGCAACGCGATGAAGCTCAGCGTACAACTTGCTGAAAAGGGCATCGGTGGCGGTAGGGTCCCCACGCTCGGCCGCCTCGACCAGTGAGAAAAGTGTGGGTTCCATCGCAATCCCGCACATTGCGCCCCCCCTGGGGGGCGCGAAAGTTGATTGCTATTGTATGCGGGAAGTCAAATATCCGTAAGTTTGGCCCGTGAAAACGGGCACCTTGCCCCGATCAGCCCAAATTTTGGTGCGCTCGCCGCTTACAAAGACTAAGCTGCGGTAGCTGAAAAATCGATCCTCGTTGCTTACTGTTGACCGATAGTTGCTGAGTCGAGGCACCATTGCGTCGACTGAGAATTGCCCGTGAAGTCGCGACGGCGCCTGGGTTTCCTTAGACCACCACGCCGCATTGACGCCAGCTGCGGATTCAATCTGTCGACCGTGTGCTTCCTCTGATAGCACTCATTGACCTTCGGTCAAAACGTGTAATCGCCTGATCTATAAGAGGGAATGTCAAGGACATTTTTCTCCCTCGACCGGAAGGGGAGAGTGCGTCCATGACTTCCAGCCCCTGCTGGCTATGCGAGCCGTCGGGTTTTGGTTTTCTGCCCTCTGGTCCCGCCGCGGGTCTTGCGTGGTTCCATCTCGGTTGCATCTTTATGAGTAGCGACGACGCCGAT
>JASHOH010000007.1 GCA_030041215.1 Candidatus Sulfotelmatobacter sp. | reverse complement strand
GGAGCAGAGTTGTTGTTGTAGTTATAGGGGACGCCGGGGCCATGAGGAATGGCGATGGCCAGACCGCCGCTCACCCAGGAATAGGCCATTCCGACAAAACCGTCCCAACGCTTCGTGAAGTGATGATCCACATAGAACGACCCCTCGTTGAGGGTACCCGCGCACGAACTGCGGAAATTTCCAGGCGCGCAGGTCGGCGGAACACGGAAAGTGTTCTGCCGCTGTTGATACCAGGAGAAAGTGAAATCGGTCTTGCTGCGGTAGGTGTACTTGGCGCCCGTCCACCAGATATGCACCAACTTTTCGGAATCAAGATTGTTGTCTTCGACTCCGCTCATGAAATAACCGCCTTGGTCTGAGGCTCCGACGCCCAAGGGGTTCTTCGGATTGTTCTGCCAGATGTACTCGTAGCCGGCAAAAAACTTGAATGGGTCCCACGCATACTTGGCGGCGACCATAATTCCGTAGTTGTCGGTCACAATGCCGTACACGGTGTTGTTCGTGTCGACCAGATTGTTCCCGGTGATAGGGGTTGTATCGATGCTGTCCGTGGTCGACTGATATTGCCCCGCCGGACTCAGACTCTGAGGCCCCAGCAGAGGGTTCAATACGCTGATCGCCTGATTGTAATGTTGGGCGACGAGGTCGGCGGAAAACTTGCCGGACGTTCCGCCGAGGTCGAACCCGTAGGCGTTGTTATGCGCCGATTCCGGCGTACAGTTGGTGGCAGTCCAAGGGTTTCCCGCGGCTGCCGCAGCCGAGTAGCAGCCAGCAGAGCCATCGGCAAATTTATACATCGCTCCGAAATGGATTGGGCCATAGGTGAGGCGATACTTTATGGCGTCGTCCCAACGGCTGTTCTCAGTGTCGCCACCGCCGGCCATGGTGCCGTTATATCCGATGTAGGAGAAGGCATAGGCGCCGCCGGCCGGATCGTAAAGCAGCATCGCATCGGTGCCGAGAGAGCGCTGACGACCGAAGGTCAGCGTGCCGAAATGCGTGGACGATATACCGGCATAGATTTCGTCATTGAAGGGTTGGCCCGCGCGCGCCGTCGATGGCGTACGAATAGCTGGCCCTGGGAAGGCCGTTGTTGATGATGTCGGTTTCTGACGCGTTGGCCAGCAGGCCGGACTGCGGATTGATGCCAGTGGAAGCATTGAACACAACCGCCCAGCCAGGCCGAAACTCTTCCTTGCCCCTGATGCCCAGACCCGTCTGCTGCAGGTTGTTCGGAGCGATCAGGAATCGATGTTCATAGCCGTTTCGGTTCACCAGAGATGCACCTTCATAGTTATAGCCGTTTTCCGGTAACCCGTGACTGACCCAGCCGACGCCAATGTCATACGCACCGTACACCGTGATGCCGTGCCAGGTCAGCGTGCAATCGGTGGTTGCGAGCTCGTGGCCGCTCTTGCAGGGGTCGGGCTCCTTCTGCTGAGCAAAGGCCAAGGGCGACGAAAGCAGAAAACCAAGCGCTGTGATAAATAAGTAAGCTTTGCGCATTTCGACCTCGAGAAATCAATCATTTGAGAGAGAAGCTGCGAGTGTACATTAGATACGATTCTGTTGTCCATAATTGTACGGATTACTATGTTTTAGCAACGAATCCTTGGGTTATACCCACCACCCGGACGCGACCGAGTTGACCGTGAACGTTGTTGTCGCTACGATGGCGTCCCAATGCAGAAGAGCGGCAAACCCGAAAGGAATATTGAGGAACTGCTACAGCTGCGAGATGCAGCTTTGCAGCTAGGGATTAGCTTCCCCACGATCAAACAGTGGATTTACAAGAAAAAGATTCGCAGCGCGCGGACCGCTGGTGGACATCATCGCATTCCGCAGAGCGAAGTAGACAGATTGCTTTTCAGAGTCCGAGGCAAAACAGAAAAGGAGCGCCAGCAGAAAATTCGGCGCGTAAGCGGTCGCAATCAGTTGATAGGGCGGATTGATTCCGTCCAGATCAGCGGCCTCATGGCTGAGGTAAGGATTTCAATTGGTGGTCAGCAAATTACCTCGATCATCACTGCACGCTCGGCCAGAGAGATGCAGCTAAAGCGGGGGCAAACCGCCGCAGCCCTGATAAAAGCAACGGAAGTAATGATCTTACGGGTGTGAAGCATGAAAAACCGAATTTTTCTTTACGGATTGATCGGTCTGCTGCTGAGTGCCACACTATCGCAATGCCAGCAACTCACGATTGAAACAGAGGGTGGAAAACAGACGGTGTTGGCGAAGTCGGACATCGATGCCCTGCCGCACGTCAAAGTTACTACTCACGACGGGGATAAGTCCGTCACATTTGAGGGCGTGGCGCTGAAGGCTGTCCTCGAAAAAGCAGGCGTGGAGGCCGGCCATTCGCTGCGAGGCAAGCGCTTGGCATCGTGTCTGTTGGTGGAAGCTGCCGATGGCTATCGAGTGGTCATCGCTCTTCCTGAGATTGATCCCGATTTTACCGAAAAACAGATTGTGCTGGCCTTCCTGCAAGACGGGAAGCCGTTAGACGAAAAGGCCGGGCCGTACCGAATCGTAATCCCAGACGAGAAGAGAATGGCCCGTTGGGTAAGACAGGTCACCAAGCTCAAGATCGTCGATGTTCAGTAGTCCCGAAAATCGTCGCTCATTGACCTTACGGCAAGAGGGTCGAATGACTACAACGCCGCTGCCTGCTCTCGCCGCTTTGCCTGGATTTCGATAAACACATTCACCAGCGACACCGCGGCCGGGGTCACGCCGGGAATGCGCGAAGCCTGCGCCAGCGTGCGCGGCTGCACGTGCGTGAGCTTTTCCTGCATCTCGCGCGAGAGTCCGCTCACTGAACGATAGTCGAACCACTCGGGAATCGAGCGCTGCTCAGCCTTCTTCAGCCGTTCCATCGCGCGTTGCTGTTGTAGCAGGTAGCCTTCGTATTTGATCTCAGTCTCGACCGACTTGAGTTCGTTGCGAACCTCCGAAGAAATGAAAACCGCAGAGGACGCTGAGGACGCTGGGCGATTTCGGTTGAAAAATTCTGCGGCGGCATTTCTTAGCACCGGAACCAGCTGCTCGATGATAATTTCAGGACGCTTGAGCAACTGAGCGCAGGTTTGTCCGAGAGAGGAGCTAATAGCGGCTTCTATTACGCTTCCGGCGAAAGCAGGTTCCCCACCCGCGCTTTGCGCGGATGAGGAATGACATCGTTTAAGGTTGTCGGACTTAAGGTTGTCGATTAACTCAGACGTGAGCTTGGTGCGCTCCAGCAGCTTTTTGAGGTCGCTCAATCGCGCCTGCTTTTCTTGAAAATCCCCCCACGCTTCATCCGAAATCAACCCCACACGCCTCCCATATGGCGTGAGCCGCCGGTCAGCATTATCAATGCGCAGATGCAACCGGAACTCTGCCCGCGACGTGAACATGCGATAGGGTTCGTTCGTGCCCTTCGAGATGAGATCGTCAATCAGAATCGCCGTATAAGCTTCGGTGCGGTCGAGGATGAGCGGCTCCTGCCGCTTTACCTTCAGCGCTGCATTAATGCCGGCCATAATTCCCTGGCAAGCAGCTTCCTCGTATCCCGAAGTTCCATTGATCTGCCCGGCCAGAAAAAGCCCCGCAATCTTTTTGGTTTCGAGAGTGCGCTCCAACTCCGTCGGATCGATCGAGTCGTATTCGATGGCATACCCCGGCCGCAGCATCTCGGCCGGATCGAGCCCTGGGATCGACTTCAAAATCTCAAGCTGCACCTCAACGGGCAGCGACGTGCTCATCCCGTTCACGTAAATTTCGTGCGTGTTGCGGCCTTCAGGCTCGAGATAAAGCTGGTGCGTTTCCTTGTCGGGGAATTTGACAATCTTGTCTTCAATCGACGGACAATACCGCGGCCCAATTGACTTGATCTGCCCGCTGTACATCGGCGATCGGTGCACATTCTCCCGGATGATGCGATGCGTTTCCGGCGTGGTCCAGGCGATATAGCACGGCAATTGCGAGTCGTGGTGTGCCACCCGCTTGGTGCGGAAACTAAATGGCGTCGGATCTTCGTCTCCCGGCTGCACGGGAAATTTTGACCAGTCAATCGTGCGGCCATCGAGTCGCGGCGGAGTGCCAGTCTTCAACCGGCATCCGCGCAGGCCGAGCTTCTTCAAGGCCTCTCCCAACAGCACGGCATTCGGTTCGCCCGAACGTCCAGCCGGATACTGCTGCTCGCCGCAATGAATCAGCCCGTTGAGAAATGTTCCGGTGGTGATGATCACGGCCTGCGCGCTAACCGTGCGACCGTCGCGCAATCGAATGCCCCGCACTATGCGGTCGGCGGAGCTTCGCTCCGCCGGACAGCCGGGGGCGGCTGTCCCCACATGGCCATTGCCACTTTCAGACCGGGTACTGAGTGCCGAATGTTGCGCGCTTTCTACAATCAGCTCCGCCACTTCCGCCTGCTTGATCTTCAAATTGGCCTGCGACTCGAGCACCTCGCGCATCTTCAGACGATACGCTTGCTTGTCGCATTGCGCCCGCGGCGACCAGACGGCCGGACCACGCGATGTGTTCAGCAATCGAAATTGGATTCCGACCGCGTCGGTGATTTCGCCCATGATGCCGCCGAGTGCATCGACTTCACGCACGAGATGCCCCTTGGCAATGCCTCCCACGGCCGGATTGCACGACATCTGGGCGATCAGATCGACGTTGAGCGTGTAAAGTGCGGTCTTCAAACCCATGCGGGCGGAAGCCATCGCGGCCTCGCAGCCGGCGTGGCCGGCACCGACCACAACCACATCAAATTGTTCGGTAAACTGCCTCATACCCACAGATCGCAAAAGTCACATCAGCTCAAGAAACGATCATTTTCATTTTAACAGCAGGAGCGATTCTGCTTAGAATTGCAACACGTCAGCGGCACCCAACCGGGTGATGCCAGTCACTTGCCCACGCTGCGAGCCGGCTTATAGTATTCTGTGTTACCTAATCCCAGGAGGCCTCATGACCACCGCACAGTTCTTCGAGCAACTGGAGGCATCGATCGCGAAATACGATCTGCTCTCCCATCCTTTTTACCGGGCGTGGGCCGCTGGAGAGTTGACCCGTGACGACCTGCGCGAGTATGCCCGTCATTATTACCATCATGTGGAAGCGTTTCCCTCTTATCTGGCTGAGCTCGCGTTGCGCCTGAACGAGGGCGATCTGCGCCGCGCCGTGCTGGCCAACATGTGTGATGAAAAAGGACTCTCAGCCGAATCCGGGGCCGATACCGTGCCCCACTCCGAGCTGTGGCTCGATTTTGCCGAAGGCATGGGCGCGCGCCGTGACATGCGCTGGCACCTGCCTGTGGCCGAAATTCGCGAACTCGTCCGCCATTTTCACCGCGTGGCGAGCGAAGGAAGTCCGGAAGAGGCGCTGGCAGCCTTTTACGTCTACGAATCTCAGGTGCCGCGCATCGCCAGAGAAAAAGAGCGCGGCCTGCGTGAGCTATACGATGCTGACGACAAGACCTGCGGCTACTTCACCCTGCATACCAGCGCCGACATTTACCACGCGAACGTCTGGCGCAAGCAATTAGCGGATAGAATCGCCTCAAATCCTGACGCAGCCTACGCAGCGTTGGCGGCAGCTGAAGATACCGCGAAAATGCTCTGGCGCGCGCTGGATGGAATCGAAACCGCGCGAACGGCGTGTGCGGCCTAATGCAGTTCAGCTTCGGTTTTGACGTTAATTGCGGGCTTGCCTGACGTCATCCTGAGCGCAGCCGTCCTTCAAGCGGAGCGAAGGATCTCCTGGCACACAGCCCACGACGCGGGAGATTCCTTGTCCCGCTGGTGAAAGCGCGGGGCTTCGGAATGACGCCGTAGTTGTGACGCAGTCCTCTATGTTCACCATTCCTCGGTGGTGAGCCAATCATTTAACCAATGCCCAAACCCATCCCCATCGGCGTGCGTGGCGAAGCGGACGAAACCGTCGAGTTTAAGCACACGCTCACCGCGTACCATCCCGAGCTTCCGCCTGTTTATTCCACGCCCGACATGATCCGCCTCATGGAAACTGCTGCATTTGCCGCGCTACAACCTTACTGCGAAGGCGACGAAATCACCGTCGGCACCTCGATCAACATAGAACATCGCGCCGCCAGCGGCATTGGCGCGCACATCCATGCTGAAGCCGTGCTCGAATCCTTCGACGGACGCTTCTATACCGTGCGCGTCACTGCCCGCGATGACACGCAGGAAATCGGCCGGGGCACCGTCAGCCGCGCTGTAGTCAGCATGGGAAAATTCCTTGAGAAGATGAAGGGAAAGTTGTCAGTCCCGAGTAACGAGTCGCGAGTGCAAAGCTGAAAACTGAAAACCGGCAACTAAGCACTACTATCGGCATCATCTCCGATACACATGGGCTGCTGCGCCCTGAAGCGGTCGAGGCGCTACGCGGCTCTGATCACATCATTCACGCGGGGGATGTTGGCTCGCCAGAAATTCTCGAAGAGCTCCAGAAAATCGCTTCCGTAACCGCCATCCGCGGCAATATCGATAAAGGCGCATGGGCGCGCAAACTGCCCGAAACAGAAGTGCTCGAAGCCGGCGGAATTTCCATCTACATCTTGCACGATCTCGTCCAGTTAGACCTGAAACCCAAAGCCGCCGGATTCTCAGTCGTAGTCTCCGGCCACAGCCACATCCCCAAGCAAGAGATGCGCGATGGTGTTCTCTACTTCAACCCGGGCAGCGCGGGGTCGAGGCGGTTCAAGCTGCCGGTTACCGTGGGCAGGCTCTATATCGAAAACGGCACCGCACGAGGCGAAATCATAGAATTGTTGCGATGAGGCAACTCTGATCCGCATGCCCGCCGATTGCTACAATCGGCACCAGTGTCCATCCAATTTCAAATCGATGCCAGCGCCGGCGCCGCGCGCACCGGCCGCCTGATCACTCCCCACGGTGAAGTCGAAACCCCGGTGTTCATGCCCGTCGGCACCGTCGCTTCCGTAAAAGGCGTTCCCCAGGAAGTTCTCGAAGAACTCGGCGTTCAGATTCTCCTCGGCAACACCTATCACCTCTATTTGCGCCCCGGAGTCGAAACTGTTCGCCGCTTTGGCGGGCTGCATGGTTTTATGTCATGGCCGCGCGCCATTCTCACCGACTCAGGCGGCTTTCAGGTTTTCAGCTTAAGCGATCTGCGCAAAATTACCGAAGAGGGGGTGGCCTTTCGCTCGCACCTCGACGGCTCTGCGCACTTTTTCACCCCGGAGAGTGCAATCGCTATGCAGGTCGGTCTCGGCGCTGACATCATCATGGCGTTTGACGAATGCACGGAATATCCCGCCGACCGCGAACGCACGCGAGCTTCGATGGAGCTCACCCTCCGCTGGGCCGAGCGCAGTAAGAAGTATTTTGAGGAGCACAAATGGGAGGTGCCGTGGAGTTCCACAGACCATGTGGGGACGGCCGCCCAAGCCTGCCCTGAGCGACCCCGAGCGCAGAAAAGGGGAGCCGAATGGGGCCGTCCGGCGGAGCGAAGCTCCGCAGAGAACTATGGGTCAGCACCGGCGAGCTTGGGTTCGCCCGGACAGCCGATGCCAGCTGTCCCTACATGGTCTGATCGGACCCAATCCCTTTTCGGCATCGTCCAGGGCGGCATGGAACTCGATCTAAGAAAAGAATCCGCCGAACGCACCATCGAGATCGGATTTTCCGGCTATGCCATCGGCGGCCTCAGCGTGGGCGAGCCTCGCCAGCGCACGCGCGAGATCGTCGAAGCCACGCTCGAGCATCTTCCCAAGGACAAGCCTCGTTACCTCATGGGCGTTGGCACGCCCGAAGAAATCGTCGAATACGCTAGCCTCGGCATCGACATGATGGATTGCGTTCTTCCCACTCGCGCCGCCCGCCACGGCCTGCTGTTCACTTCGGAAGGAAAAATCTCGATCAAGCAGGCCCGCTACGCCCAGGATCCCAACCCGCTTGACGCCAACTGCACCTGTCGCGTCTGCCAGCGCTACTCGCGGGCATATTTGCGGCATCTCTATACTTCTAATGAAGTATTGGCCCAGGTGTTGAACACCGTGCACAACCTGAGCTTCTACCTTGACACTATGCGGCGTGTGCGTCATTCTATTTCACTTGGGGAAGAGTCCCGTTTTGTTTCTAGTGTCTGGTCTCGACCAAAAGCGTAGACCCTGCCTGGAGGACCTCCCCGGATTCAAGCCTGAGCGGTGCCTTAAGCGGTAGAACGATCCGGCCGGAATCGAGCAGAAATCCCGTCGTAGAAGACAGGCTGGCGCGAGTGTGGGTGGAGGCGGTTTTTTGCGCGGGCGCGATGAAACGCTCAGGCTGCAAGAGACAGGTGTTCTATGAACACACAATTAATAGCGATGCAGGCAACGGGTGGCGGCATGGGATTTCTCGCCGGCGCTCTGCCTTTCATTTTTTTGTTCGCGGTTTTGTACTTCGTCATGATTTTGCCGCAGCAGCGCCGCCAGAAGAAGTGGACGGCCATGCTCGACGCGCTCAAGACCGGCGACAGGGTCGTCACCAGCGGAGGCCTGCGCGGAACCGTCGTCTCCATAAAGGATGACGCCGTGCAGTTACGCGTGCCGCCCGACAATTTGCGGCTGGAAGTGACCAAGGCCTCCGTTGTGTCAGTCACCACCACGGACGAAGAGGCAAAAGCCAAGGCCAGCTGAATTGGGTTTATGGAGCAGTTTTAGTTTTGGGGCATTATCCGTGAGGGACCTCAGGCGCAGCGAAGGATCTCCCACAAGAGCTTTTCGTTAGGAGATTCGTCGCCCCGCTGGTGAAGACGCGGGGCTTCGGAATGACGCCGTGAATCGCGGATAGGTTCACGAATTCGTAGTTAGTCGAGATTTCTTCATCATGCAAAAGAATCTGCTCTGGAGATTGATCGTCATCATCGCCACCCTGATCGTCTTTCTGTTCGGAATTTTCGGCATCCCGCAGGGCTTATCCGGCAAAACCCTGTTGGAGGCGATGACCAACCGCATTCATCTCGGCCTCGATCTGCGCGGTGGCACTCACCTGATCCTGCAAGTTCAGGTCAACGATGCCGTAAACGTCGACGCGCAGAATGCAATCGAAGTGCTCAAAGAGCAGCTCAATAAGAACAAAGTTGCATTTTCCGATATTTCCCAGCCCGATCCGCAGAATGAGCCCGACAAAATCGTGATCAAGGGCCTGCCGCCTGAGGGCCGCAAGACCTTGCTCGATATCTTGTCCGAACGGCTTTCTGAATACACCTACAGTTCCGGTACAGAGAATACCTACACTCTGACGATGAAGCCGCAGATGCTCACCGAACTGAAAAACAAAGCGGTGACGCAGGCGATTGAAACCATCCGCAACCGCATCGACCAGCTCGGCGTGAGCGAGCCAACCATCCAGGAGCACGGCCTCGGCCAGTATCAGATTCTCGTGCAGTTGCCCGGCGTCGACGACCCCGGCCGCGTAAAAGACATCATGCAATCCACCGCCATGCTTGAAATCAAGGAGGTGCTTGGCGGGCCTTATTCCAGCGAGCAGCAGGCGCTTCAAGAAAAAGGCGGGGTTCTGCCGCCTGATGCGATTCTGCTTCCAGGGCATGCCGTTCCCGGCGCGCCTCCCGATCAGCAGGCATGGTACCTGGTTTCGCGAGTATCCGCCGTTCGGGGCAAAGACCTGCGCGATGCCCAGCCCAGCACTGATGAAAACGGCCAGCCCGACGTGCAGTTCACGCTGACCGGCGAAGGCGGGCAGCGCTTCTACAATTTCACATCAGCGCACGTTGGCGACCGCCTGGCCGTGGTGCTCGATAACAAAGTGCAGGAAGTTGCCAACATCCGCGAGGCCATCCGCGACCAGGGCCGCATCAGCGGCGGCAGCATGACCCAGCAGCAGGCCAAGGATCTGTCGATGATCCTGCGCTCCGGCGCGCTGCCGGCCGGTATCAAGTACCTCGAAGAACGCACGGTCGGCCCGTCGCTCGGCACCGATTCGATTCGCCACGGCGTGATGGCAGCCGTCATCGGCATGTCGGCTGTTCTGATTTTCATGCTGATTTATTACCGGGCAGCCGGAGTCAACGCCGATGTCGCGCTGCTGCTGAACCTGATCATTCTGCTTGGCTTCATGGGCTATTTCGAAGCCGTGCTGACGCTTCCCGGAATTGCCGGCGTGATTCTGACTGTCGGCATGGGCGTTGACTCGAACGTTCTGATTTTTGAACGCATCCGCGAAGAGTTGCGCAATGGCAAGACACCGCCATCGGCGGTCGATCAGGGATTCAGCCACGCCTGGATCACGATCGTCGATACGCACGTGACCACGATCGTTTCGGCGGCAATCTTGTTTATCTTCGGTACTGGTCCGGTAAAGGGATTCGCGGTCACGCTGACCTTCGGTCTGCTGGCGAACCTGTTTACCGCCGTTTTCGTCTCCCGCGCGATCTTCGACTGGGTTCTGAGCCGGAAAGGGCGCGGGGAAGCATTGAGCATTTGAGGAGGCTTCGAGCTACGAGCTGCGAGCAAGCAAACGTGAGCTCGTCCGAAGCTCGTGGCTCGCGGCTCGAAGCTATCACTCGGAATTTACAGAAGGGGCTTGATACAAGGTGGAGTTCTTTCGCAATACCAACATCGATTTTCTCGGTAAGAAGTGGTACTTCCTTGCTTTTTCTCTCATCTTCAGTGTCGCCGGAGTGCTCTCGATGCTCTTCTGGCACCACATTCCTTATGGTGTCGACTTCCGGGGCGGAACTCTGGTCTACGTGAAGTTCTCGCACACGCCCGACGACAATGCTCTCCGCGCCGCCATGAACTCTGCCGGGCTGCACAACGCCAAGATTCAGCGCTACGATGTGCCCTCCGCCAACAAAGTTCTCATCGATCTCGATGTTCGTGAAACCAGCGAGCAGGCGCTCGATCAGGGCAAGGCGCAGATCATCAACACGCTCGAGAAGAATGTTACGCCGGGCAAAATAGACCTCAACAACGCCCCTTTTCTGACAATTAAGAACTATCTGATGGATAAAGACCCGATGCATCTTGGAGCGGATGCCGACCAGAAATACACCCAGCAGGCGCAAGCGATTCTCGATGTCCGCGACAAAGTGAATGGTGGCGTGCTGAATTCGTTCGATCAGTTGAAAAGCACCGTCGATGCGGCCGTGCTGGCTTCTCTGCCAGATGGCTTCTTCCTCTCCGATTTTGGTGTCTACAACGTTGAGATCGTCGGGCCGCAGGTGGGAGCGCAACTGCGCAAGCAGGCTTTGCTGGCCACCTGCTATTCACTGGCTGGAATGCTGGTTTATCTTGGCTTCCGCTTCGAATGGATTTACGGCGTCGCCGCTGTGGTCACGGTCTTCCACGATACATTGATCACTGTAGGCGCATTTTCGCTGCTCAACAAAGAGATCTCCCTGACCGTCATCGCCGCGATTCTTACCCTGATTGGTTACTCGAATAACGACACGATCGTGGTGTTTGACCGTATCCGCGAAAACATTAAACTGATGCGGCGCGAAAAGCTGTCGGATATCGTAAACCGCAGCATCAACCAGACGTTAAGCCGAACCATCTTGACAGCGGGCCTAACCTTCCTTACCGTACTTGCACTCTATTTATTTGGAGGCGAGGTGCTCCGTGGGTTCAGCCTGGCGCTGGTCATCGGCATCCTGATCGGCACCTACTCGTCGATTGCTATCGCTGCCCCGATTCTGGTGGCCTATCAGGATTGGCGGGTCAGCAAGGGAAAGCGTCCTGCGGCGACGCCTGTACGCGCCCGGTAGGAATACGGATGGCATTAGCGTCTGGCATGCAATTAGCCTTTTGTTTGTAGACATTTGCAAAAAGCGCCCGAAATGAGGGCGCCTTGGCTTTCGAAGGACATGGCGTTAACATGGGTGGCAGACAAGTCCGCCACCCATCCCTCGGGGATGCCATTTGTCACGGGAGCAAAGGAGAACTGGTCGGTGTCTAAGCTTCTTTAGGGAGAGTGCGTCTATGTTTGAAGATAGCCTTCTGGAATCCGGCGGCAGGTTGAAAACGAAGAGGGGAAGAACAACCGCTGTCGCTATCCTCCTGGAGATCCTCGCGATCATCGTCATGGTATTGATCCCGCTGATCTTCACCGAAGCCCTGCCGAAGCAGCAACTGATGACATTCTTAGTGGCCCCGCCGCCACCGCCACCGCCGCCACCACCGGCGGCCGCCCCCGTCAAAATCGTCAAGCAGATTCAGACCGATATTGTGAACGGCCAACTGCGCACGCCGACCAAGATTCCACAAAAGGTTCAGATGATCAAGGAAGACGAGGCCCCACCGCCGGTTATGGCTACTGGCGGCGTTGTAGGCGGCGTTCCGGGCGGAGTTCCCGGCGGCCAGATGGGTGGCGTAATCGGTGGCATTATCAGTTCAACGCCGGTGGCCGTGCCCAAAGTGGCCGCCCCGCAGCGTGTGCGTGTGTCGCAGGGCGTTTCCCAGGGCCTTTTGGTGCACAGGGTCCAGCCGACTTACCCGCCGCTGGCGAAGCAGGCCCGCATTCAGGGGCAGGTCGTGCTCCACGCGGTGATCAGCAAGGATGGTTCCATAGAAGGCCTCACGCTGATCAGTGGACATCCCATGCTCGCCCCTGCAGCGATTGAGGCAGTGAAGCAATGGAAATATAAGCCCTACCTTCTTAACGGAGAACCCGTCGAGGTAGATACCGAAGTGTTGGTCAATTTCACGCTGGCTGGAGGCTAAACACAGTCCAGGTGCGATGCGGTTTTGTAATTCAGCCCTCCCTCCCACCTTGTGGGCCGGAGAGCTCTCCCGTCGCCCTTGGATTTCATCTCACTGGAGAAAACGCAATTTCGGTATCGGCGTGCACTTTTGTCCTGGCTAGTTTGCCAGAGGCAAGAGTAGTGCATCAGAATCTAAGAAGTTCCGAGGAGGAAAAAGCAACTCATGTTAGCAGCTAACTTCGCAGCAGTAGTTCTCGCTCACGTGCCCCGGGCTGCCGCCTGGCTTGTCCAGGAAGGCGGCGCTGTGGGATGGGATCCGATTTCGCTATGGCACCAGATGGGTATCGTGGCGAAGGCCGTGGTCGTCATTCTGTTTATCATGTCAGGCTGGTCGATCGGTGTCATGATTGACCGCGCCATGGCATACAACGCCGCTCGCAAGCAATCTCGGGCTTTCGCCCCGGCGGTCGCTGGCGCACTGCGCGATGGCCGCATCGACGAGGCCATCAAGGTCGCCGAGCGCAACAAGAAGAGCCATCTCGCCAAGGTCGTCACCGCAGGCCTGATGGAATTCAAGGCCCACCAGGATAGCCCCGGCGCCATTCCCGGCGAAACGATCGAAGCTTCCAAGCGTGCTCTGGAGCGCACTGAAGCCATCGTTCACGCCGAACTGAAGCGTGGCCTGGGTGGCCTGGCAACGATCGGCTCGACTGCCCCGTTCGTCGGCCTGTTCGGCACGGTGATGGGCATTCTGAACGCATTCAAGGGCATTTCAGAGCAAAAGGCTACCGGTTTGGGCGCTGTCGCCGGCGGCATTTCCGAAGCTCTGGTGACGACGGCTTTTGGTCTGCTGGTCGCTATCCCCGCCGTCATGATGTTCAACTATTTGACCGGCCGCGTGGAAGCGTTCGACGTCGAGATGGACAACTCCTCGAGCGAACTGATTGACTACTTCCTCAAGCGGCGTGACGTTGCCGCTCGCCGATAGCGTCAGCCGGCAGGCGAAAGAAGGCGCGCTACAGTCGTCGTGAGTTGCTGTCCGGCGCTGGGGTTTCCAGCGCCGGACCTCCCGATTCTGTTGCGCAAGGTTCGATGGCAACTGGCCGCCCATAGCTGGGCCGTTGCCTTTGGAGATCAGGTTATGGCAATTGCAAAACGAGACGAAGGCTCTAAGGTCAACTCTGACATCAACGTCACGCCCATGGTGGATGTGATGCTGGTGCTGTTGATCATCTTCATGGTCATCACGCCCATGTTGCAGAAGGGCATCAGCGTGGACATGGCCAAAGTGAATAATCCCACGCCGATGGAAGACGCCGACAAAGAAGACGCATTGCTGGTTTCCGTGATGCGGGATGGCACAGTATATTTCGGCGCCGATAAAATCACGGTCGACAGCCTGACCAGCAAAGTGAAGGACCGTCTAGTCAACAAGGTAAACAAAGAAGTTTATTTGAAGGCCGATGCCCGTGCTCACTACGGCAAGGTGGTTGAAGTTGTGGATGCGGTACGCGCCGCCGGCGTCGACGATCTGGGCTTGCTCACCGAACAGAGAAAGAGCACGACGAAAGCCCCAGCTCCCGCACCCGGGCAATAAAGGAGATTTCTTATGGGAATGGCAGTTGGCACCAAGGGAGGCCAGAGTGCGAATATTAACGTCACTCCCCTCATTGACGTGCTGCTGGTGCTGCTCATCATTTTCATGGTGATCACGCCGTTGACGCCGAAAGGATTGGACGCGCTGGTTCCGCAGCCGCCTCCGCCCAACGCGCCGAAAAACAATACGCCGGATCGCACGATCGTCGTGCAATTGATCGATCGCGGTGCGAACCAGGAACCCGGCCTGAAGATCAATCAGGAAGATGCTACCTGGGACAACCTGCAGGGCCGTCTGGCGGACATTTACAAAACACGCGCTGAAAAGGTCATGTTCGTCAAGGGCGACGACAATATTCCTTTCGCCGACGTGGCTAACGTGATCGACATCGCGCACGCTGCGGGAGTCGATAAAGTCGGCCTGATCACAGCCAAGATCGAAGCGGGCGGATAAAGAAGGCTCACGACGCGTCGTGCGCGTGGCAGAGCAGCGAAGGACAGGCGTAGCGCCGTTTAAATGTAGCGGCGGCGCCTGCCCTGAGCGAAATCGAAGGGTCCCGCCGGCTGTCGCGGGGGCGTCTCGCTCCCGCTTTTGCACGTCCGAGAATTCGGCTCTTCTTAGATTTATCTTTCGTTCAGACAAGGAGAATCCCCGGGGCGCTTGTCAATTCCCCATGTCTGGCCTAGGATGCTCTGTGGCAAGGGAGACTTATACCGCAATGAATAAACTCATACGACTGCTGACGGTCGCGGCCGTTGTGCTCGCCCTGTTTTCGTCCGTAGGCTGCGATAAGCTTCGCGCCCGCGACCAGCTCAACAAAGGCGTTACCGCTTATAAGAACGCCAAGTACGAAGAAGCCATTGATCACTTCCAGGCGGCGGTGACGCTCGACCCCAAGCTCATCAACGCCAAGATGTATCTGGCTACTGCTTACGCGCAGCAATACATCCCCGGCGTTGACACGCCCGACAACAACCAGAACGCCGAGCAGGCCATCGCGCAATACAAGAAAGTGCTCGAAATGAACGCCCCCCGCGAACAGAAAGTGAACGCCGCCAAGGGCATCGCCTCGCTCTACTACAACATGAAGAAATTCGACGAGGCCAAAAAGTACAACCACCTGGTCTCCGAGATGGATCCCAACGATCCTGATCCGTACTACTCTATTGGCGTCATCGATTGGGCCGAATGTTACCCGGTGCGTATGGAAGAGCGCGCCAAACTCGGCCTCAAGCCGGATGAGAACCTGAACCCCAAGAACAAAGACCAGAAAAAAGCCTGCGACTCACTGAAAGCTAAAAATTGGCCGGCAATTCAGGAAGGCATCGACAGCCTGAACAAAGCCATCCAGCTTCGCCCCGACTACGACGACGCCATGGCCTACCTTAACCTTATGTACCGCGAAAAGGCTGATGTCGAGTGTGACGATCTGGCGGCTCGCCAGGAAGACCTGAAGACGGCTGATCATTGGGTCGACCAGACGCTGATCACGAAAAAAGCCAAGGCCGAAAAACAACCGGGCGCGCAGGGAATCACGCTGGATCAGCCAAAGTAGTTTTAGGAATCAGGACTCAACTGAAATAGGCGGCCGCGCGCAGGCCGCCTATTTTTTGCGCCTGAGCACTACGCTGAAGATCGACTCTTAGCTGGCACAGCGCTTCTGTATGTACTTGAGAAAGCGAAAACCGTCCATTCCTACCAAAATTTCCTTCGCGTACTTTGCGGCATTTCTCTGCGAGCTTTGGTGTTTGAGATTTGTTCCCGACTTAACACCCTGCGGAAAACCCTCTATCGCGATCGCACACCAGAAAATATTCTCCCCGAACTTCTTGGGTGCCGCGCACCCAGATTTCGCCAATTCCAGTTGCAATGGCGGCGCTGAATCGCTGATCCATCCCGCGTCAAAAAGCCAGGCTCTGCTTCCCCGAGTAAGTCTGTACTCCGCCGCAATAAGCCGCAGCCGGTCGTCAATGTTGTCTCCGTAAAATCTGAAATCCCGGGAACTAGGCGTAATCACGGTGTAACCGCCGCAATCCGCGCTGACGAAATCTTTCATTGGCAGAAAAACCTGCACCACGCTGTGGCCGCAGACATAATGGCCGAACAGCAATCCGGTCTGGTAGTCCGCAATCACAACGGATCCCGCCGACGCTGATTGCCGGAACGAATCCACTGCTTCCCTCATCAGCGCCCGCGCCTGATTTTTCGGACGAATCAGAGGCGCCGGTGCCGGAAATAAATTCGCAATTACCAGGGAGCAAACAACCACTCCCGAGGTCAGCCAGAACTTTGTTCTTGCCCATGCTGCGAGTCCAACACATTCCCCCGCCACCGCGAACAAAAGAAGCCATGCCGAATGCCGCGTGCCCCCGTATGGATACTGGCGCGCGAGCGCCGCCGCGCAATTTACAACAAAGCCCATCCCCAGCAGCAAGCCCAGCGCCCTCGGGCGGAGATCATTCCTGAGGCTTACTTTTCCCCGCAACAGCAGAACGATCCCTACAACAAAGGCCAGCAGCACCAGACTGCCCACCAATCCATGGCCGAAAAGGTAAGTGAATACACGCAGCGTTTGCACTGCAACAAACCCGGTTATGCTACGGTCGGAGGCATGGAAGATCGATTTGCGCAGGTAAGTGTCGTAATCGGGCACCAGCATTCCCGCGCGCCGCAACGGAATGAGATGGGTGAAAACAAAATAGGCGCCTACTGCGAGAGCGACGATTTGTCCAATGACCCAGACAATGAAAATCTGCATCGTCTTCGCATGGCTCAGAATGGGTTGCTGAGTGTCATCGCTATCTTCTTTATTTCCTGATTTTGGTTGATTCTCTGCTTTTGGTTCATCTTCTGCTTTTGGGTAGCGCAGCGCTTCAGCGCTGCGGTCGAGCTTGCTCTTTTCGATCGGGCCTTTAGGCCCCGAGATGCTCCGCGCCTCAGCTCGCAGCCCACAGAACCGCACCAGCATGTAAATCCCCATGGTGAACGCGAACAGCAGGGCGGAATAATGAATCAGCAGGGCCAAGCAAAGTGACAACGAGAACAGAAGCATCAGCACGACAGAGTTCTCGCGCAGGGCGCGTTCCGCGAGATAAAGACATGCCGATATCAGAAACAGCAGCAGCGCATATTGCCTTATTTCGGCCGAAAGCCCGATAAAAGCCGGTGAGAAGGCCAGCAGAAGCAGACCGATGAAAGCGGGCCGGCTTTCAAGCAGCTGCTTGAGCCACAAATAGCCGATGCAGCAGCACGCCGTCCCCGCCAGCACCGAAGGCAGGCGCAAAACGAATTCTGATTGCCCGAGCCAGCGCCAATAATGAAGAAACAAGACCAGCAGCGGCGGATGAGCATTGGTCAGCGCAGCTTTGTACGCCAGCCTCACCGAGGGTTGGCCTGCCAGAACAAGGTGCAGCGCCTCATCGGGATTGAGAAAGTACGCCGCCGCCTTATACAGTCTCGCGGCTAATCCAACGATGATTACCAGTGCTGGGAGGATATGAACCCATATTGTTCTCTCCAGTGCTGATTCGCCGCTCCCTAGATGGATCTCCTCTTCCCGGCTGCTGGCACCCTTGCTGGCAGAAATCATTCCCAAATGAACACGCAAGACAGCTCGATCATACTATGCCAAAATCAGGAGTATCCTATCCCAGCGCGCCGCATGCAGACCGCGATCGCTCGAGTTTTAACTCGCTCGCCTCGGATTTCATCCTCCTCCGCCCTCACGACCGTGCTGGAGAGGAAGTGAAGCCGATTAGAAATTCACAGTGCTCTGTGACATCTGCCCTTGCCAAAAACAACAGGAGAAGCCCACGATGATCGAGGTGCGAGCTTCGGTAGTTGACTGTTAGACAGCGCAAGCTGGCTCTCGATTCGCAGTAAAATTTTCCTAAATTTTTCACAGGTTTGGCAGTTCGTCGCGCTTTTTGCCGTTTCTTGGCTAGAATCATAAGTTCCGGGGCAATCCGGCATTCAATGTTTAAGAAGATCCTGATCGCCAACCGAGGAGAGATAGCCGTCCGCGTCATCCGCGCCTGCCATGAAATGGGCATCGCTGCGGTTGCCGTTTACTCCGATGTTGATCGCGCCTCCCTGCATGTGCTGAAGGCCGACGAGGCTTACCCCATTGGCGCTCCCGCCGCGACCGAATCGTATCTCAACATTCCCAAGATTCTCGATGTCGCCAAACGCTCTGGCGCCGATGCTATTCACCCAGGCTATGGATTCCTCTCGGAAAACGCCCGCTTCGCTCACGCCTGCGCCGATGCCGGCGTGAAATTCATCGGCCCGACCGCCGCCTCGATGGAGGCAATGGGATCGAAAACCCGCGCTCGCCAGGCCATGGAAAAAGCCGGCGTCCCCTTCGTTCCCGGAACCTCGCACGGCCTGGAATCATTCGACGAGGCGGCGCAGGTTGCGCAACGCATCGGCTATCCGGTCATGCTGAAGGCGGCGGCAGGGGGTGGCGGCAAGGGCATGCGCCTCGTCCACGCCCCCAGCGACCTCAAATCCGCACTGGAGGCGGCGCGCAGCGAGGCTGAACGCTCTTTCGGCGATCGCGAGGTTTATATCGAAAAAGCAATCGTCAACCCCCGGCACATTGAAATGCAGATTTTAGCCGACGAGCACGGCAACACGGTCTATCTCGGCGAGCGCGAGTGCTCATTGCAGCGGCGTCACCAGAAAGTGCTGGAAGAAGCGCCGTCACCCATCGTCGATCCCGACATGCGCCGCAGGATGGGCGAGGTGGCCGTGCGCGTGGCCCAAGCCGCCCGATACACCAACGCTGGCACGGTCGAATTTCTCGTCGATCAGCAGAAAAATTTTTATTTTCTCGAGATGAACACGCGACTGCAGGTGGAGCACCCCGTCACGGAACTGATCACCGGACTCGATCTCGTCCACTTGCAGATTCACATTGCTGCCGGGGAAAGATTGCCCTTCCGCCAGGAAGACATCAGTATTCGCGGCCATGCCATCGAGTGCCGCATCTATGCCGAAGATCCCGACAACAATTATTTCCCGAGCCCGGGCAAGATCACGCTGCTGCTGGCGCCCGCCGGCCCCGGCATTCGCCGCGACAGCGGCATGTACCAGGGCTGGAATGTTCCTCTCGATTACGACCCGCTACTGGCCAAGTTGATCGGCTATGGCACGGACCGCGATCAGGCCATCTCGCGGTTGACGCGCGCGCTCGACGAATATTTTGTGGGCGGAATCAAAACCAATATTTCTTTGTTCAGGCGGATTTTGAACGATCGGGAATTTCGCGCCGCTCGCCTCGATACTGGCTTTCTCGACCGCATGCTGGAGCGCAACGAGAATAAAAAATCTGACGCAGCCGCGGCCGATGTGGCCGCCATTGCCGCCGGACTTTTTGCCGCACTCGGGGCAAACGCATCTGCCACGAAGAGTGCTGGTGCAAATGGCGCTTCGCGCGCTCAAGATGACGACTCAAGGTGGAGGGCGGTCAGCCGCCGCGAAGCCTTGCGCTGAGTACAGGGAACTGAGAACTGACAGATGATCTACGACGTGACCATCGACGGCAAGAATCATCGGCTGGATCTTAACCATGCCGATGGCCGCTGGTCCTGTCTTCTCGATGGCCGCCCCTTGCAGATCGATGCCGTCCTCGCCCGCCCCGACGTTCTTTCGCTCCGTATCGGCGACATGTCTTATGAAGTCAAGTCCGAGTGCGTTGCCGGAGACTTACATATATGGGTGGGCAGCGCGCGCTTTGCGGCCGAAGTTCGTGATCCGCGCTCGTTGCGTAGCCGCGCTCGGGCAGCCGACGATCATGGCCCAAGAAAAATCACGGCCGCCATGCCCGGCAAGGTCGTCCGCGTTTTAGTCAATGAAGGTGAGGAAGTGGAAGCGGGCACTGGAATTGCCGTGGTCGAAGCGATGAAAATGCAGAATGAAATCAAATCGCCGAAGAAGGGAATCGTTCAGAAAATTCCGGTGAAGGAAGGCGTCGCGGTTAATGCCGGTGATGTTCTTGCTGTCGTCGAGTAGTCCTTACTTCACAATTCCACTGCTATCCAGCACTTGCTTGGCATAGTAATTTTCCACTTTGGCTGAGTCGCGCAAGACTTCGTAATAAGCCGCTTTCAGCAACTGCTCGCGCCGGTCATGCAATTGCGACCGGATCGCCTGCTGCACGCGCGGGTCGGACAAATCGCGTTGCCCGGCTGGTTCTTTCGACACCAGCTTCACGATGCGAAATCCGACGGCCTGTTTGTTGGCCGGATTAATCACCGTGATGATGGTACTGTACTGCCCGGGTTTCAGCTTCAAAACTGCATCACGAGTCGTCGGGTCGGTCGTGCGTAATGAGGACTCGGGAACAGTGCCCAAATCGCCGCCATTGCCGGAGGTTTCGGGGTCCTCGGAGTAATTCATTGCCAGAGTTGCAAAATCGTCGCCGCTATCCAGGCGGTTTGAAATCATCTGGATTTTCTTGCGGGCGTCGGCTTCGTTCTGCGCCTTATTGTTCTGATTATGCACCTGCGGATTGGGCATGGGAGTAACGAAGATCTGCGCCAGGTGATACTGCGGCTCGATCAGGTTGAACTCCGCCTTGTGTGCCGAAAAATAAGCGTTCACATCCTGATCGGTGACGTTAATTTTCGACGACACTTCCTTGTTCATCACCTTCTCGACCGTAATCGAGCGGCGGATGTCGCGTTTAAAATCCTCGAGGGTGATCTTTCTTTCCTTCAGGCGTTCATCAAACTGTTCCTGCGTATAAGGGGACTTGATTTCGTTGAGCTTGCGGTCGACTTCTTCGTCGGTGGCCAGCAGGCCGAGTTTTTCGGCCCGTCGCATGACCATCTCGTCATCAATAAGTTGGCGGAGAATATTCAAACGCAGGATGGTGGCTTGTTCGCCGATGGGCGGTTGTTGCGCACTGGCGACCTGGTTTTCGTAATACTTGTCGACATCGGCGCGGAAAATCTTGCGGCCATCGACAGTGGCCATGACATCGCCGCTGACACTCGACTTGCAGCCCGACAATGTCAACAGAAAGGCGACGGCGAAACTCAACGTTAGCCGCGTAATAGCAGAATGTTTTTTCAAGAGAACTCCCTGCAAATTTCCGATTTCCTGCCAAATATAGGAGCAGAAAGCGCGCCTGAATTGTATCGGAAAAATGTCGTCCCGTTCGCGCGCATCTTACTGGGTTGATCTTAGTTGGGGGTAGGAGTGGCGCTGGAGTTCACCTTCGCATGTTCCGGGACCGGCACATTCGCTTCTTTCAAGGCGCGATCCAGGGCGGCGCGCACCACGTCAGCACGCACGGCGCCACCGTAAATTTCCTGGCCATTTACGAACAATGCAGGTGTGCCATCGATTCCAAGCTCCTCGCCCACCTTCATCGACGCCCTTACCGCTCGCTCATCCTGATCTTTCAAGCACGCCTGGAGCTTGGCCATATCCAAGTTTTGCCTCTGACCTACGTTCGTCGTGATCTTGTCAAGTTCTTCAAAACGCGCCGCCGGAGTTCTTCCATTGTTCACTTCATTCTGATTGGCATGAATGTAATCCGCAAAAGCCCAATAAGCCTCGCCGCTCTGCGCCGCCAGGCAATTGGCGTCGACCGCCGCACGGACGGACCACGGGTGAATTGACTCCATGGGGTAATCCTTATAAACGAAAGTGACCCGGTCGCCGTACTCCTTCAGAATCTGGGGGAATAAGGTCTGGTGCAGACGCGAACAGAACGGGCACTCAAAATCATCGAAATTCACCACGACTACCTTCGCCGACTTCGCTCCCCGGGTTGGGCGACCGTTGAGATCGAGCTTGGTCATAGTCTCCGCAAAGGGGTCCTTGGTCAGGTCAAATTTCGTCAGCCGGATCAGCGAAGAGCGGTCTTTTGACACCAGAAAGGTAAGCTCCTGTTTCTTATCGCCGTTATCCACGATCACTTTGACGGCATCAAAGCCAGGAAATTCCGTGCTGGGAGACGGCTCACCAATGGTCATGACACTTTCGGGAGGAATTCGGTAATAAGAACGGACTTGCCGTTCAATCTTCTTTGACAAATCCGATGGAGAGGATTGGGCCACGCAGCCCAGACAAACTACAAGCAGAATAAGAAAGCAACGCTGCAATGAAGTCACCGGAAACCGCCTTAGACGCACAAGTTTGAAGCTTGATTATCTCACAGGTGCGAGCGGTGCGCGGGAAGGCGCGACCGATCTGCAACGGCGACAACGGTCTTCTTTTAGCTCGCCTGCTTTTTCAAATCCTGAAGGGGCAGCAAATGGTTCATTGAGCCGGAGCGGAAACCCTCCAGGTCCAGGGTCACAAATTTGAAGCCGAGAGCTTTGAAAATCCTGGTGAACTCGGCCGCCATGACTGGATCGAGGGCCCGATGTAATTCCTCAGGTGCGATCTCAATGCGCACAATCTCGCCGTGATGGCGAACGCGGAATTGCCCGAACCCCAGTTCACGCAGCGCATCTTCGCCTTTCTCAACGACGGCAAGATTCTCGCGCGTCACGGGCCGGCCGTATTCGATGCGAGAGGACAGACACGCCGAGGCCGGCTTGTTCCAGATACGCAAGCCGGCGCTGCGCGCGAGGGCACGAATTTCTTCTTTTCCCAAGCCGCAATCAAGAAGCGGCGCGGCAACATAATGCAGCTTTGCTGCGCTCTGTCCGGGACGGAAGTCGCCCTGATCGTCCCGGTTAACACCGTAGGCGATCGTGTCAAAGCCGCGCGCAGCGCGCAGTTTTTCCATCAACGTGAACAATTCATCTTTGCAGAAGAAACAACGCTGCGAATCATTGCGGATGTATTCCGTGCGCTCGAGTTCCCCGGTTTGAATGACTTCCAACGGAATGTGTTGCTCGCCGGCAAAGGCAGCCGCATCGGCCAACTGAGTTCGCGCCAGGCTGGGCGAATCGGCAATGATGGCGAGCATCTGATCGCCCAGCGCCTGATGCGCAGCCCATGCCAGATACGCGGAATCTACACCGCCCGAATAGGCGACCATCACGCGTCCCAGTTCGCGCAGCCGGGCCTGAAGGGCTTCGCGTTTGGAATTGAGATCCTCGGCGGGCATATATCTATGGTAGCAGGGCGAAGCAGATAGCGCCCCCTGACCGAAAATTCCGGAAAGTCCATCCAGTGAGTCAGTCTGATTTCCACCGGGGATCAGACTGCCGTCGCGGGACTTGTGGTCGCGGCTTGCGCGACGGCACAAGAGCCTACCCCAGCCGCCTTAGTAAAGTCGCTCCTGCCGCCTTAGGCTGCCGAAGCCGCCGATATCGGCCAGCGTGAATGTAAACCGAAAAATATTCTCGTTGCGGACATTCGCCACCTGATAGCTGCGGTATTCGAGAGTCACGCCGCAGCAGTCCCAGTTGTAAGTGGCCTGCGAGCTGACAAACTGAAGTTTGTTGTTCTCTGCATCAAAACCAAAACTGCTGGCGCCGCTGAACCCGCGTTTGGTGAGCCGGCCGTAGCCGAGGGCTGCGCGGAACTGGTTGAAGCGCTCCGGAGGAGCGGAATTCAGAGACAAATCTCCATTCTGGACTGGAATTTCCAAAATAGCATCGCCGCCGCCAATCGTGATCTGACCGATGTGGTAGTTCGCCAGGATAGTGCTCGCGTTCACGCGTGTATTTTGAAAGTCATAATCGAAATCCCACTCGGCGTCGGTTCGTGAGCTGGTTTCGAACCGCAAACGCGAAACCAGCGGCGATAAATGGCGAGGCTGGGTCAGGAAAGCAATGCCGGTAAGATCTTCAGTTGTGGTGAAAACGTTGCGTTGACCGGAGATCAGCGCGCCCCCGAAAGTGGGATCAAGAAAATATTTCTGGGCAAGTTCCCACGTCACAACCTCGCGCACGGCGGGGCCGGGCTGGCAGGCAGAACTCTGGAGTATATCGGGATGAACCCAGGGGATGGTCGCCTCCGGGGCCGGGCCACCGGCAATCAGCGCGGACATGACCGGAGTACAATCCTCGGGCTTGGAGGAAGTGCGTTTGGCGTAGAGCCGCGTGACGAATCCATATTCAACTTCGTGGGTGTCGCTGAGAATATCGCGCTCGTCGAACTTTAGAATGTTGGCGTAATTGTTCACGCCGGTGACAAAACGATACACGGCCCGCGGTTCGATCACGTGCTTCCATTTTCTCCCGAGAAATTCTTTGTCGAAAACCCGTTCGAGCGCGGGTGGCCGCAGCTCGACGGCGGTTTCCAAAGCCTGGCGATTGATGGGATCGCTGACTGCGTGTCCCGGATTATTTCCAATCTCTCCCGTGAGCCTTTGCGTGTAGTAGCTTTCGTGAAGACTGAGTTCCGGACGCAACGTCCATCCTCGAAATAACAGTGGCATCGAAATACCGGGGTTCAGATCGAAGCGGCCCACCAGAGTGCTTGTTCGAAATGAAGGTGTACACGTTTGTAAAGTTCCCGACGTCGTGCACACCTCGGGCTCGCTGCGGGAGAGGCCAGTCGCCGAAGCATCGAACGACCAGTAGATCGGAAGACTGCCGAAACGATGGTCTACGCTGCCGGCGTCGAAGCTGGGCGCGTGTAGGATGGTCACAACCTGACCGGGGGTTGTGCTCAGAAAATTCTGGTAGCGATCGACGAATCCGTTGAAGTTCAGGCCGTTCTCGGATTTTGAAAGAAAGGCGGTGGATTTCACTTCGGAATAAACCGCTTGGCTGAAAACCTCATTGAAGGCCAGCCGGAAGAGAAATGAGCTCAAGTAGTCGATGCTGGTAACGGCCCGGAATCCGGCAAAATTCCCGGCCGCATTGAGCCGCGCGTTTTCCCCGCCTTCTTTCAGCGGCGGCGAGCCGATGCCCCGGTCAATTACCCCAAAGTAGTTCAAATCGACGTAGGAGGTTTCGCTGGGCCGCGCGCGAAACTCTCCTCTTTGGGACCACCCCCGCCGCGAATAGTATTCCGCCCCCAGCGTGATATCCATCATGCGATTGATCGCCCAATAATAGGCGTCGCTGATCGTGTAGCCGTAAGCGGAAGAATGGGCGACCGAAGGCAGCAGAAATCCTGATTGCCTCGATTCTTTTTCTACCGGATGGGTGGCGAAGGGAAAATAAAGCATGGGAATCCCATGCAGCAGAAACGTGCTGTAATAGATTTTCGCGTTCCCGCCCACGTCGACCACGACTTTGCGTGCGTCAAATTCCCACTTGGGATGCGGCAGTTCGCAGGTGGTTATCGTGCCATCGTAAACGAGATAGTGGTCGGGACTGGTTTTCTCGACTAATTTGCCGGTAAATGCAAAGGGCGCGGTCGAGGTTAGGATTACGCGGGTTTGGCGGAAGCGCATGCCGGTTGTGCCGGTTGCGTCGTAGAACTTGCCAGTTTCAAGCTCCAGGTTGTATGTGCCGTGGGAGGCACGAATGTGGTCATCGTTGGGGCCGCCGTCTAGCGCTACGTGCCCGGTAGCGGTTGCTTCTTTCGTGTCGTCATTGAAAGTTGCGTCATCTGCGCGGAGAACATAACTTCCGTAATAGATTTCGACTGCCCCGTGCAGTTTATAAACAGCCCCCTCTCGCTCTTGCTCGATCGCGCAGATCGTCTGCACGTTGCCGGTTGTCTTCTGCTCGGCTGCGGCCCGGGCACAGGGAGTGGTGGCATTCGATGGAGTTTTGCTTTGTTGATCCTTGGTGCCAGAGTTCACCTCCACAGGCGGCAACTGGCTGGTAACTAAGCAGGGGTTCAGAAGCAGATGACAAAGCGCTGCCGCCGTGATAAGGAATCTTTTGCGAAGAATCATCGGAACCAGATCGCCGGTGCGGAGACCATCGGAAATCAGATTATTCCGGCCGCGGAACATTGCGCTCGGATGCTTCCGCCAGCAGCAGTCGTGGTGAACTTAGCACGCCTGCGCCCTGCGAAGCAAAACCGCATGCTCTCTTGGATTCCGGGTGAATCGGAGTGGTTATCCGGTCCGGTTTTCGCAGATTCTTACTTCGAATTCGCGTAAGAACCGATTCATGCCTTGTCCGCTTTGTGGTGAGATTTGCCGGTGCCCTTCAGAGCCCTCCTTGTCTGGTGAGAGGGGGCAGAGCTCGCAGGTCGATGCGGCGGAATGGCGTCACGAGATTGCCGATCGGCTGCATCGCTACCAGGCCCGCCGCAAACCGCGTCCGCCGCGATATCCGTCGCTGCGGTTGAGGTTCGAAGAGCAGAATTCAAGCGGCGGATCGAATTATGTCTCGCCCGGGCCAGGGTTCTCACCCCCGGTCACGGTTTCGAATCACGCGCTGGCTGTAGGTCAATTCGCTGGCGCAGCGCAGGTTGACCTTCACGGGCAGCAGGATGAGGCCGATCAAGAGGAGCCTCCGCGGTTATTTCCCGACCTGAGTGCAGAGCTCCCGAATGGGCAAGGCTCATTGGAGCAGGCAGCTGAAAATGCAGGCCAGATTACAGCAAGAATTATTGAATTTCCGCGTTCCTGGATGCCCGCATCGCCGCCGCTCGATCAGTTAGCTGAGCCCGTCGTTGACACTCCGCGAATTTTGGAGGCGCCGGAGATTGTGCCTCCGCCTCCGGCGCTGGGTGGAATCACCATTGAACCGGCGGGGTCGCCTGAAACCGGGAAGCGGCCCGGGATTGATGTTCCGCTTGAGCGTGCGCACCCGGCGCGGCGTATAATTTGCACCGCTGTTGACGCTACCGTGATCGCGACCGCCTGCGCTCTTTTCGGCTTCATTTTCTGGAAAATGACCGCTACACGTCCGCCGCGCCTGCAAATTCTTGGACTCGCTATTGGGCTTGGCGGTGTCTTATGGGCGGCTTATCAGTACCTGCTCATCGTTTATTCAGGCACAACACTTGGATTGCGGCTAGCCGGCCTTCGATTGGCTAACTTTGACGGGACTCCCGCCAACCGCCGCTTGCGCCGCTGGCGTGTGCTGGCATCGTTTCTATCGGCCGCTTCGCTGGGGATGGGTTATGCCTGGGTCTTTCTCGACGAAGACGCTCTGTGCTGGCATGACCGGATTACACATACCCACCTTGCCGCAAAGTAGATCTCAGACCTGATCGACTGTTCCTCACGAAGTAAGCTCCATAAGAAAACTGCCCCAGCCGGTGACTGGGGCTTGTTTCTTCTTATTTCGTCTTACCTGCCCGCCGACGCGAATGAACGGACTGCGGAAGCCTCGTTCATAGCAGTTTTGTCTGCTTTCTTGCAGCAGGCTTTCGTGCACTCCTTACATTCTTTCCCGCATTTTGAGCCGTTGCAGGCGGCCAGGGTTTCGCCTTTCTTCCGAGCGCATGATTTGGCTCCGCAGCACGAATCTTTGTCCTTGCCCGCGCAGCATGCGGGCTGTTTGGCATCCTTGGCTGCCATGCCGTGGTGGTGGCAACAGCAACCATTCTCTGCCTTCGCTCCTGCCGAAGCTCCCTTGTCGCAGCAGGAACAAGCAGCTTTCTCCGCTGTTGAGGGTGTCGCCGGCGCGGTCTGGGTTGAGTTCTGCGCCCATGACGCTACAGTCAGGGCCAGAGCGAATGCGATCAGTTTGTATTTCATGACTTCATCTCCTTAGCAATCTGAAATCGGTTTGTGGGCTTGCGCCCGGCATCGTGCAGCAGGCGAGTGACTACACTCGACTGCCGCAGTTGGGCAATGCGCACTTCGGCGCGGGCGGGTTTTCAGATACGGAGAACTGTGCTGAAGGAGAAACAATTCTGGAGAGTGTTTGAGGCGGCATGTGTCGAAGACAAGCGGTCGCTCGGGACTGCGGCCTGAATGGGCAACGGTCTGGCGGCTGGTCTTCGAATGCCGGATGCAGCCGGCATGCCTGAACGAGTATCAGGCGCCTGGCTTCTGCAACAGGGACGGTCTTGGCAGGGCACGCCAGCCGGGGGAACGCCCATTGAGATCGCAAGCAGCGGAAATCTGTGACGGCGGGGGCAGCACGAGTGGGACCGCGGCGTGGAATTCACCTGGCGCCGGGGCGTAAGCTTCGCTGGCTGCGCCACGGCGAATGCTGGATTCCCCACCAGCGCCATTCCAACCATGAGCGAACAGGCGGCCGTGGCGGCCGTCAGTCTGCGTCGGATTGTCACACGCATCCGCACCGCTACAGGCTGACAGGTTCGCCGCCGGGCGTCTGTGATGCGGATCACTCCGCGTGTTTGGACGCGGCGACGCTGAAATAGTGAGCACTATTTCTTAAGAATGCTTTCCAGCGAGGCTCGCAGTTCGCTGTATCGGAACGGATAACCGCTCGCGATCAGCTTGGCGGGATCTACCTTCTGACTGCCGAGCAGCAGCTCTTCTGCCATCTCACCGAAAAGAGTTCTTGCCGCGAAGGCAGGCATGGGGAAGATTGCCGGACGCGACAGTACGTTGGCCAGCGTGGCGGCGAATTCGGCGTTTCTGACCGGCTTGGGCGCGACCATATTCACGGGACCCTGAATGAGTTCATTCTTCAGTACGTGATGGATTCCGCCGACCATGTCGCGTACATCGATCCAGCTCATCCACTGTTGCCCATTTCCCGTGCGGCCGCCTAGGCCCAGCTTGAACGGCAGCAACATGGCCCCAAGGGCGCCACCCTTTGGACTGAGCACGATCCCCGTACGCAGGTGTACGGTTCGGATGCCGGCTTGCACCGCGGGTGTCGTTGCTTCCTCCCATTCCTGGCAGACTTCGGCCAGAAATCCGGCGCCGGGTGCGCTTTCTTCCGACAACGCCTCGTCGCCACGATCGCCGTAATATCCGATGGCCGATCCGCAGATGAATATCTGCGGTTTTTCCTTTGTCTCGGCCAGGGCCTGCGCGAGATGTTGCGTCCCTAAGACGCGGCTGTCTCGGATTCTGGCTTTCTTCGCAGCGGTCCAGCGTCCGAAGATGGTTTCGCCGGCAAGATGAATTACTGCATCGAATCCGGAAACGGACTCGGGGCGGATGGGCCTGGCAGGGTCCCAGGAAATCTGATCTTGGTTCTTGGCCTGGCCGCGCACTAGGCGCACGACAGTCCATCCGCTGCTTTTTAACGATGGCAGCAGCGCCGCGCCGATGGGACCGGAGACGCCGCTGACGAGAATTCGCGAATTCATAATTCTGCTCCGACTCTAGCAGTTTGGAACAAATTGAAGACAGATTTGAAAAATTTGAAGGTTGCGAAAAGGAAATTCCGGCTAGGCTGGGCCTTCCCCATGGTAGTGCCCAATTTGAAGTCCTAGAAATTGAGGAATCTCGCAAGCGTCATCCTGAGCGTAGCTTGAGGCGTTTGCGCGGCGCCCGAGCCGCGCGCCGAAATCCCGAGCATAGCGAGGGACCTCAGGCGAAGCGAAGGATCTCCACATCTACAGGTCACTGGGAGAAACGCACCAAGGTTTCAAAGGAGTCGCTACTACCCATCAGTCACTTGCATCGAGCGCGCCTTGCTGCTTCACTGATAACATTCCCCGGCGAGGCGGAGCGGATGAACGGAAACATAATTGAAGCTGCAGCGTTTTTTCTGTTTATTGTTGGCGTGCTGGTCTATGCCGTCATTCTGTACAACGAACTCGTTCGCCTGCGCAATGACAACGACCGCGCCTGGGCGAACATCGACGTGCTGCTGAAACAGCGGCATGACGAGATTCCCAATCTTGTGGAGACCGTGAAAGGCTACATGCAGCACGAGCAGCAGACTTTGCTGGCCGTAACGCAGGCCCGCGCCGCCTCCATGAACGCTGCCAGCATCGGACAAAAAGCCACTGCCGATTTAATGCTGACCGGCGCGCTGCGCGGTTTGTTTGCCGTGGCGGAAAACTATCCGCAGCTCAAGGCCAACGAAAATTTTCTGAAGCTACAGACGCGCATCAGCGAACTGGAAGAACGCATCGCCGACCGCCGCGAGTTCTTCAACGACGACGTCAACACCTACAACACCCGCATCTGCCAAATCCCCGAGGTCTTTCTGGCCAGCTTCATGAATCTGAAACCGCGCGCCTTTTTCAAGGTATCGGACGAAGACCGCAAGCTGGTGGAAGTAAAGTTTCAGGGCCAGAGCGCCGCCGGGGCGTGAGTTTGTGAGGGCGTCCCCGGTAGAGAGCCAGAAGGGGCGAGGCAGCAGCTATGGGTCAGCCGACATTCAGTACCTTTCTCCGAGCGTTTGGAAAGCATTGGTTCACGGCAATGAGCGGTGGTGCGTCGGTGCCGCTGGCCGCTTTTGCGATATATCTTTCGAAACCGCCATTAAAATTGCTTTTTGCTGTCCTTGCCGTGGGCTGTCTCGTCTACTCATGTTTCCGAGTTTGGCACGACTCGGTGAACGAACTCATGGAGACAATCTCAGGGCAAAGCGCAGAAATTGAACGACTGAAGCACCGTGACTACGACGAGGAGCACCGGCGACTCGCAGAACGCAAGCTGGGTGCTCTCTCGGAGCTGGGCAAGGACCTGATTTGGTTCCTCCTGCACCACGACAGAACCGAATCGGACGAACTAAGGCGGCGCTGCCAACACGAGCCGGAATTCAACGATGCGATTCAGCGCGCCCGAGAGCAGGATCTCGTCCGGCCGACTATGGCACCGATTGTCGGCCGCCCCGGATACCAGCACTTTTGGGAAGTCAACCCACAGTTCCTAACCGTCTTACAAGACTTGAGCGGCAGGAGAAATGTCGTGTATTTCCGATAAGCCGGCTGGGGGCTGGCCCGTCCTTTCCAGGCACTTTCTTGAATTCCCAAATTGGGTTGCCCCACCTTTGTCGCGCTTTTTGCGACAGGGTGGGCAATCAACCCCTGAGCAACTGAGCGCAGCGAGGGCGCCAAAGGGGTGGGGCAAGCGCGCGGGTTAAAATGGCTCAGAAAGGGTGGGCCAGCCCCCCGCTGGATTGACGGTGAGTCTTAATATATAGAGCGCCGTAAACCAGCTAGCTAAATGCCAAAACATCCGGCAAGTGACGGTTCAATAAAGGTATTTGCAGGGCGCACCGGCAAACGGCGTTTACTCGAAGCCGTCAAATCCCAGACTCTGGTATCAGGGAGTCTTCAAATAGCCCGCGAGGCAATCCGATCAAGCGTCATCGAAGAATATCAACGCGGCGACTGTCTGATGCGACAGGGCGAACCGGAAAATGACATATTTTTACTAGTGAGCGGAGAAGTATCGGTGCTGGTCAACCGACGCGAAGTAGCCCTTCGAAATGCTGGAACCCACGTCGGCGAAATGGCTCTCGTTGACCCACTCGCAAAACGAAGTGCGACGGTCGTCGCCCGCGAACACACAATTGCATTACGGGTGCCTGAGTACCGATTCTCGATGATAGCGGCGAAGTACCCCGACCTTTGGCGTAGGGTCGCCGTCGAGATCGCAAAGCGGTTGCGAGAACGCAGCAGGTTCTTGCCGGAACCACATAATGAACCGGTCTTGTTCATCGGCTCTTCGACCGAGGGGCAAGCAATCACGAACGAAATCTACAGACGCTTCAGCGAAAAACCTGTAGTGCCCAAAGCGTGGACGGAAGGTGTTTTTCAGGCCTCTAGCACCGCCATTGAAAGCTTGGTTAAAGCTGCCAAGGAGGCCGATTTCGCGGCGCTTGTACTAACAGCGGACGACATAACGGTATCGCGGCATAAATCGAAGCCGTCGCCCCGCGACAACGTCATCTTTGAATTGGGCCTCTTCATTGGAGCCCTAGGACGCGAGCGAGTGTTTATCCTCAAGCCCAGAGGCGTTGATGTGCGCATCCCCTCGGACTTACTCGGCGTTGTTTGGCTTGAATATCTCAAAGCAGGACCGAAGAATAAGAGACTGCGTTCGACGTACCAGAAAATGTGGGACGCTGTGCGTAGTATCGGCCCGCGCTGAAGGAAGTGGGACAAAATGGCAACGGCAAGAGAGATTCGTGATGAAGTGACGGCAATTTTCGCGACGAATTGGAAAACTAGAGATGGCCAAGTAGTGCCAGACTCGGACAGTGTGAATCTCGGCAATGACGCGGTCAAAATCGAAGGCACCGTCCTTTACGCGGATATGGCGGACTCGACTGCGCTTGTGAATAATTACAAACCTTCCTTCGCCGCTGAGGTTTACAAGGCGTATCTGGTAACAGCGTGTCGCATCATTCGCGACCGAGGCGGTGAGATCACCGCCTTTGATGGCGACAGAGTGATGGCGGTCTTTATCGGGGGCGCCAAAAACACTGACGCAGCCCGTGCGGCTTTGGAAATCAATGCGGCGGTAAAGCACTTGATAAACCCGGCACTCAAAGCCCAGTATTCGACCACGGCATTTGAAATAAAGCAGGCTGTGGGCATCGACACGAGCACGCTATTTGTAGCGAAAACGGGCATTCGCGGCTCAAATGATTTGGTCTGGGTCGGAAGAGCAGCGAACTTTGCTGCCAAATTATCAACATTCAGGTATAGCAACTACAGCTCCTTCATTACAGAGGATGTGTTTACCAAATTGAGAGACACGTCGAAATATGGTGGTAACCCAAGCCGCCTGATGTGGGAAAAGATAATGTGGCAGGAGATGGGAATAACTATTTACGGCTCTAACTGGTTTTGGGACTTGTAATGGCTTTTTCAAATCGTGTGGAATGTCTGGGGCTGGCCCATCCTTGTCTTTTTCCGGCACCACCACAACCGTGGCTGCCCCAGCTTTCGTGCCTTTCGAAAGCTGGGCACCACGAACTAAGAATTTTTCCACACCCATCCACAGATTATCCCCTTAACATAGCTAATTGAAAATATATGATGTGAAGTTGATGTTTATAGAAAATTAACCAGACTTTGCCTCAGCCCGGTTCCAAACCGGGCTGATCTGCTTTATTTACTGATATTTACGTATAAGTCGTTTCGGCTCTAATATTTGCAAACAATTTCTCCCTAACTCGAAGAAACTAAATGAGGGCATAAGGGCGGAGGGGGGAGGGGGGGAGTAACCAGATAGTAAAACTCACAGCGAATTAATAAGCCGTTTCACTCAGCTCAGAATTGCCAGGTCGCAGCGTCCTCGCACCGCGAGCCAAAGAGGCGGGCATGTGGTTGTGCCGTTTGGCGTCGCCCATGGGCCGCGCCAGAAGAACTATGGCCACGTACAATTTCCCCTCAAAAACCTTCATACCACGCAAGCCATTTCATGGTTTTTTTGCAACTAAAGCTTCGCGGGTCTATTCTCAATAGCAGAGGTGCAGTACCATGAATAATTTGATTAAGGCGATACTCAAAACAGCAGTCTACTTCCTGGACGAATCGGACCGAGAGGTTCGCGGCCGAGTATTCCGCGGCATGGAGCGCACCGCGGTTTCTGATCTTCGCGATCGCGCCAAGGATTTGTACGAAGAACCAAGGCACGCCATGCGCAGCGTGCTGATGTTTGCCGCCGGAGTTGGTGTCGGCATCGGAACCGCGATGTTGTTTGCACCGGCAAGCGGCGAGGAAACTCGCAAGGAGATCGGGAAGAAAGTTCAGGACATCGGTGAGCGGGTCAAAAGCACCTTCTCGTCATCATCCAGCGCGACCGGCACCGAGGGGATATAAGAAAGTCAATTGTCTGGGAAAGGGCACTCTCAGTCTTTTAGTCTGCCCTGAGTGAGTGAAGCGAATGAAGGAGGGTGGAGAGGAATGGGGCTTTTTTTCACCCCAACATTCGGGCCGCGTCTTTCGCGTAGTAGGTCAGTATGATGCTGGCGCCTGCGCGGCGAATGCTGACCAGTGACTCCATCATGACGCGGTCGCGCTCGATCCAGCCATTGCGGGCGGCGGCTTCGATCATGGCATACTCACCGGAAACCTGGTAGGCGGCGAGCGGCAGATCGAAGCGCAAACGGGCAGCGGCGATCACATCCAGATAAGGCAGCGCCGGCTTGACCATGATCATGTCGGCGCCTTCTTCCACATCCAATTCGATTTCCCGCATGGCTTCCCGCAGGTTGGCGCCATCCATCTGATAGGAACGACGATCGCCGAACTGCGGCGCGGAATCGGCCGCTTCGCGAAACGGCCCGTAGAATCCCGAGGCGAATTTCGCCGCGTAGGAAAGAATGGGGGTGTTTTCGAATCCAGCGCCATCGAGCGCCCGCCGGATTGCGGCAACGCGGCCATCCATCATGTCCGACGGAGCGATGATGTCGATGCCCGAACGGGCCAGCGAAACCGCCGTCCGGGCAAGCAGTTCGAGCGAGGCATCGTTGTCGATTTCGTACATCGACTCGGCAGCGCGCGATGCGAGCGAGGCCGTTCGCTCGATTGCCTCTTCCTTGTTGTTGGCGACGCTGACTGCCAGCTTCCCGCCCACCATTTCCTTCACGGCTGCTCCCAGCGACCGCGCCGTGGACTTTACGATTCCGCAATGGCCGTGTGACATGTACTCGCAAAGGCAGACGTCGCCCATCAGAATCAGGCCGGGAACCTGACGCTTAATCGCACGGGCGGCCTGCTGCACAATGCCGTCTTCAGACCAGGCGCCGGAAGCGACCTCGTCTTTCTTTTCGGGGAGGCCAAACAGGATTATCGAAGGCACGCCGAGGGCATGAGCTTCCTGGGCATCCTTGACCGCCTCGTCCACAGACAGATTGAAAACGCCCGGCATGGAGCGTACTTCTTTTCGCACGCCCTCCCCTGGGCAAACGAACATGGGGTAAATGAAAGCATCGGGAGTCAGCCGGGTTTCGCGAACGATATCCCTTAGCTGCGAAGTGCGGCGGAGACGGCGAAGACGAGTGACAGGGAAAGCCATAAGAACCACCTTAACAAGCAAGTGCTATAAGGTTCGATTCTAGCAGGACTTAACCGCCCGTACGTAAGCAACACATTTTGCATTACTGGATAACTTGCGGGTGACAAAAGTAATCTTCAGTCTTCCAAACCCATCTCGAAATTCACTGCCCATTCATAAAATGAGGGCGGATGAATCTATTCCAACGAAATCGCTGGTTTGCTGTGGCAGCGGGAATTACTCTCGCATTTGCCGCCGCCTCGTTGTCCCTGCCAAGCGGACGTCTGCTGACGGCGATTTCTGATGTGGGATATTTCCTCCTGTCGCTCGTGGTAACAGCCGCGATGTTGGCGAATGCGTGGAACGAGCGCGGCCCGAATCGACAGTTTTGGGCCCTGATGGCCGTTGGAACCCTGCTTTGGACCTACAACCAGTTCGAGTGGGTGTACTTCGAGGTCTTCCGCCGCAGTTCGGTGCCTGACCCTTCCTACATCGACATCATTTTGTTCCTGCATCTGATTCCCATGATCGCCGCCGTCGGGCTGCGCCAACATCTCGCAGAAAGCAAGCAGGAACTCGGCCCCGGCGCACTGGATCTTCTCCTGGTGATGGTCTGGTGGGTTTTCCTTTATGCGTTTATCGTTTTCCCCTCGCAATATATTTCGTTGGATGTCGCCGAGTACGACAGGACCTGGGGGGCTCTTTACGCCATTGAAGGATGCGTCTTACTGTTGGTGTTGGGCCTGGCTGCGCGGTCTGCGACCGGTGGTTGGAGGCTGGTGTACTTGAACCTGATGGTAGCGGTGGGGGTGTATGCCCTGTATTCACAATTCATCAATCAAGCGGTTACTCAGGGCAAGTACTACAGCGGCTGTTTCTATGATGTTCCGCTGGTGGGGGCAATGAGTTGGATGGCAGCCACATCGCTTACAGCTCCTCATTGGCAGTATGAGGCTGTGCCTCCCAGCACCGACGATGCCTGGGGAACGCGAACACTGCGAGTGGCGATGCTGGCAATCCTGACTTTGCCCGGTCTCGGCCTTTGGGCTTATTGCTGGGACCGTTCCCCGGCCCCTACGCGTACCTTCCGCCTGTTCACCGTGCTGATGGCGATGATCGTCATGGGCGTATTCGTTTTCTTTCGCCAATACCTTCAGGACCAGACCTTGATCGGCCTGCTACAGGAATCACGGCAAAGCTTCGAGAACGAGCAACGTTTGCAGACCCATCTGGTGCAGCGAGAGAAACTGGCTGCGTTGGGTCAGTTAATTGCTGGCGCGGCGAAAGAAATCGATTATCCGCTGACGGCAATCATGGATTATTCGGAAAAGCTCTGGTCAAACGAGCGGTTGAGCGCCGAGCAAGATGGCCTGGTCCGCAAGATCGTAAATCACTCCCAGCGAACTCGCAATCTGATTTCTAATCTTCTCAGTTTCGCGCGGCAGCGGCCGGGAGAGAAGATGATGGTCGATCTGAGCACGCTTTTGCAGCGCAGCGTGCAGATGCACAAAGTGCATGCCCATGACCACAAGATTCGCATGGAAGTCGCCATCGACCCCGATCTTCCCAAAGTGTGGGGCGACGGCCATCAGTTATTCCTAGCTTTTGTTCAGATCGTCGAAAATGCGAGGGACGCTATGGAGGAGAAAGGCGGCGGATTGCTGGAGGTGAAGGCCCAGCGAAAGCATGACGAGATCATCATTTCCTTTTCCGATACAGGAGCGGGAATCAAAGAGCCGAGTCGTGTATTCGATCCCTTCTATACGACGAAGCCCATCGGCAAGGGCACTGGCTTGGGGCTGAGCGCGGTTTATGGCGTCATCCAGGACCATCACGGCCAGATCACATGCCAAAACAAGCCCGAAGGCGGCGCGCTGTTCTTACTCAGGCTGCCGATCGCGAAACCAGCTGAAGCGCAAGCATTGGCTGCTGCACAGTCGTAATTTGGGTAACCGGATTCTATTTGTAATATCGCTCTCAGGTTTCTCTGCGTTCTTCGCGGTTACTTGGCGAACTTTGCGTGGCAAGATTCTCAAGTCTATCTGCAAGCCTTAGCGCCGAGCTCGACCTGTCGGCCATTCCTGTAACATGAATTCTGATGGCTCAGCCCCTTCTTCATACCTCCGCCCACGTGCTTGAGTTCGACTCCCTGCGCGAAGTGCTGCGCGGGTACGCATCTTCTCCCCTCGGGCAGAGCCAAATCGTGGGACTTGCACCCTCGGCTGATTCAGCGTGGATTGCCGAACAGCAGGAACGTGTAGCTGAAATTCGCGAGTTCCGGCGCGTAGGTGGACGGTTCGACTTTTCCGGGCTCGCCGAGATTCAGAAACAGCTTGAAAAGTCTCGTATTTCCGGAGCGGTGCTGGAAATCGCAGAGATTCGCGACGTTGTCACGCTGGTCGATCGTGCCGCTGAGTGGCGCGAGATTGCGCTGCATCCTCCCGCGAACATGAAGACCGAATGGCGCCGAGTGCAGGCGCTTTCCGGCAGCATCATAGATTTCACCGATTTTCTGCGCTCGTTTCGCAACAAGTTTCAGCCTGATGGCACGCTTGACGACCACGCCTCTGCGGAGCTGGCGCGCATTCGGCATGACATCGAAAAGCAGCGGCGGGCGATTCAGGAATCGTTGCGCGCATATTTGCGCCGGCTGGCTGAAGGCGGCGCGGTGCAGGATGAACTCGTCACGATTCGCGGCGAGCGCTTCGTGATTCCGGTAAAAGTCGAACAGAAGCGGCGCGTGCAGGGAGTGGTGCACGGCGCAAGTTCGAGCGGGCAGACAGTGTTCATCGAGCCGCTCGAGACGATCGAGCAGAACAACGATCTCGTGCGGCTGCTCGATGAAGAGCAGGCGGAGATTCATCGCATCCTGCTGGAGATGACCAGCCGCATCGGCGAGCAGGCAGACGCAATCACCGTGGCCGTGGACGTGCTCGGCGAACTCGAATTGCAATTTGCCAAAGCGCGCTTTGCGGAAGACTACAACTGCGTGGCTGTAAAGTTCGAACCATGGAGTGGCGGACGCCTCGTCCGCTCGCAGGAGTTAACGGATGAAGCATGTGGGGACAGCCGCCCTCCGCTGTCCGAGAGCGCAGCGAGCTTGATCCTTCACAAGGCGCGTCATCCGCTGCTTGAGCGGAACTTGAAGCTGAAGGGAATGAATGTGGTTCCGGTCAGCATCGAGCTCGAAGGCACGCGCCGGCAGTTGGTTATCACGGGCCCGAATACTGGAGGCAAGACCGTCACACTCAAAACCATCGGTCTGCTGGCGTTGATGGCGCAGTCAGGGATCCCAGTTCCTGCTGATCGTGCGGAGATGCCCGTGTTCGACGCTGCGCTCGCAGATATCGGCGATTATCAATCGATCGAGCAAAATCTTTCCACTTTTTCAGCGCACGTCACCAATATCGATTTCATCTCGCGCACGGCCACTCCGAACTCCTTGGTTCTGCTGGATGAACTCGGCTCGGCGACCGATCCCGAAGAAGGCGCAGCGCTGGCGGTCGCGATCGCTTTGCACTTTGGCCGCATTGGATGCATGACGGTGATCTCGACGCACCACACATCTTTGAAAGTTTATGGAGCCAATACACCTGGTGTAATGAATGCTTCCGTGGGATTCAATGAGACGACCTTGCAGCCGACTTACGAATTGAAGATGGGAGTGCCGGGCGCTTCGGCGGGAATCAATATTGCACAGCGGCTGGGATTGAATCCGGAGATCATTGAGTCGGCGCGGGCGCGGCTAGGTACGCAGGCGCGCGATGTGGGCGAATTTTTGGATCGGCTTCATGCCGAATTGCGGGCGGCTGCAGGAGAGCGCCTACGGTTGAAATCGCGGGAGCAGGAACTGGAACGCGAAAAGTCGCGGCTGGCGGCGGAAGGCAAGCGGGAGCAACAAGTTAAAGTCCGTGAACTGGAGAAGAAGCTGGAGGTCGTGCTGCGCGATTTTGAGTATCACGCGCGCGAAGTGGTGAATGCCATTCAAGAGCGGGCGGCGACGCAGAAGCTTTCGAAAGACGCCGAACGGCGCATCGCCAAGCTGAGGCGTGAATTTCGCGAACAATTCGATTCGACGGTGGTGGCGCACGCCAGCGGAGCAGATCAGGGCGATCCGCATGCCCAGCCGCAGGTCGTGAAGCATGTCTTGGAGGGAGACACGGTCAAGTTGAAATCGACCGGGCGCGCCGCGCGCATCGCTCGCAAAATCGACGACGGCCATTTCGAAGTCGAAATCGGCGCGATGAAAATGAAAATCGCCCGCGACGATATTGCCGAAGTGCTTGCCAGCGGACGTGCGGCAGAGACTCCGGTGAAGGCTGCGCGGGCGCGCGGAATCTCCGTAACTGTGGCGAATGAAAGCGAGAGTGCGCCGTCGGAAATCAACGTTATTGGCTATAACGTCGACGACGCCACCCGAGAGGTGCAGAAATTCGTGGACCGAGCCTTTCTGGCCGGACTGCCGCGCGTGCGCGTTGTCCACGGCAGCGGCATGGGCATCCTGCGCAAGGCGCTCAGGCAGGCGCTGAAGGAGCATCCGCACGTCGAGTCGGTGGCCGAGCCTCCGCAGAATGAGGGCGGGGGCGGGGCCACGGTGGTGGAGTTGAGGGTGTAGGTGGATCGAGGCGAGATGAACTATCAATCGTTTAAATGGGATGGTTCGAGCCCGTTGGGCGCCGAATTACGGAAGCCGCTCGAACGGATGTCTTGGCGCATCCAACACCCTGAATGGAGAGGACCGACGTCCATAACATTGTGGCGAACGGATGGCACAGGACTAACCCTAGCTTCGGAAAATGCATGACGTTGCTCCGCGCCTGGAAGTTGGTGTGCTGAATTTTTCTTGTCGGAACGCGCGATACGAGGATACCGAGACAATCGGTCTGGGAAATATCTTTTGCCAAGAAATCAACGTATCAAAACTGGTAATCGAACAGTCGGGGACGACCGCAGAATCGGGAATAACTCTCAGGTGTCGGAGGGAAGACCTAATCGTTGTCGCCGGCGCATTTCCTTAACGTTGGCGGTTCGCGGCGTGGCGGCCATCCAACTTGACTTTGAGCCGGAATACCCTCTTGACCTGACCTGATCCCCTCTTTCCGCACAAAGCTGAGTATGATTTTTGCGAAAGAAAGGGGAAGAGTGTATGTCGAGGAGCAGGCACACGGAAGCGCAAATGATTGGGGCGTTGAAGCAAGTGGAATCGGGGCGGAAGGTGGAAGACGTGGCGCGGGAGGTGGGAGTGTCGAAACACACGCTCTACGCGTGGAAAGCGAAGTACGGCGGGATGGATGTGAGCCAGGCACAGGAAGCGAAGCAGTTGCGCGATGAGAACACGCGACTGCGGAAACTGGTAGCGGATCTGAGTCTGGACAAAGAAGCGCTGCAGTCGGTAATCCGAAAAAACGGCTGGAGCTCGTAGCGCTGAAGGCAGCTATCGGGCAGATGCGAGCAGAATATGCCTTCAGCGAGCGACGAGCCTGCCGACTGATGACGGTTGCGGTGTCGAGTTACCGCTATGAGAGCCGGCGTTCGGATGAACCTTTGCGGACGTGGTTAGTGGAGTTGGCACGGGAGAAACCGCGCTTCGGCTATCGGCGGCTGCACGTGCTGCTGCGGCGAAGAGGAGAACGAGTAAATCACAAGCGACCGCACCGGATCTATCGTGAGGCGGGACTAATGATTCGGCGGAAAAAGCGCAAGCACTGCATGCGCGTGGGACAGCCCCTGCGGGCTTGGACGGCCGCGAACCAGGAGTGGGCACTGGATTTTGTGCATGACGCAGTCGCGTGTGGACGGGCGATTCGGGTGCTGAGTGTGGTGGACGCGTATACGCGAGAATGTTTGGCCTTGGAAGTGGATACGAGTTTTGCCAGTCGGAGAGTGACGCGAGTGTTGGAGGCGATCGTGGCCGAGCGCGGACACCCGCGAGCGATCCGCTGCGACAATGGACCAGAACTGACGAGTCGGCATTTTCTGGCGTGGTGTGTGGAGCGGCAGATTGAGTTAGTACACATTCAGCCGGGAAAGCCGACGCAAAATCCGCATGTCGAGAGCTTTCACGGCCGCTTGCGGGAAGAGTGTTTGGCGATAAGTTGGTTTCAGAATTTGTTCGACGCGCGGCGAAAGATCGCGGCGTGGCAGAAGGAGTACAACGAAGAACGAC
>JASHOH010000067.1 GCA_030041215.1 Candidatus Sulfotelmatobacter sp. | reverse complement strand
GCAGAATATCAAACGGTTAGTCCGCTTCCTCAGCCAAGGCTCACCCTCCATCTTGCCCGCGACCACTTAGTGGATCTTCTGGCAAACCAAAATCACCCGACGGCACCGCTCAGAGCGCAGCAGAGAACATCTTCGCGACTGACTTTTTCAACAGACACAGGCGATTACACTCATTGATCCATGGTGCACTAAAGTGAAGCATCGCGGCAGCCTAGTGGGGCTGCTCCTGCATTTGGTGGCTGACGGCTTCAACCTGCCGGAGGACTCGCAGCACATTTCCGCCCAGAAGTTTCTTGATATCGTCGGCCCTGTAGTCGCGATCAAGAAGAGCCTGCGTGATTTTCGGAAGATCGGCTGCGGAATCGATGCCTTGCGGAGTGGCTCCGGATACACCATCAAAATCAGATCCCAGTCCGACGTGATCGATGCCCGCGACTTTGGCGATGTGGTCAATGTGATCGATCAGCGACCCGAGTGGTGGCCGCGGAACCCTGGCCGCCCATTCGCGTTCGATGCGGTCGATATCGCTGTAGGGAATTGGCTTCCCCTCGGCCTTTTGCTTCTCGACATAGGCTTTCACCGCATCATTGGCCTGTTTGCTGATGGCAGCGTACTGTTTACGGTAGTCTTCATCCACAAAACCGGAATAGAAATTCACATCGACCACTCCACCGTTCTTGGCGACCGCGCGCAGCATGTCATCCGTCATGTTTCGCGGCGCGGCAGTCAAAGCCCGTGCTGAAGAATGCGACGCGATCACCGGGGCTTTGGAAATCGCGATCGTGTCCCAAAAAGTCTTATCGGAAACATGCGAGATATCGACGATCATCCCGAGCCGGTTCATTTCCAACACAACCTGCTTGCCGAAATCGGTCAGGCCGTTGTGATGTTGGACCTTGGGATCGTCGATGTCTCCCGAGGAGTCAGCCCATTCGTTGGTGTTCGACCATGTGAGCGTCATATAGCGCACGCCGAGGCGGTAATAGTCGCGCAACAGGCGAATATCGTTTTCAATCGAGTGCCCACCTTCGATGCCCATCAGGGCAGCGAGCTTATGTTCCTTGTGCGCGCGCTCAATATCGGCCGGAGAAAATGCCATCATCATGCGGTCGGGATGATGCGCCGCCTGCTCATAGACGGAGTCGATCAGATCCATCGTGCGCTTCGCAAAATGACCCTGATTGCTCTCCGGTTCCACCCAGATGGAAAAGAACTCCGCGCCAAGATTGCCGCGCTGCGCTTTATCCAAACTGATGTGTCCAATATCGTTAGGGTCGGTCGACCCGATATCGAAGTTTTCGTCGAGAAAGCGTTGCGGCGTATCGGCATGGGTGTCGATGACAATAGCCGAATCTTGGATGGCGCGCGCCTTGGCGCTGACGGTTTCGCCCGATTGGTAGATTGTCGGAAACGCCGCCGACAAAACAGCCAATAAAAGCCACAATGGTTTGACATGGTTCATAGGGATTGATCGCGCTGGAACGCGAATCAAAGATTGTATAAGCAGAATTGAACGGAAAGATAGCGGCTCCAGACTGAGCTTCTGAATCGCGGCACCGAAAACATCATCCACTCTCAGAGACCAGATTTAATCAAGGAGAGAAAATGCCGCTGGTTCGAATTGATCTGCGCGAAGGCAAAACCGAACAATATAAGAAAGCATTAGCCGATGGCGTGCACCGCGCTTTGGTGGAGGGCGCGGGAGCGCCTGCAGATGACCGATTCCAAATCATCACCGAGCATCGCGCTTCAGAGATCATTTATGACGCGAACTATTTGGGTGTTCCGAGAACGGACGATATCGTGATGGTCCAGATCACGCTCTCGGCTGGACGCAAGCTGGCCCAGAAGCGCAAGCTGTTCCAGCGTATGGCGGAGCTTCTGGCCGAGAACCCCGGCCTGCGGCCACAGGACCTGATGATCAATCTGGTAGAAGTCGCCTGGGAGAATTGGTCGTTCGGCAACGGCGAAGCGCAGTACGCGGGATGATTAGCTATTCCGCGCGGCTTTCGGCGGCAAGCGAAGCTGGTTCGGGGCGATCGACGGGAACCATATCCTGCGTCTCACGCCATTCCGCGTAGTGCCCGGAAACCATGATGTGAAATACCCACTGACGCCGCTCTTCTTCGGGCTCAACCAGGCCGAGCGATTTCATGTAAAAGAGATACCGTTCCATCCAGTGAATCTGCTCCTGGGTCATGCCGCGGCGCTGCAGGTCCACAGTGAGGCCGGCAAGGTGCGATGATGCTGCTTCACCTTCCGCCGGCGCCGCATTGCGATTGTGCCGGCGAAGTTTTTTCTGTACCTTCACGGTGCGCACCGCCGAATTCAGCTGGATCTGCTCATGAAAGCGGTGATAGTAAGCCTGGGCGATGTCCTGCACGAAATCGCGCGTCCACGGCCGGCAGTAGCGGCGCGAAGGATCAAGCGTAGGGGCAATGCGCAGCGCCTCGTTCGGAATAATCGGTTGCAGCGCTCCGCTTGCCTTCAGCGCTTCCAGTTCGTCGTCATCCTGAATGCGAGGCAATTCCAGCCGGTCGATTTCGGCATTCTGTATCAGAAGCGATTCGTGCGAAGGCCGGAACATCGGATGCCAGAGGGTCCAGTGGAGCAGCCGATGCAGACGGTGATGGGCCGGCTTGCGCAGATTCGCAGAAGTTGTGGCGGCAAACAGCGGGGGGGCGCAAAGGCCGGCCAGCACGGCAAGTAGACTGAGTTGGCGCTGTAATCGTGATCTCAAAGTGTGTCCCGTAATTATTAGGACGGCCTAATCTACGGTCGTCCCGACATTGTAAGCGATACGGTCAAACGGCGGAACCTCTGATCGACGGGCGGACATTACGAACGTGACGTCATGGGCATTCCGTCCGTTTGGTTACTCTGGTTACCTGCCTTTTGGCTGCGGCGCTTTCTACGTCCTTGAGTGCGGCACGCAAGAAGCCAGGCTGCGCGCGGCATTATGCCAGACTCATGTGCTCGGGGCCCAGCGACTTGGCCCGCATTAGATACGGTGAGTAAGTTCGGGGTTGTGGGGGGAAAGACGAAAAGTCCGCGCCAGGAAGCGCCAAATCGCGCAGAGTCGCCTTCGCCTTAAAGCGTCTGTGAAGGATTTAACACGAAAACCGCGGGCCACTCCACCCGTAGCGAAAGAAACCGGGAAGGGCACGAGTTCCACTTGTGCCAGTTGAAATTCGCCACTCCAGGGCGGCTTACAGCCGCTGAGGTTTAGCTTTTTCTATACGGAATTACCGCCGGAACAGATCCACGAATGCCTGCTTCATGACTTCGCCTCCGACCTCAGCAATGGCCTTGGTCAGCGGGATGTCCTTGGGGCAGACCTCAACGCAGTTCTGCGCATAGCCGCATTCCTGGATGCCGCCATCGCCCATCAACGCTGCAAGACGCTCGCGCTTTAGTGCCTTGCCGGTCGGATGCGTATTGAACAGACGCACTTGGGAGATAGTTGCAGCTCCCACGAAACCGGTTTCTTCGTTGAATTGCGGACAGGCCTCCATGCAGCATGTGCAAGAAATGCATCGAGAGAGAGGATACGCGCCTTCTTGTTCTTCCTGCGTCATCCGCGGCCCAGGGCCGAGGTCGTAGGTGCCATCGACTGGAACCCAGGCTTTGACGGCTTTCAAGTTTTCAAAGATCACGCTGCGGTCGGTAGCGAGATCGCGCACGATAGGGAACTTTGAAAACGGCTCGAGCCGGATTGGCTGCTCGAGATGATCGATGAGCGCCGAGCAAGCCATGCGCGCGCGCCCGTTGATCAGCATGGCGCAGGATCCGCAGACTTCTTCGAGACAATTCGAGTCGTAGGTGATCGGCGTGGTCGCCTTGCCCTCTCGCGTAACAGGGTTGGCGGCAATCTCCATCAAGCAGGAGGTCACGTTCATGTTCGGCTTGTAAGCAAGCTCGAATTCCTCCCAGTGCGCCTTGGCCGCGGGATTGGGTTGACGCTTGATTCTTAAGATGACAGATTTGTTAGCCATTAGCTCTTAGTCTTTAGCTCTTCAATGCTTGTCATTCTGAGCGAAGCGAAGAACCTATACAGTCTGCTTCGACCCGGCAAAATGCATAAATCCTTCGCTTCGCCCAGGGTGACCAACGATGTTAATTACGTATTATTAGCTCTCGATCAAAAATACTGCCGATCCCTACTTCGCCACGTCATACTTCCTTGGCCGCAGCGGAATCAGCGAGACATCCACTGGCTCGAACTCGAATTTCGGCTCATCCGCATCCGGAGCGAAATATGCCTTCGTCGTCTTCAGCCAATTTTTGTCATCGCGTTCGGGGAAATCAGGCTTGTAATGCGCACCGCGCGATTCGTCGCGCATCCGCGCACCCTGCGCGATCACGCGTGACAACTGCAACATGTTGTAAAGCTGGCGCGCAAAGACCACGCTCGTATTCGCCCACTGCGTGCGGTCGCTCAGGTTCACTTTGCGGAAGCGTTCGAGCAACTCGACCAGCTTGGCATCGGTCTGCTCGAGATTTTTGTTGTAACGAATGACCGTGCAATCCTTGGTCATCAGCTCGCCCAGCTCGTGCCAAAGTTTGAACGGATTTTCCGTACCTTGATTATTCATCAGGCGAACGTTGCTCTCTTCCTGTTTTTTCTTCTCCGCTTCGAAGCATCCGTTCCCGTCTGACGACCCCTGCAACCCCTGCGCATACTTCACTGAAGCCGGTCCGGCGATGGCCCCGCCGTAGATGCAAGAAACCAGCGAATTCGCGCCCAGGCGGTTCGCGCCGTGATACTGATATTCACACTCGCCTGCCGAGTAAATGCCGGGAATATTCGTGGCCTGTTTGTAATCAATCCACAGCCCGCCCATGGTGTAGTGCATGCCGGGGAAAATCTTCATGGGCGTAACGCGGGGATCGTCGCCGACGAACTTTTCGTAGATTTCCAGAATGCCTTCCAGTTTGCGGTCGAGAATTTTGCGGTCGATGTGCGTGAGATCGAGATAAACCATCGGCTTGCCATCGATGCCGAGGTGATATTCGTAAACGACCTTGAAAATCGCGCGCGTAGCCACATCGCGCGGCACAAGATTGCCGTACTTCGGATACCACTCTTCGAGAAAGTACCAGCGCTCGCTCTCTGGAATCGACTTGGGATCGCGATTGTCGCCGGGCTTTTTCGGAACCCACACACGCCCGCCCTCGCCCCGCGCCGACTCCGACATCAACCGCAGCTTATCTTCGCCCGGAATCGATGTCGGATGGACCTGTATGAATTCCCCGTTGGCGTAATAGCAGCCCTGCTGATACAAAGCCGACTGCGCCGAGCCGGTGCAAACAACCGAATTGGTCGACTTGCCAAAGATTGCCCCGATGCCGCCGGTGCAGATGATGATTGCGTCCGCAGGGAACGTGCGAACCTCCATCGAGCGCAAATCAATGGCACAGATGCCGCGACAAACGCCGTTGCCATCGAGCACGGCCGACAAGAATTCCCAATGCTCGTATTTCTTGACCTTGCCTTCAGCCTCGTAACGCCGTACCTGCTCATCGAGCGCATAAAGAAGCTGCTGGCCGGTTGTCGCGCCCGCAAAAGCCGTGCGGTTATATAACGTTCCGCCGAAACGCCGGAAATCAAGCAACCCCTCAGCCGTGCGGTTAAAGGGAACCCCCATGCGGTCGAGCAGATCGATGATGCCGGGCGCCGCCTCGCACATAGCTTTCACTGGTGGCTGGTTGGCGAGGAAGTCTCCGCCATAGACGGTGTCGTCGAAATGCTGCCAGGTTGAATCACCCTCCCCCTTGAGATTCTTGGCCGCGTTAATGCCGCCCTGCGCGCACACTGAGTGCGACCGCTTTACGGGAACAATCGAGAACAGGTCGACGTTCCCGCCCATCTCAGCAATCTTGATGACTGCGGACAGCCCCGCCAAACCGCCGCCGACAACAATGATTTTTGGAGCTGCTGCCATTTTTGCTATCTGCTTTCTGCCGACTGCGTAACTTTTGCCGCCATACCCGGCTCAATCGGTTGTTGTGGCCGCGAGCGGAAGGCCGCCAGGCTGGCCAGTCCCACGCCCGTCAGCAAAAAAAAGAACAGCAAACAAAAAACCAGGAATCGTTTCTGCGCCCGCTGGGCAGTGATAATTCCCCACTTCGCGAAGAACAACCAGATCCCGTAGGAGAAGTGCCACGACGCTGCGATCAGTCCAACAACATAAAAAATAAACAGCGCCGGCTGAAAAACCTCTTCCTGCACCTTGCCGAACGACGCGCTCGGATAAGCATGCAAATCGATGCCGGCAAAACGCATCGTCCACACATGCCACACGATGTATGCGAACGCAATGCCGCCGGTCCAGCGTTGCAAGGTATACATCCAGTTGCCTGTCCAGGGATACTCGGCCACGTTTCCGTCGCCGCGGTACCAGATGTAGAGACCGTAGAGTCCATGAAACGCGATCGGCAGCCAGATAAAGAACAATTCCAAAAAGAACACCAGCGGAAGACTGCCAAGAAAAGTTACCTGCCGCGCGTAAGCCGCCGGCCCGCTGATCGCAGTCGAGTTGGAAATCAGAATGTGCTCGAAGAGAAACGCGCCTACGGGAATGATGCCCGTAAGCGAATGCAAGCGCCGCAGAAAAAACGAGATGCCCTGCCCGGCGCGAAGTGGCGCAACACCTTCTTTTATCTTGTGCGAAATTGCGGGAGCAGTAGTAGAACTGGCTGCCGACGCCACGAATTGCTCCTTATTAAGTCTGCTTATGAGTTCGGAAATGACGAAAGAACCTTCTATTATCTGGCGGCTTGAGAGATGAAGTCAAGAATCGAAGTTGCGAAATTCAACGTCACACACACGTGTGACGGGCATCGTTGCCATCTGTTGATGAGACTTGCTCCAACGCAGGGAGAGCGAAGAACGGCGGACATTTTGGGACGCACAGTCTGGTTTTAGCGAAGAGGAATCGCGGTGATCGGGCAAACGCGAACTCGTAGGAAGAGCTTCCCTAAACTCGGGTCAATAAAGCCGGGAAGGGCACGACTTGCAGTCGTGCCGATTCGATGCTTTTTGATGATTCGGGCTTCAGCCCCTGCGGTTTTCTCTTGGGAGGTCGTCGAGCCACGCTAGCAACGCCCCAAACGCCTTCCCGCGATGGCTGTATTTCGATTTTTCTTCCGCGCTCAACTCGGCAAACGTCTTTTTAATCTTCGGAAAATAAAACAGCGGATCGTACCCGAAGCCATTTGTGCCCCGAGGCGCCTCGAGAATGATTCCTTCCGCTGTTCCGCGAAATGTGCCCAGGGTCTTGCCGTCGCGCGCCGCGGACAGCACGCACACAAATCTGCCGGTGCGTTTCCCGAACGGCACATCCTTCAACTCGCGGAGCACGCGCGCATTATTGGCCTCGTCGTGTGTATTTGCGTCAGCCTGATGCGGCTCTTTGCCATGCACATCAGGCGCGGCGTAGCGGGCCGAGTGAACGCCCGGCGCCCCATGCAACGCGTCGATTTCCAAACCGGAGTCGTCCGCCACGACAATTTCGCCGGGAACATAGCGGCTGTACGCTCCAGCTTTTTTCCGCGCGTTGGCCTCAAAAGTGAGGCCGTCTTCAACCACGCCAGGAAGGGAAGAGAAGTCAGGAATGCCGCGGACCTCAACTCCATGCAGCAGCGCCGCGCCGGCAAAATCGCGCAGCTTGCCCGGATTCGAAGTTGCAATCAGAATTCGCCGCATAGAGGAGAACGGATCGCCATTGTTCTTACGTCTTCTTCGGGATCCAGGAACGATCGATCGCATAGGGAGTTGAAATAATCACAAAGAGCATGGCAACAAACGAAATGCACCATCCCACCGTACGGTCCCATGTCCGGCCAAAAATTACCTCCACGTCATTCTGCCCCGCCTGCACCGGAACCAGCATCTGCCCCGTGCCCTCGCGCGTCCCAGCCTGCACTGCTCGCCCATTCACTGCAACCCTCCACGCAGGATAGTTGAACAAATGCAGCGCCAGATTATCGGGAGCCGACATGTCCGCGGTGAAGATTTTGCGCTCAGCCTGCCATTGGAAGACGTGAATTGCAGCGTGCGCCGCCCCTTCTACGGTCACCCGGCGAGCCTCACGATCTACGGCTGACGGATCAGCCCCGATCGGCGTGTATTCATCCGCACCCTCATAGCCCTTTCCTGACGCCACATTATCCTGCATTTCCCGCAAATCATCTGCCGTCTCCCACCACGGCGGCTGATAGTGATGCCAAACGAAAGCCACAACACAGATCAGCAAGGCATAAACCGCCGTCCGCCAAAGCCATCGGCGAATCCCAAGCGTTACAACCAAAGCGAACGGAACGCCCATGCACAACATCCAGCGCCAGGGAAACTGCATAAATCGCAGCTTCGGCAAGACGTCCCATAACACGATGCTCATCGGCAGCATCAGAAGCGCGCAAGTTAAAGTCCAAGCTCCCATCGCATACCACACAATACGATTCTCTTTGCCCCACTTGCGTGCGCCCCAGGCAGCGATCGCCGTGACCGCGATCTCCACAACTGCGACCCAGGAAATCACGCGGTTGAAAGCATCGTGTTCTGCATCCGCAGTGTGGACGAACAGAAAATTATCCTGCGGCCGCCCACCGGCCGAAACCGCTTCCGCGATGTTGACCCAGCGTTGTTCGTAGATCGCCGGAAGAAGATAGAAAGCAGCCAGTGCTGCTCCCAAAACCGCCGCTGTCCCGCAAATCAACAGAACCATGCTCAACCGCCGCTTCCACGCAAATACCACCGCCAGCAGCGCCGCCGAGTAATGAATCATGACCGCAACTGGCGCGTTGATCACCCACACGGCCGCAAAAAAGAATGCCAGAGGCACAAACACGCGGCGTTCGTTTTCCGCGGCTCTCAAGAGCAACCACAGCAGCAACGGCACCAACGAGCTCGCCAGCAACTCCGCAAACGCGCTGCGCCAGTAAACGATCACAATGTGGTACGGATTCACCGCGTACAGCGCAGCCGCAAAGATCGCATCTCCCCGCCCCAGCCATCGCCGCACTAGCAGAAACATCGATACCCCGGCGGCGGTTAGAATTATCCAAATGTAAATGTCGACAGCAATGGTCCACGGAAAGACGGCGCTCAGCGCCGCGCCCAAAGTCCACGAGGCAGGCGGGTAGAAAATAAAACGCGGTTCACCGTAAGCGAAATGCGCCAGTGCTGCCCAGCGCGGACATAAAATCCCCTGCTTCCATTGCGAAATAACCTCCAGCCAGGAATACAGGTGAAATTCGACATCGTGGCCGGATGGCGTGCCATGAAAATAGAAAAACGGAATTTCCACAGCGAATGCGGCCGCGGCGATCCAAAGCAGCGGACCCCAAGTCAGACTACAGCGCGGCGCACCGTTGTCTATTTCAGCGTTTCCGTCGAGGCTCAGGCTGGATCTCCTTAATTGTCCGCGTTCTCGGCGATTTTGACTCCCTGCCTGTGCATAAATCCGGGTGGATTTAACTAAGTTTTAACCTCGCTGAAACCAGCCCGCAATGCCTATTCGCTACTGTACTCGTATTGGGGTGGAACAGACCACGGAGGGCTGAAGAACCTGTGCTTGAGACGGGGCACGGGTCTTCAGACTCCGGGATTCCCCCGCGGCTCTCGCAATTCTCACCAAATACCGCCAGCCGAAGTACTCTCGCCCGATCCTCACATAAGTTCTTGCTTCTACCCGCGAGAGGCCGCGTTCGTCAGCAACCGAAGTCCATTAGTACATCGAAACTTCGTCGGAAATTTGGTCGGAGCAAATTTGGTCGGAGGAAGGATCGAAGAAAGATTAAAGGCACCGCGAAATCAGCTTCTAGCCGGATCGTTGGCAGTGAAGTTCGGAGAGAAATTCGTCCTGTTGCAACTTGGGGCCACGCCGAATCAGTTCAAGCAGCGGATCCGGCAAATCATCGCCAGAGCCATTCACCATGCTGTCCTGATCCTTCGGTTGCCCAAATTGGCTCAAATCCGCCCTCAGCGCACGTGGAGAAACGCTCAATTCGGGCGCTGAGCCGGGACAATTTTGTAGTAAAGTGATCAGGTTTCCCACTTGGCCTCGCTGCTCGGGAGTGCGGGAAGGGAACTCGACTCCCATGCCAAATCCGGGATGCGTGACCCGCACCAGGCCTTCCGTATGCACGGCGAGATCTGCAGTTCTTACGCACAGATCAACCAGAGCCCTTTCCGGAAACGGAGAATCGCTCTCCACGTAACATCCACCCAGGCTCAGGTCGGTGAGTTTGCAATGGCTGACGCTCTCATCTGCCGGGTCAGCAGAGCTGCCAGCCGCTGTTCGAACCCAGCCTTTCAGTTCTTCCTTCATGATCTCACTCAATTCCACGAAGCGGAGCCCGGTTTCACCGTTCGGCTGCGACCATGCCACCTGTCCACGTGCACCAACTTCCAGGACGCCATCCGGCAATTGAAAATGGAAGTGGAGCAATGATCCCTTAGATTGTGGCTCCGCGGTAAGGACTTCCATGCCCGTTTCGCTGAGGTCAAGAAGGATACCTTCGATCTTGCGGCCATCCTCACTGGTTAGCTCCACGGGCGCCTGCACCGGAACGCGCTGGGCGCGGCGGCGTTCGCGTTTTAGCAGCGCGACAGTAGCTCGCAATCCGGTCCTCGCCTTTTCTTCGGAAAGCGGCTTGTGCAGTACGAAATGCGCCCCTGTGGTGAGAATATCGCGTACCTTGACGGTTTCGGCCACCAAAGCGACCGTCACTGGTGCATTTCCAGAGTTTAATTTTCGGGCTTCCTGGAAAATTTCGTTCGCCGCTTGAGCCCCGCCGAAATCCCCATCGAAATCAATGATAAGTGCATCGAACCTTTGTTGGTGAAGACGGTCGAGAGCAGTGCTGCTATCGCTGAAACGCTCGACGGCGATGCCGGAAGGCGGAAGAACCCGGCTCAGAATCTCGCAGGCCGACGCGTCATTCGAAACCAGCAACGCCAAAAGATTCATACGATATACGTTCAAGCGAAGTTACGGCCATCGCGGTGCAGTGGATCGATTTGCCTTGGGAGTTCCGGTACTCGCAGCCCCAGCTTTCGCGGCCATTGTGTCAGACGCAGGCGAGACCTCATCTACCTCTGTAAGGACTGCATTGTCTTCATCATCACTCTCGGCGAGCAAGGGAGCCACTTCCCGCAACTTCTCCGCCGCCTGCTGAAGCATCTCGATCTGCTTCCCCAGTTGGGCATACTTGGTCTGCTTCTGCCGCAACACTTCATGAATGTCCTTCATACGACCCCCTACCAAAAATGTAAGGAGGTCGCTTAGGGATGGTCAATGGTAATCCCGGCCAATACGTTACTGGAGTAATTGTGTGCTTTCCAGCTTTGTAGCTGATTCCGCGAAGGCAGCCTTGGGAGAAAGCAAAACAAAAGCCCCGCGAGATCGCGGGGCTTCCAGGAGGCGGATAGGCTGAAAATCAGGCCTTGAATTTCTTGCGAAGAACTCCAGCCAGACCGACCAATCCCGTTCCCAGCAATCCCAGTGTGCCGGGCTCAGGAACCGTCGGGATCCAGGTGTCGCCGCTGGCCACTGGAAGTGGACCACCCATCCACCCGTCCTTCCCGCCATTAAATGTGAATGTCGTTTCGCCACTCACTGTTTTGCCGTTGTACCAGGTTCCGGAAATATATCCGTACAGTATGTAGGAAATCGATCCATTTGAAGTGGTGGGAACCTCGGTCCAAGTCACAGGGCTACTGAATGTGCCCTTGAATAGCAAGCCTGATGGAAGACCGTATTGGCCGCTGCTCCAAATATCGAAAGTTCCGCCCGCGGCAAAGGTGGCGTTGCTCGCCAGGCTACCCGAGATGAATGCGCCAGTGGTGAACGTGATATAGCCTAGGGACGGCGGTGCGCTGATGATTGGGGGTAGCCCCGGAAAACTAGTGACTTGCGTTACCTCGGATTTAGCGAGATAGAGCTCCGTGCCCTCATTGGTCGCCACAAGGTTACCATGAATGCTAGCGAAATCGATACTGCCCGCGAATGCCGCTACCGGCAAAGCTAGAGCAAGCACAGCCATAACCACTATCCGCTTCATGATCACTTCCTCCTGAAATTTAGGGCAACCCAACCTGGAAATTCTTTGAGGCTTCAGGCCTCTTCTGGCGAACGCCGACCCGCGTCCGCAGACGCCCTAAGTGCATCCCGGCTGCCAAACTGGAACAAAACGCAAGTTGCTGATTCTTCTACCCATTAGATACCGTGTGGAGGCGTGTGTTCAAAATGAAACTGCAAAGCGCTGCACAATAATGCGGTGCTTTTGCGACAAATCCGATATGTCAACTCTTCGGTGTGGTTGACAGCTCTAGCCAGCTGGCGCCATTGGGAGGCACCGAAGTTTACTGCACTCCATCATGAAAACAAGTACTATTTCGATGAGCAGTTCTGGGGGAGGGCTGTTCAGGCACCCCCACGACTCGGTAAGAGTCTGGGGCGCTCTCGTTTTTTGGAGACTTCTGAGGGCAGATCTGCCACCAGACGTGTGGCTCTCAGGAAGAGCCCTTTGCATTTCTCGCCAAGCCTTCCGCTGCTGGCCCGATCAGCTCCCGCAGACGTCGCGACAAGTTCATCGCCAAGGAACGGTAAAAGCGGGAAGCCAGGTGCGGGAACAGCTCAAACAAGGCTTGTAACTTGGAACGGTCAATGTGATAAGCCTCAACGTCCTCTTCCACCACCACGCTGGCGCTGGCCGGTGCGTCCTCCAGGTACGACATCTCGCCACAAATCTCGCCCGGCCCGATGATGCGCCCCGAACTTCGCGTGGGCAGCAACACGCACGCGCTTCCTTTGAGCAGCAGAAAAATACCGTCAAGCTTCTTTCCCCGCTCGACCAGTGTTGTGCCTTTCGTGAAGTGAACTCGAGAAGCTTTGTCAATCATCAAGGCCCAGTCATTGGCGGTGAGATAACGCAACCCCTGGTCTGACGACAGAACATCCACGTCTTGCTCGATGGCTTTCGTCATTTTCTCGGACCTGACTTTTTAATTCGGACCAGGGTGATGATTTTCAATCCCCGTCCCTTTCCCCTACGCCCCTGCGGAAAGCTTGTGGTGGCTCTTGGCCTCGGCAATTCCATATTGCCGAATCTTATATAGCAAAGCCTTGTAGCTGATCTGCAACAGCGCTGCCGCCTGCTTGCGGTTCCAGTTCGTTTGCTCGAGGGCCTGGCGGATCGCTTCGCCTTCGGCCTCATCCTTTGCGCTGCGTGCCAGAGATTTTAACCCACCCCCGGCTTCTCCTGCTTTTGCCGCCGCCGCAGCATTTGCCAACGCTCCGCCACCATTGGTGTCAAAACGCGGGTGCTGCAATTCAGCTGTCACCAGGTTCTCATCGCCCAAAATCAGATAGCGCTTCAGAAAATTACTCAGTTCTCGCAAATTCCCCGGCCAGGAGTATGCCTGGCACGCTTCCAGAAGCGCCGGAGAAAGCGGCAGCGGCGACCTGGCATAGCGCTCCGCCATGCGCGTCATGAAATGTTTCAGGAGCGTAGGAATTTCTTCCTTGCGCTCGCGCAGCGGAGGAAGGTGCAGTGTGAAGGCATTCAGCCGGTAATAAAGATCTTCGCGCAGCAGTTTGGTCGCCAGAGCTTGCGGAATGTCGATATTCGTGGCCGCTAGAATTCGCACATCAACCTTGATTACGGAGCGGCTGCCAAGCCGCGAGAATTGCTGGTCCTGCAAAACGTGCAGCAGCTTGGCTTGCAGAATGGGCGGCATTTCGCCGATTTCATCCAGCAGAATCGTCCCTTTGTTGCACAATTCGAACTTGCCCGGCTTGGCGTGCGTTGCTCCGGTGAACGCGCCCGGCTCATAACCGAAAAGTTCGCTCTCGAGCAGGTCTGCCGGAACCGCCGCACAATTTACTTTCAGAAAAGTGCGATGTGCGCGCGGCGAAAGTTTATGAATCAGGCGCGCCAGCACCTCTTTTCCCGTGCCGCTCTCTCCCAGCAACAGCACCGGAATATCCACATGGGCCACAAGTGCCGCTTGCGAGCGAATTTTCCGCATGGCAGAGCTGGCCGCAATGAAGAACACATCATCGCCGACTTCTTCCGCGTCTCCGCCAACCAGCATCTTGCCCTGGCCCAGGCACTGATCGATCACTGCGTCCAGCTCGGCTTTCTGAAAAGGCTTGGTGAGATAGTCCTGCGCTCCCAGTCGCATGGCTTGCACGACTTTCTTCGTGTCATTGACGCAGGAGAGCATGACCACTTTCAGCCCCGGTTTTTTCTGCCGCAGTTGTTCGAGCGTTTCCAGGCCGTCGATGCCCGGCATGAGAACGTCGAGCAGTACCAGATCCGGATCCAGCCCTTTATCGACTCGCTTCAGCGCTTCCTCTCCCGTCGACGCAGTCTCCACCTTGTAGTCGTCAACCTCCAGCAGCGTGCGGATGTACCGCAGCATTGCCGGTTCGTCATCGACCAGGAGTATTTTGGCGCTTTCGCTCATCGATTCCTTCCTTTGCCTGCGATGCTCGAAGTCGGTTTGAAGGGAACGAGAAAGGAGAACTTGCACCCCGAGCCGGGGTCGCTTTCCACCCAGACTTTACCGCCCATGGCATGCACCAGGCGGCGTACAATCGCTAGGCCCAATCCCATCCCTTCCTGATTTTCATTCGTCGGCAGCCGGAAGAAATCGTCAAACACTTCCTGCTGAAATTCCGCCGGAATTCCAGGACCGGTATCGGAAACGCTTACTTTGGCCGAATTCGGCTGAGTTGTGTCCTGTCGCCGCCGCTCAATCTGCATGCCCGGCTGTGCGGAACCGCGCCGCTCCCACATGTACGGTTCGGCATGCAGCCAGACCGTTCCACCCGCTGGAATGAACTTGAATGAGTTTTCCAATAGGTTCGAAATTACCCGCTCCAGCTTGGGAGAATCGAATGGAAACAATGGCAGCTTTTCATTCGGCAGAAAGTAAAGCGCGAGGCCTTTTTCCTGAAAACGCGACGACCATAGCCGGCACACTTCCGAGAGGCATTCATTCACATTGCCCATTTCGAAGCACATCTTCAGGCCGCCGGTCTCGAGCGCGCTATAGGTCAAAAAGTCCTGAATAAACTGTTGCAGCCGTTTTCCGCTGGCCTGCATGTCGTTCAAGACTTCGCGTTGACGCGCATTCAACGGGCCCAGCTTCCCGCTTTGCAATAGTTCCAAGTAGCCGTTCAGGATAGCCAACGGGGTTTTCAGATCATGAGCAGCCGATCCCAGCGCATTCGTCGTACGCTGTAAGCGTTGCTGCAATTCGGAATAAGCCTGTAAAAGATCAGCAGGAGCCGGTATGGCTTCCGCCAAAGCTTCGCTGGCCGCTGCCGACGGTTTTCCGTCAGCCGATTCGGGGACACACAGATTCTTCTGCGATGTTGCCATAAGAGATGCAACGGCTGAAAACTGGGGAGGAATGCACTCGACGGGCTTAAGAGCAGAATGCCGTAGGCAAATCGTATGTCACCTCAGTTTTCCTTGTCAATGAAAAATGAAACCTGATTACCCAAGTGTGGCAAAACCTTTCACTTTTGCATCACTTTCAAGTGTTCTGTCCTGCTGAATCAGCACAATTGCAACATCGGCAGGAAAGCACAGAAGTTCCGCTTTGATATAGCCTTATACCTTAACTGGTCTGATATTCGCCCTTTGCCGCCCCTTTCTGACCCGGTTTCACGGCATATCTCCGGCCCAACTGGAGTATTTGGTACCTAAGATGCTTGGAATTTTGCGTCCAAAACCAGCTCGGGGAAGGTGTGCGTGGGGGTTGACGGCAGAAGTTCAGAGGCAAACCGCAGGCGATGGCAGCGTTTGCCCCTCGCTATCCCTGTTTTCATCCGCAGCCGGTCCGAATCGGAGAAAGAAACTTTGGAGTTCGCCACTGCGCTCAATGTTTCCGCCGGGGGCATGTTGGTCGCAGTCCGGCATTCGCTGGCATCCTCGACCCAGGTTTCTTTGGAAATTCCCAGCGCGCCGCTTGCTGCCACGGCCAGCTTTCACAGTGTCATACGCTCCTTGCGCGCCAAGGTCATGCGCACGCAAGCCGAGCAAGGTTACAACCTGCTTGGACTCAAGTTTTCGCGCCCCCTCATAGTTTCGCGCACTTCGCCAAAATCACGACGGAAACTCGCTTCTGTCGTGTGAAAACGTTTTCCCTTAGTTCCTGCGGTATGCCCCTGAATCTTGCCCTCGCCTCGGTAGCACTCGCTATCCGCGGGAATCTTAAGTAAGTTGCTTTTCCTCAAGTACATAGAGTACTCTTATGCGGTCCGTAGTTTCCCTCCCCTTGTTTGGCTCTCTGGATGCACATCAAAGTCTACTCCCCTCTGCTGCGTAGCCGGAAACTCATGAACGCTTCTAATCCAGTCAGTGCGCTCATTCAGCCTCTTGGCGAGATGCCGCCCGAGGCAGTCATCTTTGGCAGCTCAGAAGCCATGCGCCTGTTGCGCGATCGTCTGACGAAAATCGCCGGTGCTAACGTCCCCGTCTTAATACAGGGTGAGAGCGGCACCGGCAAAGACATCATCGCGCGCATGATTCATGTCAACTCGCCGTGGAAGGCCGGACCATGGGTCAAAGTGAATTGCCCTGCCATTCCCGGCACTTTGCTCGAAAGCGAACTGTTCGGCTACGAGAAAGGGGCCTTCACCGGCGCCTATGGAACCAAGCCGGGGCGCGTCGAGATGGCCCACCGCGGAACGCTGTTTTTCGACGAAATCTCCGAACTCGACATGGCGCTGCAATCGAAATTATTGCAGCTTCTTCAGGACGGCCAGTTCTGCCGTATCGGCGCGCAAGAAGATAAAAAAGTAGAAGTGCGCGTCGTCTGCGCCACCAATCGCAAGCTGGAAGAAGAAATCGCCGCCGGCAGCTTTCGCGCTGATCTTTTCTACCGCATCAATGTCGTCAATCTACACATGCCCGCATTGCGCGACCGCGCCACCGACATTCCGCAACTCGTTGGCTACTTCATCGATTATTACAACCGCAAATTCAACGCCCGCGCGGCCCTGCCTTCCGCCGACACCATGAATACACTGAAGAAATATCACTGGCCGGGCAACGTGCGCGAGCTAGAGAATCTGATGAAGCGCTACGTGATCCTCGGGGCGGAAGAATCCATCCTCGCCGACCTGCGCCCGCAGGAACCGGATTTCTTCAGTGCCGACATCTCCGTCGACGGCCCGGTTTCACTGAAGAAAATTACCCGCCAGGCGGTGCGCGAACTCGAACGCAAGATTATCCTCAAAGTTCTTCAGCACCATCACTGGAACCGCAAGAGCGCCGCCCGCGCGCTGAACATCAGCTATCGCGCGTTGCTATATAAAATCCGCGACGCCGGTCTGCCCTCCAACCGTGCCCCCCGCCGCCCGCAAACCGAAGAAGCCACCACAGCCGCCGCCGACTAAGTTTCAGGATGCAGCTGGCCCAGCCTTTCGGTCGTCCCGAATTAGCGCCTGCCCCGTCAGTTTGTCTCAATGGGGCGTGAAAAAGTTTATCCCATCTGCACTGAGTTTTTGCTTAAAATCGATGTTTCGTGATGACAATCCGCCAGCAATAAATGGAGACACGGGACATTGCATGCCGATCTCGCGCTAGCATCACCACCCAGGAATGTGTCCGTTGCGAAAGCAACTTTATAGTTACAGAACCGACGAGGGGGAGGACCACAATCTCGTCGACTCCGAACCCGAAGTGGCCCGGCGCATGCGGAAGACATTGCTCGATAAGATTGACGAGGTCAACCGGCAGTTCCGTGGCAAACCGTGATGAATCCCAAACAAGCTTCATCGGCGAATCGATTGCGGTTGTCGCTAGGCACTTGGCGCTCCCTAGTTCGCAGAATTGACCCCAGCCGCAGCCGCCTCACTTGGCGGACGCGCGCCCTTTACTGGCTGGATGGCGCAATGCAATCGATGTTGCACTGTATTCAGAACAAGAGCTACTCAGAGGCGCTGGCAGCCGCTATTCCTGCAGCGCCGATTTTTGTCCTTGGGTTCTGGCGTTCCGGGACCACTCTTCTGCATGAATTGTTGTGCTGCGATTCACGCTTTGGCTTTCCCAGTACTTATGCCTGCCTGAATCCAGCCCATTTTCTTCTTTCCGAGCGTTGGATGCCCGCGCACCAGCAGCAACAGGCCCGTCGTCCTATGGATGCTATGTACTTTTCATGGTCGTCTCCGCAAGAGGACGAATTCGCCTTGCTGGGATTAGGCGCTCCTTCCGCTTACCAGGCGCTATTAGTTCCTTCGCTGACGAAGGATGTAGGCCCGCTTCTCGATTTACAGCAGCGCCCCATGAAGGACCAGCATGCGTGGTGCGCAACGTTCGACTATTTTCTGAAGCTTCTGACTATCCAGCAGGGGAAGCCTCTTGTTTTGAAATCCCCAACTCACGGCTATCGCATGCGCACGTTGCAGAAGAAATTTCCTGAGGCGCGTTACGTGCTCATCGAGCGGAATCCCTACGAAATCTTCGCGTCCAATTTGAAATTGTGGCGGACGCTAACCGGTCTTTACGGCTTGGAGCATTGCTCCGAAGGCGAATTGGAAGAGTTCATTCTCGCCGCCTACATCCTATACGAGAAAGCAGTTTCGGAAGGAGTCCACTGCTCCAGGCCCGGTTCAATTGCCAGGGTTCGTTATGAGGATTTGATTGTGAATCCAATCGAAGAGATCTCTCGTCTCTACTTGGAACTTAAGCTCGGAGATTTCGCAACCGTACGCCCAGCCTTTGAGGCATATCTGGTTAAAACATCCGGTCATCAAAGAAACCGGCTACGGCTATCGCGAGCGCAGAAGATCCATATCGATGCTGTGTGGGGCGAACTCATTGAGCAAAAGGGCTACCGCTGGTCCGGCCATTTTATCGAGTTGAATGATGAGGAACCGGTTCCGACGGGGTAGCTGTACCGCTTGTCAAAAGCGCACGAAAGTAGGGCTCGTCGGTCGTCAACTTCACCGTCAAAACAGCTACTCGCTCCGAGGGTCCTGATAAAACGTAGCCGCCTTGGTTAATCGTTTCTTAGGAATTTTCTATGCCGTTGCTGCCGGGTTCCTCCGGCGTGGCTAGGCGTGTTCGATGGATGATTTTCCCCAGCTTTTTGCGAATGGCACCCGCAAAAATCAACCACCCACCCCAGAGCATGGCGGCAAGGGGGGTGAGCATCTGGAAGAGAAATCCTCCGCTGGGATCTCCATAAGCGAATGCCAATGAAGGCGCCATCAGCACCAGGGACAGAACTAGGAAGAGAGAAAGATAGAATTTCCGTTTTGGAACCACGCCTGTTTTTAGCATTGCATGTGCTGCAATGTCAATGTCATACAAAGGCACGGTGCTCGATAGTGAACGGGGCTCTCTCCTGGCCGCTCTGTGCGGCCAGGAGAGGGTCTTCCTGCTGTGAATTCAGTCCGCAGCCACGTGCTTTACCGCACTGGCGGCCTCTTCCTTCAGGCCCTGCATCTGTGCCTCGAGCTGGGTCAGACTCAACCCGCCCGGGGTTGTGCCTTTGGCGTCGATCCAGATTTGATCGGCGATAGCGTAGACCTCATCGACCCATTTGCCGAAGAAGGCCCACGTCATCGTGTAATACTGACCCCAGGAAATCACCCTGGCACCGTTGGCGTCATAGCCGGCCAGCACAACAGCATGTCCGCCAACTATTTTCGCATTGGCTTGGGAGGGCTTGTAATCCCAGACGGCGGGCGGATCCTGGCCGGCCGGCATGATGTAATCGGGGACGTTAAATCCGATGTAAGCCACTCCGCAGTCGTTGATCGTGCGCTTTACATCATCCGTGATGCGATGATCAACCTCGACAAACGCCGCGATCTTGTTCGTCGAACTGCCGGTCGGCCCCGTGGGAGCGCCACGACTGAGCAAATACTTAAGCACATGCTGCTCGTTGCCGCCTGGCCCTTCGCCCGGAACCTTAGGGTTGTATCCGCATGCGAGTTCGTACAGCTTCTCTACGTCGCCGTCTGGTTCGGTGTCGATGTTGCCGCTGGCGTTGAAGCTCCACACCTGGATGGCGTGATAGACGGCGGCGCAAGTGCAGTCGCCGAGCGTGTCGTTCAGCATCATGCCGAGGTTCTGCGGCATTCCTTTGGTGTAATCGACAGAAGCTGGTGGAGCGGGAAGAGTTTTCCCCGCCAACAGCGCACTCAAATGAGGCACGCGGGGATCGTGTTCTCGCGCCAGGCGCCCGAGCTTGAAATGGTGTTTTGTCTCTGCCATTTTTCTTCTCCTTGATTGGAAGTACGTGATTCCTTGTCCGGACGGCGCGATGCGTCGTCGGATCTCCAGTTGTGAGTTAGTATTCGCGCACAGTCGCCAAAGCAGGAGGAAGGAGAGGGTTGGCGAATCCGTGCTAGTTGGGCGCAAGAATCTTACAACCGGCGTGAAAGGAATCAACAGGGAAGGGCGCGTTGTTCGGATTTCGTAAATTTGAGTCACTCAAGCGTGCCTGCATGTCATTCCGAACACGCGCGAGGCGCGGTGAGGAACCTGCTCTCGATCAGCAATCACGCGGATTTAACCCTTGTGGTCGCCTGAAACCAGCATAAAATGCCGCTGGGCGAATGCTCCCGCTATTTTTTGGCTGAATTTAGCGACTTATTCGGGAGCGATTTTCATACTATATCTTGCGGTATTCACTACTGTGTTATGCCCCCTCCCCCCTATGCCCCTGATTAGAATCATGGAGTTACGCAGATTGCGCTGGCAAATATTAGAGCCCAAAGGACTTATAGGCAAATATTAGTCAATAAAGCACTTACAGCCCGGCGTGAGCCGGGCTGTAATCTTTTGCCTATGCTTTCTCAAAGACCGCAATCACATAATACAGTTCTCTTTTGGTTAAGTAAAGAAAAAAGTTGACGCTGGGTCCAATTCGAATTGCGCCAGCCAGAGCTGGCGTCATCCCGAAGGCCCGCGTTTTAACCAGCGGGCCGAGGGATCTTCCTGCGATTGGACCCGTGCGATGGAGATCCTTCGCTCCGCCTGAAGAGCGGCTACGCGCAGGATGACGCCGGCGACTTGTATGCGCGCGCGAGCACGACAGCCCCGCCGCCCACCCTTTCGCAAAAAGCGCGAAAGGATGGGGCACCCGGCGCTGGTCAAAGGCATAAATCGCGGCCAAAATCCCCGCCCTGTCTCGCCACAGAACCGCGAGACAAGGCGGGGAGGGCTTGAGCTCAGCTGCTGAGAAGGCTTGGCCTTACTCGTTTGTCAAATACATCAGGAACAACGGCGCGGCACCCTGGTTGCCTACGGGGATGGTACCACCGACGGGGATGAGTCCGTCATCACCATCGATTTGCCAGCCCATGAGGGCCCCGGATTGGTTCGAGCCGCCGGCTCCACGCATGGAGTTGTTTTCACTGTCACTGGTGAAATAGATGGCGAAGTAGTAGTCGTTGGTCGCGATCATCTCGACGGCGATCTTATCCAGTTTGATAAAGCATGGATTGGTTGCCGAGACTGGTTGCGTCGGGCAGTTGGACGTGCTGGTGAGCTCGATGCTGGGACTCGCTTTTTTTAGATAAGTCACCTTGGTGACCTTGGTGACGATGTTACTGGCGCGGGCCGTGGTGTACACCACCATGCTGTTGATGTTGACGGTGCTGCCGGCGCTAAAGCCGAGGGTGAGATAACTGTCAGTACTGTCGACTCCGAAGAGGGCAGCGCCGGGGATGTAGTCGACCTCGGACCAGCCTTCCCAGTCGGTACTGTTGCCGGGAGCGCCGGCCGCGCCCTCGGTGAGGTTCATGAGCGCAGTGGTGAGAGGCTTAGCTTTTCGGACGGAGTCAGCGTCATCTTGAGCGACCGCGAAGGCGGCGGCCACAAGCAACAGCAGAACGAAACTTGCGATTTTTGTTTTCATCGATGTCTCCTAATTTTTCTCTTAAAAGAGTTGCCTGGCCCTTCGCCTAGTCGGTCATTACGTACATGAGGAAATACGGGGTGCCGTGGAAGCTCTGATTGCTGGGCAAGGACTGACCCACGGTGAATGTGGTGTAGTTCTCGTTGTTCGCGTACCAACTGTTCAGCGCACTAAAGCTGAATTCAGCCTGGGGCGAGCCTATGCTGCCGTTATTGCCGTCGTTGGTAAAGTACACGACAAAGTAGTAGTCGTTGTCCGCCGAGAGCACGATCGCGGTCGGATCCAACCGGACTACGCACACACTGGTAACGGAAAGTGGCTGAGTAGGGCAGACGGAAGTGCTGCTGAGCATGATGCTGGGACTGGAAACGCCGCCCAGCGTGACCGGGGTCACGGCGGTGATGGTCAAGCTGCCTTTGGCGGTCGTATAGAGCACCATGTTGGTGATGTCAGCCTCGCTGCCCGCGGCAAAGCCGAGATAAAGCACGGTCTGGGTGCTGGTCACCGGGATCAGGGAAGCGCCCGGGATGAGGGTTGCGACAGAATAATTGGCCCAGCTGGGGTTGAGTGAAAAGGGGCCTATGGCGCCGCGGACGAGGTTGGAAGGGGGCGCCGTCTTAGCTTTTTCTCCGGCGCTACAATAGGCGACCGCCAACAACAAGAACGTGAATGCTGCGAACTTTGAAACCGTTTTCATTGATGTCTCCTTGAAGCGTATGTGAAAAGTCTGCGTTTTTTACGCGCTGGGTTGCACTTTCATGAAGAGCGGCGCGCGTCAGTTATTTGTCACGTACATGAGGAAATAGGGTGCGCTATGGCTGCCGCTGGGGGCGGGAACGGAATTGCCCACGATCAGATTGGTGTAGTTCCCGCTGTTGTACCAGCCCCAGAGGCTGCTTTGAGCAAGCGAAGGCGTGGTTCCGCCAATCGCGCTGTTGTTGCTGTCGCTCCCGGTGAAATAGACGGCGAGGTAGTAATCGGAGGCCGGCGACAGTGTAAGCGTGAGCGAATCGAACTTCACGATGCACGGAGTAGAAGCGGAGGGAGCGGTCGGACACACCGAGGTGCTGGCCAGGTCGAAGCTGAAGCTCGAGTTGCCCTGATATGTCACAGGCGTGACGGCCGTAATGGTGGTGCTGCCGCGAGCGGTGGTATAGAGTACTGCGGCGGTGACGTCAGCCTCACTGCCGGCGGTGAATCCGTAGGAAAGAACGGTGGTGGTGCTGGCGATGGGGAAGAGGGCAGAGCCCGGGATTGCCCCAAATACGGTGTAACCCGACCAACTGGTGTTGGTGCCGACGGGACCGCTAACGCCGCGGACAAGGTTTTGAGTGGTCGTGTCTGGTGTTTCGGTCTTGGGTGCTTTCGCCGACTGCGAGAAGCCATATGCCGCGAGGAAAAGCAGCATCAGCACAAGGATCGCTAATTTGAATCGCATTGTCATTCTTGTCTCCTTCAAAGCACAGTTTGAGTTTCGATACCGATGGGAGGGCGAGCTATTTGTAAGCGTCGAAATCAGCTCGCCGGTTTATGGTTATGCGTCAGGCGCAGAGAAACAATCCATTCCCATTCCCTCTGAATGGATTCCTCCACACAATGTTTTCTTGGGGTCCCGAGAACGCCTTAAGCCGGAATCAGGGGGAGACGAACAGATCCAGCTAAAAAAGACGGCAACACTCTACTCCAGGCCGAGCGTGAAATCAAATAAAAGGACGAATAATTTTGGTCAAGAGACTTTCGCTGTGCGGACGGGCCAGCCCACAAGAAGCGAGAAGTGGGGCAGCCCGTCCTTACTTTAGGAGACGATCAGAAGAATCCGTTTGGTCGCTCCATGACCGACGCTGCTACCAGCGTAGATGGAGTTGCGCCACTCGGAGTGGAGAACAGCCAGCCCCTAACGGATACCACGCTGTTAACCGTCAGTCCCGAGAAGCTGTCGGTTGACACCCCCTGATATGCCGTCTGCGACGTGGTCTGCACGGTTATCTGGGTCGATGTCCAGTTCGACCAGCTCCAGGGCTGGAAGAAGTTCGGGAAAGTCGTCAGAGTGAAGCTAGACTCGCTCGAATTTATATTTGTGATCGTACCAGTGATCTGACTCGGCTCCAACTCAACACTACTGGCGGTAAAAGAGACGGAAGGCGGAGCCCAAGGACCGTTAGGGCCAGAAGTGCTTAAAGTTCCCGATTCCACGCCAACCTGTACCTGCTGGCCCACCAGTAGATCGGAGGCGCTGGCAAAGCTCAGACCGCTGGGAATGGTGAAGCTGCCGGAGTCAACCGAGAATGTGGCAGTGCTCGGGACCGTGACTGTCGCGATACCTCCGAAGGGCAATATGCTGGCGTTCGGAGACCAATGCAGAAGCAGCGTCATTACGGTGGTGCCGCTCGTAGTGCTCACGTTGATGATGTTCCCTCGTACAACCTGCTGACTGGCTTCTTGTATGTAGGAGACTGTCGCGGCAAGCAAAGAGCCGTCTGACTGCACACTCGCTACCTGCACCTGAACAATCTGCCCTTGGGCGAGGCAGGAGAAACCTTCTGTGCTGCAAACGCTCGTGGGGAAATTCTGGTAAGTGGTGCTGCTGTTCACGTCGATGGTGAACGTCCTACCCCAGGCGGTCTGAATGGTGAATTGGTTTTGACTCGCGTTGACACTCTGAACCGTCCCGAACAGGAACCCGCACGGCGGAGGGCCAGGTGGCGGCGTCGACGGCAACTCACTGACCGTTACGCCATTCGCAACCCCGAGATTCACCGAAAGGTCTGACTGGATCACCTCATTCAAATGGAAATCGAGCAGAAAGCCCAGCGGTGTGTTCGCGCTAATGGCGACGGGAAAAGGCGCTGAAGAAAATGTGAGCGTAGCAGAGTTATCGATCTGTGGCGTGAGCTGGCAGACTGTATTGAGCGGACAGGTGCTGGCAATCGCCGAGTCAGAAGCGTTGAAAATCACGAGTTGCGGGCTGGCGAAAGTTAGCGTGAGGCTGTTGTAAGTTGCAGCCGGCACGTTGGCCGTGCTTAAAAACGCCGAGATCGCCTGTAGTTGCGTGACGTCGATTTGAATAGGAGTGTTATTGCTCAGAAGCGAAACACTTGGGCCCGAGGCGGGCGTTAACGATGCCGCCGTGAGGCTGACCTGAAAGAACAAAACCGTAACACCGCTTGGCGGTTCATCGGTGATGCTGAGGCTGACCGGGGCAGAATTGTTGGCAGCCGATGTGTTGCTATTCGGACCCTGGCCACATGCCGCCAGGAACAAGAGGATTATTCCAAGGGAAAGGGAAAGGGAAAGGGAAACACGAAACCTACGCATACCTACCTCCTCAGGGCTGGGACTTAAAGGGAGCCACTTCTATCTTTTTGATGCGGGTTTACCGTCTTACAAGTACATGAGATACCTGAGCAATTCCTGAGCCAAGTCGAGGAAGACTGCCTTTGGACAACCGCACGAAGGTAGCCGCGGAAATGTCCTTTGACGACAAATACTTAGAAGGGACGGATTTAGGCTGGCCTTTAGAGTAATTGCAATTCTTTTCACGCCCGGAGGCCGGCTAGGAAAATTTTGCACGACTCTGGAACCGGCTACCAGCAAGGGATTCCGAGGCCGGTTGCGTTTTTGAGCGGCGAGATCTTCTACAAGTGCATTTTCGCGGGGCCACGGTTGGGCCGATTTCTTTCGTCCCCCGGGCTTGTTCTTTTCCGGACCGCTTACCCACGGCTTGCGCCGTGGGCTGGATTCCTTCGCCGCTTCGCGGCTGACGAAGCGCGGGAAACCTGAAGTTATAGTTGAGGTCGCGCCGATAATAATGTGGTACCTTCACGGGGCGCTAATTCGCCACAGCCGCGAACGGCCTCGGGCTTCCGGGGCCGTTTGCATCTAGCGGGACATTTTCCACAGACGACATGTGAGCGATGTCACAGCCTCAATTTACCTTTCCCCTCGAAAGTAGTGATGTCATTCCGAACCGGCGCGAAGCGGCGGTGAGGAACCTGCTGTTTCTGCGGGGCATTCACAATGTCAGTGGAAAAGCTGTACTACGTCTACATCGTCGCGAGCAAAAGCCGCGCCATCTACATTGGCATGACTGCTTTCCTGATGGCGCGAGTATTGAGCCACCGGGCCGGTGAGGGGAGTTACTTCACGCGAAAGTATAGAATTCATCGGCTGGTCTATTACGAGGCTTTTCACAGCGTCGCGGCGGCGATTGCGCGCGAAACGGAGATCAAGAAGTGGAGGCGCGAGAAGAAAATTGCACTAATCATTCAGAAGAACCCGACTTGGGCGGATTTGGCAGCTGAATGGGGAAGGCCGGCGGTGATGAGAGTCGCAACGAAAGCGGATTCCTTCGGCCCGATTCGGAATGAAAGGCCCCGGCGGGGCAAAAAGCAGGTTCCTCACCGCCGCTCCGCGGCGGTTCGGAATGACATCGATTTTGTGCATCGGGTAGCGCGCGCGAATTCGCGACTAGTTCAGAAAATACTGCCGATACAGCGTATCCCTCTGCGCCGGCCGGAATCCCGCGTCGCGAATAATCCGGCGCAGTTCTTCTTCCGTCGTGCAGTTATTCACGCCGGCGGCGCGGACTACGTTTTCTTCCAGCATCACCGAGCCGACGTCGTTGCCGCCGAAGCGCAGGCCCATCTGACAGACTTTGAGTCCTTGCGTAACCCAGCTTGATTGCACGTTGAGGAAGTTTGAGAGATAGAGGCGCGAGATGGCGAGCACTTTAAGGTATTCGACGGCGG
>JASHOH010000066.1 GCA_030041215.1 Candidatus Sulfotelmatobacter sp. | reverse complement strand
TGGCCGCGGTTCAGCTAGCCGCACCTTTATGGGGTATCGCTGCGTACCCTGATTAAACTCCCCATTAGAGCTTTCCCGGGATTGATTTCAGCTTAGAGCCGAAGTCTCGGTGAGTGAAGGACAAACGGACTGGCCCAATACGCCGGAAATCGTGGCTTATACGTAAAATGAGTTCTCAGAACTACCATATAAGTATGGTGTAACTATGAAAAAGGGAAATGCGGCATCAAAGCCTTGTCATCGTGAACCGAGGACTGCCCGCCGCAGGCGGCAATTCAGTGGGCGGGGTCCGACAGTATAAGAGTGTTAGGCATAAGGAAGGCGAGTTGCAATGGGGATTGATTATTGTGTGCAATCTTCTGCACCACCCGAATCTTGAGATCACACGCGTGTTTCTATAAGTGCATTATACTGAATGAGTTGATCCTGTCTTCATTATTAGGCAAGACAAATGCTGTACCCATTCAGTCTGACTTGGATTCTCTTTTCCCGTAGTAACCCGACTCCCCCCAAACTGCAGAGGTCTTATGATGTCGAAAACCCCCTTTGACACGATCGAGAGCGCTCAGGAATTCCTTGCCCTTTTGCGCGAGGCCGTTGACGAAGCCAAGTACACTTGCAGCTGCGACATCCTCGAAGCGGACTCAAAAGCTCCACGCCGCCTCGATGCTTTGCGGTTGGTCTCGTACAAGCTGGAAAAACTCGAGCAGCATCTTAAGGGCAGCCGTCGCTTGCTCAATGATCTTCGCAGTCTGCGCCGGCTGTTGCTCGAGGAGAGATCGGAACCCGAAGTGACGGGGCAAGGGATCGAGTCCGTCGCCCAGCCGCAGGTTGGAACAGGACGGAGTTCTGCCCAAAGGAGACCGGGTCAGCAACCCATTGCATTGTGAGGTAGCCCATGAATTTTCTGGAATGGTCAAAATCCAGCGTTGACTACGGTCGCAGGCTCGTGGACTCCGCAGTCGAAGGTGCGCGCACCGGGAAAAACGAGTTTCTCAAAACGAAGCGGCTTGTTTCCTATCTCGGCGAGTCAGCTCAGCGGGCGGTGGCACCCGCCGTGATTGGAGCGTGTGTGGGCGCAGTGAGTGGCTACTTGGGAAATGGGCGCCTCTCCGCTGCCAGAGCTCTTGCCGGTGGTTTGATCGGTGCGGCAATCGGCCTTGGGGCTGGCTTTCTTTGGAAGAGCCGGGAGCTCACTGCGAGCGTCGCATCCAGTGCTTGGAAAAACATCGGCAAGACCCGCGATGAGCAATGGTTCAAGAAGAATCCCATCGATTACGCTTAGCAAAGCGACGCACAACCGCAGCAGGATCGGTGGGACTACACACGCCACTGCCATGACACCTGCTCGGCTTAATTGTCAGATCAGTCGGAGTGTTACTTGGCTTCCGAACCTCCCCTTGAAGGTTGACCTCAGTAGGACCTGCGTTAGAACCTGCAAAATAGTCCACAAGCGTTGAAGGCGCGCGTGTCACAGCAACAAAAGATATTGATTCTGAATGGCTCGAGACGACTCGATCGACCTTTGGAAGCGGCAGACGGGCCGTGACGTTCAGGGAGATGGACTGTGCAACCAGTGCTTCAATTTCCAGTCTTTACCCTCCACGCAAACAGCCGCGACATAACCCGAGCCCGCCGGAACCTCCCGTAATAACCAGCGTTCTCGTTCCCCAGGATCGGGCCGCGTGGCCAGCAGAGCATTTTCTTCACTGCGGCCCAAGGCAACATCGAATTGGCTTAAGGGAAGCGACAGGCCGTCCCCGGTCGCTTTTATGTAGGCTTCCTTGCGGGTCCAGCAGCGGAAAAACGCCTCAACTTTATCGTCAGCCGGAACACCCGCGAGTTCCTGCTGCTCCGCGACAGAAAAAAACCGCTGGGCAATGGCCGCCGGATCAAAGTCCTGTCGAATCTGTTCTACATCGACGCCAATTTCGCGCCCTCGGTCGAACGCCAGCAGAGCCGTGCCATGCGAATGAGAGGCATTGAACATAATGTTGTTGCCCGTATGCGCCAGGGCTAGTGAGGGTTTTCCTTTCTTCGAATAGGAAAAAATCAACGCCGCGGGATTGATTTTCAGATAACTGCCGAGAATCATCCGCAACACGCTGCGCGCGGCAATAAATCGCTGGCGATCGCGCGCGAAATGGAAGCGGCCAGCACGTTTTTGCTCGTCAGGCGAAAGCGATTTCTGCCAGCGAAGTTCTTCGTTGCAGATGGCATCCAGATCGACCCGCCACACTTGGACTTCATCCCCTGGCAATTGAATCCCCGGCTCGATCTTGAAGTCCGGATCTGTGATGTGCATGCTCAAATGACCTACGTCTTATCGGTATAGCACAGCGGTTCTCTCACCCCGATGATCCGCAGCGTATGCTTATCAAGTGGTCTTGGGCGTTGCAACCCGTCGCAAACAACCAAAGGGCGCTCGAGTTGCCACAAACTGATCGGTCACATCATCGCCGAAGTGGCTACACTGGCAATTTTCCATAAACAGAGCTGTGTTTCTGTATCGCTTGATCAATCGGAAGCTGCCTGAAGGCCGCCGCGATGTGACGTCCTGGCCGGAGCTGGAGCTTTTCTCCAGAGCTGCAGACGCCATCTCGCTGCCCAATGACGCAGCTTACATGGTTATTGTGGTAACCAATCAAAAAGTCCGCAATTTCAAACGCACCAGGTACTGGAGAAGTAACTCGTGCAATTCAAATGCCCATTGCATTTCTCGATCAGAGCAATCCTGATTCTGGGGTCTCTCGCAATGTTCTCTATCGGCGGCGTCTCTACCGCCCAGCCGTCAAAGCATCCCAAGACGAAGGCGAAAGCCACCGAGAAGGTACAGCCGCTTGTCTGTGAATCGCCCACTCTGAAGCCTGGCCAGTCATCGCAGACTGCCTTCAGCGCACACACTGTAACTCTGTCGTGGAACGCAAGCGTTGTCTCACCCGGTCACGGTAAAGCCGACGGTTATTGTATATACAGAAGTCCGACGCCAGGTGGGTTCAGTTAAAAACAACAAATGCAACGACTGCGAGTTGCTCAACCAGACCCCGCTGCCCGGCACAACCTGCGTTGACGACACGCTCACAGTCGCGCCGAACGACTATTTTGTCTATTACGTTGTCGCTGCTGTAAACACGGGTGGGATGAGTGGTCCCTCGAATGAGGCCTCTGCTCCCATTCCGGCCAACAAACCCGCGAGTAGCCCGCCAAAGGGTATCCCTTTCTGTAACGGCACAACCTCGCCGGAAAAGATCGAAAACAAACCGCAAAAGTAACTCCGAGTCCTCCTATGGATGACCGGTCTCGACGAAAGCACCGGCGTTTCGCCTTCCAATACCGCATAAAAGTAAGGTTTCCTGGCACGGGCCGTGACGTTCAGGGAGATGGCGTCACGAAAAATATCAGCGCTGGCGGTGTTCTTTTTGAATCTTCCACACCCATTCCAAAACGCTCTCCCGTGAGCTTCACCATAGTTGCTCAGGGAGAGGCGGTAACCCAACCGATTGAAGTTACGGGTGAAGGTAGAGTAGTGCGCGTCGAATTAGATTCCGCCAGCGCTCAATACGCGATTGCACTCAAGTGCGTCCGACCACTCCAGTTCCATCGGTTTGAGCCGAAGGACAACTCTGAAATGAAAAGCGCCTGATGACAAACTGAGGCGACGCTGACAAAATCGCGTTTGCGAAGTTGTGTTTGCTTTTACTTGCAATCTTTTCGGATGATCACGAACCACAATGGACTCGAGAATGGCAGGACGTGCACAGCGTGATGAGGTTCAGTTCAGAATCTTCGCCGCCGTGGCTGCGAAGTTCCTTGTGGTGCACTTCCAGATTCCTCATCGCCCCACACCATTGACAGCGCCAGCCATCACGTCGCAGCACTTGAAGCCGTAAACTCGCGTAGGAGACGGGATCGAGTCGTAGAGACACGATCTTCGGGCGGATTGTGTTCATGAGGCTTTTTCACTCAGGCTTTCGAGGAATGCATGCTTCAGCTGTTCTGGCAGGAGCCTAAAATATCTCGTCATCGAAAACAGCAGTGTCTCGGGATCGCCGCCATGTGGGATTTCTGCTGTGTATTGAATTGAACGAAGGGGCCCGGGAATCGGGCGGAAGATGGAGAATGGGGATCTCGGAACTGTTGAGATTTCGGTGTTTTCTCATGGGGAGCCAGTCTAGGCTGATCCAGTGTGGCGATGTCTTGCTTGAGAAGGGCCATC
>JASHOH010000065.1 GCA_030041215.1 Candidatus Sulfotelmatobacter sp. | reverse complement strand
GCCGCTTTGCGGCGCAGCGGGAATTGAATCCAGTACAAACACCGAGACCACAGGTTGTCAGCAAAAATGCAGTGATAGTTACGCTTCCTCACATCCTGGGTCCATTCCATCTTCCAGTCCTCGCGGACACCCATTACGTACTCTGAGATGCCGCGATCGAGCAAGTCCTGCAAAATGGCCTTGACGATTAGATGGCCCGGCGCGTAATCACGATAGTTCTCGTCGTATGTGCTCTTAGCGGCCCAGTAGCGTCCACGATAGGTGAAACCAATGTGCGCGGCGATAGGCTTGTCATCGACTTCGAGAAAGTAAAGAGAGAGGTATCCCAATCTTTCGGCTTCGCTGGCGACTTCGTCGAGGAACTGCTGTAAATTAGGCCTGCAAAGTATGGCGCTCTTTTCTTTTCCCTTCCAACCTGCTGCTTCCATTTGGTAGAAGCGCTGCAAATAGGGCGCTGCATCCTTTTCGACGCGAAGCAAACGCACACTGCCCAGTGCCGCCAGCCTGGCCTCACGCTGGCGGACCTTGGCTCTCAGCTTGGGGTGGCGGGGATAGTTCTGTAATTCCTTTGCCGGATCAATGCCGCGTTTTGTTTTGAAGAACGCGATGACCGGCAAGGGATGGCTGCCGGTGGAAAGGCCATCGCACCGGGCAAGATCCATAAACTGCTCGATGACAGCACCCTCAAATACCGAAGGGATCTCGAGAATGTCCCACTGCTTGCGTTGTTGCAGAAATTGCCAAATCGCTTCAACCACGCCGTTTGATGTTGTTTGGTGGGCCGGCAAGAGAATATCCATGCCAATTCCCAGCCTGGTCATAGGGGCCCGCAGCTTGCGGACCGGCAGCCCGGCGAATCTGCCAGTCTCCTCGATCAGCGGCAGAATCGCGCAAAGCTGGCCCGCACGGCGCACCATGACGATCAAAACCTTCGCCGTCGGCCAATAAGCACGCACGGCCGCCGAAATCCACTCCGGCCGCCAATAAAGGAGATCATTCTCGACTCGATCGAGGAACTCCCTCCACTCATTGTCCAATTGCGCGATGACTTCCGTCCCGCCCCACAACGCGTCCACGCGCAGCTCGGCGCTTTGATCGCTAGCGACGACGGAAGTTTGCGTGATTTCGGACTGCATGTAATTGGTTGCTCCCAGTGACTTGCGCTAAAACTATGACCACACCTGCCAGAATTACTCTAGCGAGGATTTATTGCTCGGAAGCAGGTCCAGCCTTGCCTTGTGTTGCGCCATCCATACGCCATAGATGAATCCGTGAGAGGGCGCCATCGCAAGCGACCAGTTTCGTCCTGTTGGGCGGCCAGTTACCCATGTCGTGAGAACGCGATACCACGCGCGCATTTACTGGAAGTTGCCTCTGTAGCTTCGGCCTCAACATCAGATTGGCCTGGGGAGACAAAAAAAGGCTCACCACGCTGGCTGATGAGAGGTCAACCTCCATCACGTCTTGCCGAACGAACTTGACCAGGTGCTCCACTCCGGCCTTGCGGGCATTTGCGTTGGCCTCCTCAACGCGGTCGGGATCGAGATCCACTCCCACTCCACGAGCGCCGCGCTGGCGGGCTGCAAGAATCACAATTCTTCCATCCCCACAGCCGAGGTCATAAATCGTGTCCCCGGGTCCGACTTCAGCAATGTTCAGCATCTCCTCGGCCACTTCCACCGGAGTCGGCATAAACACCGCGAGGTGTTTGCTGGAGACTAAGCCTGCCCGGCTTGCCAGAATTCGCAGCGGTTTCCACAAAAAATAAAGAGGAGCAGGCAAGGCGATCAGCGACCAATCCTCACGGGTCGGGTTGATTGCGAACCTTGCAAGTACCGTGGCTTTGTCTCGCATGCGTTCCCTGGACCGCATGCGGGTGAAAAGACGTGCGCGCGTGCCTGGCACAATGTCCTGGTCAGAAAAAAGACTCGCGCTGAAGCTCGCAGCGAGCTGTTTGGCTTCCGGATCCGATAAGAAATGAGCGCCGAGCTCCTCCGCAACTCTGGCGCCGAGCAAGTCTCGGGCTAACAGGAATCCCATGGCAAGTCTCCGTCGCATGCCTAGAAAATCCGATCGTTGAAGCAGTCGGCGTGAATCCAACGCCGTCCCCCTCTCCGATAACCAGGCAATGTCGACAATCGGCAACAGCCGGGGCGAAAGCATTGATTCTGCCGCCTCGGCACAGATATGCAGTAGCAGGTCCTCGGCAGAAAGAGACTCAATGTTTTCGCCGGCGATAGAAAACGAAGCCACGGCAGGCCGCAGCGACCTCAGGCGGAGTGCAGGGTTGAAGCCACCCGGATTAAGTTCCGAATACAACCAGACGTGAACGCCGTCCTCGCGATCAAGCCCCATCATGCGCAGAAACATCCATTCGGCGGTTTCACGGCGCTGGTCCCAGGTATACTCGCGCCGGTAGCCCTGCGCGAGCAGAAGTTCCTTGGCCTTCATACCCTGGTTTGCGGGTACGAAGAAAGAGAGGCTTTTGGATTCGCGCAACGAGGCGTCACCATAGACCGTAGCCACCAGGAGGGGGCCATCGAAGGGGAGCGCCGAAATCTGTTCGGCACGAAATTGCTTGAGTATTCGCCGCAGTTCTTCGCTGAGATATCGATTGCGCTCGGCAGTTTTTTGCGAGCAATCGCGCAGAAAATCGAAGGCTTGGCCCGGCACGAGCTCTGGGCATGTTTCATGTAGTCGGTGATAGAGCAGTCCCAAAACACCATGCCGGCTCGCGGCAATGAAAATCTGATCCCAGTCGAGCGGCGCACCGCATAGAGTCCCGATCGCTTCGGCGGATTGCGCGTCAATGCGCGCCTTGGAGCACTGGAGCAGCAGTTGGTGCTCTGGCGATGTGGCGGGAACTTGCACTTTGCCGCCAGCAGTGGAAGACGGTGTATTCATTCAGGTGTGTGACCGCAAATCAAGCCACAGCAGCGGCATGGATAATTCTAATGCAGGGAGCTCGAGGCAAGCGAGGCGGAGCCACAGATGCAACACCGGTCTTTTGCGGGTCGGCAACCAACCGTTACGGGAGCAATCGCGCGTTGCGACCTCGCTCGAAGGTTGTGAATTTGCGCCTCGGCTAGGCAACGAAACGAAGCCCTTTTACCGACAATGACGGGACTTTCGGCCGGAGAACAGCAGCTTAATAGCGGACCCACGCATGCGCGAATACGTCATTACAAGCGTACGGTGAATTTTCTTTTTGAGAAACTGTGGGCGTGATGCTGAGAACTGGGCCCCCTTGGCCGGCAGGGTCGATAGTCCGCTCCTGCAATGCAACCTTCGTCTTCTCGGCCATCTTCAGCGCTTCGTAGGTTCTGGCCATCTCAATTCCTCCAAAACTAGGCTGGATTGACCAAAGTCGGCACCCTCGGCTTGAGCAGAACGATACGATCCTGACCAGTGTGCGATCCGATCGCAATAATTTCGCCGTAGTTATTGATACAGACAGCTTGCAGAACCTCCCATCCCTCTTTTGGATCAACTAGCTCATTCAAGTCGTAGAGGCGATTATTGCGATAGATGAAACCGTGGAAGTCTTCGTCGCCCTCGGTCAGCGACCCTCCTACGATTTCACCTTGGTTATTGAGATCACGGGCGATACTGAACGACCCACCCAGCGTTCCCAACATGCTGCGCGTCCCGTTTTCCTGGAGGAAGGCTTCGATTCGCCCTGTCTCCGGATTAAGGCACACGCCGGCACATTGCGCCGAGTCGTTCAGGGCGTGCACATCGTTGCGGTTATTGTCGAAGGGCCCGAGATCGACCACTTCAAACCGCTCGAGTTTACTTGCAGCTCCTTCACACTCCGGAGCCGTTTCTATAGTTCGGAAGGATTTCATCGAACTTCACCACTCCTACGCTAAAGTTAGACTTCGTTCGCTGGCAGACAGATAACGGATGTGGGCACGCAAAGAATCCATAGCTTCGGCCAGATCTCC
>JASHOH010000064.1 GCA_030041215.1 Candidatus Sulfotelmatobacter sp. | reverse complement strand
AGTACCGGAGCAGGCAGATTTTCGGTGTCGCTGGAATGCTCTGGTGCAGGGGGTCGAGCATCCAGAAGTTTTTTTTACATGGGAGTGGGCGCGGGCGGTCGAGGAGGCGTACGGAGATTCACTTCGTCCCTGGCTCTTTGTGTTTGAAAATGACGACAAAAGCCTGGCGGGAATAGCCGCACTGGCCACGGATGCAGCACAAGGTCATGTTTCGTTCCTCGCCTCCACGACGGCTGACTATTGCGATTTCATATGCGAGCCGAACTGTCGGGAAGCGGTTGCCGAAGCTGTGCTTGCCGAATGCGCAAAGATGAACGCGGCCATTACACTGGCGAATCTGCCTGCAGATTCCGGGACTTTCGCCGCGGTGCAGCGTCTGGCTGGCCGGTACCGATACTTTCTTCATGTCCGGCCGGCGTATGAATGTGCGCAGGTGTCTTTGAGAACCGCACAAGAGCGGGAGACGGTGAAAGCTGACTTGCGCCGCAAGAAAATGCGGCGCCTGAACAGCGCAATGGAAGAGAGATTCTCACCACGGTTGCAACATCTGACTTCGTGGGATGAGATCGAGACCGAGTTACGAGGCTTCGCGCAGGCTCATATCGAGCGCTTCGCTGCGACTGGGCGCGTGAGTAACCTGGCCGACCCGCGGCGACAAAACTTTCTTCATGAACTCGCTCGTCTGGGGACGGAATGCGGGTGGTTGCGATTGAGCTGTTTGCGCGTGGGCGATAAATCAGTTACATGGAATTATGGATTTCAATTTGCCGGCTCATGGTTCTGGTACCAGCCTACGTTCGATGCGCAACTTGAAGAATTCTCGCCCGGCGTGTATCTACTCGCCAAGATCATCCATGAAGCCTGTGAGGATCCAAGTGTGAGCGTGGTCGATCTCGGTTTGGGAGCTGAGGGGTATAAAGAACGCTTTGCCAATTCGAGCCGCAACACCTTGCATGTGACTCTTTCGCGATCATATGCGGAGCATTTGCAGGGGGTGATTCGATATCGTGCTGCCCAGGTGCTGAAAAAATGCCCGGCGGTCGAAAAAGTTGTACGACATATTTTGGGACGGAATGTTCCCTAAGAAAAGTCGTGCATACAAAAAGTTACAATACTTTTCGATTCACCGTGAAAACTAACTGACTAATGATGACACTCTGATTCGTGCGCAACCATGCGAGTTCTGCTTCTTCAGCCCGGAGATTCCCCCAGGCGCGGCCCCTGGACCCGCGAGTCCTGGGATCTGGCAGTGGATTTGGGAAAATCGTCGGCCCAGACTGCGGTGGAATGGTCGGAGATCATGCGTTGCCCACTGCTGCGCTTCGACGATTTCAGTCGGAATGTCGAAGATGTACGGGAGATAGGGCGGATCTTATCTGCGGGCGATGGGCGCCTGCTGGATAGGGAAGGCATCGACTGGTGGTCTTTGCGGTCGCTGGAGATCCTGCGGGAAGCAATGGCAACTCTTGCGTTGCAGCGCATGTCGAAAGAAGTTTCGCGACCAGCCACGCTTTGGGCCACACGCCCTGGCTGGCCGGCAACAGCGTTTGCTAAACTGCTCGGGCTTCCACTGCGCGCTTATGGAGGAGGTCTCGCTCAGCGCAGCCTGCACCGAGTCCGGCATTATGCTCGGCTGTCGCGTTACTTTTCTGCGGCTCAGATAAAGGAAATATTTCTCGACAAACATGACGCCGCATACCGCTGGCGGGCGCGATTTGCGCGCCGGGAACAGCCTGAGGGCTGCCCTGTAGTAGTGATTCCAAGCGCGTATACGAATGTTTCCAGGGTGGCGTCTGCGTACGCGCGTTTACTTCCGGAGCAGCCATTTCTGCTCGTCGCCACCCGCCGGAGCGCAAGAGTTTTCGAAGCTCCCAGCAACGTGAAGGTTCGAGAACTGGGTTCGTACGCTGCGACAAGCCGGTCGAGCGAAGAACTTAAGGGGCTTCTTGAAAGTTGGGCGCGCCTGACTGGCGATCTAAAGCAGCATCCAGACCTGGCGATTTTGCAGCGGCTGGGGATATTCGATGAATTGCCGGCGGCGCTTGCGCATGGCCTTGCTGTCCGCGATGCCTGGTCTTGCCTGCTCGAACGCGAACCTGTTTGCGGTGTGTTTTGCGGAGACGACACCAACGTGAACACGCGCCTGCCGGTACTGTTGGCGGCACGGCGCGGGCTGCCAACGCTCGATTTCCATCATGGTGCGATGGATGGTTTCTATTTGGTGAAGCGCCTATCGTCAGATTTATATCTGGTCAAGACCGAACTTGAGCGGGATTATCTGCTGCGAGTCTGTGGGCTGCCCGCGGAAAGAGTTGTCTTGGGCGCGCCGGTTCCGGCCTACACTACCGCCAGCTTGCGATCGCCTGTGGAAAAGTTCTCCACAAGGAAAACTGCTATTGTTTTTTTCTCCGAACCTTACGAAAACATGGGCATGAAAGCCGAAGAAGTGTACCGCGAATTGGTGCCACCGCTGTGTGCGCTGGCGCGAGAGACGGGGCACGGGCTAGTGCTGAAACTGCACCCTTTCGAAAGTGCACGCGAACGATCGAGGATTTTGCGAACTGCGGTTCCGCAAGATGATTTCGAACGGATCAGGATTTTGACTGCACCACTGTCCGAAGGCTTATTGTCAGAAACGTGGGCCGGTATTACCGTCGAGTCTACGACAGTGCTGGACTGCGCCGCTCGCGGTGTTCCTTGCTTTCTTTGTGGTTGGCTGACGCTATCTCCATTTGGTTACTTGCAGCAGTATGCCAGGTTTGGAGCGGGACAGCTTTTGAATCGCGCGGAGGAAATCGCCGAGATTCCAGGAAGAATTGCAGAGCGAGGAATCGGCGACGGTGTGCGCGAAGATCGGCGCTTGCTGGGGAAAATGATCGAGCCGCAGATGCTGGCGAAATGGCTGGGAGTCGAGGCGCCAAACGAGGTCGCGAGGCCAGCGTAATGGCAATGCATGGGGCGATTAAAACTCCGCCGGCAGAAGAAAGTCCACAAGACGCCGTTTTCGCGAGTGTTACTTCAACTGAGCCGATCACATCCAGCGAAAACCAGCATTTTCGCTCGCACGTGGGGCATATCTCCCGGCAGTCGGGCGTTTTTTTCCTTGGAACGATTTTCAGTGCGACGTTGGGCTATCTGTTCAAGGTTTATCTGGCGCGCGTGCTGGGAGCGGAAGCCCTCGGCGTGTACGCCCTCGGCATGACGCTGATTGGCTTCATCGGCATTTTTAACACCCTTGGCCTGGCGCACTCCGCGATGAAATACGCGGCCGTTTACCGGGCCTCGCAAAAGTTCGATCGTCTTCATGCTCTGCTGTGGGCGGGGTGCGGGGTGCTGTTGCTGTCAAGCCTGGGGTTTGCCGCCATGCTCGTGGTAGTTGGGCCGCAGGTCGCCAGCCGCTTTTATCATTCGCCTGCACTGGTGCGCTTGATTCCGATGTTCGCATTGATAATGATTCTCGGGGTGCCCAGCGCTTTCTATGCGAAGGTGCTTGCCGGATACAAGGACCTGAAGCGAAGCACGATCATCGTGAATTTTATTGGCGTTCCGCTGACGATGGTGCTTTCGATTGCTTTGATTGCCGGGGGCGGCGGCCTCAAAGGCTACCTTGAGGGACAAATTCTCAGTTCGTTCGTTGTCCTGCTTTTACTGGTGCTAACTGTCCGCGACCTCACGCCCAAGCCGGCGAGATTGTTCGCTCAGCGCTGGTCGCGCATCCCCATGGAAGTCTGGTCATTCTCAACAGCAATGCTGGGAATCAGCGCCATGGGATTCTTTATCTCGCAAGCCGATAAGGTTTCTCTTGGTTATTTTCGCCCCGCACGAGACGTGGGAATTTACTCGATGGCGGCAGCTGTGGTGGCGTATGTCCCTTTGATTCTGACCTCCGTCAACCAGATTTTTTCGCCGATCATTGCCGACCTGCACACGCGCGGCGAACATGCTTTGCTGGCGCGCCTGTTTCAGTCTCTTACCAAATGGGTCTTGGGCATGACCTTGCCGCTGGCTGCGGTCATCATTATTTTTGCTCAGCCGTTGATGCGAATTTTTGGACACGAGTTCGCCGCGGGCTGGCCAATCCTGGTCATTGGCACGGTGGGGCAACTGGTAAACTGCGGCGTCGGATCGGTGGGCTGGCTGTTGCTCATGTCGGGCCACGAGCGCCGTTTGATTCGAGTGCAGACCGCGATGGCTGTGCTGATGATAGCGCTGAGTGCGCTTCTGGTCCCGGTTTTGGGTGTATACGGCGCAGCGATCGCCGCGGCCAGCACGAACATAGGGGTGAATGTACTGAACCTGTGGCAGGTACGAAAAGTCCTGAACATTTCTCCGTACAACCGCAGTTACATTCACCTGCTTGCGCCGACAATCGCCGCGCTGGCGATTGCCCTGATTGTGAGAATGAATATTCCCCTTTTGCAGCATGACTGGCTTGCGATTGGCACCGCCGCGATCTTTGCTTACGCCGCTTTTGGAAGCGTCGTCCTCGGTTTTGGGCTGGACGCAGACGACCGTCTGATCCTGGATGCGATTTGGACCCGCATTCATACAGCGCTGCCGCGTGCGCTCAGGGGTAACCGATGAGTGCGACCCGCGAAGTACACCTTCCTGAAGAAGTCTGTGCAGCGGCAGAGAAAAAGTTTGCCGACAAGTTCACGACTATCGACGAGCTGCTGTTATTTGTTTTACACGAATTGCTGCACGAGGAAGCCGCGGCGCTCGATGAGGCGGAACAACTCGTTCTCGAAAAGAGGCTACGAGACCTGGGCTATATCTAGCTGCCTTTCGCTTTGGCAAAACTTTCAAAAAATAGATGCAGACTTCGGAAACGCTGGAACAGATCGAACGGGAAGCGAGAGAAAGACTTAACCCGTCTCTTTCGAATCCGAGCTGGCTGGTTTTGAGCAGGCGAAGAGAAATTTTGCGGGAGTGGCTCTCGCGGCTGCCATCCGGCAATATTTGTGTTTTGGACGTTGGCGGGCGGCTGCAGCCGTACCGGCCCTTCTTGCAGCATCGAGCGACGCGATACCTGGCCTTAGATCCGCGCTATACGCCGCTGGTGAATGTTGTTGGCCGAGGGGAACAGATTCCTTTCGCTTCTGACACTTTCGATTTTGTGATCTGCACACAAATGCTGGGGTACGCGCCCGAGCCAGCGCGCGTCATTGCGGAAATTCATCGAGTGCTTAAACCCGGAGGTTGCCTGTTCTTGAGTGTGCCCAGCATTTACCCGTGCGATTCGGAATTTGACGCGTGGCGCTACATGCGTTGCAGTTTGCGTCTTATCCTCGCCCCCTTCCGGCACGCTGAGATACTTGCCGAAAGAACCAGCATTTCGGGTCTGTTCCGCTCCATAAATGTCTGGCTAGTTATGTTTGCGCGTCCGAGGATGCTTGGCACGTGTCTTCGGTTTACTGTGGTTCCCGTCCTCAACCTGGCGGCTGCAGGTCTCGAGTTACTGTTTCCAACCACCGACGACAGCTTTTCGGCCAATTTCAGCGCGTGGGCACAGAAATGATTTCATCGATTCGTTAAAGTGGTTCTGAGATGATCGTCGTTCGCAATTGTCAGTGATAGCAATGTTGACGCCCGGCAAAATATGGCGCAAAAGCCTCGACCTGCTGCCGCGGGCTGGATTTCATTTCGATCGGCCGCTGCTTTTAATTCAGAGTGACGACTGGGGACGCGCAGGGCTGCGCGATCGAGAAGGGCTGGAGCAGCTTCGATCGGCGGGAATCGAGTTGGGAGAGAATCCCTACGATTTCTACACGCTTGAAACGGCACAAGATGTGCATGCGTTGCAGGAGATGCTGGAGCGCCATCGCGACTCGACGGGGCGCGCGCCATACTTGCAAATGAATTTCGTGCA
>JASHOH010000063.1 GCA_030041215.1 Candidatus Sulfotelmatobacter sp. | reverse complement strand
TCTCCTCTATACGACGTGCTGAAACCGATCACGGAGGCCATCACGCGGTCGGCGCAACCGCGGTACAACCACCCCTTCAAGTTCTATCTGGTTCACGAACCTCAGCCGAACGCATTCGCCACGCCGGGCGGTAATGTCTATGTTGTCGATACGCTGCTATATTTCGTGAAGAACACTGACGAACTCGCCGGCACTTTATGTCACGAAGTGTCCCACACCATCCATCACGACACGATGGAGTTGGCGAAAAAGCAACAAGCAATTGAGAGGCGAGAGATCGGCGCCGCCATCCTTTTGGGCCCAACCGCTGCCAACGTGTTGGCCGTCGCGCTCATCGGCGCGCTGCACTCCCAGAGCTACTCGCGAGACGTTGAATCGCGGGCCGACATCACCGGCTCCGACATCTGTGCCACCACCGGCTACAACCCTTGGGGATTGGTATGGCTGTTCCAGGATTTCAAGAGTGCCGACCCGAACGAAGTGCCGCAATTCTTGTCCGACCACCCCAATGACCAAAATCGGATCGATGCATTGGAGCAGCATTTCCGCAAGAACCCATCGGTATTCAGTAAGTTCAACCCGGACCCGAAGTCGGCTAAGCCGCTGGTTGTCCCCGACAAAGCGCCGGAAGTGTTCTTGCGATAGATCGATTCAAATCGCACTGCCGAATCGGTAGTGCAGAAAAAGGAGAAAAAACAATGGGCGGCTTTTCTGATGTCGTTGTCTCCGGCCTCGCACAAGTCAGGCGGTCCTGGGGCTGGTTCGCTGTTTTTGGCATTCTGCTGATGATTCTTGGCTTCGTATGTGTTGCCAAGGCCCCGACCGCCACCAGGTTTTCCATTCTGGCGCTGGGCTGGGTCCTGATAATCAGCGCTGTGTTTTGGTTCATCACCGCGTTTTATGCATTCAACTGGCACGGCTTCTTTATATACCTGCTGAATGCGATCATTCGCGGAGTGGTCGGATACCTTCTGGTTCGCCACCCGGACGCTGGCGCGGAAGGAGTGACCATGCTGCTGGCTGTGTTGTTCATCGTCGGAGGGCTGTTCCGGGCAATAGCCTCCAGTGTCATCCAGTTCCCGAAGTGGGGATGGACGTTTGTTTCGGGATTGGTTTCGGTCGCTCTCGGCATCTACTTAATAGTCATTTGGCGGACGGCAAGCACCTTCTTTGTCGGGCTGTTTATCGGCATTGACCTCATCTTTGACGGCGCGGCGCTGATAGGTTTCGCGAGTTCTCTCCGCAGCCTGCCGGCAGCTCCAACACAACGTAAGGCTGCCTGATCGTTCGGCGCGCTACCATGTCGCATGCTTAGGCCGCACATGTGCAAGTATTGACGATGATGAAAGTTCGTCGGGTACTGATCGGCTTGGCGATCGCAATGCTGGCCTGGGTTGCGAGCGCCAGTGCGGAATCTGTTTCCCAGTTGCAGCCGACGGGATACGTCAACGACTTCGCACAAGTCCTCGATCCAGCGACGAAGGCGCAGATTGAAGACATTGCGCGCCAGGTTGACGAAAAAGCCCACGCGCAGATCGCTTTGGTGACCATCCATAGCCTGGATGGCGAGGACATCGAAACCTTTGCGGTTGATTTGTTCAAGAAGTGGGGCATAGGAGAAAAAAAGACTGACCGCGGCGTCCTGATTCTGTATGCCATCCAGGACCGGCGATCGCGAATTGAAGTCGGTTACGGACTGGAGCCAATCCTGCCAGATGGCAAGGTTGGCAGCTTCCAGCGGGAAGCCGCCCCGCTCATGCGCAGCGGGGACTACAACAAGGCGCTGCTCCTGGTCACGAGCCGGGTTGCGTCGGTGATTGCCGCGGATGCCGGCGTGCAAATCACGGGAATGCAGGCCCCGCCAGCCGAAGAGCCCGTTGAGCCAGAGCATGGATTATCTAAGGGCGCGATTCTGGCAATTGTAATCGTGGCCGTGATCGTGCTCGTTACTCCTCCTTTGCGCCGTCTGCTATTTTGGATTCTCCTTTCGCAGATGATCGGAGGCGGAGGAAGTCGGAGTAGAGGCGGCGGTGGTGGATTTGGGGGTGGCGGCGGATTTGGAGGGTTCGGCGGAGGCAGTTCGGGCGGTGGCGGGGCAAGCAGCAGTTGGTAGCGACGGAGAAGGCGATGGTCCCTGAAGACAAAATCAACGAATTTGTAGAGAAGATACGGGCTGCCGCAGGCGCGAACCTGGAAGGTGTGATCCTGTATGGCTCGGCGGCTTCGGGAGATTATCATCCGGAGTTTTCCAACGTTAATTTGTTCTGCGTGCTGCGGGACGGTTCGTATGCGAAGTTGCAGCCTTTGGCTCCGGTGGTGAAGTGGTGGGATCGGCAGAAGCAACCTGCACCGCTGTTTATGACGCGGGAGGAACTGGAACGGTCAACCGACGTTTTCGCCATCGAACTGCTCGATATGGTTCAACATCATCGCGTGTTGTGGGGCGAAGATCCGATCAAGAGCCTGCAGATTCCTATGCGGCTGCATCGAATTCAAGTGGAATACGAACTGCGGGAGAAATTGATTCTGTTGCGGCAGCACTTGCTGTTGGCCGGGGACGACGAAAGCCGGATCCGGGAGTTGTTGCTGCGATCCGTGGCCTCTTTTGCGACGTTGTTCCGGCATGCGTTGATCGCGCTGGGAGAAAGTGCGCCTGCAACGAGGCGAGATGCCGTGGCGCTCCTTTCCGCACGCGTAGGATTTGATCCATGGGCTATTGAACAGGTTTTGGATGTACGCGAGCAGAAGGCAGATGGCAAGAAACTCCGAGCCTTCGAGATCGTCGGCCGCTACCTCGACGCCGTGGAAAAGGTGACGTCGGCCGTCGATAGAATGTTGCAGCCTGACGGCCGTTCGTAAGATTTTAGAAGCCGCATTTTGCGGAGGACCTATGAAACCCGTAATCGTAGTCATCGTGGTAATCGCGTTGCTCGCAGTGATCATGTTTGGACAGTACGTGAGCGTGCGCAACAACTTGGTGAAGAAGAACGAAGCTGTGAAAGCAGCATGGTCTCAGGTGGATGTTGTGCTGCAGCGACGAGCGGACCTGATTCCGAACCTGGTGGAGACCGTGAAGGGATATGCCAAGCAGGAGCAGGTAGTGTTCGGAGATGTCGATAAGGCGCGAGAGGCTCTGCTGGC
>JASHOH010000062.1 GCA_030041215.1 Candidatus Sulfotelmatobacter sp. | reverse complement strand
CTTGAGCGGGATTATCTGCTGCGAGTCTGTGGGCTGCCCGCGGAAAGAGTTGTCTTGGGCGCGCCGGTTCCGGCCTACACTACCGCCAGCTTGCGATCGCCTGTGGAAAAGTTCTCCACAAGGAAAACTGCTATTGTTTTTTTCTCCGAACCTTACGAAAACATGGGCATGAAAGCGGAAGAAGTGTACCGGGAATTGGTGCCACGGCTGCGTGCGCTGGCGCGAGAGACGGGGCACGGGCTGGTGCTGAAACTGCACCCTTTCGAAAGTGCACGCGAACGATCGAGGATTTTGCGAACTGTGGTTCCGCAAGATGATTTCGAACGGATCAGGATTTTTACTGCACCATTATCCGAAGGCTTATTGTCAGAAACGTGGGCCGGTATTACCGTCGAGTCTACGACAGTGCTGGACTGCGCCGCTCGCGGTGTTCCTTGCTTTCTTTGTGGTTGGCTGACGCTCTCTCCATTTGGTTACTTGCAGCAGTATGCCAGGTTTGGAGCGGGACAGCTTTTGAATCGCGCGGAGGAAATCGCCGAGATTCCAGGAAGAATTGCAGAGCGAGGAATCGGCGAGGGTGTGCGCGAAGATCGGCGCTTGCTGGGGAAAATGATCGAGCCGCAGATGCTTGCGAAATGGCTGGGAGTCGAGGCGCCAAACGAGGTCGCGAGGCCAGCTTGATGCCAATGCATGGGGCGATTAAAACTCCGCAGCAGGAACAGAATTGCCTGGCGACACCTTCGGCGCAGGGCAGCCAGGAGTTTCGCCGGCATGTAGGTCAAATCTCGCGCCAGTCGGGGGTGTTTTTTGCCGGGACGATCTTCACAGCTATTGCGGGTTATGCATTTAAGGTCTATCTTGCGCGCAAATTGGGAGCAGAAGCCCTCGGCATTTACGCCCTCGGTATGACGGTCGTTGGCCTTTTCGGAATTTTTGGCGGATTGGGGCTGAACTGGGCCGCGCTCAAATTTCCCTCGTCTTGTCTCGCCACTGGGCGAATGGAGGACCTGCGGGCTTTTCTAACGTGGAGTGTGCTGATACTGATCGGGATAAGCGGGCTGCTTGCTGGTTGCATCCTGTTCACTGGGAAGTGGATTTCTGTTTCCTTCTACCATTCTGCCTCCCTGGCATCTTACTTGCCACTCTTTGCGGCACTGCTGTTTCTCGGACAGCTAACCAACTTCGCAGGCCAACTTCTGACCGGATACAAGGCGATCGGAAGGCGAACCATCATCACAAACTTCGTGGGCGCCGCTTTGGGCATGGGTTTCAGCGTTATTCTGCTTCTGCTGCGAACGGGTTTGCGGGGTTACGTTTACGCTCAGATAGCTAGCGGTTTCGTTGTCTTAGCCCTATTGATCCGAACGGCTAGGCAACTCACGCCCAGCCCCGCAAAGATAGCGCTCAAGAAACTTAGGCTACCGCACCGCGAGATGTTCTCATTTGCAACCGCGGCATTCGCGATGGATATCGTCGGCTTCATCTACACCCAGACCGACAAGGTTATTCTCGGTTCGCGTCTGAATGTGAAAGTCGTAGGAATTTACGCAGTTGCGGCGACGATGGTTGCCTTTATACCGGTCGTACTCCAGTCGGTCAACCAAATCTTCTCTCCGACAATCAGCGAGCTGCATGCGACCGGTCAGAAAGGGCTTCTGGACCGTCTGTTCCAATTAGCGACCAAATGGGTGATTGGTTTGACCCTGCCGCTGGCCGCAGCCGTCATCATTTTCTCCCGCCCAATCATGCGAATTTTCGGACCCGAGTTCGAGAGCGGATGGCTTCTTCTTGTGGTCGGAAGCCTGGGACAAGTGGTGAACTGCGCGACGGGCTCGGTTGGCTATCTGCTTCTAATGTCCGGAAATGAACGTCGGCTAATCAGGATCCAGGCGGTCACAGCGGTTCTAACAGTGGGTTTGTGCTTCGCCATGGTTTTGCGATGGGGTGTAACTGGAGCAGCGATCGCCGCAGCGTTGAGTAATGCTGGTTCCAACATCTGGCTTCTGGTCGAGGTAAAAAGGGTATTGGGATTGTTTCCGTACAACCGAAGCTACCTACGCCTTATTCTACCGACTCTTCTGAGTGTGGCAGCTGGATTGGGGCTCAAAGCAATTCTGCCGCCAATGGGTGCAACCGTAGGTGTTCTCATTCTGGGCACGATGCTCATCTACGGATTTTTTCTTTGCACAGCATTCCTGCAAGGTCTTGACATGGAAGATCGCTTAATCGCCAACGCGATATGGACCCAATTGCGGGATATTTTCCACAGCCTTCGGCTTACGAGGCCCCTTCTCAAGGAGGCGGCGGAAAGCTGAGCTACGGTTCTGAAACGCAAGGGGAACGGATACAAAAAGAACGCAACATGGATGATAAATACGCCCAGTGGTTAAAAGTGGCTGATGCCAGGCTGCATCCCTCAATTACAAATCCTAACTATCTCGTCTTGCGGCGGCGGAGGTTGATTCTCGACGAGTGGATTACAGGGATTCCAGGGGATGGGCTCCGTGTCTTGGACGTCGGCGGCCGCTACCAGCCCTATCGTCCGCTGCTCCAAAGACGCCTTCGCAGTTACGTGGCGCTTGATGTCAGTGCCACGCCCCTCGTGGACGTGCTCGGCAGCGGCGAACAGATTCCCTTCAAGGCCTGCACATTTGATTTGGTGCTGGCCACCGGTGTTTTTGAATTCTTCCCGCAGCCGCGCGTGGCAGCTGCTGAAGTACATCGCGTTCTGAAGCCAGGAGGCCACCTCCTGCTGAGCGTTGCTGGTGTTTGCCCCAGAATGAACGATAACGAGCAGTGGCGTTACCTGCCTTTGGGCCTGAAATCGCTTCTGGCATCATTCTCAAAGATCGAAATTGTCCCTGAGGGCACCAGCCTTGGCGGCATCGTGCGGCTCAATGCCGTCGCTCTTAGCTGCTTTGCGAAGTACCGAATCATTCGTCAGATTCTTCATCACACAATAGTCCCGATCATGAATCTCCTTGGTTTAGGCCTTGAGGGCGCCGCGCTTTCCACAAACGACCAGATCGCGGGCAATTACAGTGTACTGGCGCAGAAATGAGCTCGGCCTTGAGTTGCGATTCGCGGTGGTCAAAGTTAAGTCGCAGGAGCGAACAACGATGAGCGGGTTACGTGAAGTGCGCCTTTCGGAAGATCTCTGCGCGGCGGCAGAAAGGAAATTTGGGGCAAGATTCAAAGATGTGGAGGATCTTCTGGAGTTCGTTCTCAAGGATCTGTTGCGCGACGAAGCCTCACAACTCGATCTGACCGAGCAGCGCATTGTCGAAGATCGACTGCGGGCGCTGGGCTACATTTAGGCCTTACCGTTTCGCAAAAGTATGCAGAATGGTATAAGAACCCCATGTTGACGCCCGCCATTTCCGAAGCGACGTTGCGCGCTCTGCTGCTGGAGTACCGGCGCGCAAACTGGCGTGGCATTCAGACGCCCGATGTACAGAAAAAAATTGTCGAAGATCTGATTCACGACGATGGCCGCGAACTTCTTGATCGACTGGCCCCTTATGTCGAATTCACGCCTTCATCGCGCATTCTCGACATTGGGTCGGGCGTAGGTGGGTTCGTCATCGCGTGTAGAAACCGTGGGCTCAGAGCAGTTGGCGTCGAACCGGACAGGATCGGCCAAGGTTGTGAACTTACCTCGATTCAAATTGCGCGTCGCAGAATCGCGGAGCCAGTATTTGCGAATGGAATTGGAGAAGTTTTGCCCTTTGCCGATGCCTGTTTCGACCTGGTCATTATGAATCAGGTAGTCGAACACGTGAGCGATCAAGCCGCGGTGATTCGTGAAGCCGGCCGAGTCGTGCGCCGCGGTGGAGTCATTTATATTGCGTGCCCCAACTATCTGCGATTGTACGAACCGCATTACAAAATCTTCTGGTTGCCGTTGCTGCCTAAATTCCTCGGCCGCTTGTATCTTCAGATTCGTGGTCGAAGTCCGGCCCTTTTGAATCAGTTGACCTACACGACAAACCGGCGCTTGCGAAAGCTGTGCGCGACTTTAGGCTCAAACTACAGAGTACTGGACCTGCATCGCGAAGATTTTCTGCGGAAAAGTCAAAGCGGCTCGTTCGCAGCCCGTTCGACGCGAATAGCGAACCGGCTGACAAAGCTTTCCCTGATTGGGTGTTTCTTTCGATGGGGGATTCTGACATATGGATCGATTCGTGAAGGTGGTTCTGAGATGATCGTCGTTCGCAATTGTCAGTGATAGCAATGTTGACGCCCGGCAAAATATGGCGCAAAAGCCTCGACCTGCTGCCGCGGGCACAGTTTCATTTCGATCGGCCGCTGCTGTTGATCCAGAGCGACGACTGGGGACGCGCAGGGCTGCGCGATCGAGAAGGGCTGGAGCAGCTTCGATCGGCGGGAATCGAGTTGGGAGAGAATCCCTACGATTTCTACACGCTTGAAACGGCACAAGATGTGCATGCGTTGCAGGAGATGCTGGAGCGCCATCGCGACTCGACGGGGCGCGCGCCATACTTGCAAATGAATTTCGTGCA
>JASHOH010000061.1 GCA_030041215.1 Candidatus Sulfotelmatobacter sp. | reverse complement strand
AGTCCCGTACGAGGCCACTCCGGTAAACGGTTCGCCTGCGCCACTCACCCAAGTCCATTCACCATGGCTGTAGATCCACAGGTCGTCCATAGGCCCCCAGGAAGTTACTCCGCCACCAAAGCCGAGGCCACCATACAGCCAAAAGTTTGCTTGAACGTCAGTCCACGACGCAGCACTCCATCTCGAGCCAGGAAGGTTACCGGGTGCGGCGTTTCCCTGGGTGCCGTATACGCCGGGCTTGCAACATAAATTCGAGCCGCCCATCCAGGTCCATTTTCCTGCGCTGTACTCCCACAGGTCGTTGAGCATGTAATCGGAACCTGTGGAGTCGTAGCCGTATCCACCGAAGAGCCGGAAGTTGCCCGATGGGTCTGTCTACCCAACAGCCTCGTCGCGCGCTCCCGGAACGTTGCCGGAAGAGGCCGTTCCGAGGCTTCCGTACACGCCGGATTGACAGCAGACATCCGATCCGCCCATCCAGGTCCATTGACCCCCACTGTATTTCCACAGATCATTGAGCTGCCCTGGCGTGCCGGCCGAATCGAAACCGAACCCACCAAAAAGCCAGAAGTTTCCCGATGCGTCGGCCCAACTGACACTGTTGCTTCGTGCGCCGGGAACATTACCTGCTGAGGCGACCCCCAGCGTTCCGTATATTCCTTTCTGGTTCGGGACATTCGGGCCTGCCATCCAGATCCAGGTTCCCTGTGTGGCAGAAGAGCCACCTCCCGAACCGCTCCCTCCCGAACCGCTCCCTCCGGAACCACCGGAGCCGCCGTTGCCGGAGGTCGTCCCGCTGGAAGGAGCCCCTGCGCCACCGCACGCGCAGCAAATCACGGAGGCGAGTAACGCCCACAGGAGCATCGGATGTCGTGGTTTCATCGACTCCTCCGCTGGCGGACAGATCTGGAGCACCGGCTTATCGAAGAAGACCCTGCGAGAGGGAAGGGAGTCGCAAGGAGTCAAGTCCGTATCAGAAAACCGGAAGTATAACCAAAAAGATTGGTGCCGGACCTCCGGCGATTGGGTGATCTTACAACTGAATCGATTCGTTGTAAAGTGAAGACAGGTTCTCCACTTTCGCCTGCGGAGCGGGCGAAGTGGGGGTTGGCGTATTTTGCCGGAACCATAAAAACTGAGGATGCCCCGACCTTTCCCGGGTTTCGGACGTGGGAGCCTCTGCGGAAAAATCTTTCATGTCATCGACTTTTTTCTTTACTTAGCAAAAAGAGAACTGTATTATGTGATTGCGCTCTTTGAGAAACCATAGCGAAACCTTACAGCCCGGCTCCGGCCGGGCTGTAAGTGCTTTATTGCCTGATATTTGCCTGTAAGTCGTTCAGGCACTGATATTTGCAAACAAAATCCGCGTAACCCAATGATTCTAATCAGGGGCATATGGGAGGAGGGGGTAGCCCGGTTAACTAAGTACTAACTGTCGTTGGTAGTTTTCGACGCGCTCGGCGATTCCCACGTCTCGCAAAGGACGCGAGACGTGGGGCACCCATTAGTGGATCGTTCGCTCGCCCTTTCTTTCTGGTGGCGCGGTGGCGGAGCCTTCGAACTTGGGAGCGCCGAGTTTGGTGATCCACAGGCCTGTGTGGATGTCGTTGAAGTACATCAGGCTGTTGAGCAGGTCGCTGTCGCACTTCACTGAGCACGGCTGACCTCCCCAGGTGAACGGCAGATTGGGACGGAAGCCCTTGGCGTCGGCCGTCCAGAAGCGGGCGATTTCGCGGCCCTGGCGATACAGGTCGCCGCGCAGCTCGCCGGAGATATCGAGCACACGCGCCGCGCCTGAATAGTAGCCCTCGTACAGCTTGTCGTCCGCGGCCCAGAAATTGTGCGAACCGCCTTCGGGCACTTCGTACCACGCGACTTCTTTCGGGTGCTTGATGTCGCTGACGTCCATCACGTGGCAGATGGCGCGCGCGGGAATGCGGTCGCGGTCGTCAATTTCGAAGATCGCGGGGAAGACTTCGTCTCCCACGAAGAGATAATTTTTGTAGCGGAAGACGCTGTGCGTGCCAGCGAGCCAGCCGTCGCCGTAAAGTTCGTAGTGGTTGAATTTGTACTGGCTGATCAGCTTGGGATTTTCCGGGCTGCCTCCGGCCATGCCGTTGCCTACGTCGAGAATGATCAGTCCATCGCGCCAGTAGGCGAGATAAGCGATGCCGTCTTTGACTTGCAGGTCGTGCAGGTAACGGCCGCTGGTGAACTGTCCATTCTTGGTGTCGAAGGTCGTGACGGTGGGGTTGTCGGTTTGCCAGCGCGCGACTTCCTTTGGATGTTTGGGGTCCTGGAAATCGATGACGCGCAGGGAGCCAGTCGCATCGTCGGTGATGTAGACATCGTGGCCGTCGATGTAGGCGCTGTGCACGCCTCCGCTGACCGTGACCGTGTATTCGGAGAGAACCTTCAGGTGTGCGGCGTCGGAGGTGTCGAGGAAGACGATTCCGTTCTTGCGGTTGGAGGCGCCTTCGCGGGTGAAGACTCCGATTTTCTCGTCGGGTGTGGTGCTGATGTCGTTGACCAGGCGCGCGTCAACTTTGAGCGTATCGAGCAGCTTGGGGTTGGCGGGATCAGAAATGTCGTAGGTGAAAACCTTGTCGGCGATGGTGGCGAGGTAGGCGTGATGGCCGATGATCCACTCTTCGGACATTTGGATGTCGGGCATGGGCACGTGCGAGACGACGTCGACTTCACGTTCGACATTACGCGGCTTGATGACGACTGAAGCACTGGCGGTGTGTTGGCCGCTGCTGGCGGTGATTACGTAGGTGCCGGCTTTTTCGGCGACGAAGGCCCCATCGGGATAGACTTCCGCACCCTGGCCGCTGATCGACCAGCGCACGGGAACATCCTTCTCTTGCCCACCAGCGGCGTTAGTTCCCGAGGCCGTAAAGTGAACCACGTCACCGGTGCGGGCTTCGGTGGTGGCAGGTTGCACGCTTAGCTTACGGACGGAATCGCGGACGACCTGCAAGGTGAGCGTGCCGCTGGCTGCGTCGGATGTGGCCTTGATGGTGGCCGTCCCGGACGCGATGCCGGTGACCATGCCGGCAGCGTCAACGGTGGCGACGGAGGACTTGTCGGATGTCCACTTGATGAGGGCGTCGGTGCGCGGCTTGCCGTCGTTGGCGCGGGCGATCGCGGTCAGCTTCTCGGAACTTCCCGCGACGACGGGATACGCGGGCTTTTCGATCTCGACACTCGTGACTTTTGTGTTGCTGACGTTGGCGGTGGCGTATCCGGCCTTGCCGGCGATGACCGCGCCGACTGTGACGACGCCGGGAGCGTGAAACGTGACCTCGCCATTCTCGTCGGCCCCGGCTACATCGAAGGGAGCTGCGAACCAAACGTCAGGCTTGGCGTCGATGGGAGCACCGGAGGCGTCTTTTGCAACGGCGGTGAATTTGGCCTTCTGACCGACCTGAGCGTCGAGGGTGCTGGGCGTAACTTCAACGCTGGCAGGGGCTACGGAAGGGCCTTCCTGCTTGGGTTCTTCCTGCTTGGCGGTGTCTTTTTGATCTGGTTTGGAGGCATCTTGCTTGGTTGTGTCTTGTTTCTGGGCGGCATCTTGCGAGCGCAGGGATGGGACGGCCAGCGCCAGGATCAGAGCTGCTGAAAGCATGCTGCATTCGAAAATCGATCGATTGAACATTCCCCCTCCGGGCAATAAACGGGGGCTAAAGCCTCCGTTGATTTTTCATTAAAGTGTCGGCGCGGCTGGAAGCCGCGCCCTTCAAATCTCAGCGGGCCTACTGCTTACTTGCTTCGGTCTTCCAAAAATCAATTCCGGCGGCCTGCGGCGGAGTATCAACCGTGGCGACGGTTCTCATGCTCGCCAAGTCGATCACTTCCACCGTGCCAGGTTCGTCGCCGATGCCTTCGACTGAAATGAAGGCATAGCGGTCGTCGGG
>JASHOH010000060.1 GCA_030041215.1 Candidatus Sulfotelmatobacter sp. | reverse complement strand
CGGTTCGCACTCGCAGTTGCGTGCTCTTGCGGAAGTCTATGCCAGCGCCGATGCGAAGGAGAAATTTGCGAAAGACTTCGTGGCGGCGTGGACCAAGGTGATGAACGCTGATCGCTTCGACCTGGCCGCGTGAGCTTATTGGAATGGTGGCTCACTCTTGCAACGTGTGCAAGGGTGAGCCACTCGCCGAATGAACTCCACCTTTGCTGAAGCAATTCTGGGGGGCTGGCCCAGCTTTGGCTTTGCCTTCACGACCACGAAAGAGGCTGCCCCACCCTTCACGGAGTTCGAAGGGTGGGCGACACGAATCGCAAGATCCGCGTGGAGCCGACGCCTTGCTTCCCATCCATCGAAAAGCGCGATGGGTGGGGCACCCTCAGTTGTGGTGGTGTCTACCAATAACGAAACGTGGGCCAGCCCTCAAAATCTAGCTCGGCGCGGGCACGCATTGGAACCTTGCGTCATTTAGAGCATTGGACTGGGCGATAAGCCCCCAATATGATGAAGGATGCAACAGTCGTTCTATAGGAGGGTGGGACTGCTGGCTAACTAACTGTGCTGCAATCAGTTAACCTTTGCACTATCTCCAGGCGTTCGGAAACGCTGCAGCGAGGCGGCCATAATGCTTAAGCTCACTAGGGCAAGCAGCAACACGAACCACCATGCGTGGAAAACATCCGTCAGGCCGAGGGCATCGAGCACGCGCAACATTTGTGGCGAATAGGCTCGCTGTATTTCGTCAGGGTCGGTGGTGGGACGTTGCAAAATGAGTGTGCCGGCCGCAGAAAGAATCACAACGAGAATAATGAGCACCACGCCGGTCTTGATCGAACTCAGAGTTTGCCAGGTCTTGCGGCACGCTGAGCGAATTGGTGAAGCCATGTCTTTTGCCTTTCCCCGTATTCGAGTCAGGTAGTGCACGTTCCACGCCAACATGGCAATTCCTTCCCAATCCCTTGCTGGTCAGTTAGTTGCGATCCGCCGAGTGGGCTTGTCGCAATGTACTGGATGAGGCATAACACTCACCCCTGAAGGGCTCCCGCGAAGATTTCACCCCGAGCCAAAACGCCGTGATTGCAATCACATCCAGCTATTCCCAATTGGGTCATTTCACGGGCGGAGTGTGCCAGAAGGCCCAAAGCCATTGGTAACTATCGCCTGTGAAAATTTGCAACATATGAGCCCCAAGGCTGAAACCCCACCTATTGCAAATACTTACAGATTCCAGGCCACCTACAGTGTCCCAGGGCTGGGTAAGGAGATGGTCGTGCATTAACATTCATTAATTACGGTTGGCAATGGTTCCATACTTTCCAAAACGCGGCACAGAGGCGGCCAACGGAACAAGCCGAGCCTTATACAAATTCTTGCAGTTGGCCGCCGGGGTCCTCGTGATGTCAGTCACACCCGCGCTGGCCAAGGTCCATCCGGTTCCACTCGACAAGAACACTGACCCAGCGAAGTGCCTTGAGTGTCACGAGGACAAGGCAAAGGGCAAATCCGTGCATTCGGCGGTTTCCATGGGCTGCACGAGCTGCCACGAGATTCGGGTCAACCGAGATGTCACGCGCGTTAAGCTGATCACAACCACAACCGTTAAGCTCTGTCTCCAGTGCCACAGCGATAAGGACGCCAGCCAGATCAAAGGCCAAGTCCACAGCCCCGCAGTCCGGGACTGCCTCAAGTGCCACGACCCCCACACTTCCGATAACAAGAATCAGTTATTGAAGCCAGCTTCGGGCGCGACCGCGAAGGAGAATCTTTGCCTCGGCTGCCACAACGTGGGCGTGAACACGCCCGACAAAGGCAGCCGCCATGCGGCTCTCGACATGGGTTGCGACGCCTGCCACGTCACGCATAGAACAGGCGAGAGGGGCAAGCGTGAGTTCGATTATCACCTGGCCAAGAACGCGCCCGCGCTCTGCACCGATTGCCACGATACCAAGGACGCAAACCTCGCCCAGGCGCACGCGAATCAGCCCTTCGAAGAAGCCGACTGCCTGACATGTCACGACCCTCATCAATCGCGCTCGCCGAAGCTCATGCAGGCGTTCGTACACGCCCCGCTCGAGGGTGGAAGGTCATCCTGCGAAACCTGCCACCAAGCGCCCAAGAACGGCAAGATTGTTCTGACTGCGGCCAGCTCGAAGGAACTGTGCCTCACCTGCCACTCCGAAAAGGCCGAGCAGATCGAGAAGGCGAAGGTGCAGCATCCGGGTGCTGCGGGTGATTGCACGGACTGCCACAGCCCGCACGCTGGCAGGACCCAGGGGTTCCCGAAGCCCGACGCGGTTGCCGTCTGCCTGGGTTGCCATTCCGATCAGGCGGAGCAGGGCAAGAAGCATTATGTGCATCAACCCGTGTTTGTGCAGGGCTGCTATATCTGCCACGAGCCACATGGCGGCGACAATGCTCATTTGCTGCGCGCCAAGACTCCCAACGCTCTGTGCCTGGAGTGTCACGGTCCGGACTCGAAACCGGCGCAGCTTAAGAGCGAACAGCTGGTCGCGATTTTCGATGGCAAGGTCAAATTGCCGGAAGACTACTTTGCCCGTGTCCCCGTTCTGCCTTTGGTCTATGGAGTTGGGCACCCGGTCGAGGGTCACCCCGTGTCAGATGTGCGCGATTTTAGAGATCCCAATAAAGTTCTTGTGCCAATGACTTGCCTGACGTGTCATCAGCCGCACTCGTCGGCCAAGCCGGACCTGCTGGCCAAGGACCAGCAGAACAACCAGGAGTTCTGCTACACCTGCCATCGCGGCAACATTGGCAACCAGGTTAGGCCGTCTGGAGGAAATTAGATGTTGGAACCTTGCGTGAAGCCGATCATGAAGCATAGCGCACTCGCACTGCTGCTGTTGACGTTTATTGGGCTTGCGCCGTTGTCTCTCCATGCCGACAAGAAAAAGAAGCAACCCGAAGCGCCCCCTCAGGCTCCCGCACAAAAACAGGAGATCCCCGACTTCACCAAAATCGTGTTCCCGTTCGAGCCTGCGGTCCCTCGCGTGCGCTACCTGGACTACTTCGCCACCTCGCTGCCAGACTTCGGCGATGAGCAGAAGAAAGAAGTGAGGAAGCAGCGCTGGATGGACCGTCTCGCGGGCGTGGATCCGAACGCTGGGAGCAAGAAGCAACCCAAGGTGCGCTACGCGCTCTACGCTCCTTATGGCGTAGCCGTGGATTCCAAGGGATTGCTCTATGTCGCCGACACCAAGGTCGGAGCGGTGTTCATCTTTAATACAGAAAATGATGATGTCCAGCTGATCAGGAACGGCGCGGAAGCTCATTTCAAGTCGGTCATCGGCCTGGCGATCGACGACGCAGACCATCTCTTTGTCACCGACAACGGACTGCATGTGGTGGAGGAGTTTGATGCCAACCACAAGTACGTCGGCAGTTTCGGGCAGGAAGCGCTGCGCGGCCCCGCCGGCATCGCTCTCGATCTGGAGAACCGGTACCTGTACGTGGTTGATACCGACCTTGACCAGGTAATTGTCTTCGACGCCGACTCGCGTGACGTCATCCGCAGGATTGGCACCGCAGGCAAGAACCACACCCTGACCGAACCCGGTGACTTTTCCAAGCCGACTAACGCCGCCGTCGATCAGGACGGAAACCTCTATGTCACCGATACTCTGAATGACCGTGTCGAAGTCTTCGATGCCGACGGCAACTTCATCCGCACCTGGGGCAAGAACGGTGACGGCCCCGGTAACTTCGCCCGCCCCAAGGGGATCGCCATTGACGTCGACGGCCACGTCTGGGTGGCGGACGCCATGCTCAACCGCATGCAGATCTTTACTCCGGAGGGCCAGCTACTGCTCGCTTTTGGCAACTTTGGAAACATGCCCGGCCAGTTCCAGGCGATGACCGGGCTGACCATCGATAAAAGCAACCGCGTCTTTGCCGCCGAGCAGTATCTGGGGCGCGTGCAGATGTTCCGCTATTACACCGACGCGGAAGCAAGAGCGGAATTAGAGAAGCGCAAGGCGGCGAAGGGGGCAAAGAAGCAATCGTCCAACGCGCAACCAGCCGGTCCCAGCAGTACAACGCCGGCAAGCTCCCCTGCTGTGGGTTCGGCAGCGAACGCACCAGCGAACCCACAGGAGCAGAAGAAGCCGTAAGAGTTTTCTGGCCACGGGCCAGGTGCAAGTTTAACGACCCTAGGGTCGCTAAAACCGGAGGCAACTCCGGGTGTAGAGGTAAAAGCAATAGAAATATCAATGATCATTGGAAGTAAACAAATGAGGAGGGAACATGAAGAAGCTGTTACTTCTTTTAACAATGGTGGTGTTCCTCGCGGCATTTGCGTTTGCGCAAGCAACACCCCCGCAGAACGGGCAACCACCCGCAGTGACGATTACGGAGCCAGGCATCACCACGAACCAAACCGGCGCAGGCTATTACAACGGAAGCTCAACGACCGGCAACGTCAGCGGAACGTTTGGAAGCCAAGGCAACGGGGCTCCCTTGGCCACCGGTGGCACAACCGCGGCGTACACCGGCAACGTGATCGGTGTCCTGAACTACATCCCGAACTACGACGTCATGGGCGCGCACGAAAACGGCGGCCGTGGCTGCGCGGGATGCCATGCTCCGCACAACCAGGCACGCGGTAACGGCGGCACTAGCTCTAGTTATGGCGCCTTTGCCGACGCACAGGGCGGCCTGTGGGGCCAGGATACCTCTGCCATCCTGTCCGCTTATGCAGGCGGGATCACCTTCAACGGCGGCAACAGCCATTTCTCCGGTAAGTTGGTGTGGGGCGTCACTGGAACTATGTTTTCGCCCGCCACCGCCTGGACAGACTGGACCTACAAAGGCGTGGCGACCTGCTTGAGCTGCCACGACGGCAACGTTTCGGTGGGCGCCATGATGTCCGGCGTTTCCTACGAACAGTACTTCGGTCTGCTGAACGGAGTTGGCATCGGCGTCAACAGCGCCCGCAACGTAGGTTCGTCAGTCAATGGTGGCACCGCCGTTCAGCTCTACGGCAACAACCCAATTCCAACCTTCCTGGGATACCCCTACGGAGGAAATACCCCCTACTCCACCACCCACCCCGTGGGCCAAACTGCCAACCTGGGTAACGAACTCGCTCTTGGTGGCATTTTAACCAACGCCAACTACGGTCTCTCGGCTGGTATCGCAGGCAATAAGCTAACCGTAGCCGGCATCACCCCCAATACGCCGTACGGGAACTTCGTGGCTAGCTACTATCCCAACGCTGTGACGTCCGCGGTTCCCCAGGACGGCAGTTTTGGAGACAACTTTATAGTCTGCACCACCTGCCACAACCAACACAACATGGCCGTGTACGTCGGCAAAACCACGGGTGTCTCCCAGGTTCGCACCATCTTCTTCGTAAACGGTGGCTACAACCCGGGCGCTCCGTATGACCCGACGCACGAGCCTTCAACCATGCGTTTTTGCCAGCAGTGCCACTTCTCGATGTCCAGCGAATACTATGGAGCGTCGAACATTGGAACTGCTTACTGAGGCTGTTGTTGTTTCGGGGAGAGAGCAATCTCTCTCCCCGAGTTTTCGAAGTTCTTTAGAGCGGTTTCACATGTGGTATAGCGGGGCGGAAGCGGCTTTAACCCCCGGCCTGAAGGCTGGCGCCGCCGCCGGATACACCACTTCTGAAACTACTCTGGGGGTGGAGGGGAAATCATGAACTACCGCATTGCGATTGTGGTCCTGCTGGGCACGGGCCTGGCGATGGCGCAAGTCGCATCACATGCCTCGGCCTTGCCACCGGCTGCCCCGGCGCCGTCAAGCTCTGTCTCCAGCATGCAAGTGACCGGCAAGCCGGTAGCGCGCGTCAACGGCGTGGTGCTCACGGATCGCGACCTGTTGCGCGAAATGATGATCATCTTCCCCTACGCTCAAACCCATAACGGCTTCCCCAAAGGCATGGAACAAACCATTCGCGAAGGCGCCCTCAAGATGATCGAGTTCGAGGAGCTGCTGTACCAGGAGGCGGAGCGGCGCAAGATGACCGTGCCGGCGGCGCGCATCAACAAGGCCGCGGCGGCTTTTCGCAACCAGTTCCAGGATGACCAGCAGTTCGAGCAATACATCAAGACAGAGATGAATGGATCGATGGAGCAATTCCGCAAGTTGGTGCGGCGCTCGCTCCTCATCGACGCTCTGATGAAATCGGAGCTGGATGCACCCTCACGCGTGACTGTGGCCGAAGCGCGGCAATTTTACATCAAGAATCCCGCGCCCTTCACGCATCCGGAGCAGATCCAGTTCCAGACGATCTCCATTATGCCTGCGGAAACCGCACCCGCCGAGGTCAAGGAGCAGGCGCGCAAGCAGGCCGACGAGTTATGGCAACAAGCAAAGGCCACTCATAACTACCAGGAGTTCGGTCTGCTGGCGGAGAAATATTCGCAGGATGATTTCAGAGTGGATATGGGGAACCACAAGCTGACGGCGCGCTCGGAGCTGCCCCCTGAGGTGTTGAAAATCCTGGACCCCATGAAGCCGGGCCAGGTGAGCAAAGTCTGCCAGTTCGGCCCCTACTACACGATTCTACGGCTGGAGGCCCGCCAGCCGGCCGGCAAGACACCATTCGGGCAGGTTGGCGCTAAGTTGCAGGCTGACCTGCAAAAAGACCGCTATGAAACTCGGCGGAGGAACCTGGAGAAGAGGCTCAGGACGACAGCAAAAGTGGAAGAGTTGTAGGAGAAGTTGGGTTATGGTATGCGGCTGTTCGGCAAAAGTCGATTTCGCTTCGGGCTCGTCGTCTGCGTGTTCCTGCTGACTCAGGCGGCCATCGCCCAAGTCGAGCTGGGCGGCGTCCAGTTCCACACCCTCAATGGGAACCTTGGGTTCGGCTATGGCGGCCAGAGTGGGGAGAACGAACTCTCCAACCACGGCACGGGCCTGAATGGAAACCTCAACACCAATGGCTTCTACTACAACCCGGGCTTCCTTTCTTTCCAAGCAGGTACATATTATGCGCGTGCCGAGAGCAGCGCGGAAAGCACCAACCTGTCGGATTCCAAAGGGTACAACCTGGGTGCAGCGATCTTTGGCGGTACCACCTTTCCCGGATACGCCTCCTTCGGTCAGAACTGGGGTCAGAACTCAGCGTATGGGCTGCCGGGACTCAGTGGTCTGAACAGCACCAGCAATAATCGTGATTTTGGCATAAGCTGGATGTTCAGAGATTTGCCTGTAAAGAATTTGTCGGTTTACTTCGCCGATGACGCAAACCAGACCGATATTCCCGGGGTTGGGTTCAACAGCGAAGGAACGAGCAAAGGCTTCGGCGTCAGTACGGGCGGCTACAACATCGCGGGGTTCTCGCTTGGCGCAGGCTATCAGCATTCCCTGGGTGACGTAACCAGCAATATCGCCGGCCCTGAGGGTGAGAGCTTTACATCCCACGGCTCAAGCGATTTGTTCCATGTGCTGACCTCGCGAACCTTGCCCCGGCACAGCCACTTCACCCTTTCAGTCTATCGAATGATGACGAGGTCCTCATCGGAAGGCGAAAAGGCCAACACTGATTCGGACGAATTCGATAGTTCGATTTTGTCGCATGTGTGGCGCCTGCCGCTCTCAGCCACCGTTAGCTACAACGATAACGTCTATGGGACGGTGCTGCAGCAATTGAATACCTCGGGGCAGTTGGTCAATGTTTCCTTTAGCGGGCCCAAAATCGGCGAATTAAACATGAACCTTTCCAGTTCTTACACTCTGCCGCATCGCATCTTTGTGACTGGCTATGTGAGCCACCAGGAGGAATTCGTGGCGGGACGAAGCGTAAGCGCAACCGCATACGGCGGCAATGCCTCCTATGGCTTTGGAAAATTCATAAAAGGGTTGACCGTAACCGCAGGTGTGCACGACATCGCCACCCAGGCGGGCAACGAAGGGATGGGTCTGGTGGGAGCCGCGAATTACCGGAGGAACCTGGGAGCCTGGATACTGCAGGCCAACGGCAACTACAGTCAGGGCGTTCAGACCATACTGGCGACATCCACAGAGTCGCAGGGTGCGGCGTTCGCGTCGGTCCGCAGGACCCTGGAGAACAAGATTAGCTTTGGCGCCAACGCCGGAATAGGCAGGAGCCTTTTTTCGAACACGCATGGTCAATCAACGGAGACGAAAAATGCCGGTTTCAATCTTGGCTGGATGAAGCAGAGCTTGTCCGCGTATTATGCAGAGTCCAGTGGGGAAGCAATCATCACCAGCCAAGGCCTGGTCGCCGTAACGGCGCCCGGCCTGAGCTCCAACCAGGTAGTGCCCTATTCCGGAAAGAGCTACAATGCCGGCTATGCCAATACACTGATTAAGAACTTAAACGTCAGTTTTGCCTGGAGCAGATTCATGAGCGAGGGTACGGGCACGGGGCTGTTCTCCAATGTCTCGGCGGAGACGTACTCGGGCGGTGCGGTTTATACGTACCGCAAGCTCAACATCTTAGCGAATTTCGCACACAGTCAGCAGGGGGCAAGCGTAACCACCGCTTTGCCCAGTAATATCACAGTCTTTTATTTCGGGATCTCGCGATGGTTCAATTTCTTCTAGTGCTGCGGTCTTTCAGCCGGCGCGCGACGGCCCTGGCCGCATGCATGTTGCTCACGGCAGGTGTCGTCCACGCCCTCGAGAAGAAAGATAAGCCCACCCCAGTTCCCGCGCCCCCGGATCTTTTGCTGGAAGGCAACCGCAAACTGAGGTTCGTGCAGAGTTTCAGCTCAGAACGCGAGACCGGCGGTAAACCAGGTTTCTTCGCCAAACTGCTGGACATAGTGGCGGGCGAGCATTCCTATCACCGAATGGTGCGCCCCTACGGGGTAGCAGTGGATTCGCGCGGTCGCATCATTGTGACCGATCCCGGCGCCCAAGGCATTCATATCTTCGACTTCGGCCAGCATAAGTATAAGTTCGTGGAGCGGCGCGACAACGAGAAAAACCCGATGCGTCAGCCGCAGTGTGTAGCCGTAGACGCGAAGGACAACATTTATGTGACTGATTCTGAATCTGGGTACATCTTTGTTTTCGATCCCCATGGTGGATTCCAGCGCACGATCGGCAGCCTGAAGGGCGGGGAAGGTTTCTTCAAGCGTCCCACCGGCATTGCAGTTGATTCCGAAGCGGGGCGAATCTATGTCACTGACACACTGCGCGACAAAATCTTCGTGCTCGACATGGAAGGATCCGTGGTGCGGACCATTGGCGACCATGGCACAAAGCCGGGCGGTCTGTACTATCCGACCGAACTCCGGCTGACAAAAAGCGGTCTTATCGCAGTTGACTCCATGAACTTCCGCGTGCAGCTGTTCTCCCTTGAGGGAGTCGCGCAGAGTGCGATCGGCCGTATTGGGGATGGAGTCGGCAGCATGTTCCGCCCCAAGGGCGTCAGCGTCGATTCCGAGGACCATATTTATGTGGTCGACGGACTTTGGGGTGTGGTGCAGATATTCGATCGGCAAGGGGAACTGCTCTATTACTTCGGGCAGCGCGGGTCACGACTGGGCGAATTTCAACTGCCCTCTGGGATATTTATTGACAGGAGCGATCGTATCTACGTTGCCGATTCCTATAACGGACGAGTGCAAGTCTTTCAGTACTACGGCGCGCCGCCCCGTGTAAAGGAGTGAAGAAGTGAGGAAAGCGGTATTTCTGGGGGTACTTTGGTTGGTCGCGTTGGCCGCCAGCGCGCAGGTAACCACCAATGTGCTCGGATCTCACGATATGGGCGGGAGCGGGTCGTCCCCGATTATTGGAGGGCTGCCCGCCTGTTATTTCTGTCACGCTCCTCACAACGGTGTAGCTGGAACCCAGGTAGGCCTGTGGTCTCAGAAACTGTCCACGGTGCAGAATTACACGCTCTATCCACAAAGCCAGCTCACGAACGTGGTGCAGGAACCGGTTCTTGGGGATCAAAGTAATGTTTGTTTGAGCTGCCATGACGGTACTGTTGCTCCAGGGCAGACTACACCGTGGGGTCCGATCAAGATGAGCGGATCAATGGCATCGCAAGATATTTTCGGTCAAAATTTGTCCATTGCCCACCCGTTCAATTTCAAGCTCCCCCTGCAGATGCCGCCAGATCAGAATCTGATCCAATCAGTTGTGAGTTCTGGCGTTACTGCCAATCCCGCAGTTCAGATGCCGGGCGGAAATGTGCAATGCACAAGTTGTCATGAGCCTCACGTCGAGAGTCTTGACTCCTCGAACGCATTTCTGGTGATTGATAACACCGGCTCCGCACTCTGCCTGGCCTGCCATGTTTCTACTCCGGAGAACGGGGGCATGATGGCGATCAAACGCGTGTCCCCGTTCGGTTCTAGTGAGGCGCAGGGCGGAGGGACTAGCCAATCCAGCCCTACCGAGAAGCGCTATAACGGGTTGACCGCGTGGCGGAACAGCATCCACGCGCAGGCTGGTCAACAAGCGGCGAAAGCGGCCAATGTGGGTGTGCATGGCACGGTTCGCAAGAACGGCTGCGACTCCTGCCATAGCATGCACAAAGCCCAGGCGGGAGGGGCTCTTCTGTCTCCGGCAAAACAGGTTTTGCCCAATGTGGACGCGCCTACTCAGAACTGTTTGAACTGCCACAATGGCGGATCGACCATCTCTCCCCCAATTGCCAACATTTACCTGGAGTTTACGAAGAAAAGCCATCCCTTCCCATCTGGCAGGAATGAGCACACGATGAACGAAAGCACGCTGTTGAACAGGAATCGCCACGCCACCTGTGCTGATTGCCACAACCCACATGCTTCTCAGAAAACGTCATCGTTTATCTCGACAACAATTCGTCCCGCCGAGGAAGGCGCGAGTGGCATTAGCGGCGTGGATGGTGTCACCGTAGTCAGCCCTGCAGTCAATCAGTACGAGGTCTGTTTCCGTTGCCACGCGACCAGCACAGGGAAGCAACGGCTGGCCATATATGGCTATTTCCCTGCGCGCGTGGACACGACAGGCGACCCGCTCAATCTTGTCCCTCAGCTAAGTACGAGTTCGATGTCCAGCCATCCTGTGACTCATAACCGGCAGAGCAAGTTTCCTCAGCCGAGCCTGCTGAAATTCATGTGGAACCTGGACGGTCGCACCCAGGGCCGAATCATGGGCTCCCGCATCCTTTGTACGGACTGCCACAACAGCGATGACAATCGGGAGTTTGGAGGGCAAGGGCCGAACGGACCTCATGGCTCGCAGTACGATCACATCCTCGAACGTCGCTACGAGTACAGTCAGGTTGCGTCGGCTGCAGGTCCGGGAACTGCAATCCAAAACCTTTTACCGGTCGTTTTGGATCCGGCAGCCAATGGGCCCTACTCCCTCTGCGCGAAGTGTCACGACCTTTCGAACATCCTTTCCAATGCCAGCTTTCGCAAGCACTCGATTCACATCAACGCGGGTTTCTCTTGTTCGGTATGCCATGCCGCCCATGGAGTGGCTAAATCTTCTGTGGGGCTGTCTGGCGAGCGATTGCTCAGTTTTGATATTAACGTCGTTGCGCGGAATGACGACAGCCGTGCCCCCATCTCTTACAGTCAAAGCACTGGCACATGTACACTCAGGTGCCACAACTTCAACCATAACCAGAATGGCACGGTAACTAATTCGCCAGGAAACAAAACTCCGGGTAACTTGCCAGGGGGCGTGCCCTCGCGGACGGTTTGGCATTGAGTCGCGCAGAGCGCAGGACCATAAGCTCGCCCGCCGCCATCGTTGAAGCCTCGATTAAGAGCGGTAGCGCGAAAGTATCTGGCCTGCTCGATATTGCGCAAGCCCCCGCAACCCGTCTGCTGGTTCTGGTGTTGCTCCTGACTGCGGCGGCTTTGCGGGAAGCGAAGCGAATCTCGGCGTTTTCGAGTGACGAGATCTGGTGTCACCTGCGCACGGGGGCATGGATTCTCCAGAATCATGCGATTCCCCGCACGGGATTGTTTTCGCAGTTTTCAAGTTCCCGTTGGATCGATTTCAGCTGGCCTTACGATGCATTCTGTGGTGCCGTTTATGCCTTATTCGGCTTGAGAGCCGTCCCCCTGTTGCTCATGATGTTCATGGTGGCTCTAGCTGGGGTTACGTTCTTGCTGGCTGGAGGGCGCCGCAACTTCTGGTGGGCGGCAGTTCTCTGCATATCGGCCCAGTTTGCCTTTTCTTACCTGCAGCCGCTGCCGAATGTCTTTTCGATGTGCTTGCTCGGATTAGCGCTGCACTGGATCCTTGAGGCTCGTCGCAGGAATGACTTGGCACCCTTGTTGTGGCTGCCACCTTTGTTCTTGCTGTGGGCAAATCTCGATGCTCAGTTTGTTCTCGGATTGCTGCTACTTCCCATGTTACTGCTGGCAGAGACCGTAGAAAGAACGCTTCGTCCCTCGGGGATCTGGAATGCCAATTTGCGGCGAATCCCGCTCGTTCGTCTTATCGCGATCACCGCAGCGTGTGTTATTGCGACGATGATCACGCCCTACTCGATTCATCTCATTCCTGCGGCGTTGCAGTCCGCGTACAGCCTCACGCTATTCAAGAACTTCGCCTTCATGGCCGCGATGAGCTTTCGGGAGCCGCAACACTTTATGCTTACCTTGCTGCTTTTTTCTGCCTGTTTCGGACTGGGAAGGCGGCACTCGCACGATATCTTCAAAATCCTTCTGCTTGCGCTTTGGGCGTCCCTGGCATTCCGGGTCCAGCGCGACAACTGGATCATTGTTCTACCCTCGATCGCCATTCTCGGTGACGTCATTGGAATTGATCGCGATCGCGGCGCGCCTGGGCAGGGAAGGGTGAAGAAGGAATATCCCTATATTGCTGCGGGTGTGGCGATCCTGCTGACGCTTTCTTTCTTTTTCTTGCCCAGCAATCAAACTCTTGAAACTCGACTCGAGCGTGTCTATCCGGTCAAGGCCTGCGACTACATACAAAAGAATCATCTCCCTGGTCCCATGTTCAACGAATACGGATGGGGTGGATATGTGATGTGGAAACTTCCTGAGTATCCGGTCTCAATAGACGAACGCTTGAATCTATACGGAGATGAGTTCAGCGCCGCGTACTTTGAAACGGTTATGGGCAAGCGGAGGATGGAGACACTACCGGGCTTCACGAGTGAGCGGATTATCCTCCTCCCGGTCAGCCTTTCAATCGCCAAGGCATTGACTACAATCCCAGTCTTGCAACAACAGTTCCGCGAAGTTTACCGAGATGAAATTGCGATTGTTCTGGTGCGGCGATGAATCTCTACAATACGTCGTCCGGAGTTGATTCGGGGACAGTTCGGGAATTAGAGCAACTGTCACAGAAACAGATCGTGAGGCTGGCTGCACTCGGGATTTTGTTCACCCTGTTTTCGGGAACCATCTTGTTGAGCAAGGGATACCTAGTTGACCCGGATATATGGTGGCATTTGAAGGTTGGGGATTGGATCGTGCAGCATCGGTCAGTGCCCTGGGTGGGTATTCTTTCACGTACCGCCGCCAGGCGACCATGGGTGGCGTACAGCTGGGGATTTGAGGTCATCCTTTCGCGTGTCTATGCATGGTTGGGATTGATGGGCTTTGCCTACTTCGGCATTCTGTTATCGGTGCTGGTCTCGGTTGTGCTATTTGCCACGTGCTTTGCCCTTTCCCGCCGCTTCTGGCGATCGTGGCTGTTGACACTCCTGGGAACGTTCGCTTACGCCTACTCCCTCTACCCCCGTCCTGTTTTCTTCAGCATGATGCTGTTCAATGTCATGTTATACCTGCTCTTGAGGGCACAACGTAGCGGTCAGATCCAGGGACTTTACTGCTTCCCCCCGCTTTTCCTGGTGTGGGCAAATCTTCATATCCAATTTATTTACGGGCTGGCGACCCTGGGGCTTTATATTTTCATTACTGCCGCGGTTCGGCTTGCTTCACGCTTGTCTCTCAATGTTAAGGCTTTGCGGATGTCCTCTCTGTCGTTGTCCCGACTATCGGTAATCTTGGCCGCTAGTGCAGCGGCTTCGTGCATCGGCCCATATTCTTATCGGCTATTCGCCGTAGTCATCGGGTATTCCCGCGCAACACAGACTTACTCCGTTATTGAGGAACTGCTGGCTCCTACGTTTGTCAGCTTCATTTGCTTTATCTTGCTTTTTGTTATCATGGCTGCATTCTACGCGGCAGGCTCGAGAAAAAAGATTGACCTGTTTCAGCTCTCTCTGTTGGTTGTCGGTTCCTTTTGTGCGTTCCGTACAGTGCGAGACGCTTGGTTTGCGGCCATTCCAGCCATTTTGCTGCTCGCTGATCTTCCTGCTGAACCCACCGACCAGGATCCGGCTTTCACTCCCTGGCAAGTTTTGTCTCTTACCGGTTCAATGGTGGTGGTGGTTTCCTTGCTGGCCACCAATACTGGGTTCACCACGCGTGGAATCGATTACAGCGTCAGCATGGAATTTCCGGTCGATGCCGCCAATTTCTTGCGCAGGGTCGAGCCTCCCGGACCAATCTACAACGAATTCGATTGGGGCGGCTTCCTTACCTGGTATCTTCCCCAGTATCCGGTTTCCATCGACGGGCGTAATGATCTTTACGGCGATAAGTTCGTGGCGGACTATCTTCGTTTCAATTTGGGTGATCGGACGGACGGAGACCCGCATCTTGACGAGGCACGCATTGTGTTGCTCAAGAAAGATGCGTCGCTTGCCAATTTACTGAAGCATGACCCACATTTCCGTTGTGTTTACGAGGACCGACTTGCCGATGTATTTTTGCGCAACTGACAAATTTGGTCTTCGCTATTCATCCAATTTCTCGCGCTTTTTCGATCTGCTTGCTCATGCGAGACACCAGCCATTTGGGAGCGCTCGGGAAACGATGGCGGGCGCAGCTAACCGTCACCAGTTGGCGACCGCTGGCCTGATCCACCGCGGCCAAAGTCAGCGTGTCGACCTCTACCGTGGTCGGCCAGCGGAAGTAATACACGTTAAAGAATATGTGCATGGGATCGAACATCGACGTAGTAGTAGCGATTTCCTTTTTTTCCGATAAAACCAACAGAAGGTCCGCTTCCTCGAACTTTCCCACGATTTTCCAGCGCCCCGACTCCTGTATTGCAGCCGCTACGTGGTCGAAAATATTCCAATCAGTATTGGCATTGACAAGGTAGACGGTTCGTGAATCACGGATGGGCCTGGGGACAGAAGATGCTTGGGGGACAGAAGATGCTTGGGGGACACCTAGCTCTGCCGCCATCGTGGTTAGCAGCAGGCATGCAATAAGAGTGGACGGGAGGCGACACATGGGTGACGTACCCCCAATGAACGAGCGTCCCAATTCGTATTTTAACATAGTTTCAGAACTCTGGTTTTGTCAAGCCATGTCCCCGGGACCCGAGGCAAGTCGCAGTTTGCCCGTCGCTTGGAATAACCTTCCGGTGCCGTGTGTACGGCCCGAATTCAGTAATGTTGCTTTGAAAGTGACATCAGATAATAGCGCTTTGCTTCCTCAGAGTTTCCGATCTGCTGGTAGTAGTAGCCCATGTTGTAATACCCGTCGGCATACCACGGATATATTTCAATCAACTGCTTTAACAGAGGATACGCTTCGGACTCGCGATGCGCGTTAATGTAGGCAACTGCGAGATCGTTTCTGAAATCCGGATTTCCGGGATCGGTTTCGATGGCTCGGCTGAACAAAGAGATGTTGTTTTGCCAGACGCGCAGATTTGCTCGGGTTCCCCAGCAAAGTGCCAATACGAGTGCGCCCGCTACGACGATACGAGGGCGAGTAAAGCGGATGCGAGCAAACCATACCGCCGCGATGAGCGCCAGCCCGACGAACGGCAGATAAAGATAACGATCATGCACGTAATCGTGCCAGTCTATGTAGCGAATTGCCAAAGATGGAATGAGTGTGATTGCAAACCAAGCGGCTCCAAACCGGATGTTGGCAGAGCTGCCGCGGAGCAGCCATCCCAAACCGGCAATCACCACAAGGAGGAGCAGGAGTGGCCAAAATGCGGTCTCAACGGGAACATCATAGCCAAGGCCGAGATGTACGGGCCAAACCAGATGCCGCGCGTATAGCGACAGCAGGCGGGGGCAGGTCAAGACCATGGCAGCCAAGCTGATCGGACCTGCCACTTTCATCGGGCTGCCAAGCGCAACTGTCCGAAACGCGATATACAGCAAGGCAGGGAGTGCATAAGGCTGAGCAGCAACCACCGCATTCTTGAGGCTAGACTGCGTCCATTCGTAGGCAAGGATGAGTGCTGGGGCCACGATGCCCGCTTCCTTGGTGAACATAGCCAAAGCCGCGAACACGATCGAGGACAGGCTTATAGGCCCCCTCCGCTGTGCGTAACAAAAAACGCTAAGTACCAGAAAAATTGTGAGTAATGGTTCGCCCGCCGCCGAAACCCATGCCACGGGTTCGGCATTGATAGGGTGAATAGCGAACAAGGCGGCAGCGAGCGCCGCACCCTTGAAATCAGCGACTAAACGGCGAATAAGCACGAACACGCAGGCAGTCGTCACGACATGGGCTAGAATCGAGGGCAAATGCCAGATCGAACTTGGGGCGCCCAGGGCCACGTACAGCAGCCGAAACCAGAGCAAGAAAACCGGCCGATAATAATGCGGCAACTCAGGCAAATGCGACCAGAGATTGGTGGTGAAGTATCCGGGAACGTAACTCCATGCTGTCAACCGCGGATTGATTACCAGTTGGTGAAAGTCGTCATAGACGAGATCGTAATGCATGCTTGGCATGAAAACAACGAACACAAGCAGGAAAACGGCTCCAAGTTGCAGCCTCTGGCGCATACCCCAATAATTAAACTGGGTTCCGCACCGTATCGTCCCTTTTGCGCTTTGTTTTTGCAACACTCCTCCTGCACGCTTGTCCATTGTCCTTGCGACGTTGCCTGATTGCCTTCCGTTATTGCTCCTAGTCCTTCAACTTCCTACCGCACGACCCTCCAACTGCCGCGCCTTAACTCTTGCGTCGCATCTGAGCGTCGGCAATCATTTTTTGCACTTGCGCCTTGCGCTCCGGACTGAGCTGGGGATTGGATTTCAGCAGTTCGTGCCAGGCGGCTAGCGCACCTTTGGCGTCCTGCTTCCCTTGCCACTTGATCATGCCGAGATTAAAGAGGGAGTTTGCGTCCCTGGGGTCGTACTGCAGTGCTTGCTGAAGCTGTGTGATAGCGCCGTCGACATCACCGATGTAGTACATGCAGGAGGCCATCTCGACGCGAAGAGGGACATTCTTCGGATCGACCTGCAACGCTTGGTTATAATAGCCGATTGCGTCTTTGAACTGATGCGTGGATTTGTAGATGCTGCCGAGTTGAATCAGAACGGCACCGTTTTTCGGGTCACTTTTCAACTGTTCGAGTAGAGGCGCGGCCGTCTTATTGGCCATATGCTTCATATCCTCGAGGGTAGGCATGGCCATGCTGCCCATTGACGAGCTCATCTGAGCTGGGTTTGATGTTTGTGCAACTCGAGCCGGCGACTCCGATCCGCGAAACAGATAACCGATAACCAGTCCAACTAGGAAACAGACTACTGCCATTACATAAACCTGCGTAGCCCGCCAAGTCGATCTTGAATTCGATTTCTCGTTTGTTTCATTCGACATGTTTGTTTGCTCCCTAAATCGGTCATGGTGGCGCCCTTGTGCATCGCCGTGCGCGGAGGTCAAGAGCTGGTAAAAGGCGCCGCGATCCCTAGATTATCAACCTGTTGAACCGCAATCCCGATAGCCAATTTTTTTGCTTACCTTAAGCAGAAGCAAAATTTGGCAGCATTCGTCATCACAAAGGTGCACTACTTAGCATCCGCGACCGCGCCACAGCGAAACGCGCGGACATAGTCGCTGGCAATATCTGGCCGCCGAGCCCAAACCCAGGAAGATGGTTCCCTCCACACGGGGTCCAACTCCTCCACTACGACGGCGTCGATTCCGTATGCCCGGCAGGTGGCGTCCAAATCACTGCCATCGGGAAATTCAAATAAAGGGTCTAGCCTGCGTATGCGCAAGGCACAGACGTTGGCGTCACCGCCAAAATCAACTCCACACTCGCCATTGCCGGCAGCCGAATCGCGACCGGAATATAGCATGTGGAGGATGAGATCATCCGAAGCCGGGCTGTTCTGCAGAACTGCCGAAGAAGGCAGTTCAGAGTCAAGAGCTACATAGGCTGACCGCAGCGCGTAGGCTCGTTTGCCAAAGTGTTCGTGCGCAACCACCCAGCCTGGCCAGTTCGGTCTCGCGATCGCCCCCCGATCCAATAGGACCGGGAACATGCGCAGCATGAACACCTGGTTTGCACTCGAAACTGTGCCTAGAATCAATAGCGTTGCGATCGCTCCACGAGCCCACCGGCCCGGCGCGGCTTGTGGCGTGACACCGGCACCATGAAACCACCAATCATGAACCATGGTCGCCCCCCAAAGCAGCAAAATTAGCTGCGCTGGCAGGAAGCATCGCCAACCCAAGTCGTTAGTCTCGAGGGTAGTCGAACGCAGGAAAGTGCCAATCAAAAAACTGGTCGCGACCAACGTCCAGGCAGCGAGTTCGTTGGCGCTGGCCTCAACGTCGCTACGCACTACCTGCCGCATACGCAGAATGGCAACCGCGAGAAAGAAACCGAGTTCCAGCCCGTAGTTAAGGGGTAGAAAGACGGCGCTGGCAACGGTCTGCGCAGACTGCGTTACCAAGGGAATGCCGATCTGCCGGGCAAGAGCAATTCCTAGTGGAAAGGGACGCAGCTCAAACTGCGCAAAGGCAGGAACGCCAGCGGGAGCAGCCGCGGGCGAACCCCCGGAACCGCCCCCGGGGCCGACGGAAGGAGGGATAAGAGTAAAAAGGAAGTTCAGCGCCCAGAGCAACGCTACCGCACCCGCGCTGACGAACATTGTTGACTCCAGCCAGTCCTTTCGGGCAACTAATGCCAGTAGCCAGAGGGCAACGGCAATTACAAACGTGAAGGTAACGTAAACTGACATGCCGGCGGCACTGGCAAAGGCCATTCCCGCCACAATTACCGGCGCAGTAGACCACCGGCGGTGCGAGTCGGCCTGGTATCGCAGCAGCAAGAACGCAACGAAACAAGCAATCAAGGCGACGACGTGGTGCGGCACCCATAGCAGGGAGCCAATCCACGAAGTAATTTGTGGTTCGTTCCACTTCTCCGTATCAGCCAGCCAAACGTGCAGGCAGCCAGCCAAGTACAGAGCAGGTAAAATGTCTAAGCCAGTGACGCATAACAGGGTTACGGCGAGCAATGTCTTTCGTTCGATGCCTGCTCGGACTCGCGCTAAGAACTTGAGACCTAGCGCTAGGCTGCACATCAAGCCAACGCCGCACCAGAAGACGCCAGCATTCACGACATGCCGCGGCGACGAGTGAACGATCTTCATGGGCAGGCTGCAAAACAGCAACCATAAGTAGTGATAGCGCAGTAGGGCTGTCGTGTGGGCAAAGAATGGATTGTCCGGCGGGATACGGCGTGCGACCGCCACCGTCATGGCAGTGCGCACGGAATGGTCAAATACGATAATTGGGGGATAGAGTTCGTCACCAATTTGCAAATCTATCGTTGAACCGAGAACCGCCACTCCCCAGAACGAGACCAGGACCAAAGCAATCCAGACATGTCTAGAAATTGTGCGCTTCGAAATTGGCCCTCGTTTCGCTCGCTGGTATTCTTTGGAAAGAAGTAGTATCCCAGCCGCAAACACGCCGACATAAAAGGCCCAAAGCCCGAACCGCAGGAACCGCCCCAACAAGTAGGACAGCATGGGGCAAATGGCAATAGAGAGGGGAACCGAGAGAATGAGCTTCAGGATGGGTCGCCGCTGCCGGAACTCAAACAGGTCGAGAGCCCAGCCCGCGACGTACCCCGGGGCGACCATGAATGGCAGCAGAGCGAGGTATGCCTTGAGCGTGCCGAATAAGTCGATGAGGGTGAAATTTTGCATGCAACTAAAGCCGCTCTAGTTCGTACTTCGGCAATGATCTCTGCTGTAATTCGTCAATAGGAATTCCCAAAGTTCGCTAAACTCTTTCGGGCCTGACCGCACCGGCAAGCGCGTGCGCGGCGCGAGTCCCGTCGCCTTCCTTTTGCCCAGAGATCATATTGAACGGAGCCCAGGTCCCTATAGCATCCGCTCCCTCGCCGGCTGCGCCTGCCTCATGATATTCGGCATCGTGGTTTACCGCCCAGACGTCATATCGACGCGTCCCTGCCAGGATATTCTTGGCGGTCAGCATCGCCGTCATCATGGCATGGTCCTGGTTGTTGTACTTATGCATGCCGTTGCGGCCAACCAAATGTAGGGTGGGGTACCTTTCTTCCAGAGCCCGGCGAATCGTGGCCACATGCTGCTGGTAAGCATCGTCGTAAACGGGATACGCCTTGGACTGGCGGATGACACAACCATCGACGATATCCGAACTAGCCGCCAGATTTACCTGCTGAATTTCCTTCTTGGCCAGTTCGATCAGTTCACGGTCGCTGGTCGTCCACAGGCCATCGCCCTCGAAGCAAAAATACTCCAGGCCATAGGAGCAATAGTCGGCATCGGGAACCATCTCCGGCGACCAAGATTTGTAGTTCTGCACCCGGCCAACTTGCACATTTGGATCATGGATGTAAATCCAGTTGTCGCTGAACCGGCCGCGGTCATGCACAATCAGTCCGACCGTCAGGAAGTCGCGATACCGCAACGAGCGTGCAGCTTGCAGCGCAGGTTCGGGGAGCGGCGGTTTGATTTGTCCCACTAGTTCCCGGATTGGCATGGACGATATCAGGTGTGCGCCGCGATATTCTTCCAACTCGCCCTTTGCATTGCGCGCTGTCACGGTCCAGAGATTGCTAGCAGAATCGAAGCAGCAGCCCGTCACCTTGCGACCCATCACAACGGCGCCACCCAATTTGCGAACCTTGTCCGCGCAGATTTCCCACATCATCCCCGGCCCCCTTCGCGGATAGCGGAACGTGTCGATCAATGTTTTGACAACCTGCGTGCGGTCTTTGGGTCTGTGCTTCGGCAAGAGTGCGTGCTTGATGGCCGAACCGAGCGACAATCCCTTAATCCGCTGCGCAGCCCAATCCGCGGAAATCTCACTACAGCTCATGCCCCACACCTTCTCCGTGTAGGTCTTGAAGAAGATGCGGAACAGGCGCTTGCCGAATTGGTTCGAAACCCATTCTTCAAAGGTCTTCGGGCTTCGCATTGGGCGGAGACGTACCTTAGCAAATGAGAGCATGCAGAGAACCGACTCGAGCAAGCCAAGCTTTGCCAAGGCCTCAAAAGGCTTCAGGGGATAGGTGTAGAACTTGCCGCGGTAGTAAATGCGCGAGGAGCGGGGGCGATCAAGCATTTCATGTCCGGCAATTTCGGTCCAAAGATCCTCTACCGCGCGCGACTTCGAGAAAAAGCGGTGCCCCCCGATGTCGAAGTGGAAACCCTTGTAGTTGACTGTACGCGAGATTCCGCCAACGTATTGAGGATCGCTTTCGAGAACCACGACAGGAGCGTTCTGCTTCGATAGTTCGTAGGCTGCCGTCAGTCCGGCTGGACCTGCTCCCACGATTACGGCTTTAAAGATAGCCACTGGCATTAATTCTTTGAAGGCGGTTGTTGTCAGCCACTTTTGCCAGATCATACCTTGGTTAGAGGGGCTGCCGAATACTCGTTTGTTAAAAACTGCAATTGTCATGCCAGCGCAAATGGGGCGCATAATTTATTGATGAATAAAGTGTTGAGGGTAGGTGTTGGGGGTCGCCGGCGGCCTTCAAAAGGGTCAAATCACACGCTTGAGTGAGGAGTAATGCCCGCTCCTAAAGCTTAAGTCCGCAGACTGCTTACTCGAATTTGCCGTAAGCTATTGAAACAAAAGGTGTCCCTGCGCTGGCCGGCGGGCGAGTTCTGGCAGCAAGTGTGCACAAAGGGAGAACCGGGTCGTCGGAGTTCAGGCAATCTGTTCGGGCCTAATGAATTCGACGGACTTTTCCTGCTCGCGCCTGGGAAGAACAAAAATTTAAGATGTTTGCGCAATCAGTCATCCTGCTCGGAGAATGGAATGAAAGTGGTCATATTGTGCGGTGGGTTAGGAACGCGCTTGCGTGAGGAGACCGAATTCCGCCCCAAACCGATGGTTGAAGTTGGCGGTCGCCCCATACTTTGGCACATCATGAAGCTTTATGCGCACAGTGGTTTCCGTGAATTTGTCCTCTGCTTAGGATATCGCGGCAACATGATCAAGGAATATTTCCTGAATTACGAGGCGATGAATAATGACTTTACCATCTGCCTCGGACGCCAGTCGCAGATCCAATTCAACAATGGGCACGCTGAACAGGGCTTCCACGTCACCCTGGCCGATACCGGCCTCTCCACCATGACGGGTGGGCGCGTGAAACGAATCCAGAAGTATATTGACGAGGACACATTCATGATGACATACGGCGATGGTGTTGCCGACCTGGACGTCGCACGGTTGGTAGAGTTCCACCGCAATCATGGAAAACTGGCAACTGTCACTGCCGTCAACCCCAGTTCCCGATTTGGTGTCTTGGAAATGAATAAGAACCGGGTCATGAGTTTTCTGGAAAAACCCCGCAGCGAGGGGCTTGCCAGCGCGGGATTTTTCGTTTTCAACCGCAAAGTATTCGATTACCTTGGCGGCGACGACTGCACTCTCGAACACGAACCCTTGGAGCAGCTGGCGCGGGAGGGAGAACTCATGGCCTACAAGCACGAGGGGTTCTTCTTTGCGATGGATACCTACCGCGAGTACGAGTACCTGAATCAACTGTGGAACAAGGGCGGGGCTCCCTGGAAGGTGTGGTGATGGCAAATAACTTCTGGCAGGATCGATCAGTTCTGGTCACCGGCGCCACAGGTTTGCTTGGTGGCTGGCTCACGCGGCGGCTGCTTGACCGTGACGCCAGCGTGGTCGCACTGGTGCGCGACTGGGTTCCACAGTGCGAACTCGTCCGGAAGAAGCAGTTGGAACAGGTCAGCGTGGTGCGTGGCGACGTTACCGACCGCGGCGTGCTCGAGCGCGCTCTGGGCGAATATGAGGTCCAAACCGTGTTTCATCTTGCTGCCCAGACCATTGTCGGTATTGCCAATCGCAATCCGATCTCAACATTCGAGAGCAACATTCAAGGCACCTGGAATTTGCTGGAGGCCTGCCGTCGCTCGCCCAGTGTCAAAAGCGTCGTCATCGCTTCATCGGATAAAGCCTATGGCGACCAAACTGAGCTACCCTACCGCGAAGTTATGGCCCTGCAAGGTCGGCATCCTTACGACGTAAGCAAGTCCTGCGCAGACTTGATAAGCCAGGCGTACGCTGCCACGTACGATTTGCCTGTCGGAATCACGCGGTGTGGCAATTTTTACGGAGGCGGTGATCTCAACTGGAATCGTGTGGTTCCGGGCACAATTCGGTCCGTGTTTCGCGGAGAGCGGCCAATCATTCGATCGGACGGACAATACATTCGCGACTACCTTTACGTCGAGGACGCAGCAGCGGCGTACATGTTGTTGGCCGAGCGCTTGGTCTCTAGTCCTGAACTTACAGGAATGGCCTTTAACTTCTCCAACGAAGTCCAGCTGACCGTGCTTCAATTGGTCCAAAAGATCTTGGACAAGATGGGATCGGGCTTGACGCCGGACGTAGAGAGCCATCCGCTCAAGGAGATTCGCCGGCAATACCTGAGTGCCCAGCGCGCCAGAGAATTGCTCGACTGGGCTCCGGAGTTCACGATCGACGAGGGGCTTGAACGTACGATCGCGTGGTATCGCGGAATGTTTGAAGAAGAGCAATCTCGGGTGGGGAGGCCGGAGATCGTCTTGTGAGCAAGACTTCCGATCAACTGCGCCAGCGTATTTGCGCTCTCATACCGGAATACTTCCAGGCGGAGTTTGCGCCGCGGGATTTTGTGCCTGGAGAGACGCCGGTTCCCGTGAGCGGAAGAGTTTTCGATGCGGAGGAGCTCGAATTCCTGGTGAATGCGGCGCTTGATTTCTGGTTGACAACCGGTCGTTATGCCGACGAGTTCGAACGAGAGTTTTCTCGCTTCATCGGTGTGCGGTCAGCATCCTTGGTGAATTCAGGATCGTCTGCAAATCTCCTGGCGCTTTCCGCGCTAACCTCGCAGCAGCTAGGGGAACGCCGACTTAAGCCGGGTGACGAGGTGATCACCGTGGCCGCTGGTTTCCCCACGACGCTAAATCCGATAATTCAATGTGGGCTGGTGCCGGTGTTCCTGGACGTTGAGATTCCCACGTACAACGTCGATGTCGCTCAATTGGATGCGGCGCTTTCGTCTCGCACAGGCGCCATAATGCTGGCCCACACATTGGGGAATCCCTTTGACGTCGAAAAGGTCGCTCGGTTTGCCACTCGTCATGGGTTGTGGTTGATTGAGGATTGTTGCGACGCAGTCGGCTCTACGTACAACAAGCGGAAAACGGGGACGTTCGGGGATATCGCCACGGCCAGCTTTTATCCCGCCCACCACATCACTATGGGCGAGGGCGGGTGTGTTCTAACCGATACACCGAATCTGAAGACGATCATCGAATCGTTCCGCGACTGGGGACGAGATTGCTGGTGCGCCCCGGGGAAGGAAAACACCTGTGGCAAGCGTTTCGACTGGCATTTGGGTGAACTTCCGCATGGTTACGATCACAAATATATCTATTCGCATGTGGGCTACAATCTGAAGGCCACTGACTTGCAAGCTGCCGTAGGGGTCGCGCAGTTAAAGAAATTGCCGGCATTTATTGAGGCGAGAAAGCGGAATTTTTCGTACTTAAAGGCTGGTCTCAAAGATCTAGAACAATTTCTCGTATTGCCTGAGGCGACCTCGAATTCCGACCCTAGTTGGTTTGGCTTGCCGCTGCTGGTGAGGGAGCACGCGCCCTTTTCGCGGAATGCCCTGATCGCTGCGCTGAATTCCAGGAAGATCGGCACTCGCCAGCTGTTTGGCGGAAATCTGATCCGACAGCCTGCCTACGCCGGTCTGAACTATCGCGTGGTCGGCGATCTCCAAGCGAGTGACCGTGTGATGAATCAGGCCTTCTGGATTGGCGTTTACCCAGGGCTCACGCAGTCAATGCTGGACTATGTGCTGGGAACCATGAACGAAATCGCTCTGAAAGGGGTATTTTCTGATGCCGCTCGAAAATAACAACCACGCCTCCGATCATCTCCCTGAAATTCGCTTGGGATCCAAACTGGTCGGTCCAGGCAAACCTTGTTATGTCGTCGCCGAGATCGGAATCAACCACAACGGAGATATCGATATTGCGAAGAGACTGATCAGTGTGGCGGTTGGTGCGGGCTGTGACGCAGTCAAGTTCCAGAAGCGGACCGTCGACGTCGTGTACTCGGCGGAAGAGCTGGCGAAGTCCCGGGAAAGTCCGTTTGGAAATACCAACGGAGACCTCAAGCGAGGCCTCGAATTTGAGTTCGAAGAGTATCAGGAGATCGACCACTATTGCCGTGAGGTCAAGATTGCCTGGTTTGCCTCGTGTTGGGACGAAGCCTCGGTTGATCTCATCGCCCAGTTTGACGTCCCCTGCTTCAAAATCGCTTCGGCTTGTCTTACCGACGACAACCTGCTTCGTCGCACGCGTGCAACCGGCAAGCCGATCATTCTCTCTACTGGAATGAGCACGATCAAAGAGGTTGACCATGCTGTTGAGGTTCTCGGCAAGGAGGATCTTATTCTCCTCCATGCCTGCAGTACTTATCCAGCTTACTACGAGGAATTGAACCTAAGAGTGATCGATTTACTGCGCAATCGCTATTTTTTACCGGTCGGCTACTCGGGTCACGAGACTGGATTGCCGTCAAGCATTGCGGCGGCGGCGCTGGGTGCCTGTGTGGTCGAGAGACATATCACGCTCGATCGCGCCATGTGGGGATCGGATCATGCAGCATCGCTTGAGCCCAACGGAATCACGCGCCTAGTCCGCGATATCCGGTTGATCGAGAAATCCATGGGCGATGGTGTTAAACGTGTTCTCGAAAGGGAACAGCCGATCATTAAGAAATTGCGGCGCGTGGGAGCGGTGACCTAGTGCAGGGGATCAAGGCCATCGCAATGGATGTCGATGGTGTGCTCACCGATGGCGGAGTATGGTGGGGACCGAACGGCGAAGAATGGAAGCGTTTTCACTTCGTCGATATCATGGGCGTTTCGCTTGCTCGAAAGTCGGGAATCGCGATTGCTTTGATTTCGGGAGAGAAGGGTCCCTTGATCGACAGGCTCGCGGAGAAACTGGGCATCAGCGACGTTTACAAAGGTTGTAAAGACAAGGAGACCGCGCTGCGCTCTTTTGCCGAACGGCGTGGGCTGCAGCTTCAGGAGATCTGTTTCATCGGCGACGATGTGAACGATTTACCGGCCCTTGCCATTGCCGGGTTGAGTGCCTGTCCCGCGGACGCACGTCCCGCCATCCGCAAGCATTGCCAATTCGTCGCCAAATTGGACGGAGGTTACGGTGCCGTGCGTGAAATTATAGATATGTTGCTCGCAGCCGCCAGCCTGAGGGCAAAGACGCTTCGCTAGGAGATCATGAGACTCGCCGACTATGTCATGCGCTTTGTCGTCCAGCAGGGTGTAAAGCACGTTTTCCTGGTCACGGGCGGCGGGGCCATGCACTTGAACGATGCTCTGGCCCGCTGCACGGATTTGACGTTTGTATGCAATCACCACGAGCAGGCTGCTGCCATCGCCGCGGAGAACTATTCCAAGGCTACCAATAACCTGGGCGTTGCTCTAGTAACAACCGGCCCGGGCGGGACCAATGCCATCACGGGCGCTGTTGGCGCCTGGCTGGACTCAACGCCAACCCTTTTCATCTCAGGACAAGTGAAACGCGCCGACCGGATGTACCGTCCGGACGGAACGCTTCTTGGAGTACGACAGCGCGGCAGTCAAGAAGTGGACATTGTGTCTCTGGTTAAGCCAATTACTAAGTACGCGCTGACCATCGAAGATGCTCAAAGCATTCGCTACCATCTTGAGAAGGCGACATACCTGGCACGTATGGGACGACCCGGTCCCGTATGGATTGATATTCCGATCGACGTCCAGGCGGCATCGGTTGAACCTGCTGCGTTGCGGGGCTTTGAAGCTGCTAAGTTGTCGCAGGCCTCTCACGGGGAATGGATCGTCCAGGTTGGTGAAGTGATCGAAAGGCTTAACCGAGCTGAGCGGCCATTCATCTTTGCCGGCAACGGTGTCAGGGTCTCAGGAGGAGCGGCCACTTTCGAGAAGCTGGTGCGTCGCTTGAATGTTCCCACCGGCCTGACATGGCTGGCGATGGATCTGTTGGACGATGACGATCCGCTATTGGTTGGCCGGCCCGGTATGGTAGCGTCTCGCGGCGCGAACTTCGCGCTGCAGAATGCAGACTTCGTCCTCGTGCTCGGCGCTCGCCTTGATGCCCCCTTGATCGGCTGGGAGCCTCGGCAGTTCGCGCGTGGCGCCTACAAAGCGGTCGTAGACATCGATCCTGCAGAGCTGCGAAAACTAGAAGGCGTTATTCATCGCCCGATCTGCGCTGATGCCCGTAGCTTTATGGAAGCCATGCTCCAGCGGGTCGATTCTGTGCTTGCCAAGGATCGTAGCGCCTGGCTCCAGCGGTGCCAGGACTGGAAAACTCGCTATCCCATAGTTTTGCCCGAGCATCGCGCGCCAGGACTCGTAAGCGTGTACCACCTAGCTGAGGTGATCGGAGAGGAAGCAGGTCCGGAAGACCGCATCGTTTCAGGAAGTTCCGGGAGCGCGATTGAGGTTTTCCTGATGGCATACCGGACGCGGAAGGACCGCCGTGTCTTTCATACGGCCGGGCTTGGAGCGATGGGTTTCGGTATTCCCGCAAGTATAGGCGTATGTTTCGGTAGCGAAGGGAAGAAAACCATCTGCGTGGACGGCGACGGCGGATTTCAGCTCAACATCCAAGAGTTGGCTACTGTCCGGCATCTCAATTTACCCATCAAATTCTTCGTGCTAAACAACGCTGGATACGCCTCGATTCGGGCAACGCAAACGAACTACTTTGGCGGGCCTAATATCGGATGCGATTCAAACACCGGGATGTCTCTCCCCGATTATCGCAAGGTGGCTCGCGCATATGGCTTGAAGGCCGCCGTGATCGAGGACCAGTCGGATTTACACGCTGCCGTCCGTCGTGTTCTGCGCACCCGTGGACCGGTAGTGTGCGATGTGCGCGTGGTCCCCGAAGAGACCAGGGCGCCACGAGTGACTTCGGTGCAGTGTGCCGACGGATCATTTGTCTCCAAGCCCCTGGAGGATCTCTGGCCTTTCTTGGATCGCAAAGAGTTCCGGGAGAACATGATCGTGGAGCCAGTAGGCGAATGAGCAGCGAAGCCGGTACGAGCGGTTTTGGAGTCCGATCGTGTCGACGGTAGCGTCGGCGTTAGTCCCGGTCACAAACTTTCTCAGATGGGATTTCTGAAATTTGTTCGCAGGTCGGTTCTAGCCACTTATTACCGGGGATTGCTCTCGGGAAAGCGGGGGCTTGAAATCGGCGGCCCCAGCGTCATTCTTGGTGACGATGGTCCATTTCCCATATATCGTGCCTTGAAAAGTCTAGATAATTGCCTTTACTCTTCGTGCACCATCTGGACTGGAGAAGTAAAAGAAGGTAGAACCTTCGTTTTCCATCCGCGAAAGTGCCCTGGCGATCGGATAATCTGTGAGGCCACCAATCTCAAGCCAATTGCAGATGGCGGCTACGAAATCGTTCTGGCTTCGCATTGTCTGGAGCATGTAGCAAACCCTCTTCGTGCCCTCGCGGAGTGGAAACGTGTACTCCAGAGCGACGGTTTATTACTGCTAATCCTGCCGCACAAAGATGGGACCTTTGACTGGCGCCGCCCCACGACCTCTCTCCCGCACATGATCTCGGACTACGAAAACAATGTAGGGGAAGACGACCTCACGCATCTACCTGAAATCCTGAGTTTGCACGACTTGGACAGGGACAAAGCTGCTGGGTCAATGGAGCAATTCCACCAAAGATGCCTAGACAACTTTCGAACCCGTGCCATGCATCATCATGTGTTTGATACTCCCACTGCAGTAGCACTTCTCGATAAAGCTGCATTTCAAGTCATGCGCGTGGATTGCTTCCGGCTTGTTCCATGAGCTCAGCCCAAGTAGGCAGACCATCCACAAGGCCTTGACCCGAAACGCATACCTCGAAAACATCTCTGCAGGAGGTCACACTAGCGCATTATGTCCTTTGCAATACTTTTGATCCCTTCCGAATAACGAAAATAGTCGCCGTTTACCGTTCGGCGCAAAATCATTGGAATCCTCTTCCACCGCGCGTTTGGGAGTGCAGACCGCACGTTCATATGCTGGATCTTTCCCTCTATCAGATCAATTTGCTTTTGCAATTCCCGGCCGGACCTGTGTTGCTGGATTCGGTCTCGAGCCATC
>JASHOH010000059.1 GCA_030041215.1 Candidatus Sulfotelmatobacter sp. | reverse complement strand
TCGTGCGGGAGCAGTTCTTCCTGGCAGCGGCGGCGCAGAATATCAAACGGTTAGTCCGCTTCCTCAGCCAAGGCTCACCCTCCATCTTGCCCGCGACCACTTAGTGGATCTTCTGGCAAACCAAAATCACCCGACGGCACCGCTCAGAGCGCAGCAGAGAACATCTTCGCGACTGACTTTTTCAACAGACACAGGCGATTTCACTCATTGACCCCGGCTTAGGGGCCGGGAGGGATTTTGAGTGTAACGGATTTATCACCAATTGGCCAAGGGAGACACCCAAGTTGCGCCGTGAAAGACCAAAGGACAGGCATTGCTGCCTGCCCTTCTTGCATTCAGCGACCAGGCCGATGTTCTCCTAGAAGCTAAAGTGACCCTGCGGACTCCCCCAACCGGTACAGAAGTCCCATCCAAGCCTTGCGAAATATCCTATGTAAAGCCCGCAATTGCCCAGCGTAATATCTTTCACCGCAATGGGGTCCGCGTACAGCTCGCTGAGCCAAGCATAACTGGAGGCTGCAAAACTGCCCTCCGCATTGCGGATCCCGGCATTCACGGGCGTGGACACGCTGGTGCCTCCCACGATAAACCAAGCGGGAACCCCTAAAAATGTGCTGTTGTAGACCCACACGCCGGTATACGGATTACTAACAGCAGCGATGTCCGGCGTTCCGCGTTGCGAACCCACAATGAAAGCGATGCCATTCTGGTAAGCCGGCCGTGACTCGACAGTGCTCGGTCCGCCGCCCCCATCCTCCCACGTGGTCTCCACCTCGAAGGCGCCAGTGGTGGCGTTGGTGCTCAGGGTCGTGCCGCCGGCCGAAACTACGTTGGGAGACGTGCTAGGCCAAATAGTACCAGGACTATCACCTGCCGCTGCGAAATAGACTACCCTGGGCACCGTGAAAACGGGGTCCATGCTCGTTTGCGGCAGCAGACACAATGTTTCAGTTGCGTTGCCAAAACACGCTGGCTCGCCTCCGCCCCAACTCATGGAAACCTGACCGCCGCCCGCTTTTGCCACCAGGTTGCTCGCCACACTGACGGCGCACAAAAGGTCCCTATAGTAATCCGTCTGCGCCTCTACCAGGTAGAGCCTCGCCTGCGGCGCCATGGAATGAGCGTACTCGATATCCAGCGATTCCTCGAGATCCCAGCCCGTGCCCGCGGCCGAGGTGGGTTGTGTGGCAGCGCCGCTACACGAACCCGGAGTCGATCCCCCAAAAGGTGCGTACACCACTTGAAAGCTGCTCGGGGTGATCGGCTCTACTCCGAATTGCGTCACAAAAACTGTTAGATCGGAAACCGCCGCCGCCGAGTAGTCATAGGCGTCCACTATGCCAATGGCCCGACTTCCCCCGATCGGATTTGCCGTAACTATATTGGAATTACAACCCGCCAAAGCAGGTTGAAACCCGTAAATGCACGCCAGCGAAGCTGGGGTCTCATAGAAGTAGCCCGGGAAAGGGGGACCAGAAGTCTGCGGCGTGCCACTAGGTCTCACAGCTAGATAACGCAGGTTCGTGTGAGCCCGTACTCCGCCATCGCCGGGATGGGCCATGCTCGAACGCGGAACAGTTATGGCGGTCGATACCGCCGTTTGGCCTGACGCGATCATCGCGCACACGCCGATCAAAACAACGGCTAGAACTATTCTCATGGAAAGCCCTCCCTGCGGTGTTTGTCGCCGGAAGGGATGCGTAGGCGTGCCTCACCCCGTTCTCCTCCAGCGCTTTTAAAAGCCGGCGGTAAATATACCATCGTTTGCGTCTCATAGTGTTCCAAATTGTTCGAGCCTACACCAGAAGCAAGCCAGAGCCGCGGATGAGAAACTGCAATAGTCCTGCGAATACTGAAAGGACAGCAGTCAACTGGCGTAACCAGATGGGAATGAGAAGGCCGGTCTCCGGCGGGATGCTGTACGCTCCCAAGTTATCGACGCGCTTGAAGCGCAAGAGATAAAGGAGACAGGCGATGAAGAAGATTAGCACCGTAGTAGCGCGGCAGGGCAGGAGTTTTTCTCAGCGTTCTCGCAACTTTGCATTGTTTGTTCGCCTTTTTGACGGTCGGTGAGCGCTATCAGGATTTTCCGCCAACTGGCCCAGCCAAATACTAAAGAACTCAGTGGTTCGGGCCCGGCGTCTTGGCAAGTTTTTCTGACAGATTTTCTGGGACAGCAACTCGTTCCCCTTCGTCGTACCGAACAAAAATAAGTCTGACTCTTCCGCCACGGCTCAAATCGCGCAGCACACACCGCGCCGTTTCGAGGCGATCAGCGTTGGCGCACCCCACCGGATCAGATCGCTTGTCGTCGGCGACCTGCGCAACTGAGTATGCAGAAGTCGCGAAGATTATTGTCAGCCAGATGAATCGACGACTCGTTTTCATGGGAACGCCTCGATTTGCTAGACCCAGCGTAACGCTTATTTGGACTACGGCTCCAGTTACGATCGTCAACTGACGCAATCAGATGAGATGAGAAGGCCGGTCTCCGGACGGGATGCGGTGTACGCTCCCAAGTTATCGACGTGCTCAAGGCACAGATAAAAAGGAGACCGGCAATGAAGAAGGTTAGCACCGTAGAGACCCAGCAGAGCAAGAATATTTCGCAGCAGAAACTGACCATTGGATTGGATCTGGGAGATCGCAACAGTT
>JASHOH010000058.1 GCA_030041215.1 Candidatus Sulfotelmatobacter sp. | reverse complement strand
GCGGCTATCCAAGTTGCGTGCAATTTGGATGCCGTGCCAAGCCTCTAGCCTCATATACGGAAGTCCACTGTCTCTAATTTCATATAACACCTGTAAATGTGCGAAGTTGCGCGGTAACGGCCGTCAGCGCGGATGGCTTCAGTTGAGTACTTGGGTTAAGGATGGACGCCCAAAAAATGACACAGCGCGTCGTTTCGGAAGGCGCAGCCGGTTTCAATTCGAGAAAAGCCGGCTACGGAGCCCAGGCCCTTGAACCGGATTACGGCTCGATCTTTGCCTCGTCTACCAGCATGATAGGAATGTCGTCTTTCACGGCATATACGCGGTGGCACTGCGTGCACTTCAGGCTCTCAGGATTCTGCCGGTATTCCAGCGTCTGCTTGCAGGCCGGGCAGACCAGGATGTCCAGTAAGTCTTTGGCGATCATGCCAGCATTGTACGCCAGCGTGGCCCTCAACAAAGAATACGGATGCAGGAAAAAATGCCGATTTCCAATTGCCAAGTGCCCGAATTGGCACGAACGTAGATTCAATAAGCGATTGGAAGCCGGCAATGGAAAAATGGGTCGAATTCGTGGCCGCCTCTCACAGGCATTTGCCGGCGGTGTAATATTTGATGTTCGAAGCCATAATGCCCGCCCGACTCCTCGACGGAAACAAAATCGCCGCTGACGTTCGCAAGGAGGTCGCCGCCGAAGTGAAGGCGATGACATCAGCCGGCAGGCGTCCCGGCCTTGCTGTTGTTCTCGTCGGGCACAAACCCGCCTCCGAAGTTTACGTACGCGGCAAAGTCAAAGCTAGCGAGGAAGTTGGCATCTACAGCGAGCAACGGACACCGGCAGAATCAGCCACCACCGCCGAACTGCTCGCTCTGATTGAAGACTTAAACCGGCGCGATGACATCGACGGAATTCTGGTGCAGTTGCCGCTGCCGACCCAGGTTGACTCAAAGAGGGTACTTATGGCCGTCGACCCTGCGAAAGACGTGGACGGCTTTCATCCCATCAACGTCGGGTTGCTGTCGACGCAGCGGCCCGGCCTCGTGCCCTGCACTCCCGAAGGAGTAATGGAAATCCTCAGGCGCAGCCATATTCCAATCGCCGGCCAGGAAGCTGTGGTTGTTGGCCGCAGCGACATCGTAGGCAAGCCTGTCGCCATGCTGCTGTTGAACGCGAATGCAACCGTAACAGTTTGTCACTCGAAAACGCGCGATTTGCCTGCGGTGTGTCAGCGGGCTGACATCCTGGTGGCCGCTATTGGGCGCGCGGGTATGATCACGCGCGACTTCGTCAAGCCCGGGGCTACGGTCATCGATGTAGGAATCAATCGAGTTTCCGATCCTGCTGAATTTCAACGCCTGTTCGCAGGAAACGCAAAACGCGAAGAAACGTTTCGCGCCAAGGGATCCGTACTTGTCGGCGATGTGCATCCCGAGGTCAGCGAAGTAGCAGGAGCAATCACGCCCGTTCCCGGCGGCGTAGGCCCGCTGACAATCGCGATGCTGATGTACAACACTGTGAAAGCGGCGAAGATGCGACGGGGCATGCTAACACCGGAACTTAGCAATCGATGAAACCGGCCCACCACAGAGGCACAGAGTCACAGAGAAACAAAAACCGAAGAAAATGGTCTTCTCTGTGTCTCTGTGACTCCGTGGTAAAAGACCTTTCGCCGGAGGAGGTGGCATGCTGAAGGTCGGCCTGACCGGAGGCATCGCCTGTGGAAAGACCGTAGTCGGAGAGATGTTCGTCTCACTCGGCGCCCACCTGGTGCAAGCCGACCGGATCGCTCACGATCTCATGCTGCCCGGCCGACCGGTTTACAACGAAGTCGTGCGACACTTCGGCCGCGACATTCTCAATCGCGACCTTAGTATCAACCGCGCCAAGCTCGCCGAACTGGCATTTGGCGCTCCACAATCTGCCGGATCCTCCGGCACCGATGCCGTAAAGCGCGTGCAGGAACTAAATCGCATTGTCCATCCTGCCGTCATCCGCGCACAGGAAGAGTGGATGGAGGAAACCGGCCGCCAGGATCCGCACGCAATAGCGATCGTCGAGGCAGCGCTCATTGTTGAGGCAGGCGCAGCCAAACGCTTCGACCGCCTGATCGTCGTCACCTGCACCAACGAGCAGCGCGTGGCCCGCTTCGCTGCCCGCCAAAAAATCGATCTTGAGACGGCCAGAAACGAAGTTTCCCGCCGCATGGCCGCGCAACTGCCTGACGCAGAAAAGATCGAAGCTGCTGATTATGTGATCGACAATTCAGGCACCATGGGCCAGACGCGAGAGCAGGTTGCGCGGGTCTGGGAACAGCTGAAGATGCAAGCCTAGAGCAGATTGTCGCGTAGCTTCTGTTTTGCATTAGACTCGATTTGTAATGCCCCTGCCCGTCTACCACCTTCGTCGCTGGCTGGCCGCGATCGCCCTGCTCTTTATAGCGACCATCGCCGGAATGTACTTCTACGCCCGGCAGCGCGAGCGCAATGTGTTTAAAGAAGTGCCCAACAAGCTGGGCGTCAACATCAAGCAAACCGCCTCCGGATTCGAGTTCTCCAAGTCTGACGGCAAGCGCACCTTATTCAGAGTGCAAGCGGGCAGCGTCAAACAATTCGAACTCGATGGCAGCGCCGAGCTGCACAATGTCAACATTATTCTCTACGGCCGGGACTCCACCCGCTTCGACCAGGTTTACGGTGAAGACTTTTCCTACGACAAGAAGTCGGGCAATGTTACCGGCGAAGGGGAAGTGCAGATTGATCTCGAAGCGAATCCCGCAGGTCTCACCGGGCCGGACCAGGGCACGCCGAAAGAACTGAAGAACCCGATTCACCTCAAAACGCGCGACCTGGTCTTCAATCAGAACAGCGGCGATGCTTTCACTAAATCGCGGGTAGATTTCCGCATGCCGCAGGCCAGCGGATGGGCCGTGGGCGTGCGATACGCGGCCAAGAGCAATACGCTCACGCTCATTTCAGACCTGCACATAATCATTAGCGGACGGGATCAATCCGCCATTTACGCTACGCACGGCGTGGTCACCCGGGAACCGCGAGTAATCGTTCTCGATTATCCTCGGCTGGAACGCGCGGCGGGAACGGTGCAGGCCGAAGAAGCGACGTTTTTCCTTGGACCCGATAACAATGTGCAGCGCGTATTGGCAAAGGGAGACGTGACCGCCGAAACCGCAGAACAGAATCCAGAGCAGCTTCGCGCACGCGCCGATGAAGGCGAGATGCTGCTTACCGGCAGCCGAAATTTGCTGCGTACGGCCACTCTTACGGGGAATATCCACGTGGAACGGCGCGGATTACAGCCAATGCAGGCGGAGGCAGGCCGTGCCGTTCTCGATTTCGTGGGCGAGAATCTGCTCGAGAAAATTCACGCTATGGATGGGGTTCGATTGGCGCAACACGCTGCCCAAACAACATTTGAGAATGTCGGCAACGCAGCTACGGCGCCAGCTCCACAGGATTTCGACATTACTGCGCCGGTCATTGACTTTTTCGTGGCGGAGGGCCGCCATCTCGATCACGCCATTACGTCGGGCGCGGCGCAGATTATGATCTCCCCGGCACAAACTGAAAATGCGAAATCGGGGACGCCTGAGCAGCGCACTGTTATTACTGCTGGCAGCTTCGAAGCCAAATTTGCGAAGAACACCGACGGTTCCAGCCGGCTCACGTCGGTCCACGGAGCACCCGACGCCAAGATCGTGAACACAATGCCCGGCGTTCCCGACCGTGTCAGTACCAGCCACATGCTCGACGCCAGCTTCCTGCCGCAAGGCGGAATTTCTTCTATCGTGCAGCAGGGCAATGTTGCGTACACGGACAATCAGCCTGCCGAAAAACGCACGCAGGGCTGGGCCGAAAAAGCAACGTACACTCCTGCTGATCGTGTTCTGGTGCTGACCGGAAATCCGCGAGTTTCTGAGGGCAGCATGGTGACCACTGCGACGATCATCCGAATCAATCGGAACACGGATGACGCATTTGCTGACGGCAACGTCAAGAGCACTTACAACGACGTGAAGGAGCAGCCGAACGGAGCGCTGCTTGCTTCCTCTTCGCCGATTCACGTCACTGCGACGAGCATGGTCGCGCGCAATTCACCGGCAATTGCGACTTATACGGGCAATGCTCGCTTGTGGCAGGACGCGAACATCATCGAGGCGCCCTCGATTCAGTTCGACCGCGACCATCGCTTGCTGGTGGCGCAAGGCACGGCTGCGAAACCGGTTTCCACGGTTGTAGTACAGGGAAAACCGGATCACCAAAACACATCTTCTGCGCAGATGCTCCCAAGCAAGACTTCATCCAGAAAAGAAGGAAAAGCGAGTGCAAAATCTGAGGAAAATGCGGGCGACAGCCCAATTACAATCACTTCCGCTCGGCTCACTTACGCCGATGCCGAGCGCAAGGCTCAGTATGAAGGAGGCGTGACCGCTAAGGGCTCCAACTTTACGGCTTCAGCTAATTCGATGGATGTCTACTTTTTGCCCCGTAGTCAAACCTCCGCTGGTCAACAAGTTGCTGGTTCAGGCCGCATCGATCATATGGTCGCGCAGGGGAATGTGCAGATCGTACAGCCTGATCGGCGGGCGCAGGGTCAACAGCTCGTTTACACCGCCTCAGACGACAAATTCGTCCTGACGGGAGGTCCGCCTAGCATTTTTGATGCCGAACATGGCAAGATTACGGGCGTTTCGTTGACTTTCTTTAGGGCCGATGATAGGGTGCTGGTAGAGGGCAAAGCAAGTACTCCTGTGGTAACTCAAACGCGAATGGCACGATAAATGCGTACCTTGGCCACCGACGAAGTTGGCAAGACTTATCGTGGCCGCCGGGTTGTAAACGGTGTCAGCCTGCGCGTGGAGCAGGGCGAAGTTGTTGGTTTATTAGGCCCTAACGGCGCCGGCAAGACGACCACCTTTTACACGATTGTTGGCCTGATCCCCCCTGATACTGGCCGCATTTTGTACGACGACCAGGAAATTACTGACGTTCCCATGTACCTGCGGGCGCGGCAGTATGGCATCAGCTATCTCCCGCAAGAAGCTTCGGTGTTTCGCAAGCTAACGGTGGAAGAGAACATTCTCGCCGTGCTTGAAGTGCAGCAGATGTCGTGGCACGAGCGCCGCGAGAAGATGGAAAGGTTTATCGACGAACTGGGACTCGAACATATCCGCCACAACCGTGGCTATGCGTTGTCTGGGGGAGAGCGTCGGCGCGTGGAGATTGCCCGCTGCCTGTGCATCAATCCGACATTTATTTTGCTGGACGAGCCTTTTTCCGGGATCGACCCAATCGCCGTTCTCGATTTGCAGAAGATCATCAGTGGTCTGCGGGCGAGCGGCATTGGAGTGTTGATCACGGATCACAACGTACGCGAGACGTTATCAGTGACCGATCGCGCTTACATCATCGATGACGGCAGAATCTTCCGCCACGGTCAGCCGAATGCTTTGGCGGCCGATCCGGAAGTAAGGCGAGTGTATTTGGGAGAGAGTTTTTCGCTAGTGTGAAAAAAGCGGGACCACAAGGGTAAGCAGCAATGACGATTGACAAAAGGCTTGAGGCTTTGCCTCACAATCTGGAGTTGTTGTCCCTCGGGACAAAAAAGCATGACAAACAGATTGCCCAGCTAAGCACACTGGTGACTGAAGTCGCCGAAGGCACAGCGAGACTGTTGCGGGTTGTGGAGGTGCACGAACATCGGCTCGAGCGACCACGATGATCGACCGGGCCAGTTGGAATAGAGAAAAGAAATCTTGATTCCGAAAACATGGTTCTCTTACAGCACAAACTGAGCGTCAAACTATCCCAGCGGCAGATCCTGACGCCGGGCCTCGTGCAGATGGTGTCGGTCCTCGCGCTCAACAAACTTGAGCTCAAGGACATGATCAATGCCGAGATGGTCGAGAACCCGGTTCTCGAAGAGCTCGACGACTCCGTGCCGCTGCTCGACGAAATTGGAAAGAAAGAAGAAGACCGGGAGCGCGCCGCCCAGGCTACGCCCGAAGAGAATCCCATCACTGCCGTCGAAAAAAAAGACCCCTTTGAAGAGATCGACTTCGGGTCGTTCTTTCAGGACTATCTCGACCCCGGCTTTCGCACCCGCGGCGAGATGGAGGAAATCGAGCGGCCGTCGTTTGAGAATTTTCTTTCCAAGCCCAGCACTCTTACTGATCATTTGCTGTGGCAACTCGGTTCCCTTAGCCTACACCGCGAGGTGCGCGAGGCCGCCGAAGAGATTATTGGAAATCTCAATGAAGACGGGTACCTGATCGCGAGCGACGAAGAGATTCTCGGCATCGCGCCGCCGTCCGCGCCCGAAGCGGATGCGGTCACCGCGAAGAATATTGTGAGCGAAGCGGCCGCGTTGGGGCTGGGAAAAGATCAGGCTTCCGCGACCGAAACGCTTTCAGCGGAAGCCGCCGCCAGCCTGTCGCCGCAAAACAATGTCGTCCCGAGCAAAGACGACGCTTCACGAATGGAAAGCACTGTTGCAGTCGGGGAATCCGGGAACTCGGTCAGCGGCGTATCACCCGCCAGCACTCCGCCACCCACCCTCAGCTCATCTTTTTCCCGTAACGGAAACTCGGCGGCCGTAGCCGTTGCTACTGCGCCCGCGCAACACGCCGCGTACAAACCCAGCTTCACCGCCGCCGATCTTGCAGAAGCTCTCGAAGTGGTTCGGCAGCTTGATCCCCCCGGCGTCGCTTGCCGCGACCTGCGGGAGTGCCTATTGCGTCAGTTGCGCTATCACCAGCAGCAGCTCGCGCATCACAAACATGGCGACAAGAACGGTCACGCAAACGGCAACGGCACCGCCCAGGTCTTGAGCGATGCCGTCGCCATCGTCGATCAGCATCTTAAAGCCCTGCAAGGCAAGCAACTGAAGGAAATCGCCAAGGCCATCGGACGCCCGGTCGACGCCGTACAGCACGCCATCGACTATATCCACACGCTCGATCCACGGCCGGGGTTGCAATACAACAAAGTTCAGCCGCGATTGATCGAACCTGATGTTGCCTTCGTCAAGCAGGGAGACGAATGGCTCGTTCTCATGAACGACGATGATCTGCCGCAGCTTCGTCTCAACCCGGCCTACAAGCGACTGCTCGCCCGCGACAGCAACGACAAAAACACACGAGATTACGTCAAAGAGCGCTACAAAAGCGCAATCCAGCTCATCAAGAACATTGAGCAGCGCAAGCAGACCATCACCAAAGTCTGCTACTCGATCGTCGCGCGGCAATATGAATTTCTGGAAAAGGGCATCGACTATCTCAAGCCCATGATGATCAAAGAGGTCGCCGAAGAAATCGGTGTGCATCCCTCCACTGTGAGCCGCGCCGTGGCCAACAAATACGTGCACACGCCGCAGGGAGTATTCGAGCTGCGATATTTCTTCAGCGAGAGTGTGCAGGGGCCGGAAGGCAGCAACACTTCCCTGCTGATCCTGAAACGCCGGGTAAAAAAACTGATTGAGGAAGAAGATCCCACGCGCCCGCTTACTGACGAGCAGCTCACCCGGATTTTGCAATCCCAAGGCATTCAAGTCACACGCCGTACTGTAGCGAAGTATCGCGAAGATATGCGCATTCCCAGCACGCATCAGCGGAGGGTAAAGGAGTAGCGCCGGCATCTTGCCGACCCAGGGCGTGGGCGGGATGCCCACGCGACAGCCGCCGGGGACGGCGGCGCAACAAGTATTTGGCGGTCTTGGTTTCCAAAAGACGGTTTCGAAAAGACGCAAGGAGGGCGCCGCTGCATGAATGTGGAATACACAGGACGTCACTACGAAATCACTCCAGCGATCCGCAAAGAAGTTGAAACCAGGCTTACGAAAATCCGCAAAATCCTCGGCGATAAATTTGAAACCAAGGTTATCCTCGCCGTCGAGAAACACCGCCACAAAGCCGAAATCACGATCAGCCCGCGCAACGGCCCGCTCGTCGGACTCGCACAGGCGAAAGACATGACCGTCGCAGTCAACGAAGCTCTCGAACATCTCGAAAAGCAGGCACTGAAATACAAAACAAAGTGGGAAGCCAAGAAACGCCTGGCACGCAAAAGTGAAGAAGTAAAAAAGTGGAATGGCCACGCTGCCGAATCAGAAACTGCACCGCAAGCCGCCGTGGGATTCACTGAGAAAACGGCCGTTCCTGTCGCGGTGCATCGCTATCCGGCAGTTGCCAGGACCACCGAGGTGCACCTCGTGCGCACCAGCGACGCCGTCGCCCTGCGTCCCATGACGCTCGAAGAAGCCATCAAGGAAGCCCACTTCCGCGACCGCGATGTCTTCGTCTTCCGCGATCCCAAAGGCAAACTGATGATCCTGCACCGCACGCGTGATGGCAAGATGGAGCTGATCGAAGCGCCTTAAGAGCAGCGGTCAGCTGTCTGCCCTCAGACCGTAACATCGTTGTCGCGTTTACGGCATCAACTCCTCAGTCATCACAGCTCCGCCCATGGAGGCCAGCACGGCCGAGGATTTGACTACCTTGTGCGAATCTTTCGCCACCCACAAGGTTTGCTTGTCTGCGCCACCATCGGCCGAAGAAATTTCGACCTTGTAGGCGTCGAACGTTCCCGCAGGCACAGTTACTTTCTCCGTGCCGGCAACGTTAAGCTGCATGAGCTTTACTTTTTGCGCCTGCACATCAAAGTTTCGGAACGAGGTGGTGTATCCCTCGGCGAGAGGTAAGCAGGCGATCGATTGATTCGACCCCGCCGCATCGGCAAAAAGGGGCCCACCGAGCTCCACCGAGATCGGCTTCTCCTGCCCGTTCGTATTCATCTTGCCCCTTGCAGTATTGCCTGCGAAGTCCAAGTCGATCGTGACCGGTCCCTGCTTCACGTTTCGCGTCTTTGAAATTAAGGTGGTTTTCTCTAAGGTGGCCGTATCGGTGGCTGAACCCTGAGGCGTGTCCATCACTTCGGTTGCCGTCCACGCGTTGCCATCATCTTTAATCGTGGAGTCAATTTTCATCGATATCTTCTGGCCGCCGGCTTCGAGTGTGACCTGATATTTATCTTCTCCGGGTTGCAAGTCCATCGCCGGCTTGGGCGCGCCTACCGCGTTGGGATCGACTTTCTTGGCAAGTACCACGGTTTTCGGATCGACTTCGATTTCTTTCAGGCGAGCCACCACTTCGGGCGTTCCGCCTTCCTGATACCGTCCGCTCAGATGCTGCGCCAGAAATTTCTCCGACTCCATGAACAATGCCATATTGTTTACGGGGCGGGCGAAGCCGTGGCCCTCATCGGGCGCAAGAATGTAGTCGACAGGAAAACCTCGATCGCGCAGGGCGATCACAATCTGCTCAGCTTCGCGGCGGTTCACCCGAGGATCGTTTGCACCCTGCGCCACGAGCAAAGCCGTCTTGATCTTGTCAGCAGAGAACAGTGGCGACTCTTCCATCAGCAACTTTTTTCCTTCTGGCGTACTGGGATCGCCCATGCGCTTGTAAAACAGGATCCGCACAGCTTCCCAGTAGGGCGGGATGGAATCGAGTAACGTAATCAGATTGGAAGGGCCAACAATGTCAACAGCTGCTGCGTAAACATCGGGCGTAAAGGCAACGCCCGCCAGCGTGGCGTATCCGCCATAGGAACCGCCGAGAATTCCTACTCGCTTGGGATCGGCAACTCCCTCGGCCACCAGGTACTTCACGCCCCAGGTGACGTCATCCTGCATTTTGCGGCCCCACTGCAAATTGCCGGCATCTAGAAATTTCTTTCCGTACCCAGCTGAGGCGCGAAAATTCGGCTGCAAGACGGCATAGCCTCGATTGGCAAAGAACTGCGCCAGCGAGTTGTAACCCCAATAGTCGCGTCCCCACGGCCCGCCGTGGGGGATGATCAAAGTGGGCAAGTTCTCGGCAGGAACTCCCTTCGGCAACGTCAGATAGGCCGGAATTTCCAGGCCATCGGAAGACTTATAGTGAACTGCTTTCATTGCCGCGAGGTCTTCGCGCGGTAGCTTTTCCCGCATTTTGTACTGGGGCGTCAGCGTGTGCGTCTTTCGCTCGAACAGCAAAGTCTCGCCCGGCTCGGTATCGCTCGTAGCCGACACCAGCCAGACCTGTTCGTCTTTCGTGTGCGAGACAATGTTGATCTGCTTGCCGGGTTCCTTTTGCTCAAGCCACTTGTAGTCAGCTTCAAAATCTTTGTCTTTGAAGTAGTGCCTTTCGTATTCGTCATAATAGGAGGTTTCGACCAGTTCGTCCGTCGCCTCCGAAAACATCACGCCGTGTAAATCCACTTTCTTCAGAGGGTCCGATTCCACTGGCTCAATCCTGCCGCTTTCGGGATCGAAAAGAACCAGCGCAGTCAGGTCCACACCGTCGCCTTTATTGGTTTCCAGATAGATCCGCGTGCCATCGCGGTGAAAGCGGTGCGGATCGCACGTTTCAAACACGTTGCAGGAGTAAACTTTGGTGAACTTGTCGGTGTCGACGCGGAGCAATTCAGTGTCGCCGTTTTCGGCGCTGCGGGTTGCCATGCGCAACTGGCCTTTAAGATCGAAAATCCAACCTGTAACCCTATCTGTGTTCGTGCGCATCAGCGTTTTTTCGCCGGTTGAGAGCTTTAGCTTATAGAGGTCGTGCCAGGCCTTGTCTCGGTCATTCAATCCGATGTAGACGATGTCGGGATCGCTCTTCGGAACTTCATAAATGATGACGCGAACTCCTTTCAGCCCGGTCAGATCGCGCGAAGGCGGAGCATCCGCGCCAGCCGCCGGCTTGGCAGCCGGGTCGACGGCGAAGACGTTATAGTTCTCGTCGCCGTCCTTGTCTTTCACATACAGAATGTACTTGCTGTCCCGAGTCCAGAAAAATGCGGGGACAGGCCGCTTGGTTTCGGTCGTGAGCAATCGCGCCGCACTGAACGGCTCGCCCACGCTTTTTACGTAGATATTGCGCGTGTCTTTCCAGGGCTTGAGAAAGGCGATGTATTGACCGTTTGGCGAAATCTGTGCTGCTGCAATTTCAGGGTTGCCGAAGATCAACTCACGGTCGATCAGTGGGGGCAGGCCGGCGCTGGTCTTATTCTGGCCTGCGATGACAGGGGCCAACAGAAGCAGGCACAATACGCAACGCAAGAAGTTTTTCATAGGAAGTATTCCCTTCGTGCAATGAATTGTGGAAGAGACGATGTCGATGGGAAACGCACCGCGCTTCAAACGATACTACACAACGGTTCGGGGGAAAATAGCGCCGCTCACTGGCGGCACAGATTCATGGGAACTGGATTGGTTGCAGTCTGGTAATCACGGCTTTTTTTGCAGATTATCAAGGCGCGGCTTACAACCCGGGCGGCGTTTCTCACGTTCCTATTTGATTCATATATAACAGTGGAATGTCGTTCGTGCGCGTTCCGCTTTCGGTCGAGGCGTGATGCGATAGTTTGTGCAATTTCCAGAATGGAGAAACACGCAAGATGGTTCGTTTTTCGCTGGCTACAGTGGTAGTGGCGGTCTTTATCTGCGCAGCGGCGCTCGCGCAGCAGGCGGAGCCTCAGCCCGAGACGCCCAAGGTGCAGGCGTTTGGCGGCTTTGTTTTCTTTCATGCCGACACACCCGGGATGCGGGGGCCGCTGATCAGCTATGCGCTTGACCAGCCCCCGAATACGTTCGGCATCCGAACTTTCTTCCAGGGATGGGACGCGCAGGCGCAGTACAACGTGTCGCGCTGGATTGGCTTTGCAGTCGACGGCGCAGGCCGTTATGGCTCGCCGTTCACCGTGATCGATGGAATCAAAGGTTTGCCGGATGGCAATACTTATTCTTTTTTGGCTGGTCCGGTGATTTCGTACCGCACGAAATCTATTTTTACTCCGTTTGTGCATACGCTGTTTGGGTGGGATCGCACTACTCTGGAAGGAAGCACGATTGAGACGCCGAGATTTCCGGTCACCTCAAAAGCGACTACTTATTACGACTTTGTCGTGGCGCTGGGCGGCGGAGTGGATGTTCGGGTCTCGCGCAGGATCTCAATCCGGCCGGCGCAGTTGGATTGGTATCGCAGCACCTTAAATCAGAACAGTTTTTATATGCAGGCGTTCGGGCTAACGCAGTATTTGAACGTCGGCACGAAAGAGCAGAACTATCGGTTCGCGAGCGGGATTGTGGTGAAGTTTTAGTCTAGTCCTGAGTCGCGAGTCCCGAGTCCTACGGCAATCCAAACGCATACACGGCGCTGCCGGCGGCGATCGCGACGTATTCTTTGCCATCGACTGCGAAGGCCATGGGCGCGGCGTAGACTGCGCCTCCCATCTGGAAATGCCACAGCGGCTTACCAGTAGTTGTGTCGAGCGCAATGAAGTTTCCTTCCGCATCTCCGGTGAAAACCAGACCACCCGCGGTTGAGAGCGCGCCTGACCATGTCGGAGAAGTGTGCTCGAACTGCCATTTAATGTGTCCTGTCAAGGGATCGATTGCCTTGAGAAATCCACGATACGGTTCGGCTTCATCAGAAGGGAAATAGGCGCTGCCGTAATAGGCATGCCCGGCTTCGTAGGGCTGTGGCGCGGTTGAGAAGATGTCGCACTGGTCGCGCGAGGTGACATAAAACAAATTCGTCTGCGGATCGAACGTGGGCGCCATGAAATTCGTCGTTCCCAGCGCTCCGGGGCAGACAGTGTGGCCTTCGAGAGTAGGCGAGGCCTCTTTTTTAGCGACAGGGCGGCCTTCGGAATCTTTGCTGTCGCTCCAGGTCTGTTTGCCGTATGCGGTCGCGGAGATCAGCTTGCCGCTTGAGCGGTCGAGCAAGTAGAAGAATCCGTTGCGGTTGGCTTGCGCGATCAGGTGCTTGCCAGCGGAATCGATGATGATGGGAACTTGCGTGGCGTCCCAGTCGTGCTCGTCGTGCTTGGTGAATTGAAAGTACCAGTTCAGCTTGCCAGTGTCGGCGTCGAGGGCAAGCAGAGAGTTACTGTAGAGATTGTCTCCGGCACGGCCTGCGCCGCGGTTTGAGGGTGCGGGATTTCCCGTGGGCCAGAAAATCTGATTAGTGACGGGATCGTAGGTTCCTGTATTCCACGCAGGCGCGCCGCCGACTTTCCAGGAATCGCCTTCCCAGGTTTCGTGTCCGGCTTCGCCGGGACCGGGCACGGTGTAGAAGCGCCATCTGCGCGCACCGGTCAAGGCGTCGTAAGCGTCGATGAAGCCGCGAACGCCATATTCGCCTCCGGAGACGCCGATGATGATCAGATTCTTCACCGCCAGCGGCGCAACGGTGAAGCTGTAACCTTTCTGATATTCGGCAGCGGTGACGTCCCAGATGACATTGCCGGTCTTTGAATCGAGCGCAATCACGTGGGCGTCGAGCGTGCCAAGAAAAACTTTGTCGTCCAGGATGGCGAGCCCACGATTCACGTGGCCGCAGCAGGGGCGGATGTCTTGCGGGAGTTGACGCTGATACATCCAGACGGGGCGTCCGGTGCGGGCGTCGAGGGCAAAGGCACGGTCGTCCTGAGCGGTGGCGTAGAGGACACCGTCGACGACCAATGGCGTGGTTTCGAGCTTGCCTGTAGCGGCGGTTTGGTAGACCCATTTGGCGGTGAGGGAGCGGGCGTTGGTGGTGTTGATTTGATCGAGTGAGGAGAAGCGGCGTCCGGAGTAGTCCCCGGAGTAGGTAAGCCAGTTTTGGGGCTCTTTCGAAGCGTCGATGAGGCGGTCGGGAGTGACCTGCGCAGCGGCATAAGCTGAAAAAAGAAGGCCGAACAGGGCGGCCAGTGAAACGGCGAACGTGAGCTTGAGGGCTGCGTGGAAGAGCGACGCTTCAGCGCCGCGTTGCGTTGATTTTATTTTGGGCTTCAGCCCTTGAGCAGCAACACCGGGGCTAAAGCCCCGACTCTTCTTTCTTGCGCCGGACTCGGCGCTGAAAGGGCCGCTCTTCCAGGGTTGATCACACTTCATTCTTCTCCCAAAGATCTCTAACTCGTGTCGACCAGGGCCCAATTCGTGGCTATTCATTTCACCCCCAAGCCGACGAGATACGCGACGATATCGTCGAGATCTTTGTCGCTCAGAACATCTGCACTGAAAACCGGCATCATCGACTCGCGGCTTTTCTTGAACGACCGCAGCTTATCTTTTTCGAGCAGATAAATCTGTTCGTTGGAATCCATCATCTGCACGCTGAAGTTGTCTTCGTTGAGGGCGACGCCTTTGATTTCTTTTCCGTCGGCGGTCACGACCGTGACGGTTTCATATTCCTGGGGAAATTCTTTTGTGGCTTCGGTCAATCCCCAAGCCAGGCGGCGGCTGGGATTACGCACGGAATCGATAATTGATTCTCCGGTTCGCGAGCCGCCTACGCCAGTGAGGTCGGGGCCGAGGCGTCCACCTTTGCCGTCGATCATGTGGCAGAGCGAGCAATTGGCGTCGCCATAAAACAGCTCTTTTCCGTGGGCCACGTTGCCGATGGGCTTGGCCGGGGCCTTTACTTCCACGCTTCGAATGTAGGTGATGATCTGCCAGATCTCTTCGTCGGTCATGCCGACGCCCTGGCCATTTGTGCCGTTGGCGGGCATGGCCGTGCCGGGGAGGCCATTACTGATGACCTGGAACATTTCGGCGTCGGAGTGCGTGTGCTTTTTCTGGGCGCGAGTCAGGTCGGGGCCGCGGCCTCCGCCGCGGGCGCCGAGTCCATGGCAGAGCGCGCAGTTGATGCGGAATTCGTATTCGCCGGCTTTGGCGGCCTTGGGATCGTTGGCAAAGGGGTTGCGGTCATCCGCCTTCGAACGGGCAAGGAGAATGAAAAAGAAGAGAGTGGCTCCCCAGCACGATCGCAAGAAAGAATTTCTCATGGCTGTTCTCCGGACAAAGAAAGCAAGCTAGCTACGGGCTGGGAAGTTAAGGGATAGTATCATCGCGATAGGGTCGAACGACTTGTGAATATCCAGGCGGGCGAATTGCAGAGGATCAGTTCATCGAAAAGAAGCGGTTGCCGGAGTCCGGTGATTGCCGCTCAACTGAAAAGTAGCCGTGTCACACGGAGGACGTGATGACGTTCGGCGAAGCTGTCGTGAACGATCGCAATGGACTTGCCATCGACGAAGAAAACCGCTTCCTTTATGTGGTCAACACCGGTTCGGACCAGGGGCTGACGCCGACAAGTACCCATCTGTCGGCGACCCAGAGTCAAGGGAAAAGTTGAGAGTCCGATCATATTCGCCTTAGAGATATTGCGGCAAGCGTTGCCCACCCGGCGCGATGGCGCGTTGACTCCCCTCTGTGGCGTCCATAAGATTAGGAGTGCCTCCCAGGTCCTGCCCATGATCGGCCGAATCATCTCGCATTACCGCATCCTCGACAAGATCGGCGGCGGCGGGATGGGCGTCGTCTACAAGGCCCAGGACACGAAACTGGACCGCTTCGTTGCCCTGAAATTCCTCCCTGACGAAGTGGCCAAGGATCCGCAAGCTCTCATCCGCTTCCGCCGCGAGGCCAAGGCGGCTTCCGCGCTCAACCATCCCAACATTTGCACCATTCACGAAATCGACGAACAGGATGGCCAGACCTTCATCGTGATGGAGTATCTGGAAGGCGTCACGTTGAAACATCTCATTGCTGGGCGCCCGTTGGAGATGGAAACGTTGCTGTCGCTGGCGATCGAGGTCGCCGATGCGCTTGACGCCGCGCACACCGGAGGCATCGTTCATCGGGACATCAAGCCTGCGAATATTTTTGTGACCAAGCGCGGCAACGCAAAGATCCTGGATTTCGGGTTGGCCAAAGTTGCGCTCGGACCCAAGCCGGTGTCACTTGCGCCCACTGCCGCTACTATCGACAGCCAGGAGTATCTCACCAGCCCCGGCTCGGCGGTGGGCACGGTCGCTTATATGTCGCCGGAGCAGGCCCGCGGCAAGGAACTCGATGCGCGCACTGATCTGTTTTCCTTCGGGACCGTGCTGTATGAAATGGCGACAGGAGCCTTGCCGTTTCCGGGAGAAACTTCGGCCACGATCTTCGACGGCCTACTCAATCGCACTCCTGTGCCGCCTATGCGGTTGAATCCGGCAGTTCCGCCGAAGCTCGAGGACATCATCAGCAAACTGCTGGAGAAAGATCGTGAGCTGCGTTATCAATCGGCGGCTGAACTCAGGAGCGATCTCAAGCGGCTGAAGCGGGACTCAGAATCAGGCAGGGTGCAGACCCAGGATTCTGCGCCCGTTGGTGCATCAGCCGTAAGGTCAGGAGCCGAGCATGGATCCGGCAGTGCAGCTCTGGCCGAGGCAGCGCGCCGTCATAAAGCCAGCTTGGGGGTGATATCGGCTGTAATGGTATTGCTGCTGGTCGCGGCTGCCGGATTCGGGTTTTACAACCTATTTTTTGCCGCCCGCGCCCTACCTTTTCAGAATGTGAAGATGACCCGCATTAGCGGCACTCACAATGCCCGCCTTGGCGCCATGTCTCCGGATGGGAATTATCTCGCGTATGTTCTGAACAACGAAGGCAATGAATCTTTGTGGCTGCGGCATCTCTCCAGCGAAAGCAATGTGCAGATCGTTCAACCGCAGCGCGTGCAGTTTCAGGCATTACGCTTCTCTCCCGATGGGAGTCATATCTATTACTCGCACACGCAGCCGGTCAGCGGGCCGGCATCGCGAGAGTACGACCTCTATCGAATTCCCGTGCTGGGTGGAACACCCCAACTTCTGATCAAGGATATCGACACCACCCCCAGTTTCTCTCCCGATGGAAAGCGCCTGGTTTTTTGCCGGGCCAATGACCCCCAACCGGGCAAGTACTATGTGGTGATTGCCAACGCGGACGGTACGGAGGAAAAAGCCGTTCTCACTGGGTCCATGGCCGAACCCCTGGTGGATGTGGCCTGGTCCCCGGATGGAAAGACGATTGCCGGACTTAACTTCCAGCACGCGAAAGACAATTTGTTTTCGGTACTTTCCATCGACCCAAACACGGGGAATAGCAAGGTCACGCCGGGTCCGCCCTATACTGGATTCTTCAGCCTTGCGTGGCTGCCCAGCGGAAAAGCCGTGGCTGTGACTTACTCCAACCAGGAAACGAACTTCACCCGCCAACAACTTGGCCTGATCAGTTATCCGGATGGCAAATTTCGTGTCATTACGGCCGACACGAACGACTATACCAACCCCAGCATTTCGTCTGACGGAAAAACCATCGCCACCGTCATGCACCAGTCAGTGCGGGACGTATATGTGAGTTCCGGCCAGAAGCCTGATTATTCTGACGTCAAACAAATAACTTCGGGAGAGCCAGCGCAGGGCGTTTCCTGGACCAGCGACGGGAAGCTCCTCATCGACCAGCTGCCCGTCATTCGCTTCATAAGTCCGGATGGCGCGGTGAAAGGCGTGATCACCCCGGAAAAGGACTCGGCGGCTTTCAGTCCCCAGGGTTGCAGCGACGGTCATGTCATCTTTACTCGGGGAACGTTGAAAACCATGTCGCTAAGCGTCTGGCGCAGCGAAGCCGATGGAGCCGGAGTGCGCCCGGTCACTAACGGCAAGAGCGATCAACTTCCTATGTGTTCGCCCGACGGCAAGACTGTTTTCTTCGTGGATGCGACGGCCGATGCCTATATGAGAGTGCCTATCGACGGAGGCGAGCCGAAACGACTTGCCCCTGGTTTTGCAGAAGTGAACAGCGCTTACGACATTGCTCGCGATGGGAAGACCGCAGTCCTCGGCACCTACGATTTCAAAGCGCAGAGGCCGAATATCTCGCTGGTTTCTCTTGAATCGGGTGCGGTGTTGCGCACCTTTGAGTTCGACCCGCGGCATGTGGGGCTGCTGCGCTTCAGCCCGGACGGCAAAGGGATCGTATATCCCATCCGCGAAAAAGGCGTGGACAATCTGTGGCTGCAACCGCTGGACGGCGGACCCGGCCGTCAGATTACGAACTTTGCTGCGCTGAAGATTTATTCTTATCAGTGGTCGCAAGATGGCAAAAGCCTCGCTTTTGTGCGCGGCGACTCACCTTCGGATCTAGTGCTGATTCAGGATGCGCAGAAGTAGCATTTCTGGTGTTCAAGCATGGCGCAGCCTCAGATTGTTGTTTTGATCGATGCTACTGCGGGACTAATGCGTCCAGATTAAATGTGTCAGACTCTTGCTTAAGCTTTCACCGCCGCAAACGACAGCCTGGCAGCGGCAATTGTCTGTTGAACATCTTCTTGCGTGTGTGCGGTGCCGAGGAATGCGGCTTCAAACTGTGATGGCGGCAGATAAATGCCTTGATCGAGCATGGCGCGAAAGAAATTTCCGAATGCGGTGGTGTTTGATTTTGATGCTGAGTCCCAGTCGATCACCGGTCCGGCAGTGAAGAACCAGGTAAACATTGATCCAACGCGGTTGTAACAGAGCGGCACGCCAGCGTCTTTTGCCGCCGCTGCAACGCCCTCTACAAGTTCGCGGCTGAGCTTGTCGATCTGCGGATAGATTTCGCTTTTATGATCGCGCAACCGCTTCAGCATGGCGCACCCAGCGGCCATGGCCAGGGGATTGCCTGAAAGGGTTCCCGCCTGATACATCGGGCCCAGCGGCGCCACCAGGTTCATGATTTCATTCGACCCGCCATAGGCGCCGACGGGCAGGCCTCCGCCGATAATCTTGCCGAGGGTCGTGAGATCGGGCCGGATGTTGTAGAGTTCCTGCGCTCCCCCATAGGCCACGCGAAACCCGGTCATTACTTCATCGAAAATCAGGACCGCTTTTTCGCGTTCCGTGATGAGGCGCAGCGCGACGAGATAATCGTCGGCGGCGGGAACGCATCCCATGTTTCCCACTACCGGCTCCACGATCACGCAGGCGATCTGGTGCTTGAATTTCTGGAAGGCGTATTCGACCGCATGGGTGTTGTTGAACGGCAGCGCCAGTGTGAACTGGGTAAATTCTTCGGGGACTCCGGCCGAACCGGGAATGCCGAGGGTCGCAATGCCTGAGCCGGCTTTTACCAGAAGCGCATCGGAGTGTCCGTGATAACAGCCTTCGAACTTCACAATGTACTTTCGCTTCGTATAAGCCCGGGCCAAACGGATCGCCGACATAGTCGCTTCGGTGCCGGAGCTCACGAAGCGAACTTTTTGCATCGAAGGATAAGCAGCGAGCACCAACTCTGCCAGATCGGCCTCGGAAGGAGTGGAGGCGCCAAAACTCGTACCATTGCAGGCGGCGCTGACGATTGCATCGAGCACATCGGGCGCGGCGTGGCCGAGAATCAGCGGACCCCAGGAGCCAACATAGTCGATGTATTCGTTCTCGTCGGCGTCCCAGACGTGCGATCCTTTGCCGCGCACAATGAACGGCGGATCGCCGCCGACCGATTTAAATGCGCGCACCGGCGAGTTGACTCCGCCGGGAATCAGGTTTTCGGCGCGTTGCTGCAAACGGCGCGACTGCTCAAGTTTTCGACTGGTCATGGAAGGCATGAATGCTCTCACTTGCTGCGAACTCATGATGCAGATCGCTCGTGAGTCTCTCCTCTCGGACCACGTATTCTGAGCAACCGAATACTATAGCAGCGGCTGGAAATTCATCAGATATTTACGATTTCGCCATCATTCTGCAACATGGCACAGCTAGCTTAGAGTCATCAAAGTTGCCCTTCTAACCGGGAGGGTTCCAGGACAGCTTCGGGGGCTCCGAGCTGTCCTTTTTGTCTTAGTCGTTGCCACTCCCACCGGTTGACTCGAGCGGTGTTCAGAATCTTAAATCGCAGAGCGCGGAAGAACATCCGCGGAGATCGCGAAGAAACTCGAGGCATTTGATTTTTGCGTTTCGTCGATTTTTTGCTTGACATGTACCCTAGGGGGGTATCATATAAGAAACGTATTGAAGGCGGAAGAAAAGCCCGCCGCACTACATGTACGAATACTAGCAGCGCGCAGAAGGTTGCAGGAGAATGAGGGTCTGTTGGGCGATGGAAGTGGCGGATGTGAGTCGATAGGCGTCAGCCCTCTCGCCTCACCCCTGTCTCTTTTGTCCCTGCAGTTGCTGAAAATCATGTAGGTAAATTTCATTTCTCTCCGGCGGTATTTCGCTTATGTTCACGCCGGGGGCAGTACATTAGGTTGCTTTCGCTGCTGCTGTGCGCACTCGGAGACTCGCTACAAACATGAAACTTTTATGAACTCTTTACAGCAATTTCGGCCGGCCCAACATCCAACGAATGGTTCGAATTTAGAGAAAGGAGGGCACGACAATGGCTTGCATCGCAGTATTTGCACAACCAATGGCGATGGCGACGACCCAGGTCGCGCGCGTAGTTCATTATGTGTCGGCGGAGCCGTGGATTTCGAAAAAAACGATGCCACGGCACCCGCTGCGCATGAACTGGGTCGTGGTCACCGACAAAGATGGCAGCCGCCGGCTTCGTGCCGAGTGGCTTCGAGCCGACGGCAGCTAGAGCGGGATCGGCTAGTAATCTCCTCTTAACCGATGCTGCTCAGGCTTGTATTGAGGATTGCCCGGGACGCAATTTTGCGGGCATCCTCAATTCGAGGCGCAGATATACTTAATTATAGTTAACTGATAATGGTATATTAGCGTTAACAATAGAGGCAAAGCAGCCCTGATGGGATAGAACCGCGCGGAAAACAACCCACCTGCGGCATGACCACAAAGCCTGAACTCCTCCTGCGCGACCGATGTCACAATGGATGGTAACTGCAAACCTTGAGCACGAAATCGACTTAGAGTGGGGACTGTGAAAATGAAATACATTTTCAAAAGCATGCGTGGCACGTCCTTATACAGACCCCACTCCGTGATCGAATCCTCTGATCGCAGAATTGGCCAGAAGGCCGCAATATGGTTGTTTTTTTTGTCTATGACCGGTCTAGGTTGCTCCTTGCCTGCGCGTGCGCAGCAGGCCGACGCTGCTGCTTCGTCCAAATCAGGCATGTCGCAGCTGGAGGCGCAGTCCAACCCGCAAGCTTCGGCAGAACAATCGCCAGAGGATCCGGTGGGCCAGGCCGACGACGAAGGTCCCGAGACGATGTTGCCTCAACTCAAGGACACGCGCTTCTGGGTGTCAGGGCAAGCGAATTTTATCTTTCAGGTGCATCCGCCCTTTCACGCACCCTACAGTGGAAAAAACAGTCTCAGGCCCATCTATGAAAAGGCGACCTCACGGGTCATGACGCTGTATACCGGCGTGCGCGTGAACAGTTCGCTCGAGTTTTTAGCAGACGTCGAGGATGCTGCCGGAGCGGGAATCAGCAACTCCGTTGGTCTGGCCGGAATTACCAATCTGGATGTTGTTCGCATTCCCGGCGAAGGTACACCCTTGAGCACTGCTCCCTACCTGGCGCGGGGAATGATCCACAAAGTATTTGCGCTGAGCAAAGACAGGATCGAGAACGACCGCAACGCTTTTTCGCTGTTTCCAGAATTGCCTCGGCGCCGATTGGAGCTCCGCTTCGGAAAATTCACCCTGCCGGATTTTCTCGATCAGAACTCCGTTGGTTCTGACACCCACTTTCAATTCATGAACTGGACCGTCGATGCCAATGGCGGCTGGGACTACGCTGCCGACACTCGTGGTTACACGGTTGGATTCGTCGCCGATTATGAAGACCGCAACTGGGGATTTCGTTTCGTTGAGGCGCTTATGTCCAAGATCGCCAATGGAATTGATCTGGTGTGGAAGCCCTGGGAAGCGCATTCGGAGAACTGGCAGTACGAACTGCGCCGGGGTTTTCTTCCGCACAAGCCGGGAGCGATCCGCATACTGGCGTACACCAATTACGCAAATATGGGAATCTACCGCGACGCGATTGCCAATTACGAAGCCGGACTCACACCCATTCCAGAAATCACCGCCCATCCCTGGCACATCACGCGCAAGTATGGTTTTGGCTTCAACACAGAGCAGGCGCTCACGCGCCATCTGACGGCCTACGCCCGCTTTGGGTGGAATAATGACAAAACTGAATCATTCGAATTCACAGAGGTCGGGCAGACCGTCTCTGGAGGTATAGGGGCGAATGGGTCTTGGTGGCATCGCAAGCAGGACCGCGCCGGCTTTGCCGCCGTAAGCAATGCCATCTCAAAGGACCATCAAACCTACCTTGCCGATGGGGGCTATGGATTCCTTCTGGGCGATGGCAGGCTCAACTACGGCCGCGAAAATATAGTCGAGGGCTATTACACTCTCCACATCTGGCGCGGCATCTATATCGCCCCTGACCTGCAGCACGTCAATAATCCCGGTTACAATCGCGACCGCGGCCCGGTTTTCGTCGGTTCACTTCGCGCGCACGTCGAGTTCTAGCGCGACTCTTAGCTTCCTTTGCGATAATGGATCCTTAGTTCCCGGCGCCCAGAAGTCCAGTTGCAAGAGTCCGGGGAGCGTCAATGCCAGAGACCATCGAAAGGGTTTCCGAGTTCGTAAGACCGAGCAATGGTCACTCCATGGTCGACCCCCTGCGGCGGGTTCTGGTCTGCTCTCCGCGAGCCGCTGGCTGGAACCGTCCCGAATATGCTGCGCGCTGGCGCGATCTTGGATTTTCCCATGCCCCCGTTTTCGAGACTGCGCAGGCCCAGCACGATGCGCTCTGCCATCGACTCGCGGACGCTGGTGCCAAAGTCATCGAGCTTGCTCCGTCGCACGAACTGTCGCTCGACGCCGTATATGCTCACGATGCATCGCTGCCGACCGACTTCGGACTGATTGCTCTTCGCCCAGGCAAAGCGAATCGCGTTTTTGAAGCCCGGCATCAGGCTTCGTTTTGCCTGCGCTTCGGAATCCTCACGCTGGCCAAAATTGTCGCGCCCGGCACAGCCGAAGCGGGAGACATCCTCTGGCTCGATTCGAAGACTCTGCTAATCGGTCATGGCTACCGCACCAATGCCGCAGGCATTCAGCAAATGCGCGAGATTCTTGCTCGCAACCAGATCAAGGTTCTCATCGCCCCGCTGCCCTATGGCGCGGGCCCTTCTCAGTGTCTGCATTTGATGTCGTTGATAAGCCTTCTCGATGAGAAAACTGCGCTCGTAGACTTACCGTGGCTTGCGGTTGAAACTGTCGAACTGCTCAAGTCTCGCGGGTTCCGGTTTATCGAAATCGATTATGCCGAGCGCGATACGCTCGCCTGCAATGTTCTGGGGCTTGGCAACAATCGCCTGCTTGCGTTGGAAGAGAATGCCAAAACGAACGCCCGCCTGCACGGTGCGGGATTCGAAGTGCTGACTTTCCCCGGAAGTGAACTTTGCATCAACGGCAGCGGTGGGCCAACTTGCCTAACACGGCCGCTGTTGCGAGACTAGTCTTTGCGCATTCCCATGCCAGCCGTTCCCTTTGGGTGCCGACGTGCCGCCTCTTTTGGGTGACGTGGGACATTAGCATCCAGTTCCCAGATCACCTGATAAAATTGTTCTTGCATGCTTCTTCCCTTCGTCCGTGAACTCTTCGCGGACGTGGAAACTCTTCCCGCCTTTACGCGTGCAGCCTCCCGTCTGAAGGAGGGCACGGGGCGTATTCGTGTCTCTGGCCTCGCCTCCACTGCGAAAGCCTTGTTGCTTGTGCTTTTGCAACGCGCCGCTGGGCGGCCGATCATTTTCGTAGTCAATGACAACCGCACGGTGGACGACATTGTTCCCGTCCTGCGCGGCTTCTGTGAACTCACCGCCGCCTGCGATTCTGACTCGATCATCTCGTTGCCTGCGCGTGATGTACTGCCATTCCAGAATCTTTCTCCTCATCCCGAGCTTCAGGAAGAGCGGGCTACCGCTCTGTGGAAGATCGCGACCGGCGCGGCCTCGATTGTGGTTTCGCCGCTTGCAGCAACGGCAATCCGCCTTCGTTCGGCCGATTACTACACTGATCTGGCGCGAACGATTCGCCGCGGCGAATCTTTCGATCTTGAGGCCCTGCTCGCGCACTTGAATACGGTTGGTTATACCTCGGCCGACGTGGTCGAAATGCCCGGCCAGTACGCGGTTCGCGGAGGCATTCTCGATGTTTATTCGCCCGAAGCTGATCGGCCGTTGCGCATCGAGTTCTTCGGGGACGAAGCGGAATCAATTCGCAAATTTGATCCGGGTTCGCAGCGGTCTTCGAATCCCGTGGATGAGGCGCTGCTGCTTCCGCTCACCGAAACTCCAGTCAGAGAGGATCTGCTTGGCGCCATTCACACGCGTTTGAGCGGCAAGCGTGTTACGGGCAATGAGGAGATCGTCGAAGCCGCCGTACGCGCTGGCGGTGTGAACGTTTTTCCCGGCTGGGAGTTCTATTCGCCAGTCGCCGGCGCCAATAGCACAATTTTCGATTTTCTTCCGCGTGCCGCGGTCCTGCTCGACGAACCGGATCAACTTCACCAGGAGTTCGACCGATTCTGGACTCGCGTCGGCGAAGCGCATGAGCGGAGTGGAGTAGGAAATCTTGTGCGTCCTGAAGATCTTTACCTCGTGCCAGATGCGTGGTGGCAAAAGACCGCCGCGCTGCCGGGCGCTAATGTCGAACATCTCGACATCACGCGCGGTATCGAACAAGATCAAGACGCGATTTCGTTCCTCACCCAACCGTCGCCTCGTTTTCACGGCGCGGTTCCCGTAATGCTCGATGAAGTACAGAAGCTCACCGGCGAGGGCAAGCGCGTGCTATTTGTCGTCCCCAATGTTGGTGAAGTCGAGCGCCTCGCCGACATCTTCACCGAGTACAACGTTTCATTCAGGCTGGGCAGTCGCACGCGCAGCGGAGAAAGCTACGCCGATGAAACCAGCTACTTTGCCGGCGAAGTTCATGCCACCACGCTGGCAATCGCATACGTCCCAGATGGTGTTTTGTTGCCTGAAGCGAATCTGGCAATTTTTGGTTCCCGCGATCTTTTCGATGAATCGGAAGCAGTCGGCTCCCGTCCGCAACGATTGAAATCGAAGGTATCCGCGTTTCTCTCTGATTTCCGCGATCTTCAGGTCGGCGACTATGTCGTTCACGTCGAGCACGGCATCGGCCAGTATGAAGGATTGAAGGAAATCAATCACGGCGACGGTCCCGCCGAGTTCATGCTGCTCGAGTTTGCCGAAGCAGCGCGTTTGTATGTCCCACTGACTCGGCTTGATCTTGTTCAGAAGTACCGCTCTTCCGAAGGCGTTAAGCCCGCGCTGAGTCATCTGGGCACGCAGGCCTGGTCAAAGACGAAGGCGCGCGTGCGTAAGGCCATGAAAGATATGGCCGACGAGCTGCTCAAGCTCTATGCCGCGCGCAAAATGGCCGCCGGACACGCATTCCCGCCGGGCAACGAATGGTTCCGAGAGTTTGAGGATGCGTTCGAATTCACTGAGACGGAAGATCAGGCACAGGCCATCAAAGACGTCTTGCGCGACATGGAGACCCCCCAGCCGATGGATCGCCTGCTCTGCGGGGATGTCGGCTACGGCAAAACCGAAGTCGCCATGCGGGCGGCGTTCAAGGCTGTCAGCGACAACAAGCAGGTTGCGGTCCTCGCGCCTACAACAGTGCTTGCCTTCCAGCACTACGAGACTTTCAAGCAGCGCTTCGCGCCCTTTCCGGTCTCCATTGAAATGATCAGCCGCTTTCGGAATCCGAAGCAGCAAAAAGAGATTCTGCAAAAAACCGAAGCTGGCAAGATCGACGTACTCATTGGCACGCACCGCATCCTCTCAAAGGACATCAAGTTCTCAGACCTCGGCCTGCTCATCGTCGATGAAGAGCAGCGTTTCGGCGTGCGCCATAAAGAGCGGATCAAGCAGATGCGCAAACAGGTCGACGTGCTTACGATGTCGGCCACGCCGATTCCGCGCACGCTGCACATGTCGCTCGTCGGCCTGCGCGACATGAGCGTGATCGAGACTCCGCCCAAAGACCGCATGGCCATTCAAACCGTGGTCGCCAGTTGGGATGAAAAACTGATTCAGTCGGCCATTGAGCAGGAACTCGAACGCGGCGGCCAGGTTTATTTCGTGCACAACCGCGTCGATACGATCTGGGAAATCGCGGCAAAGATTCAGGCGCTGGTACCGAAAGCGCACATCATCGTTGGCCACGGACAAATGTCGGAAGGAGAACTGGAAAAAGTGATGCTGAAGTTCATGCATCACGAAGCGGACATTCTGGTCTCGACGACCATCATCGAAAATGGGCTCGATATTCCTTTGTGCAACACGATTCTGATCAACCGTGCCGATCGGTTAGGATTGTCAGAGCTTTATCAGCTTCGCGGGCGCGTAGGCCGGTCCAATCGCCGCGCGTACGCTTATCTGATGCTTCCCGCCGAAGTTGAACTCACACCGGTCGCCCGCCGCCGACTCGCTGCGCTGAAGGAATTTTCCGATCTCGGTGCCGGATTCAAGATCGCCGCTCTCGATCTCGAACTTCGCGGAGCAGGCAACATGCTCGGCGGAGAACAAAGCGGACACATCGAAGCCGTCGGTTTCGAGCTTTACACGCAAATGCTCGAACGCGCCGTCCGCGAGATGAAAGGCGAAGCCGCTCCGGAAGAAGCCGAAACACAGCTCAATCTGGGCCTCAACATCCGGATTCCGGCCGATTATGTCCCCGAGGAAAATCAGCGGCTGCAAATGTACAAGCGCGTCGCGCGCGTCGAAACAGAGTCACAACTTGCCGATGTTGCCGCCGAAATGCAGGACCGCTACGGCCCGCCGCCTCCTGCGGTTCGCAATCTGTTCGACTACGCCTCGCTCAAGTTGTTGTCCATTAAAGTTAGGGTGAACGCAATTGAGCGCAAGCGCGAGAACGTGACATTGAAGTTTGCGCAGAACGCCGCTGTCGATCCCGAGCAGTTGGCTCGTTTCGTGTCTTCTCAACGCGGGGCGCAGTTCACGCCGGATGGGATGCTGAGGTTTGTATTGAAGGCGACCTCTGCCGAGGAGGTGCTGCGCGCGCTTCGCGGCATCCTTGAACAATTAACGGCCGGAGAAACGGTATCGTCGAACTCCGCAGTTAGAAATTAATCCGCTAATTTTCCCGGAAGCGATATGAAATGCTGGTGAATCTATAGAGAGTATTTCGTTCCTGATTCCCACGAGGGTAGCCGGGAATTTTGCAAATCGTCGCCGAGTGAAAATAAAGTCCAGCTTGGAGATAATTGTTGGGTTTAATCCTGCTATGGAACTGCTCGAACATTTACGACGGCAATTTGCCTACGATGAATGGGCCAATCGCGAAGTGCTCACTGCGCTGAAAAAAGCGATGGCGACACATTGCGTTCTCGGCAACTACTGGCGCACATTCTCTCGGCAGAGAGGCTCTGGCTTGAACGAATTCTCAGCCAGCCGCAAAGCGTGGCCGTATGGCCGGATTCCAGTTTCGAACAGTGCGAAATGCAAATCGCAGACTTGAAACAAGAATGGCGGAAATTTTTCGAACAGCTCACTGCTGCGCGGCTGGCGGAGAAAATCAACTACAAAAACAGCAGAGGCGAGTCCTTGATCAGCAACGTGCAGGACATTTTGACCCACGTCGTAATGCATTCCGCGTATCATCGCGGGCAGATCGCCAGCCAGGTGCGGGCTGGCGGCCAAACACCCGCCTATACCGATTTCATTCACGCCACGCGAACAGGGCAGATCGAATAGAGGCTTGCCGCATTGCACCGTGCGCCTGACAGTTGCACAACGCGGGCCCGGTCTGTCCCATAAAAATCTTTCGGATTGTTTAGAATCAGACGTAGAACTTAATAGGCCAGTTTCCATATTGCTTTGGGGGCGAAAGCGGCCTTGAGGTGTGCTCTTATGAAAGTGAAAGTCCTAAGACCTGTTCTATTGGCGTTGGTATTGGCCGGGGCGTTCTTCTACTTCACCACTTGGCGTTCAAATGGCAAGCTTGCCGGCGCGAATCCGGTGAACTGGATCTCTCGTCCGGCGGAAGTGGAGATCACCGAAGCCGCGGGCAACCAGCCGCTCGACAGCGAAGAGCAGAACAACATTGTTGTCTACCGCAAAAATATTCCGTCGGTGGTGAACGTCACGTCGCGCGCTATGACCTTCGATTTTTTCTATGGCCTTGTGCCGCAGGAAGGCCAAGGCTCCGGATTCATTATCGATAAAGAAGGTCACATTCTCACCAACTACCACGTCATCGCCGACGCGCGGCAGGTCGAGGTGACACTGCACAATCGCAAGAAATACAAGGCCACCATCGTAGGCACGGACCAGGCCCACGACCTGGCTGTAATTCAGATCAAGGCGCCCGATCTGGTTCCTGCCGTGCTCGGCGATTCATCGCGTTTGCAAGTAGGACAGAAGGTGTATGCCATCGGCAATCCGTTTGGCTTGGCGGGGACCATGACGAACGGCATAGTGAGCTCGATCCGTCCCGTGCGTGAGCCGAATGGCGCGACCATTGACGAGGCCATTCAGACCGATGCTGCGATTAATCCGGGGAATTCTGGCGGTCCGCTGATGAACTATCACGGCGAAGTCATCGGAATCAACACGATGATTCTCTCCAGCGTGAACCAGAACGCGGGTATCGGTTTTGCTATTCCAATCAATACCGCAAAGGCAGTGCTCAATGATTTAGTGACGCTAGGCCGCGTGCGGCGCCCGGCGCTGGGGGTTAGAACCATCCCGATCAGCCCTGAGTTGGCCGACGAAATGGGCCTGCCCGCTGACTACGGATTGCTGATCATCCAGGTCGTACCAGGGGGTGCGGCTGATCAGGCCGGACTGCGCGGCGGCCACGAGCGCGCGTACCTGGGCAACACTCCGATCATGCTTGGAGGAGATTTGATTATCGCGATCGACGATCAGAAAGTGGAAGATGAAAACGATCTCTCGCAGATCATGAACAACCACCGCGCCGGCGACACGGTGAAGGTGACCGTCTATCGAAACAAGAAAAAATTGGATGTCAAGGTGTTGCTGGCCGAGGCGAGAGAACAAGTGTAAGTCGCATTCGGAAGCCAGATGCGCGGGTGAGATGCCCGCGCAACAGTCGGCTAGAGAATGGCGCCACCAATAGTGTTTCATGCGGCGGCTTCAGTCAGGAATTCTTCGATCTGGTTGAACTCGGCATCGCTCAGCCGGAAATCGCCAGCGCGCATCACTTCTTCTGCCTGTTTCGCATTGCGCGCGCCAACGATCGCGCCGGTAACTGCGGGATTGTGCAGCGTCCAGGCGATCGCGACTTCGCCGACAGTCCGATTATGGCGGCGGGCAATCTCGCGCAGTTGTTCGACCAGCGCCAGGTTGCGGGAGAGATTCGGCTCGGTAAAATCGGGATGAGCCTTGCGCCAATCGTCTTTTGGCAGGCGCGCGATACGGTCGCGGGTCATGGCGCCGGTGAGCAGCCCCGAGGCCATCGGCGAATAGACAATCACGCCGATGTTTTCGCGTAAGCAATAGGGCAGGATTTCATTCTCAACCTCACGGTGAATCAGCGAATACGGAGGCTGCAACGATGTAACCGGAGCGATCTTCTGGGCGCGCTTTAGCTGCTGCGCGTTGAAATTGGAAACTCCGATCCAGCGCACCTTGCCTTCGCGCTTCAGATCGGCTAGGGTCGACCATCCTTCTTCGAGCGCCGGAGAGTCAGGATCAGGCGGCCAGTGAATTTGATAGAGATCGATCACATCAACGGCGAGGCGGCGCAGACTGTCTTGAACTTCCTGGCGGATTGAGTCGCGGCTGAGAACTTTCTGTATGTTGCCCTGAGCGTCCCAGCGCAGGCCGCATTTCGTGAACACGTAAGGCCGAAGCCCAGACCAATTTTTCAGCGCGCGTGCGACTACTTCTTCCGAGTGACCGAGGCCGTAGACAGCGGCGGTGTCGATCCAGTTGACGCCAAGTTCGAGGGCGCGGTGAATGGCGGCGATGGAGTCGTTGTCGTTCTGAGATCCCCAGGCAAACTGCCAGCCCGAACCGCCAGTTGCCCAGGCGCCGAAACCTACGCGAGTGATTTGAAGATCGGAATTGCCGAGAGTGCGGGTCTGCATATGAAAGCTCCTTTATGCAGATTTTGATTTGCAGCCGGATACTTGCGATTCAGAATTGAACGCTATGGATGTGGACAGAATTCGCGCACTTTGCATGGCTCTTCCGCAGGCCACGGAAAATCAGCAGTGAGGTGAAGGCCTCTGCTTCAAGATTGGCGGCAAGATTTTCGCTACGCTGTCCCTTGGCCTTGTGCCGCAGAAAGTTTTGGCCGCAGCCGATTTGACTCCCCTTGCTACCCTCGGCTAGCCTCAAGGGTTCGCCTTTCAAACACTTTCGATCCTTTGATGCGATTCCGGCACAAACCATTGATTTGGCTGCTGATTGCCGCCTTGGCCATGCGAGTGGCCGCGGGCGCTGTCCAGCCTGTGCACGCACAGCATGGCATGGTGGTCAGCATTCACGCACTCGCCTCGCGCGCTGGAATCGAAATCATGCAGGGTGGCGGAAATGCGATCGATGCCGCGGTTGCAACCGGCTTCGCCCTTGCGGTCGTTCATCCGCCAGCGGGGAATATCGGCGGCGGCGGATTCATGCTCATCCGCATGGCTGACGGTACAACGCACTTCATCGACTATCGCGAGAAGGCTCCCGCGGCGGCGAGCGCCAATATGTATCTCGACGCGCAGGGCAATGTGATTCCCGGTGCCAGTGAAATCGGATACAAATCCATCGGCGTGCCGGGATCGGTCGCGGGCATGGTTTACGCCGAGCAGAAATACGGCAAGCTGACGCTGAAGCAAGTGATGGCGCCGGCAATTCGACTGGCACGCGAGGGATATTCGTTGAGTTGGGGAGAAGCGAAGGATTTGCACGACAAACATCTGGCCGAATTTCCTGAATCCCGGCGAGTGTTTCAGCGTGACGGGAATTACTACCAATCCGGGGAAATTTTTCGCCAGCCCGACCTGGCGCGTACTCTGGAGCGCATTGCTGCCAAGCCCGACGATTTTTATCATGGGGCGCTTGCACGGGAGCTGGCCCAGTCCATGCAAAGAAGCGGTGGCCTGATCACCATTGATGATCTTGCGCATTATGGAGTCAAAGAACGGGAGCCGGTACGTGGCACGTATCGCGGGTATGAAATCATCGGCGCCCCGCCGCCCTCCTCTGGCGGAACGGTGCTCATCGAATCGCTCAACATTCTGGAAGGATACGATCTGGCCGCGATGAAAGACCGCTCGGCGCAGTCGATTCACTTCACGACGGAAGCCTTCCGGCGAGCGTTCTTTGACCGGGCTGAGTTCCTCGGCGATCCTGATTTTTCGAAAATCCCCGTCTCCCAGCTCATCGACAAGAGATATGCGGCTGCCTGGCGTGAGTCGATTGCCCCTGACCATGCCAGTCAGAGCAAAGAACTGACGCGGCCTGCGATTTTCAGCGAGCTCGAGCAGTACGCTGCTACACATCCACAGCCGAGCCCAGTTCACGAATCGCAGCATACAACGCATTATTCTGTTGTGGATCCGGACGGCAATGCAGTGGCGGTCACGACCACGATCAACGACTGGTTCGGGTCGCGCGTGACTGCGGATGGATTAGGGTTCCTGCTAAACGACGAAATGGACGACTTCACTGCCAAGCCCGGCGTTCCCAATGCTGACGGGCTCATCCAAAGCGAGGCGAATGCCATCGGCCCGGGCAAGCGTCCGCTTTCGTCGATGACCCCGACCATCGTTGTTCATGATGGCAAGACTGTGATGGTGCTGGGATCGCCCGGCAGCTCGAAAATCATTACAACTGTCGCGAACGTTTTGATGGGTGTAGTCGATTATGGAATGAACATTCAGGAAGCGGTGAACGCTCCGCGCTTTCATAATCAGTGGGTGCCTGATGTGCTGAATGTTGAAAAGTGGTTCTCTCCGGATACGGTGCTCGCGCTGCAAAACATGGGATATCACGTGCAGTACGGCTTGAAGGCGGATGGCAGCGAAGGCTACTGGAGCGACGCCGAGTGCATTGCCATTGACGAAAAAACCGGCGAGCGGCTGGGCGCCAGCGATGGACGGAACTCAGGAAAGGCAGTGGGATATTGAGAATTGGCTGATTGTTGATTTCCTGATTGCTGATTGAAATACCTTGAGGCGCAAAGCAGGTTTTCAAACCAGCAATCAAAAATCAACAGTCAACAATTTCCGCAAGGAAAATCATGGTAAGAGCAGTCTCAACCTATTTATATGTGAAAGAGCGGCTGCACCCGGGCATTCTTGACGGCTTGGCGCGCAGCGGGGTGCAGGCGATCGAAATTTTTGCGGCGCGACAGCATCTCGACTACGCGAATCGCAAGGCGCATCTGCGCGAGATTGCCGACTGGTTTCGCGGCAGCGGCATTCCGTTGAACTCAGTGCACTCACCACTTTATTCCGATTACGAATGGGGACGCACGGGCTCGCCTCCGATCAACCTTGTTTCGACCGATCGCGCCGGCCTGGTCGATGCCATGGACGAAGTCAAGCGCGCTCTCGAAATAGCCGAGCAAATTCCGTTTCGATTTCTGATCCAGCATCTTGGGCTGCCGAACGAAACTTTCAGCGAGAAGAAATTCGAGTCGGCGATGACCTCGATCGAACACCTGCGTGCGTTCGCCAAACCGCTGGGCGTGCGCCTGCTGCTGGAAAATATTCCCAACGAGCTTTCGACGCCGGAAAAATTGCTGGAAATCATCCATACCGGGCATTTCGATGACGTCGGCATCTGCTTCGATTTCGGCCACGCGCACATCATGAGCTCAGTCAGCGAGGCTTTCGAGATTCTGCGCAAACAGGTTTGCTCGACGCATATCCACGATAATAAGAAGGTTCAGGATTCGCACTTGTGGCCGGGCGAAGGAACGATCGACTGGAAAGAAGCCATGGAACTGTTGCGCTCGGCGCCGCAGAAACCGGCGCTGCTGCTGGAACTGGAAGGCGACGAAAAAGTGAATCCGCTGGAGAAGCTGCCAGAGGCATTTGAGAAACTTGAAACGGCGTAAGGCTCTCATCGCCGGGACCGCAGAGAACGCCGAGGATCGTAGATTTCGATAACGGCGCGCGGTCACAGTTACAACAGACATGAATCTTTCTCGGCCATCTTCGCGCGCTCGGCGGTTCGACGATTTTCTATGTCAGCACCTGTAACTACCATCGCTGAAGTCGGCAAGCACGAAGGCCAGTCCGTCACCATTCGCGGCTGGCTTTACAACCTGCGCGAGAGCGGGAAGCTGCTGTTCCCGCAGTTTCGCGATGGCTCGGGTGTAATTCAGGGAGTGGTTCCCAAGAACGCCGTCACGCCAGAGGTGTTCGAGGCGGTGAAGACGCTGACGCAGGAGTCGAGCGTCATTGTCGAAGGTAAAGTCCGCGCCGACAAGCGCGCGCCCGGCGGATATGAGCTTGACGTTTCGAACGTGCAGGTCGTGCAGCGCGTGCCCGAGTCCGATCCCTATCCGATCACGCCCAAGGAGCACGGCACCGAATTTTTGATGGAGCACCGGCATCTATGGGTGCGCTCGCAGCGGCAGGCTGCGATTTTGCGAGTGCGCGCCGAGATTATCAAAGCTGTGCGTGATTTTCTGGATGATCGCGGATTTGTTCTGACCGATCCGCCGATTATCACCCCGGCGGCTTGCGAGGGTACAACAACGCTTTTTCCCGTGGATTACTTCGAGCAGCAAGCGTACCTGACGCAGTCCGGCCAGCTCTACATCGAAGCGACGGCGGTGGCTCTGGGCAAGGTTTATTCGTTTGGCCCGACGTTTCGTGCAGAGAAGTCAAAGACGCGTCGTCATCTCACTGAGTTCTGGATGGTCGAGCCGGAAATCGCATACGCCGGGCTCGATGACCTGATGATTCTCGCCGAAGAGTTCATCAGCTTCATGGTGAAGCGCTGCCTCGAACGCCGCCGCGCCGATCTTCAGATGATCGGCCGCGACATCTCGAAGCTGGAAAAAATCGAGCCGCCGTTTCCGCGACTCAGCTATGACGATGCGGTCAAGATGCTTCAGGAGGGACATGCGAAAGGCGCGCTGGAAACGAAGTTTGAGTGGGGCGGCGATCTTGGCTCTCCCGATGAGACTTATCTTTCTTCGCAATTCGACAAGCCGGTGATGGTGCACCGCTATCCGGCGAAGGTGAAGGCGTTCTATATGGAGCCTGATCCGCAGCGGCCTGAGTTGGCGTTGTGTGTGGATGTGCTCGCACCCGAGGGTTACGGGGAAATCATTGGCGGATCGCAGCGTACGGCGTCGTACGAATTGCTTATGCAGCGCATTCACGAGCATGGCTTGCCAGAGTCGGCGTTCAAGTGGTATCTCGATCTGCGGAAGTACGGCAGCGTGCCCCACAGCGGATTCGGCATGGGCATCGAGCGCGCTGTCGCGTGGATCTGTGGCCTGGAGCACGTGCGGGAAACGATTCCGTTCCCGAGAATGCTCTACAGACTTTATCCGTAATTGAGTGATTGGGCGATTTGCAATTGAGCGATTAGGGGCGGTTTTCGGTTTTCAATCACTCATTCGCCCGATCGCCCAATCGCAAAATAATATGACCACTGCAACAGCCATTATCCCAAAGAAGATTCGCGTGATCGGCGTTCCTCTTGATCTTGGCCAGTCGCGGCGCGGCGTTGACATGGGGCCTTCGGCCGTTCGCGTCGCGGGACTCGAAGCACGGCTCGAAGCGATTGGACATCAAGTCGAAGACGGCGGCAACGTGCCCGTTGCCATTCCCGAACAGAAAAAAGAAGGCGACACGCACGCAAAGTATTTAAAGGAGATCACGGCCACCTGCACCAAGGAAGCCGAGCTGGTGCTCAAGACACTCGAGGTTGGGAAAATTCCTCTGGCGCTCGGCGGCGATCACTCGATGGCGGCCGGCACGGTTTCTGGAGTGGCGGAATTTTATCGCCGGCAGAACCAGCACATTGGCCTCATCTGGATCGACGCCCACACTGACATCAACACGCCCGAAAGTTCTCCCAGCGGCAACGTCCACGGCATGCCACTCGCCGCGCTCATGGGCCTCGGGCCAGCAGAATTAGGCAATATCTATGATTTCTCTCCTAAGGTTAGACCGGAAAATTGTGTGCTGGTTGGCGTGCGCGACATCGACGCGATTGAAAAAGAAAACGTGCGCCGCGCAGGCATCGGGGTCTTCACCATGCGCGACATCGACGAGCGCGGCATGAGAACTGTTATGGAAGAGGCCCTGCGCATTGCCGGACGCGGCACCGCAGGCTATCACATCTCGCTGGATATGGACTGGATCGACCCCGAAGACGCGCCCGGCGTGGGAACTCCTGTGCGCGGCGGCGCAACTTACCGCGAAGCACACCTCGCTATGGAAATCATCGCCGACCATGGACGCATGGTGAGCTTCGAGATCGTTGAGGTTAATCCGGTGATCGATGAGCACAATCGCACGGCGGATTTGGCGGTGGAGCTGGCTCTATCGGCGTTTGGAAAGAAAATTTTATAAACGTTGCGAATTGAATGAGATTGAGAATGAACACTCCTCTCCGTTGCGCCGTTCTCTTAACTACGTGCCTGGCGTGCACTACCATCGCATTGTCACAAAATCAGGCAGAATTGCCGCCGCAGAAAGTTGCCTCCGTTTTCGGCGAGAACATGCATTATTTCGAGGGCGGGCACGGATCGGAAGTTATACTCCTGCACGGACTAGGCGCGGCAAAAGAAATCTGGATGCCGACGTTCGCCGCACTCGCCCCCAAGTATCACGTCTACACCATCGATCAGATCGGCTTTGGTCAATCGGACAAGCCCTTGCTCGATTACCGGATCGCTACGTTCTCGGATTTTCTCTATGCATTCATGCAGGGCCAGCATATAAGCAGGGCGACTCTGATCGGCAACTCGCTGGGCGGTTGGATCGCGATTGAGTTCGCCGCAGCCCATCCCGAGATGGTTGACAAATTAGTTCTCGTGGACTCCGGCGGCATTCCCTGGCAACCGGGAAGCGCAGTTGTCAACTTGAATCCGGCTTCGCTGGGGGCCACACGAATGATGCTCGAATCCCTTTTCTACGACAAGAAATTAGTGACAGATGCGTTTGTTGAGCGGGTGTTTCTCAACCGCATCCGCAACAACGACGGTTATACGATTCAACGGATATTGGCGGGTATCACAGCCGAGAACCAGTTCGAAGACAAAAAGCTTTCTTCGATACATGCCCCCACGCTGGTTCTGTGGGGAAGCAATGACGAATTGATTCCTCTAACGAGCGCCGAGAAATTGCGCGATGGAATTCATGGAGCCACAATGGTTGTCATCGAACAATGCGGCCACATACCGGAGATTGAAAAACCCGCCGAGTTCAACAAGGCGTTGCTCGAATTCCTCGGAAAATAGAGCGGAAACATGGCGGCGTAAATGCGCTTTGAACACTATGAAGAAGCTTCGAGTTGGCATTCTTTTTGGCGGACGCAGCGGCGAGCATGAAGTCTCGCTGCTCTCAGCTGCATCGGTTCTAAACGCCATCGACAAAGAAAAGTACGATGTCGTGCCCATCGGCATCACCAAAGAAGGCCGCTGGCTGACTGCGGATGATGCACAAAGTCTGCTTGAGGGCAAGCTGGTGATTGAGCCGAGGCATTTGCGGGCGGGCGATCCGGAGATCACCGAGCCTGCCGCGGTGCTGGCTCGCGGAGAAGCAGTCGTTGTGCCGCCCGAGCCGGTTCATCGGCAGGATGGCCTTGTTCCATTCCAGACTGACTCTTCGCATTTGCGCCGTGCCAGCGATCGCGCCATCAACGTCGATGTGATTTTTCCCGTGCTTCACGGCACGTTCGGGGAAGACGGAACTATCCAAGGCTTGCTCGAACTCGCCGACATTCCCTACGTTGGCGCAGGCGTGCTCGGCTCGGCCGCCGGCATGGACAAAGACATCATGAAGTCTCTTTTCATTGCCGTTGGATTGCCCATTGTGAAGCACGTGACGATTCTGCGCAGCGCGTGGGAACAAGATGCGAAGAAGACCGAAAAGCTGGTCGAGAGCAAGCTGAAATATCCCGTGTTCGTGAAGCCCGCTAATCTGGGCTCATCAGTCGGTATCACTAAGGCGCATCATCACAAGGAACTTGGCCCTGCGATTGAAGAAGCGGCGAGATTCGATCGCAAGATTGTGATCGAGCAGGGCGTGGGCGGCAAGAAAAATAAAGCGCGCGAGATTGAATGCTCGGTGCTGGGAAACGACGAGCCGGTCGCTTCCGTCCCGGGAGAGATCGTTCCCATCAAAGAGTTCTACGACTACGACGCGAAATATCTCGATGAAGGTTCGGAGCTGATCATTCCCGCAAAAATCACCAAAGCCGAAACCAAGAAAGTTCAGGAGTTGGCAATTCGAGCGTTCAAAGCGGTCGATTGCTCGGGGCTGGCGCGCGTCGATTTTCTGATGGAACCGGAGACGCAAAAGATCTATCTGAACGAGATCAACACCATGCCGGGATTCACTTCGATCAGCATGTATCCCAAGCTGTGGGCGGCATCGGGACTGAAGTATTCAGAGTTGATCGACCGGCTGATTCAACTTGGCATCGAGCGCCACGAAGACAAAAAGAAGAATCAGTACAGCAGATAAGGTCTGAATCTCAGCGCGCGCACGATGATTCGTAAGCCGCAAATGTGGAGGGTCACCGCCGCGCAATCAGAACCAGCACAATTCCAGTGAGCAGAACCATCGAGCCGATGGCTATCATCAAAACGCGGCGCCGGAACGGACTCATGCTCCAATCCAATTGCCTGATCTCTTCTGGTGCTGCCACGCGCATGGTGGAGCAAACTTCCGGAATGGATTTTCGATAGAGCCGCCAAAGCAGCCACAAGGGCAAGAACTCGAAGAGCGAGGCAGCAATGAGGTAGGCGACGATAAAATGCGCGATGGATATACAAGGACCTGCGGACTTCCGCGGCCAGGCGATCAAAATGGCGCTGGTGCTGCCGAGGGCCTGAAACATGGCTCGAGCCAGGAAATACATTTTGGCGAAGGGTTTGGTTTTCTCCTCATCGGCAGGAGAGTCGATGTGGTAGCCCGGCTTTTTCCCGCCAAAAGGCAGAAAAATCAGTCTTGTGGCGGGGTCTTTCTTAAAGAAATTGCCGAGCAGTTGCTCATCCCAGCCTGAAAACATTCCCATGCTCCACGTCAGCGGCAGTAAGCCGATTTGCTACTGAGACTACATGGGCAGGGCGCTTGCGCAAGTCACCAGAGTAATTGCCGGTTTCTGCCGGCTAAAATGGCGTCCTCCAGGCCGCACGATCGTTCACTGCGCAGTCGCTTTCTCCATGAACGCCGCCTGGTCGGCTTTCATTTTCTTTAGCCCATCCATCGGCAAATACACCATATGGCCCGCATCAAAAGTGGCGTATGAGATGTTATCGCGATATTTTGGCGGCAGATTCAGATGGTCGATTGTGTAGTTGGCGGCGAAGTAGGGTGTAGCTAGATCGTAGTATCCCTCCATAACCAAAATCTTCAGATAGGGATTCTTCACAATCGCCTGCCGCATCGCTGTGGCTGTATCGGGAAATCCTTCGATGGCCGGGCCCCAATCCCATTTGCCGAAGCCAGCTTCGCGCGCCATCACGTAATAGGGCATATCGACCTTATAGCCGAGTTCGGTGCGCAGGTAGTTGTTGAACACCGACGTAAATGGCGGCATGGTGGCTGAGCCAGTGGGATCGTAAAAAGGAGTGTCCATCAAACCATTGGGATCGGGGCCGGTGTAGCGTCCGTCGAGGCGGCCTACGCGCACTTTCTGATCGATCAGCAGGTAATGCGTGAACTTGCGGACATCGATGCGCAGATTGGCTTCATCAACCACTTCTTTGGTGAGGCCTGTAAAGCTCGAGAGCTGATCGATCACGTTTTGCCGCTCCTGCGCTGTCAGCGCGTCGCCTCTGGCCAGGGCCTGCGCGTAATCAGTGCTTGCCCACTTCTCGGATTGCTCGCGGGCGCGCTTCATATCCTGCGCAAGATCGGGCGCGAGCTTGTGGTGGTAGCCGGCAATCATGGTGAAAGACGGCACGAGAAAAATGTAGGGTTCGTCGTTTGTCTTCGTGTCCTCGAGAGTTTCAAAGTTCAACACCATGGAAAGCAGCGTGATGCCGTTGAACGAAACGCCGCGATCGGCAAGATAGCCGGCAATGCCTGCCGCGCGCGTCGTGCCGTAGCTCTCACCCAGAATGAACAACGGCGAAGACCAGCGCTCGTTGCGCGTGATGTAGAGCCGGATGAATTCGCCGAAGGCTTCGATGTCCCCCTTGACGCCCCAGAATTTCTTGTTCAGCTCGGAATCGGCGGCGCGGCTGAAACCGGTGCCGATAGCGTCGATCAGCACCAGATCGCTTTTGTCGAGCAGCGTGTAGGGATTGTCCTCCATGTGATAAGGCGCGGGCGGCATGAAGCCGTCAGGGTTAAGCACGACTCGCTTCGGGCCGAGCGCGCCCATGTGCAGCCAGATTGAGGATGATCCCGGGCCGCCATTAAAAGCGAATGTCAGCGGACGCTTGGCTGCGTCCTGACCATCGAGCGTGTAGCCGACGTAGAACATCTCGGCTTCGATTTTGCCGTCGCCCCGCTTAATGGGCAGTCGGCCGGCGGTTGCGGTGTATTTCAGGAGCTTGCCGTCGACCGTGATCTGATGGTGCGTTTCGACCGGCGGCTGCTCGGTCATGTCGTAGTGTTCTTCTTTGTCTTTATCCTTATCGGAGGAGCTTTCCTGCGGGGCCGGCTCGGTGGTCTTTGGCTTGGAGGCGGTTTCTGACGTCTTCTCGGACAGTTGTGCGGGTGGCTGCTTCTTCGAGGCTGCCGGTTTTGGGGCGTCAGATTGTTGGGCAGAAGAGCGGATTGAAAAACGGAACAAACACTAATAAAATAACAGCCAACATCGGAAACGTAGTCTGCATAGTTCCTTTCCCAAGAGCTTTAAAATTCTGAGGAAGCGCAACAGATTGTACACCTCGACTCGGCTGCTTCTTGAACAGCGTTACAGGCGGGCAGCTGGGTTTGGCCATGACCCAAAGTGCTGTGATCTAGCCCCTTGACTCCCATGGCAGTTTTTGTAGAATAAGCGCTACAAGTCCAACCGCGAGGGTGGACCTGAATTTCATGCAGAGTGGCTGAGGGACGAGCCCTAGGACGCCACGGCAACCGCACCGCGATCATATATCGCGGCTGGCTGGTGCCAACTCTCTCCTGGAAACAGGGAACATGAGATTCGGCTGCGAGCTGTAGCTGCATCCGATAGCCTCTTTTCCTTTTCCTGGAAAAAGAGGCCTTTGCTTTTAAGGCCGCTTTTTCCGGCTCGTCCTCAGCTATTCGCGAAAGCGACTAGCCCATGTCGACCGACCAAACTCACTACGAACTCCGCTGCCGCGAATGCGGACACAGATTTGGCAACCAACCCCGCTCCATCTGCGAAGAGTGTTTCTCTCCTCTCGAAATCGCCTACGACTACGATTGGATCCGCTATCTGCTGGGTGAGGGGACGACTGATCCCGTAAGGACGATCCGCGAGCACATTACGCAGCGCGCCCCGAACATGTGGCGATATTCTGATTTGCTGCCGCTGCCCGCGGGATTTGAGCCGCGGCTGCCCGTGGGGTTCACTCCGCTGTTTCGCGCGCCGCAGCTCGCGGAGAAATTGGCCGGCGGGAACGGTGATGGGAAAACTGCGGCGGAGAATCTTTACATTAAGAATGATTCCGTCTGCCTGCCGACTTTGAGTTTCAAAGATCGCGTGGTCGCCGTTGCCTTGGCGCAGGCGCGCGCTTTCGGGTTCGACACGGTGGCCTGCTCTTCCACGGGAAATCTCGCGAATGCCGTGGCTGCCCACGCGGCGCGGCTGGGATTGAAGGCGTGGATTTTCATCCCGGCGGACCTGGAACCGGCGAAGATTCTCGGCACGCAAGTTTTCGGGGCGAATGTTGTGCGCATATCGGGCAGCTACGATCAGGTGAACCGGTTGTGCTCGCAGATTGCCGAGGAGCGCAACTGGGGATTCGTCAACGTGAACTTGCGTCCTTATTACTCCGAGGGGTCCAAAACCGTCGGTTTCGAGATAGCCGAGCAACTGGGATGGCGGCTGCCGGATAACGTGGTCGTCCCCATGGCAGGTGGGTCGCTGATTATCAAGATCAAGAAGGCATTCGACGAGCTGGTGAAGCTGGGGCTGGTTGAAGAAAAACCGGTGAAATTTTTCGGAGCGCAGGCTACGGGATGTTCTCCGATTTCAACTGCCGTAAAAACTGGCAGCAGCGAGATCGAACCTCAGAAGCCATCGACCATTGCGCGCTCGCTGGCCATTGGCAATCCCGCCGACGGACACTATGCGATCAAGGCCATCAAGAATACAGGCGGATGGAGCGAAGACGTGAGCGATCCAGAGGTAATCGACTCGATTCGCCTGCTCGCCGAAACCGAAGGCATTTTCACCGAAACGGCCGGAGGTGTGACCGTCGGCTGCGCGGGCAAACTGTATCGCCAGGACCGCATTCTGCCTGGGGAGACGACCGTCCTCTGCATCACTGGAAACGGGCTGAAGACGACCGACGTGCTGGCCGGAGTTTACGAGGGCGAGCGGCCGATCGCGCCCAAGCTGGTTGAGTTTGAAAAATATCTCGATGAGATTGAGGCCGGAAACAGGCCCGCGCAGCCTGAAGTTGTTCATCAAGCAGTGGCAGGAATCGCGGTGTGAGGCAGGTCAAAATCTTAAACCGCGAAGTTCGCAAAGAAACGCCGCAAAATGCGCGAAGGAGAGCCTTGCGCACTTGCGCATACAGGCACCTCTTTTATACGGGAATGAGCAGTTTTGGCGACGGGCAACAAGAAGAATTTACTCGAACCTGACCTGAACCTCGCTCCCATAAAACCTGCCTAACTCCTCCGCCTCATGCTCAATCCCACTGCGCTCGGCCTTCGACAACTTTGCGAAGGGCTCAATCTTTACCTCGAACTTCTTGCCTCGCGATTCATATCCCCACACTCCGGCGATCGCGCCATCAATCAGCACCACCGGAGAAATCCATCCCTGATTCCGATACACGCGCTTGTAATGCTGATCGCTGAGCAGATGATCTTTCTCTCGATGCGCGAGCAGGTAAACATCAAAATTCGGCAGCAGGCGGATCGAACTCGATTGCGTGGCAGCTTTTCCTAACTCGCCAACATCTTCCCGCGCCATCAGCAATGGCTGCTTGCCGCTGGAGATTTCTACGATCTCAGAATCCGCATGCGGCCCGAGCGCTTTCACCTCAGCAATCGGAATCCCCGCCCAGTGGGAAAAATCAGCCAGCGTCGCCGGGCCATAGGCCCGCAGATATTTTCGCAGCAAGGTGCTCTGCGCCTCGTACGCCGGCATTAATTTCATCTTCAGTTTCGGCAGCCAGTGGTCCACGCGGATGAAATTCGCCTCATTGTTCTCGCCGTTGCCATAGCAGATCAGCCCGTCCGCCACGGGCAAGCGCACCAGTCCCCAGGAGTTCTCAATCCAGAAGCGAACCGCCTTGTTCGCCTTGGGACGAAGCGCCGCAACAATCTCCGCCCGGCCGCAAGGCCCGTCCGCCAGCGTCCGCAAAATCACCGGCGTCATGGCATCGGCCTCTTCTTCGCTGATACCGCATCGCGCCATGACGCGCAGCACGCCAGCCCTGCGGGAGGCTCGTAGTGCAGAAATGTACAGGGGAAATTCGTCCGTAGGGATAAAATGCAGCGTTTGCCGCATCAGCGAGGTCTTAACGAGAGTGCGCTTTTTCCAAAGCGCGTCTTCGATCTGGCCGCGCCTGAGCGCATGATTGCGTGCCCAAAGTTGCAAATATGCCGCCGACATCACCTGCGCTTGAACTCCACAAACATCGCGGCAAATGGTGACGGGGTCGGCGGGCGCTTCATCAAGAAGATGATGGCGCCGCAGCCGGAAACTCGAGACTTCTTGTGTTCGCAGATTTCTCACGCTGGGGAGGCTAACATAACCTGGGATTGCTCATTCCTGCTTTTTTGAAGGTAGTGGTGCAGTTTGCACATAGGACAATTCAACTGCACGCGAGATTCTTTGTATCTTCTGTGACACCGCCTGTCGGTTAGTCCAACCCCTAGGACCCTTATCACGCCTTCGTGTGGGAACTCAGTCACGTTAGTCGGCTCGGCCGTGCGAATTTTCAGACCAAGAAAAAGGCGCCGGACTTTAGTCCGGCGCCGAACGCTCGCGAGATGCGGAGTCAAGCGAGTCTGCTACCTACCAACGAAGCTGCTAGCTTCCAGCTAAAACAATCCTATGTTTTTCCAATTCCAGCATGCCGGGCTAGCGACCAGCTAAAAGCTAGAAGCTACTTGCTTTCCGCGATCGGCGTCGGGCTGGCCCCGACATCCCGCCGGTTATTCGCCGCCGCGCGTGCCGCACGCGCCGCCGGCATGTTCGCCGCCGCTGCTCCATATCGCTCAAGCAGCACCGGAGCCATCGTATTCTCGGCCTCTTTCACGAAAATAATCTGATTCTCCGAAACCATATCCACGCGGACGAAGTCACCCAGCTTCACCTGCCCTGTCGCGACGAGGTTCGCCATCGGGAACACAAGGTGCCGTTCGATCGCCCGCTTCAGATGCCGCGCCCCGTAGCGAGGATCGGTTCCTTCCTTCAGCAAAAACTGTTTCGCTCCCGCCGTGCAACTGAACACGAATTGGTTCGTTCCCGCCGACATCAGCACGCGCTGCTGCACCATACCCAGCTCGATTTCTAGAATCTGCGCCAGATGCTCATCGCGCAGCGTCTTGAACACCACGGTCTTGTCGATGCGGTTCATGAACTCTGGCGTAAACTTGCGTCTTGCCGCCTCAACCGCCGTGCGCTGGATCTTTTCATCGAAATTGTTGTCGACCTCGACTGCCTTTGGCGCAAAACCGAACCCGCCATCCACCAGATTCGTCATCTCGCCGGCGCCTAGGTTCGAAGTCATAATGATGATGCACTGGGAAAGATCCACGCGGCGGTTGTCACCCAGGGTAAGTGTGGCCTTGTCAAGAATGCCCAGCAGCAACTGCCACAGCGAGTCACTGGCCTTCTCGATCTCGTCAAACAGCAGAATCGACAGCTTCAGCTTTTCGGTGAACCATTGGTTCAACGCTTCCTGCGTCAGCAGCGGATGGGTCTCCCGGTGTCCCAAATATCCCGGAGGTGATCCGATCAGCTTCGCAATCTCGTGCGAATGCTGGAACTCGGCACAGTCAATCTTGATGCAAGCCCGCGCATCACCAAACAGGGCCTCAGCCATGGCTTCGACCACGCGCGTCTTACCCGATCCAGTCGGGCCCAGGAACAGCAGATTCCCCACAGGACGTCCCGGCGGGTTCAGACCGGCGAGAAACATCTGGTAGATTTCCGTGACTTTTTCGATTGCCTGTTCCTGCCCCACGATGCGGCGGCGCAATGCAGCTTCAAATTCGCCAGCATCGTTGCTGCGGCGGTTCGGATCGAGCACGGTAGCGAGATTCGTTCTCATAGGTTTGGCTTCTTTTGCCCTGTCCCCAGCCGTATCTTCGGCTTTTATTCTTGACGGGATGGTTCAGGCCCTCTTCTCGCTTTTCCCCCTAATTCCAGAGTGACAGTTTTTGTCAATCGGAACGGCCGCTGGCCTGACCCACTTCGTCCCGGCTGCCCCTGGAATAAGCAAGCCGTTGGCCACGCATAGCGCGGGCTATCCTTTACCAAAAGCCCTGTCTATGGCGCAAGTTAGATGCGCGTCGGCAATATTAAGCCCATTTGGAGTGGAAAGTTAAGAGAAAGGAACGGAAATACTTTGCGCACGGGGAGGAACGGCCTTGAGCCAGTACCCAGTGGCAGCGAGTCTCGAGTACCGAGTCCCGAGGAAACAACTTGCCAACGGCAGTCGAGCCTGGCTCCGATCGGACAGCCGAGGGCGGCTGTTCCCTAGATGGCTGCTGATACTCGCAACTCGGCACTCCGGACTCGAGACAGGAAGCTAGCTCGGGACTCACACGGGGAGGTGACCGCTGGTAACTAGCGTCCCATATAATCACAGGTTAGCATCCGGTTCAGCTTCATCCGGAGGCACTCTTGCGCCGTTCGTCTGTCTTAATCATCGCGGCCGTTTCGTGCATTCTGTTCGCCGCCGCCGCAATCAGGCTTAGCCCGCGTTTCTCTTCCGCCGAAGCCGCCCAGGCGCAAACCGCGCAGGCCGCGTCTACATCCGCGCCGCCGGCCGCCAAAGTAACGCCCGTAAGTACAACAACGACGAAACCGGCAACCTTGCCCACCGAACTCTACACCGCGCATCGCGGTGAATCGATCCCCGCGATCGCCCGGCAATACCTGAGCAAAACCATCTACCTCACCAGATCCGAACTGGCCGATGCCATCCGCTCCACCAACAATAAGAGCGGCAACATCCTCAAAGCCGGAGAGCAAATCACCATCCCCGGCATTCTGCCTGCGCCCATTGTCGAGCACACCATACCAGTTGCAAAGGACTTCGAAGTCCGGGCCGTTTATCTCACCGGCATGATGGCCGGCAGCGACCACGGCCTGCGCATCATCCGCCACTGGCGCGAAGTCGGAGGCAACGCCATCGTCTTCGACATTAAGGATTCCGACGGTACCGTCGCTATTCCCTTCGAGCACCCCCTGCTGGGCAAGCATCCGGTCTACATTCACGACCTGCCCAAGTTCGTGCACTTCCTGCATTCCGAGAACATGCACGCCATCGCACGCCTCGCCATCTTTCGCGACCAGCGCCTGGTTACCGAGCATCCCGAACTCGCCGTGCAATCTCGCCGCACCGGCCAGGCGTGGCGCGAAAATGGCAAGCTCGTCTGGACCGATCCTTCCAACCCCAAAGTACAGGACTACAACATCGCTTTGGCCAAGTTCGTAGCCCAGTCCGGCGCCGATGAAATCCAGGTCGACTACGTCCGCTTCCCGGCCGAAGGCGACCAGAAAGACGCCACATTCGCATTTCAAAAAGATCATGGAGCGGCATCCGCCCCGTCGGCCGACGCGGCGACGAATTCGGATCCGGCCGTCTCTAAAACAAATGTCATCCCGAACGCGGCGACAGCCCCACACAGCGATGTCATCCCGAACGCGGCGACAGCCGCGAGAAGGACCGTACGTCACTCGGCGCAACCATTGCCCGCAAAAGGCCCGTCACAAACCCCGGCAATGCAGCGCTCCGATGTCATCACCGCGTTCTTGAAGAAAGCTTACGCCGAACTCCACCCCACCGGCGTTCTCTTCTCGCTCGACGTTTTCGGGGTAATGGCCTGGCAGCGCCCGGTCGATCTCTCGCACACCGGCCAAGACATTGTGAACATGGCGAAGTACTGCGATGTGCTGTCGCCCATGATCTATCCCTCGCACTTCTTCGGCATGGACAACATCCCGCACCCCGGCGACGCCCCGGAGCACTTTATTTCCGAATCGATGGACCGCTTCGAGCTGATCACCAAAGGCAGCGGAGTGGTTATTCGCCCCTGGCTGCAAGCCTTCCACTGGCGCACAAAAACTTATTCACTCGAATACATCAAGATTCAGGTTGCAACCGCCCGGGAAAAAGGCGGCATCGGATTCTTGTTCTGGAACGCCGCCAACGACTACTCGAAGCCCTTCGTCGCCATGCCCGAAATGCGTGAAGCCGCTGCGAAGGGAGCGAAAGACAATCCCAAATATTTCCGCGGGGATGAACTGCCCGCGTCTGCGGTCCGCGCCTCTCTGGAACAGGCAAACTGAGCCTGTTTCTCGCCTTTTGTAACTTCAGCGGCGCGTTAACCTTCTAATTACTCCCTTCTCGCCCGATCTAACAGAATCAGCAACTTACGGGGACATTCGCCTGTAGGCATTTGGCCGAGAACTCCCCCGTTTCTGCCCAGAAAACACTTTTTTCAGCAGGCTGGCGAGGGCACGGGTGGAAAAATCATGTTAGTCAGCCCCCTGCATCAAACGACACAATAAGCCACGCTTCCCCAAGGAGCGTCGTCGTCGCGCGGCGAACTCATGAGCAAGCTGTGTTTACAGCTTTCCTTCCTGAACCTGCCTATTTAACGGCTTTTGCAGTGTCCTTCCCAATGTCTTTTACGCCGACAGCCGTTTTCTCACCGGCCTTCTCGGTGTATTTCACGGAGACCTTGGAACCCTCCTTAACACCTTTGCCGGACTCTTTTATACCCTCCCAGGTCGTCTTGTCCGTCCACTTCACCGTGTGTTCCGCACCATCGTCAGCCTTCACGACGATCGTCTTCGCATCTCTGTCAACGTGTTTCACAATGCCTGAAACAATGTGCACAACATCCTCTTGCGCCGACGCGACCTGCCAGCTCAAAAGAGCCACAAACGCCAACACAAAGACCACAACGCTCGAACGCGCCAAAGAACGTGACATAGCTCTCCTTTCGTTTACTACTTCGATCTATACGTTAGGCTAAAGCTTACCGCAAAGTCATGCTTCCATCCTCTTCACCAACACCGTTCCTCACGTGCACATGCTTCCGGTGCTAAGATACAGCACTTTGGGTGTAAGCCATGAGCGCGCAAACAAAAAAGGCTGACAGCAAGCTGGGTCGGCAGGCCGTTGTTATCGGGCCGAGCCCTGCCGAGCGCATGAGCGCGGGGAAAGCTTTGCGAAAAAAAGTTCCGCGGAGTTCCCATTGTGAGTGGGTCGTCGCCGCCGACCGCCCCGACCCCATTGCCACGCTGCGGGAGTTAGACCGCTGGCGGCTACCCGAACTTTTGCCCATCCGGTATGGCCGCATGCGGCAATCTCCTTTCTCATTCTTCCGAGGTTCGGCGGCGGCTATGGCGTGGGACTTGTCGAAGACTCCTGTGACGGGAATTGAGGTACAGGCGTGCGGCGATTGCCACGCGGCGAATTTCGGGGGATTTGCCAGCCCCGAGCGCCGGTTGGTGTTTGACGTCACCGATTTCGATGAAACGCTTCCGGCTCCCTGGGAATGGGACATCAAGCGTTTAGCGGCGAGCATTGTCCTCGCATCGCGTGAACTCGGGCTGGGAGGGCGGCAGTGCGGAGGCGCCGTCCTGACCATGGCCCAGTCCTATCGTGAGCACATGCGCCGGTACGCTCACATGCGCGCCCTGGAGGTTTGGTACTCGCACATCGGCGCCGAGGTATTCATAAAGGAAGCGAAGAGCCCCGCAGCGAGAAAACGATGGGAACAGGCTGAGGCGAAAGCGCAAGAGCAGACCGCGGAACACATGTTTCCGCGAATCACAAAAGTTGTGAAGGGGCGCACACGCATCGTGGATCATCCGCCGCTGGTCTACCACCCTCATGACAGCGACCTTGTACGAAAGCACGTGATCCAGATTTTCCAGCATTATCGCGAATCGCTTCCGGCGGAGCGGCAAGTGATTCTGGACCGCTATCACATGCTCGATGTGGCTCGTAAAGTGGTGGGAGTAGGCAGCGTAGGAACCCGCTGTACCGTGGTCTTAATGATGGCCGATAAACATGATCCCTTGCTGCTCCAGTGCAAAGAGGCCCTTCCCTCGGTCCTCGAGCCCTATGCCGGCAAGAGCCTTTACTCCAATCACGGGGAGCGAGTAGTGACCGGGCAACGTATGCTGCAATCGGTCAGCGACGTATTTCTGGGATGGACGCGAGACGACGAAGGCCACAGCTATTATTTTCGCCAGCTTCGCGATATGAGAATGAAAATTGATCTCGAAATGCCGAAGGGCGACTGGCTCGAATATGTGGCGATTTGCGGATGGACGCTGGCGCGAGCTCATGCCCGCACTGGAGACGCCGCCCTGATTGCGGGATATCTCGGCAAGAATGATGTATTCGATTGTGCGCTTGCGAAGTTCGCCGCCGCTTACGCCGACCAAACCGAACGCGATTACGACCAACTTTTGAAAGCAATTCGCGCCGGGCAGATTGAGGCTCAAGACAGCGTTGCGGCGTGAGATAGACGGGGCTGCGGGATGACGCCGGTCATCAATGCCCTCACTCGAAACGCTGAGTTCGATGGAAGCGCGCCAGCTTAATCTACCGTGTGCTTAGCTGTGTAGCCGTCGCGGGAGACTACTTCGATCTTTACGTCCTTACCTTTCTGATCCTTAACTTTCAGCGGGCCGCCGTCTGGCGCGACGACCTGGACTTTCAGTTTGCGGTACGTGCCATCAAGTTTCGAGTTGGTGGGATGGTAGGTCAATGAATACTGATTGCGGATGTCGGTGGAAATGTCGCCATACATCTCCGGCAGTTCGCCTTCAAAGCGCGGGAAGTAGGCTCGGCCGCCGGTCATGGAGGCAAATGTGCGCAACTCGTTGTCGCCCTGCAAATAATCCATGTGTCCTACGGGTATGCCGAAGCCGTGCGAATAGCGGCAGCCGCCGGGATGCGAATCGCAATACTCGCGCACGATGAAACCTACGCTGATGGGAAAAATGGTCACATCCTTTGTAGCTTTAACTTTCTTCAGGGCCTGGTCGTAAGTGATTTTGCTGAAGGTGTCCACGCCGGTGGTGACCAGAATCACGTACTTTCGGCCTTCAATGCGATCGAGCCGATCCAGCGTGTCGTAGAGAGCGTCGAACAGATTGGTTTCGGAGAAGGCGGGAATGCGCAACTGGTTGAGCGCGCCGTAAAGGGCTTTTTTGTCCTGAGTAAAGTCAGTAAGAATGTGGGGATTCATGTCGAAGTAGGTGACTGCCACCCAGTCGTCTTTCTTCAAAGAATTGACGAATGCGTAGGAGGCTTGGAGCGCTTGCACCATGAAAGTGTAGTTGGTGTTGGCGAACTCCACCAGCAATACCGCGGTGATGGGAGCTTTGGTGACGGTGAAATCCTGAACCTGCTGCGGCGAGCCGTCTTCAAAAATCCGGAAGTTTTCCTTCTTTAAGCCGGGAATGAATTGCCCGTTGCTCTTGGCGGTCACCATCACGTCCACATTCACCAGAGGGACGTTCACTTTGATCGAGTAGTCGGGGATGCCCTCGACTTTTTTCGCTGTCTCAGGCTTGGGAGCCGCCGGCGGAGGGGCCTCTTCGGGATTTTTCTTGGGAATCGCATAGGGGCCGAGGTTGTCAGTGGGACCCCCTGCTTCGGCGGGAACTTCCTGCTTGGGCTTCCCGCTATCCTGCGGAGGCGTTTGCGTTTGATCTTGCGCAAAGAGCGTTGGCAGCGCACAGAATAGCATCGACACAACGGCCAGAATCAGACCGGGGCGGGTTTTTGAACGCAGGCGGCGAGCGGTGAGGCTCAGATTGGATAATGCTTCCGGGAACATACAAACCTCTGAATATACGGAGACTAAAGAATCTATGGCTGTAAATGCCTCTATGCTAGTATAGACGCAGTGATTCGCAGTGGGGATGTTTTGCCCGGCTCCCAGTTTTTCCCCCTCCTGGCAACAATTTCCACCTGGCGGAGTCTAATCCAGCTAAGGAGGGGCCGGTCGAGTCCTTCCGGGCGTTGTACATGACAAAGCAGCTTCTCGCCGTCTTCGTTGCCTGCCTTTCTTTACCTTTTTCGTGTCTGACGCAGGAAGCTGTGGCGCATCCCGCACAATCTCTTTCCACTCAATCGCTTTCGGATCAGGAGCAGAAGACAATCCCTGTGAACCAGATCCACGCCGACATGCGTGGTGTGGCCTACACAGTATTTCAGGGCGTGAAGCCTGAGAGCATGGAAGTTGAGGTCCTGGGTGTTCTTCACAATGTGAACGGACCGAAGGGCGACGTGATTCTGGTGCGGCTGCACGGGCAGAGGGTCGAGTATACGGGCGTAGTGGCGGGGATGAGCGGCAGTCCGGTTTATTTCGATGGCAAGCTGGCCGGCGCGATTGCTTTCCGAATCGGTGAGTTCTCAAAAGAGCCGATTGCCGGTGTTACTCCGATTGCCGACATGCTGGAAATTAATGCGCTGGACCGCTCGCCGGCGGAAGAGACTTCTGCAATCAAGCCGACCGTGAAAGAAGTGGCGGGGAAAACTGCGGCGCCTGGCGAAGCGGGTTCGCTTGAGAACTCCGACGGAAAGAGCTATTCGAACTATCTGCGGCCGATTGAGACGCCGCTGGTCTTCAATGGATTCTCTGAGCAGGCAATCAATCTTTTCTCCAAAGAATTTGCTTCTGCCGGAATTGTGCCGGTCATGGGCGCTGGGTCCGTCAGCAACGACAAGCAGCCCGAGCCGGTTGAGCCTGGCTCCGCCATCAGTGCGATTCTGGTGCGCGGCGACATGGACATCGAAGCCACTTGCACAGTGACGTATATCGACCCGCAGCGCCTGCTCGCATGTGGGCATCCTCTGCTTCAGTTTGGTTCGGTAGATCTGCCCATGAGCAAGGCTGAAGTCTTGGCGACGCTGCCTTCGCCGTTGAATGCCTTCAAAATCGTAAACACAACCGAGCCGGTGGGAGCTTTCGTTCAGGACCGGCACACCGGCATCATGGGCGTTTTCGACCGCCAGCCTGAAATGATTCCGGTCACACTGAACCTTCACAGCGACGCGGGAGTGAAGCAGTTCCACTATGAAGTGCTGAACAATCCCAAGCTGACGCCAATCGCGTTGATGGTGACCGTCTTCAACGCGCTGCACGGCGTGAATGAATTTGGCGAGGAGATCACGTATCGAGTTGCTGGCAGCATCGGGGTGAAGGGATTTCCCGATGTACTGATGAAGAACATGTTCGCTCCTGCCGACGGCGGCCAGCCGGCAGCCATGCAGGCTGCGTTGTCGCTGGGCGAGCGCTTTGGACGAATTTATGACAACCCCTATAACGCGCCGGCGATTCAAGGCGTGAAGCTCGATTTTGATTTGGTGCGCGAGCGCCGCTGGGCACGCCTGGAAAGCGCGCGCACGGATGTCACCGAGGCTCGTCCCGGGGATGAGATTACAGTCGAGACTGCGCTGGCGCCTTATCGCGGCGAGCGCATCGTGCAGTACATTCCCGTGAAGATTCCGACTTCTGCAAGCAAAGGAACTTTGCGCATTCTGGTCAGCGATGGCGACACGCTCGACCGCGTCAGCCGCGGGAATGCGGCGTTTGGACACAAGCTGGATTTGGCGTCCACCATCGCCGTTTTGAACAAAGAGCACTCCAACAATCGAGTTTATGTCTCGCTGCTCGAAGCTGATCCTGAAGCCCGCGTCGGCGATAAGGTCATGCCCACACTGCCCATTTCCGTCATGAATGTCATGGAGCCTATGCGCGGGAATCAGGAGATGGTGGTCAGTGGCGAATCAAATGTGGATGAGACATCGACTCCGCCGCTGGATTATGTGGTCAGCGGGGCGCAGTTGCTGACTGTGACAGTGAAGTGATCGACTGGCAGTGACCGTGTGGCGCGGGCACTCTTGCCCGCGAAATGCCAGCCCAGGACCAAGCCCTATCTGAAATCATCCGCAATCCACAGCCACTCATAATCCTCCGGAGCTGCAACCAGGCCCCTTCTCACCGGGTTCTGTTGGATGTACTCCACCGTCTCTTTCAAACTCTCATTCCCTCGTATCACATGATCAAATGACTCATCCTGCCATACCGGACCATGCCGTTCCATAAGCTTATTAATACTGCGGGCAGAAGTTCCTTTGATCGCCTTCATGATTTCAGGCAGAGCGAATGTCCATCCACCGCCATCACGCAAAGCGGTGAAGAGTAGATGAACGTGGTCGGGCATCGCGACAGCTGCATGGAGTTGGATTCTTCTCCCAGATTCGAACAGACAATGCTGAAGCACCAAACCCCGAGCTGCCGGGCTCAGATAAAAGCCACGTATTCTTCGGAAGGTTACAAAGACAGGGCGGTCGTCTTTTGATAATGGGGCAGGCGGCGGTGATATTCGTAACGACGAAAGAGGGTGCTGGGCATAGAGACATGGTAAGCACGCCGGAGGATCGGCGAACTGGCAAAAAGGAGAGGATTTTTCTTTTTCCCGGGAATGGGGATACTTAGTGTCAGCAACTGTGATTCTATTCATTGGCATTTCACGGGCAGGAGTGCCCGCGCCACACATGCCCGAGGTACAATGCGCAAGCGCCACAGTCGATTGGGAACTCTCATGTCCATGCGGGCACTGACCGAACTGCTGCACGGTAAGGGCTCCCACGCTGATCCAGTGGCCTGCGTCGAAGATCTTTCACCAGAGTTGGCGAACTACCGAGTGGCGGGATTTCCCCACTCCATAGCGCAACTCGTCTTTCACATGAATTACTGGATGGACTACGAATTGCGCCGTATTCGCGGCCAAAGCCCGCAACATCCCCAGCACAATTCGGAGAGCTTCCCAGCCGAGGCGGTCGATCCTAAGGAATGGAAACACCTGCAGCAGCAGTTTGCGGTTCTTCTCGCTGAGTTGATAGAACTAGGACAATCTCCACGTCACGAACTTGATCGCCAGCTCGAAAGCATCCACGCAGGCGATCGGCAGGTAGCTGGCACGCTCGAATCAGTACTCTGGCAGATGGTTGCGCACAACAGCTACCACTCCGGACAGATTGCGCTCATCCGCCGCGCGCTCGGCGCCTGGCCGCCACGGCGTGGGGGCGATACCTGGTAAGGTAAGATTTGGTCGTGTGGCGCGGGCACTCCTGTCCGCGGTAGTTTTGTCATGCTGAGCGAAGCGAAGCATCTATGCAGTTTTTCCGGTGCAAGCAGAACTGCATGGATCCTTCGCTTTGCTCAGGATGACAAAAACACTCCCGCTTTCTCCATGTGCTTGAATCCATCTGTAGCCGAGGCCGCGAGCACCATCAACGTTGCGTTGTAGCCTACATGGGCAAGAAAACTTGACGCTACCGACTTCGTCACGGCCCGAATCGTAGTGAGAACAATTCCCACCAGGAAAATAATCAGCACCGCGCCCCACGATCGCCCGTACTGCACGAAGTGCATCAGGGCAAACAAGAACGCTGTAATCAGCACTCCGCCGGGTGCGCCGATCCGCCGCGCCAGCACAGGATAGAGCATTCCGCGAAAAAAAAGCTCTTCCATCAGCGGTCCGAGAGTCACGGCAAAAACAGCGGTGAGATAAGCATCCAGCGGCTTATCGAAAAACTGATCGAATGGGGTGTTCTTGGGCATCGGCAAAAACTTCGCGAGAAAGTCGAAGCTGAGCATGAGCACGCCAATGCCGATGAAATTCAGTCCGGCGCGACCCGGCCAGCGCCAGCGAATCGCTTCCCCGAAGGGCATGCGGTATCTTCCGCGAATAAGCAGGACCATGAACAGCGCCACGATGAGATAGGCGATGAACTGTGACACCAGCGCCAAGGCAGGTTTCTGCGCGACCTCGAGCCAGGACTGGCGTGGGAAGACGAATATCTTTGCGAAGGTCACGGTAATCATTGGCACGACAAACAGCGCCAGCGCTGCGGTCAACGCGGCGACTTTGAGCACGTCCCAGCCATTGAAGACGGGATTCTCGTCGGCTTTGGGCGGAGGAGGTGCGGGCCGGAACTCTACTGGAGGCGGAGGTGGCTGGATCTCCGTTGGCGGAAACGCATACGGCTGGGCAGGCGGAGCCTGTGGTTCGCCGCTCACAGCCTGCGGATCAATTTCCGGATCGGTCAGCGGATTTTCGGGGACTGACAGAAGTACGTCCTTTCAGAAAACAATGCGTGGATTCGTCCGATGCAGCATGTTTCAATTAACTCACAACTGGCAACTGAGAACAGGCAACTGACTTTCCAAAATACGCCGCCAGCGCCTGCCCCGTATACGACTTCTTCACCTTCGCCACCTGCTCGGGCGCGCCATGGGCGACGATGCGGCCGCCCTCTTCGCCGCCTTCGGGGCCGAGGTCGATGATCCAGTCGGCGTTGCGAATCACATCCATATTATGTTCGATGATGATGATTGAATTGCCCAGGTCGGTCAAACGGTGCAGCACGTCGAGCAGCTTTTTCACGTCGTCGAAGTGCAGCCCCGTGGTCGGCTCGTCGAGCAAGTAAAGAGTTTTGCCCGTCTGGCGCTTGCTCAGTTCGCGCGCCAGCTTGATGCGTTGCGCCTCGCCGCCGGACAAAGTCACTGCTGACTGGCCTAAATGAATGTAGCCCAGTCCGACATCGACCAGCGTTTGCAGCTTCTGCCTCACCTGAGGAATGTTTTCCAGAATCGGCAGCGCGTCGGAAACCGGCATCTCGAGCAGGTCGGCGATGGAGTATCCGTTATATTTCACGGCAAGAGTCTCGCTGTTGTAGCGGCGGCCGCGGCAGACTTCGCAGAGCACGTAGACATCGGGCAGAAAATTCATTTCGATGCGGCGCTGCCCTTCGCCCTGGCAGGCTTCGCAGCGTCCGCCAGCGACATTGAATGAAAATCGTCCGGCTTTGTAGCCGCGCTCGCGCGACTCGGGCAGCATGGCGTACAGGTCGCGAATCGGGGTGAAGACGCCCGTATAGGTCGCGGGATTCGAGCGTGGCGTGCGGCCGATCGGCGATTGATCAATGCGGATGACTTTATCAATGTTCTCCGCGCCGACGATCGCTTTGTGCTCGCCCGCTTTTTCGCGCGAACGGTAAAGCTGACGCGCCAAGGCACGGTACAAGATATCGTTAACTAATGTTGACTTGCCGGAGCCCGAGACACCGGTGACGACTGTTATGACGCCTAGAGGAATCGTCACATCGAGGTTCTTGAGATTATTTTCCTTCGCTCCGAGAATCGTGAGTGCCGCGCCATTTGGCTGCCGCCGTGCTTCGCGCATTTGAATTTGCGTACGGCCGGAGATGTATGCGCCCGTGAGCGAATTCGGCTCGCGCATGATTTCGGCTGGAGTTCCATGCGCCACTAGCGCTCCTCCATGGCGGCCTGCACCCGGACCTAAGTCGATCACGTAGTCAGCACGGCGAATTGTCTCTTCATCATGTTCGACTACCAACACCGTGTTACCGAGATCGCGAAGATTTTCGAGCGCATTTAATAAACGAGCATTGTCGCGATGATGCAGCCCAATGGAAGGCTCATCCAGCACATAGAGCACGCCGCGCAACTTCGAGCCAATCTGCGTGGCCAGCCGAATTCTCTGTCCTTCACCGCCGGACAACGTCGCTGCGGAACGATCCAAAGAAATGTAGTTCAGCCCCACCGCATTCAGAAATTGCAGGCGCTCGATAATCTCGTGCATCACGCGCCCGGCGATCTGCTCTTCGCGACCGGTCAGCTTGATTCCACGCGCCACTTCCAAAGCCCGCGAAATTGGCAGCGCCGCGAAGTCGGCGATCGACATTCCGTTCACTTTCACCGCCAGGCTTTCCGGCCGCAGTCTTTTTCCCTGGCATGCCGGACACTCGGTCGCCGACATGTGGTCCATCAGCCAGTCGCGATAACCCTCGGAAGTCGATTCCTCCAGGTTCTGCTTCAAAAATCCGAATATTCCGCGAAACCCTGTTCGGCCCCGGCCCGATTCGCCATTTAGCAGCAGGTCCTGAATCTTGTCGGGAAATTTCTCAAATGGAGTATTCAGGTCAATCCCGTGTGCTGCCGCGGTGACCTGCAGGGCATGAATCAAACTCTGCGAGCCCGACCCCGGCCCCAGTCCGCCATCGAGCAGCGGCTTTGACCAGTCGGTGATTACCTTTGCTGGATCGAAGTCATAGCGACTGCCGAGGCCGTGGCACTCAGGGCACGCCCCGTACATGCTGTTGAACGAAAACGAGCGCGGCTCGAGCTGCGGCACGTTGATGCCGCAATCCGGACAAGCCAGCTTCTCCGAATATAAAGTTTCTTCGCCGTTCACCACGGCGATTTGAACTAACCCTCCGGCCAGCTTCATCGCCAAGCCCACCGACATTTCCAGCCGGTGCTCAATTCCAGGCTTCACCAATAGCCGATCGATCACGACCTCAATCGTGTGGTTCTTGCGCTTGTCCAAATTGAGATCGTCATCCAGGTTCACCAGCTCGCCATCCACCCGCGCGCGCTCGTAGCCATGCTTGAGCAGCGTTTCCATTTCTTTTTTGAACTCGCCTTTGCGCCCGCGGACGATGGGCGCAAGAACCATTACACGATCCTCAGGAGTGAGCATCATGACCCGCTGTACGATCTGCTCCGCTGTCTGGCGGCTGATCGGCCGCCCGCATTTGGGGCAGTGCGGAACCCCAATCGAAGCGAATAGCAGGCGAAGATAATCGTAGATCTCGGTGATCGTTCCCACGGTCGAGCGCGGACTGCGCGAGGTGGTCTTCTGCTCGATCGAAATGGACGGGCTAAGTCCATCAATGGCATCGACATCCGGACGCTCCATCTGGTCCAGAAACTGGCGAGCATAGGTCGATAAAGTCTCGACATAGCGACGCTGGCCTTCGGCATAAATCGTGTCGAAGGCAAGCGACGACTTGCCCGAGCCGCTCAGCCCGGTCACAACCGTAAACGTGTTCCGCGGAATTTCGACGTCGATGTTCTTGAGGTTGTGCTGCCGCGCCCCCCGGACGGTAATGCTGGTAATAGCCATTTAGGAATTGATCGAAAAACAGGCTGGATTGCCCTTCCGTAATGTCGACAGGTTTACAGAATTCATCGAGATTAGAGGAGCACAGCTCTACTCCGTATTTTACTACGAGTTGTGGAGCATCTGAGTCGTCACTAGCGGCGCAGCAGATCGCGGGTAAATTGAAGTTTCTGCATCAGCAAGCCTGATTGGCGGCATCTAAATGGCAGTTTTATTTCAAAGGGTGGTCGGACAGTGATTTCGCTTCTCATGCCTGTGGTACTCTGCGTCACCGTAGTGCTTTCGGTTGGAATCGGCGTGGCCGCAGCCTACGCCGCAATTTCTACCATCCTGTTCGCCCTCGCGCCTTCATCGCGTCCGCGCCCAACTTCGCGCCCACGGCTGATTCTGGTGACCAGCCAGAACCACGCCAGCGGGGACTAATGTGGCGCGGGCACTCCTGCCCGCGAACTGGGAAGGGCACGACTTCCAATTGTGCCGATCAGCCTGGAATCACCGTGGAAGAGCGGCGCCCGTTCGACTCATTCGCTTCGCTCATTTCGCTCAGGGCAAGCTTTTAGCGCCGCGTTGAGCGTCCTTCCACTCCTGATGTCATTCCGAACAGGTCCGAAGGACCTGTGAGGAACCCCTGCTGCTCTCTTCAATCGGCAACGACGCCGACTTCATCCCTTGTGGCCGCCTGGAGCCCGCGTGAAATGCGGCTTTGCGCGGGTGCCCCACTTCTCGCCTTCTCTGCGAGAAGTGGGCTTGGGCTGTTTTTGGCTGAATTTCGCGATTTAGTGGGGAGCGATTTTCATACAAAGTCTACCTTGTCATTCTGAGCGGAACGAAGAATCCATGCATTTCTGCCGGCGGTTTACGTTGTCATTCTGAGCGAAGCAAGAATCCATGCATTTCTGGCGCTGCCAGGGGACAGTGAAAGTGTGGCGCAGGCACTCCCTTCGACTTCGCTCAGGGCAGGCTCTGCCCGCGAATTGCCGTGGAAGAGCGGCGCTTCAGCGCCGCGTTCAGCGTCCTTCCACTCCTGATGTCATTCCGAACAGGTCCGAAGGGTCTGTGAGGAACCTGCTGCTCTCTTCAATCGGCAACGACGCCGACTTCATCCCTTGTGCCCGCTTGAAACCCGCGTGAAATGCGGCTTTGCGGGGTGCCCCACGTCTCGCCTTCTTTGCGAGAAGTGGAATGACATCACGTTAAGGAATCGACCGCGCGAGTTTCGTTCACGGCACAACGACTGCTGCGCCGTCGATTGCATCGTGACGAACAGCCGCGAGCGCGTCATTGGCGCGTTCGAGAGGAAAGACTGTCACCTTTGGTTGCAGGTTGATCTCGGCTGCAAGCTTCAGGAAGTCGCGCGCGTCGGCGCGCGTCATGTTGGCGACGCTGCGAATCTGGCGCTCGCCCCAGAGAAGCTTGTCGTAATCGAATTGCGGCATGCGGTCGAGATGAATGGCGTTGATGGCAACGACTCCTCCTTTGCGCAAGCTGGAGAGCGCGGCGATGACCACGTCTCCGCTGGGAGCGAACGTTACCGCGCGATCGAGTTCCACCGGAGGCTTGTCAGCTTCGGTCCCGACCCACTTCGCGCCTAGCGATTGCGCGAGCGCCTGATGCGAAGCGCCGCGCGTCGAAACATACACGTCGCAGTTCCAGGCATGGAGAACGGCAATCACCAGATGCGCCGACGCGCCGAAGCCGAACAGGCCGACGCGCTCGCCGCGCTCGACTCCGGCGACGCGCAGGCTGCGAAAGCCGATGATGCCCGCGCACAACAATGGCGCGGCGTGAAGGTCATCAAGCTCGGGCGGCAGCGGATAGACGAAGTCGCTGCGCGCGACGGCATACTGCGCGTAGCCGCCGTTGACGGTGTATCCGGTGAAGGTGGGCGAGTCGCAGAGGTTCTCGAGGCCGCGGCGGCAATAGGGACAAGTGCCGTCGATGCCGCCCATCCAGGAAACGCCGACGCGGCTGCCGAGCGGAAGTTCTGGCCTGGCGCCGTCTTCGATGGTGCCGACGATTTGATGGCCGGGTATGAGCGGTTGCTTGCGCGGCGGCAGTTCGCCATCGACGATGTGAAGATCGGTGCGGCAGACTCCGCAGGCGCGGACGCGGAGCAGAACTTCGCCGCCGGCGACTTGCGGCTTGGGCAGGTCTTCGATCTCAAGATGATGTTTGGGTGTTCTGAGGACGGCGGCTTTCACGGCGAGGACCTCTTAACCAAGCACGGTAACACGCCGTGCAGAGGAGGGAAACAGAGCGCCCTCTTAAGTACTGGGTCAGTTTGAAAATCCCGAGCGCAGATTTCCTTTTCCTGGCGTCGTCCTGAGCAACCGTTTCTCAGGCGGAGCGAAGGATCTCCTTGCCCATTAGCTCATTCGGTGGGAGATTCGCCCTCCGACATCGAGGCCCAGCGGGTCAACAAGAAAAAACCTTTTGTGCTCTCCTCTGTGTCTTTGTGGTAAATGGATTTTTGTGTCGCCAAAAAGAGGGCTAGCCGCTGGCTTTCAGCTCCGTCAGTACCTGCTTGGCAATCTCCTTCAGCGTTTCAAAAACTCCAGCGCCCTGGAACGCGACAGCCTCGACCACCGGCTCGTTCTTCTTTCTCAACTCCTTGCTGAGCGCTTCCACGGGAAGAATGTTGGGCAGATCGCGTTTGTTGAGCTGAAGCACGTATGGAATCTTATTGAAGTCGTAGCCGTGCTCTTTTAGGTTCGACATGAGGTTGTCGAGAGCTTCAATGTTGGCGTCCATGCGCTCCTGCTGCGAGTCGGCGACGAAAACGATGCCATCGACGCCGCGCAGAATCAGCTTGCGGCTGGCATCGTAAAAGACCTGGCCGGGAACGGTATAGAGGTGAATGCGGGTTTTGAAGCCGCGCACCGAGCCGAGATCGAGCGGCAGAAAATCGAAAAACAGCGTACGCTCGGTTTCGGTGGCCAGCGAGATCATCTTGCCCTTCTGCTGATCCGCGGTTTTCTGATAGATCATCTGCAGGTTCGTGGTCTTGCCGCCCAACCCGGCGCCGTAATACACGATTTTGCAGTTGATCTCGCGGGCTGCGAAGTTGATGAAACTCAAAGGCTTTCCTCAAAAATGCGCCAGTGCCGGCGCGCACTATCGCTGGCGACGCAAAAATTTCCCTATTGGGGGCTTCGGGGCTTTTATACCATACGCGCTTGCCACTGCGCAGGTTACTCAGGTGACCCCCAGCTGGCCCGGTCGAGCCATTTGGGGATTTTCGGTTCAGTCGGTGTCAGTCCGCACGATTGACGATGGTCGAGTAAGACCTAAAGTCCGATTTTTTGTAGAGCTTCTCGTGCTGTATGAGCATCTTCGGAACCCAGGCCGAGCTTGAGGGCAGCTTGCAGGCTAGTCTGTGCTTGTGCGGGCTGGCCTGCCGCCAGATAAACCATTCCAAGGTGAAACTGAAATTCTGCAACCTGGGGTTTCTGAGTAACCGCCGTTTGAAGCGCTGCGGCCGCGGAACTATACAACCCTTCTTTATATAAAATCCACCCCAGTGTGTCATTCACGTTTGGATCATTGGGCTCTGACGCTTTTGCCTTCTGCGCTAGTTGGAGTGCCTCAGCCAGCGATCCTCCGTGATCGGTATACAGGCGTGCTAGATTCACTTGCGCAAGATAGCAATTCTCATCAATTTTCAACGCATTCAGATAAACTTGCTGAGCCCGGCTCAAGTCGCCCAGAAAAGTGTAGACCTGCGCTAGAAGAATGTAGGTTGGCAGATAATCGGGAAATTTATTTAGTGCTGCTTGGTATTGCTGGAGCATGCTATCAGGATGATTGGTGGCAGCATAAATATGGGCTAACGCGAGGTATCCGTTCACATAGTACGGATTCAGAGTCAATACCTTTTTATAATTGTCCTCGGCACAACTCCATTCTTGCTGGGTAATACAGAATTCGGCCTTGGCCACTAACAATTGATAGGCTTTGGGTTGAGCGGCAATTTGACGATCGATGCGTGCAGCGGCTTGTCGGATCTTTCGTTCTTTGCCGAGGATCTGCGCCAATCCTCGCAGAGCCGGAGCGTAATCCGGTGCGAGTGCAAGTGATGCCTCATAGGCTCTTTCCGAATCGGAATAATGGCCTTGCATACCGAGCACGTTTGCCAAGCGCTCCTGCGCTGCTGGACTGCGTGGATTTAGCCCAACCGCTAACTCAAAGGCACGTTGTGCTTGATTCTGATCTCCACGCAGGAGGTAAGCGTTCCCTGCCAGAAGGTGCCCATCTGCAAGCCAGAAGCTTGTGGCAATCACCTGGCCCGCGTAGTTCAGCGCCACCTCCGCATCGCCCCGCTGTATGCTGATCTCTCCCAAGCTTAAGATTGCTGGGAGGTAGCCGGGCTGAACCCGCAGAGCGTTGTTGAACGCATTGCGCGCAGCTTCCGGTTCCTCTTGTCGCATGTAGAGCTGTCCAAGGTAGTAATAAACTGTCGGAACGTCGGGAGAATCCCGTAGCAGACTCTGTAACTTGCCCGCCGCATCGAGTAAATGGAATGAGCCCAAATCACTTCGTGCTCTTAAAAGCCGGAAATCAACGTCGTTGTGGTCATGCTGGTCAATCCAGTTATTTGCCTCCTGCCAGTGACCCAGCTGTAAGTAGCACTCAGCAACTTTCTTCCCCAAGTCTTCGTCATGCACATTCTCTTCCGCGAGAGACAGAAACCGTGGAAGGGCGACGCTCGCCTCGCCCCTCGACAAATAAAACTCAGCTACGGCACGACGGGCTCCGACGAAATGATTCTCGTCAGCCTCTGCTTCCTCCAGCACGCGTTTAGCCTCTGCCAAATTACCCCGTTCCACATACAGTCCGGCAAGAGCAATGAGTAGCCCCACCGCTTTGGGATTTTTCGCCATCCCGCTGCGCAAGACCTGCTCGGCGCGATCAGCGGCATCCTCAGCTTTGTAGAAGTTCGCCAAACTCACATACGTCTCGGGATCGTCTGATCTTAGATCAACGGCACTCTCAAAACTCTTTTCTGCTGCGCCATATTCCGAATCCAGCAACTGGGCCAGCCCGAGGTCCTCATACATGTGAGGGTCGCGAGGCGCAAGACTAATCGCCTCTTTCAGTTCGCTTTCCGCGGTCGCGTATTGCAGTTGCTGCAGCAAGATCTGACCGAGTAGGTGGTGTGCCCCGGCATTTCTCTGATCGAAGGCAATAACGGCCTCGGCCTGCTGGCGAGCTTCCGACTGCTGTGTTGCTTTCAGCAGCAGACTCCCGAATCGCAACCGGGCATCCAGATTTTTCGGATCGAGTTCCACTGCCCGGGACAGCGACGCAGTGGCCGCGGTTGGGTGATCCTGTTGTATCTCCAGTAAACCGAGGCGGTAGTGGGCGACAGCGAGATCAGGATCGATTTCGATCGCCTTCTTATACTCGGTCTCGGCTTCGGCCAACTGCTTCCGTTCCGCGTAGTGATCGCCCCTTTCCACATGTTCCTTTGCGCGAGAGGAACCGCGGCAGCCCGTGAACGTGAGCAGCAGGACCGTCACCAGCAAAGTTAGTCGACCCACGGCGCCACCCAATTCATTGGATCTGTGCAAAACTCGAATCATTGATTGCAATCCTTACCTCTTTCCAGCTATTCGGGGAAACCAAACGGTCGCGCCACAATATTATGCGACATGAACCTCCATCTGGTATTCCCTGCATTTCACCTTTCCTCATCTGGTCGTCAGCTAATGACAAGGCTCGAAACTCGAATTAAACGCTTTCAGATGCTAACCCGGTCAGATTCGGGGATTTATATGCAAAATCTTTCATCTTGACAGGTTCCCTTTTTGCATTATCATTCTGTCGCTCGGCTGCAGTGGGCCACCATTCATTGTTGTATTCAGCCGAAACCCCGGGTCAAAGCAAGAGAAAACTAACGCTTCTGCTGAGGAAGGACGGAGGCCTCTCATGCGTCCAACGTACGGCATGGCGGTCAAATGGATCTCGTGGTTTTCCATCCTCCTGATGTTGTTTGCTTTCAACATCGCTGCGGCTCAATCGAGAGTAGCGCCAAAGCGCAAGTCGTTCCAGCTGGTCTCGAACCAACAGCAGCTGGATGGCAGTCTGTCGCTAAGAGGGGCGCGGGCCAAAGTGAAGCCTACGCTGACTCCAGATACGACTACGGATACATGGACTGGAGGCGGCGGCTCCAACACGGACTGGAGCGACACCGCCAACTGGAACAATGGCGCACCCAGCGGCCAAAATGTTCTGATCAATTTGACCACCGCCGCGACCGTCGAGGACGATAACGCGAGCATCGGCACCCTCACGCTAAGCAACGCAGGCGACTCGGTAACGATTTCAGACAACACCACTCTGACCGTGGGCGGCAACATTAGTAACAACGGGACGATCAATCTGAACTCGACCGGTGACAACACGTACCTCACCCTGGCTGCTAACAGCACTCTGACGGGCAGCGGGACCGTGGTGCTCGGGGGCGGCGGACCTAACATTATCAATGGAGCGAGCGGTGTCACGCTCACCAATGCCTCAAGCATCGAAGGTGGAGGTGCGGGCGCCAATGACAACATCGGCAATGGACAGATCGCGCTAACCAATAGCGGCACGATCAATGCTAATGTAAGCGGCACCAATCTTTACGTGCAACCGGGTGCGGCGTCCACCAACACGGGAACCATGGAAGCGACCAATGGCGGCACGCTGGTGCTCTACGGCGCCTCCTGGACGAACACCGGGGGAACGATTTCCGCGGGAACGGGTTCGGTGGTCGATTTGACCAGTAGTGTGAGCATCACGGGGGGCACGCTGACCACTACCGGGACTGGAGTGATCAATGGCGATGGCCCGGTCTATCTAACCACGTTAACCAACAGTGGGACGTACAACGTTGTGGACAACACCACAACGGAAATTTCCGGCACGATCACCAACAACGGCACCATCAA
>JASHOH010000057.1 GCA_030041215.1 Candidatus Sulfotelmatobacter sp. | reverse complement strand
TGGGTCAGCATTCGCTGTGGACGTTCAAACACAAAAATGGTGGGGATGGCGAAATCAAATTTCCCCAGCCTGCCGGTTTTTCCGACAACTGGAGTGGTCAAGATTCCCGGCCAGGTGCTGCGCGGCTTGATTGCGCGCACAGGCTTCGCCATCTCGAATGAAGAATCGCGCTATACGCTCAACGGTGCGCTGATGCTGCTCAAGCCGGAGTCGATCACCATGGTCGCCACCGACGGCCATAGGCTGGCCCACTGCGAGCGCAGCGGCGAGAAATTTGAAGGCGTCTCGGGCGAGATGAAGACGCTCGTTCCGAAGAAAGCGATGGACGAGCTGAAGATTCTGCTCGACTCAACCGATACCGAAACCGTCGAGTTTGCAAAAGATGAATCAACGCTGTTCTTCCGCATCGGTTCGCGCCTGCTGACCTCGCGCCAGCTCACCGGACAATTTCCCAACTTCGAGGCAGTTCTGCCCAAAGACAACAACAAAATCGTCACGCTGAACAGTGACGAACTGAACGCCGCTATCCAGCGCGTGGCTCAGTTCGCCGACGAGCGCTCGCGCGCCGTGCGTTTGAAGCTGGAAAAAGGCGAAGTGAAGATTTCAGCGTCGTCGTCCGAAGCGGGAGAATCCGAAGATTCCATCGATGCGCCTTACGACGGCGATACGCTGACCATCGGCTTCAACGCTCAATATCTGACAGATTTCCTCAAGTCTGCCGGCACCAGCGAAGTGCGTCTGGAGCTGAAGGACGCGCAATCAGCCGGACAGCTCCGCCCCGCCGAAGGGGATGATTATCGGTATCGGTATATCGTGATGCCGATGCGGATCTGACGTTCGAAAAACAACGCGCTTCACCCCGTGTTCTTTTGTGGTAAAGGATTTTTTTCAGCCCTCATCTACCTGCTTGACCTGACCGCCTCGCTGTCTTACCTTTATCGCCAGTCCGGGAGGCTCCCATGCTCGACGGCTTCAAGAAATTCATCCTGCGCGGCAATGTGGTTGATATGGCAGTTGGCGTGGTGATCGGCGCGGCGTTTGCCAGCGTGGTTGGCGGATTGACGTCAGCTTTTCTGAATCCGCTGATCAAACTCGCTACTGGCGGCGGAGAAAAGTTCTCCAGCATCGAGTTTAAGGTTCACGGCGTTTCCTTTCCGCTCGACAACTTCATTAATGCGGTGATCTCCTTCCTATTGATTGCCGCTACGGTTTACTTTTTCGTGGTGCTGCCTGTGAACACACTGGTCGCGCGCATGCACAAAGGCGACAAGCCGCCCGATCCCACCACCAAGAAGTGCCCCGAGTGCCTGAGCGAAATTCCTATCGAAGCCCGCCGCTGCGCCCACTGCACACAGCCAGTGATGGGGAAGGCAGCGTAGTATGGAAGCATGAGCTTGCGCGCGAGGCTGTGGTTACTCTGTGTAGTGGTAGGCGGCGCGACTGCACTCTCCCAGAACTCGTCCTCGAAGGCAAACGCTTCCCAAAATTCTCTCTCAGTGCATGGCTCGCTTGAGCCCGGCGCGGTCAGCAACGGTGTTTACCGCAATCCCTCGCTCGGATTCACTTGCACAATTCCTGGCGGGTGGGTCTTGCGAACCGATGAAATCAATTCTGAACATGACGGCAAGGGTGCAAACGACGGCAAAGCACCGCCACAATCCGCCGGTTCCGGCCGCGTGCTCTTGGCGGCATTTTCCCGCCCTCCCCTGGCGCGAGGCGAAGATGTGAATGCTTCAATCCTGATCGCCGCCGAAAGTGTAGCTGCCTATCCTGGGCTGAAAGATGCTGCGCAGTATTTCGGTCCGCTTACCGAAGTCGCAAAGGCGCAGGGATTCCAGGTTGATGAAGAACCTTACGAATTTGCCGTAGGAGCAAAAACCCTGGCGCGCGGCGATTTCGAAAAAAATGTAGGAAGCCGCGTGATGCATCAGTCAACGCTCGTTATGCTGGCGCGCAGCTATGCCGTGTCGTTCACATTCATCGGAGGAACGGAAGCGGAAGTGGAGGAGCTGATCGAAAACCTGACATTCCTCTCGCAGCCGGCGAAGCATTAAGCATCAAAAGCTGCCGTGATCTTTGTACAGCGCACTGCACAATCATCCTCCACTATAAACGCGACATCGACGAGTTGCAGGTGAGCGTGCCTGTGATCATGTAGTTCGCTGACGGTAACCTTTGGATGCAAAGCTTCCTCCTATATCAGCAGAAAGGGCCAGTTTTAGAAAAAGGATTCATAGCCGCGTCGGGATTGAAGGCAAGCAGTCAGCGAAGCGGTAGGAGGCGGAGACTTTAGCCCAGCGGTTCAGGGTGAAGCGCAATATTCTTCTCGCCCGCCGCTTTCTTCTCGGCGTATTTCGTCATCCACGCTTCCCAGCTTTTGCCCGCGGCAGTATCGCGTCCTGTAAAAGCCAGGGCAGCAATGTCCGCGTACGAGATCGAAATTTTCTCGGGAGAGTTCTTCGGGAACAGGCGAACCAAAGAATCTCGCAAAGTGGAAGCTGACCGCCGGTCGAACACGTAGCCTTCGATTTTTGAGCCATCCTTTCGCGTAATGGTGACATCGCCGCGGTAATCGAAGGCTTTTTCAAGGGCGGCGCGAATTTCGTCGTCGCTGGCCAATGACGGAATCCAGCCCTCAAGCTTCTCATGCTCAGCCCCCGGAGCGATTTCCAGCGCATCAGGATGGACCGCGCCAACATGCGGCGCCGATCCTGCCGCCTGGTGGTCGAGATGTCCTGCTGCTTTGCCGGTCATAAGGGTTTCATTGAAGTTGAACTTTGTTGCAAGAGTACCGAGTACCCCAGAAAAACATTCAAGGATGTCATCCCGACGAGAGCGTGAGCTCTCGGAGGGACCCTACGATGCCCCTCCACAGGCAGAAGCGTCGGCGGGTTCATCACACTGCATGTGCCAGTATTGGCTAAGCGCCCGTTCCCTGCAGCGACTCACCCGCCGGCGCAATCTGAATCAGCGGATGCACCGGCGCCTGCGGCTCCTCCAGCACGCGCAGCGCCTCTTCATCGCGATAGCGCGTGAACAAAGTTGCCTTGACTGTAGCAAGGAACCCGCCGATAGAGCTGAACGTTTCATTCACCGCGGAAGCTTCATACCCGCTGTGCACCATGCAATTCGCGCAGGCCGGATTGCCCGACTCCGTTCCGTAGTTCTGCCACTCGGTGCTTTCCAGCAGCTCCGCGAACGTCTCCGCATATCCATCTTGAAGCAAGTAGCAGGGCTTTTGCCATCCGAAAACGTTGTACGTTGGCATGCCCCACGGCGTGCAGGGATACGTCCGCTTGCCCATCAGGAATTCCAAAAACAGCGGAGACAGATTAAATCGCCAGTTCGGCTTGCGATTCGACAAAATCGCGCGGAACATGCGCCGCGTCCGCGCCCGCCCCAGGAAGTGCTTCTGATCGGGAGCTTTGTCGTACGAATAACCTGGAGACAGCATCATGCCTTCCAGCCCAAGCTCCATCATGCTGTCGAAGAATGCCCGTACTGATTTCGGGTCTGCCCCGTCGAATAAAGTCGTGTTCGTGGTCACGCGAAAGCCGTGCGCGAGAGCTTCCTTAATCGCATCGACCGCAATGTCGTATCCACCTTCGCGGCACACCGCTAGATCGTGCTCTTCGCGGTTGCCGTCAAGATGCACGCTGAAAGTGAGATACTTGCTCGGCTTGAACAGATGAATCTTCTCTTTCAGCAGCAGCGCATTCGTGCACAGGTAAATATATTTCTCGCGTGCGACCAGGCCCGCGACAATCTCATGAATCCTGGGATGCATCAGCGGCTCACCGCCGGGGATCGAAACCATGGGCGCGCCACATTCGTCGACCGCGCGGAAACATTCTTCCGGTGAAAGATCTTTCTTGAGGATGTGGGCCGGGTATTGAATTTTTCCGCAGCCCGCGCACGCCAGATTGCAGCGAAACAGCGGCTCGAGCATGAGGACGAGAGGATACCGCTTGCGCCCGGCCACCTTCTGGCGAAGCACATAGGACGCTACGGTCCACATTTGTGAAACAGGAACAGCCATTTCGCTCGGGAAACTCCTTGCGCTATCTTATCAGGCCTTCGGGATTAGATTGCTGAGGCAAGCTGCGAGTGCCGAAAATCGAACGCCGCGCAGCTGGATTTCTAACCGCAGCAGTGTGGAAAGAAAAAAGAAGGTGGAAAACAAGCTCACAAACCATTCTGAGGAACTCATTCAAAATGGGATGTTTACCTGTGCGATTCGCCACCGCAGAGCAGCCAAAATGTCCCCTTCTCGTGCTATAATAAAGTAGTTGCCAAACGAGCCTAAGTTAATATATTTCAATAACTTGAACTTGATTCGCAGGCGTCTTTTTCAGGCCCTTCGGGGTATGTCTGTCGAGCAGTCTCAGGGCAGAAGTGGGGCCTAAATCAGAATTAGAATCGGGGCACCTCCCGCGGAGCGGAATGGCCACTAAAGAGATCACTCCCATCGAAGAGACAACAACAAAAAACGGAAAAGTAACCCCCATCGCGCCGCCGTCGACGGGCAAAAACGGCAACGGTAAGAACGATTACACTGCCGAGTCCATTAAAGTTCTCGGCGGCATGGAAGCGGTGCGCAAGCGGCCGGCCATGTACATCGGCTCAACGGGCGATCTTGGCCTGCACCACCTCGTCTACGAGGTTGTCGACAATTCCGTTGACGAAGCCCTTGCCGGCTTCGCGACGAAGATCGAAGTTACGATTCACATCGACAACTCGATTACCGTAGTCGACGATGGTCGCGGCATCCCCGTTGACGACATGGATATCGACGGCGAAAAAATTCCCGCCGCGCAAGTCGTTATGACCACGCTGCACGCCGGCGGTAAGTTCGATTCTTCCACCTACAAAGTTTCTGGCGGGTTGCACGGCGTTGGCGTTTCCTGCGTCAACGCGCTCAGCGAGGA
>JASHOH010000056.1 GCA_030041215.1 Candidatus Sulfotelmatobacter sp. | reverse complement strand
CGCCCCCCTTGCCTCGCGCTCCCATCCCCCCGCTCCGAAAAGAGGAACTTTCTACTTTGCTAAGAAGAGGAACTTCCTATTTTGCGTTGACAGCCCAAAATAATGATGGAGTGGTGCAGGAAACGGAGGCACGACCAATACGGAATTGGCCCATTCTGGGCAGAAACACGGGGCCGTGCGTCGATTGAGATGGAGGGGTGGCGGGGTTTCGAGAGATTAGAGCGGGCGGCGGAGGGGTACCGCTCGTCTTGGCCGGACTTCGAGGCAGCGCAGTACAGTGCCCCCACCTTTCGAAAGCCGCGAAAGGTGGGGCATCCTCTTTCTCATGCCCGAGTCGCTGCGTTATGCTCAATAGGAAGCGAACTCATCATGTCTAATCCTGACGTTTCTGATCCTGAAATTTCTGCCGAAACGGCTGCCGAGGGCGGCGAGTCTTTCGGTGAACTCCTTTCACAATACGAGAAGAGCCACTCGCGCAAGGACGAATCGGGCGCAAAACAGCTTGTCGGCACCGTGGTTAGCGTGTCGGGCGATTCGGTGTATCTCGACATCGGGTTCAAGAGCGAAGGCGTCCTGCCCTTGGCGGCGCTGGGCGGCGAGGCGAAAGCGGGCGTTCGGATTGCGGTTTCGATTACGGGGCGCGATCCGGAGGGGTATTACCTGCTGACGCGGGCGAAGGTGCGGCGTCCGCAGGATTGGGCGGCGCTGGAGAAGGCATTCGCGGATAAGTCCGCCATTGTAGGCACGGTGACCGGCGTGGTGAAGGGCGGGCTGAGCGTGGATGTGGGCGTGCGCGCGTTCATGCCGGCCTCGCGCAGCGGAGCGCGTGATGCCGTTGAAATGGAGAAGCTGGTCGAGCAGGAAATCTTTTGCCGCATCATTAAGCTGGATGTGGCCGATGAAGATGTCGTGGTCGATCGCCGCGTGGTGATGGAAGAAGAAGCACAGTCGGCGAAAGAGAAGCGCGTTGCGACATTGAAAGAAGGCGATGCAGTGAGCGGGACCGTGCGCAGCCTCACGGATTACGGCGCATTTATCGATATTGGCGGCGTGGATGCGCTGCTGCATGTCAGCGATATTTCGTGGACTCGCGTGCAGAAGCCTGCTGATGTGCTTGCGCTGGGGCAGCCTGTGGATGTGACCGTTTTGAAGATGGCCGACGAAGCGGGCAAGCGGCGAATTTCTGTGGGCATGAAGCAGTTGCAGGCGCATCCGTGGGACGGGGTGGCTAAGAAATATAAAGTAGGCGAGCGCGTGCGCGGGCCAGTGACGCGCGTGGCGGAGTTTGGAGCATTCGTGGAACTGGAGCCCGGAGTTGAAGGGCTGATTCATGTTTCGGAAATGTCATGGGGCCGGAAACTGAAAAGCGCCGGGACGATTGTGAAACCGGGCGAGATGGTCGACGCGGTAATTCTGGGCGTGAATGCCGGCGAGCGGCGGATTTCGCTGGGGCTGAAACAGGCGCTGGGAGATCCGTGGGCGGATGCGGCGCAGCGGTTCGCGGCGGACACTGTGGTCGAGGGACCGGTGGTCAGTATTACGAAATTTGGCGCGTTCGTGCAGCTTGCTGAGGGCGTGGAGGGAATGATCCACATCAGCGAGATGAGCGCGGAGAAGCGCATCAACCACCCGCAGGATGTGGTGAAGCTGGGGCAGGTGGTGCGGGCGATCGTGCTGGCGGTCGATACCGAAAAGCGGCAGTTGCGCCTGAGCATCAAGCAGGCCCTGCCCGGCGGAGTGGATGAATATATTGCCGAACACAAGCAAGGTGGTGTGGTGAGCGGGCGGGTCGCCGAAGTTTTGGATGGACAAGCGCGAATCGAGCTGGGGGATGGGATTCAGGCCATGTGCCGGATTACAGCAGCATCGCCTGCTGAAACCAAGACGCAGGGCGAATCTCCTCTAAACGCAAAGAGCGATACGCGGGCAGGAGTGCCCGCGCCACACAGTCAGGCCGCGCCACAGAGTGAGGGCAAGCCCGATCTCTCGTCGCTAGGGTCGATGCTGCAAGCACGATGGAGGGGTGCAACACCTTCGGCCAGCGCCAAGCCGCAATCTCTCAGTGCGGGACAAGTCAGGAGCTTCCGCATTGTCAGGCTCGACCCATCGGCGAAAAAGATTGAACTGGAGTTGGTGTAGTTGAAGTAATGAGCAGTTTCCCTCACAGCGTTCTGGCGATCTTCTCTTGACAGCCTCGCTGGCCCAGGTATATTACGAAAGGTTATCTTTTCTTTCGTTTCTGTGCGAAACCCCTCTCAAGGAGATCAGCCCGCGATGCGCAGCAGGCGCTACCAATTGTTCGCTGTAATTGTACTTTTTCTGTTTTCTTCTCCGCCTTCAACGCTGGCCAATGCAGCGGATTCGAGGATTGAAAATGGAACGCTCGTCGTTGAAATCAGCGAACACGACGGCACTTACACCGTGCGATCGAAAGAGAACCCGCCCGTATTCTTGACCGCGGCCGTGGCTGCGCAGGTGAATCATCGCTGGCTGCGGGCTGGCGATTATCGGAAGTACGAGGCACGGTCATCTTCTTTCAGCGATGCCGTAGGCGCCGGTTCGCAGCTCACGCTGACTTATAGCGGACTCCCCGGACAACCTGATCTGGCTTGCATCGTGCGATTGGGCGAGCAGCAAACATTCGCGCAGATCGAGGTGCAAGTGCGCAACACCACCGGCGGAGAAATCTCGGTGCAAAGCATTCGAGCCGTCGATGCGCTAGGAACGGAATCCCGCTTCTCGCAAAAGACGCGAGACGTGGGGCATCCCTTTCTCTCGCTCGATGGATCGGGGGCAGCGGATCGCGTACTTTCTGACAGCTTCAGCGAAGACCGTCCCGACATGAAGATTCACGATTTGGGCGAGCCTTATGAGGACAACCTGCGCGCGGTGGGGAGTCAGCTTATTTATAACCGGCAGAGCCGACAAAGCCTGTTTATCGGGGCCTTGACTTCTGAGAAGTGGCTGACCGTTTTGCGGCTAAAGACGAATGAGAAGAAAGATGAGATCACCGGCTATGAAGTCGATGCGACCGGCACGACGGAGCTGCTGAAAGAGAATTCGCTGAAGGATTCGCCGGAAGAAGACAAAGTGGAACTCAGTTTGCCTGTTGAGGCAGGTCAGAGTCTTTCTGGTGAGCCGTTGATGGTGAGTCTTTCGGCGGATTATCACGCGCAGTTGGAAACCTATGGAGATGTAATTCGGCAATTGCATAGGCCACGGGTCAGCGCGCCGACGCCGGTCGGGTGGTGGAGTTGGACGGCTTATTACTTCGGATTGACGGAAGGTCCGGCGTTGACCAATGCGGAGTTTCTGGCGCAGCATCTGCGTGATTTCGGTTACACGTTCTTTCACATCGACGAAGGCTATCAATATGCGCGCGGGGACTACACGACTCCGGTGGCAACGAAGTATCCGCATGGAATTCGCAATCTTGAGCGCAAGGTGCAGGGCATGGGATTGACACCGGGGATTTGGACGGCGCCGTTTGAAGTGTCTGAGCGATCGTCGATTTTTGCGAACCACAAAGACTGGCTCGTACATAACGCGCACGGGCAGCCGATTCATGCCGGATGGGTGACGGAGCCTCCCGATACGCATAAAAAGCTTGATCAACTTTATGTGCTCGACAGCACGAATCCGGGGGCGCAGCAATATCTGCACGAGACATATTCGACGCTGACGAAGGATTGGGGCATTCGCTACATCAAGCTGGACTTCATGGATGATTCAGCGATCGAGGGTTATTACTATCGTCGGCACACGACGGCGCTGGAGGCACAGCGGATTGGGTTGCAGGTGATTCGAGAAGCCGTCGGCGACGATGTGCTGCTGGATAAAGATGGCAGCGTGATGCTGAATCCAGTAGGACTGGTCGACACGGGGCGAATTTCATGCGATACGGGGCATTCGTTTCAGGCGAGCCGGGATGCCGCACCGGGGATTGCGGCGCGCTATTACATGAACCGGAATTTTTATATCAGCGATCCGGATGCGTTCTCGGTCTCGCGGGAGTCGAGTGCGGCCCAGGGAGATCATGGCGGGCCGAAGACGCTGACACTGGAGGAAGCCCAAGTGGCGATTGCGCTGGCGGCGGTTTCGGGAGGGATGTTTGAGATCGGGGACGATCTGCCGACGCTTTATCTCGATACCGACCGGATGAAGCTTTTGCAGAATCGCGACCTGCTGAACATGGCTCGGTTGGGGCGTGCGGCGCGACCGGTCGATCTAATGAGCTATGCGCCGGAGGACGAAATGCCGAGCCTGTTTCTGCTGCGGGAAAGCAGGCGGCAAGCGATTCTGGCGGTGTTCAATTGGACTTCGCATGAGAGGGCACATCAGTTTTCGCTGGCGGCGCTGGTTCCGGGAATGAGCGCGCAGAATTCAGTTGCCGATATTTTTTCGGGACGAGTGGTCGCGGAGAATTTATCTTCGCTATCGGTAAGCGTGCCGCCGCATGCCGTGTGGATGGTGAAGATCATTGATAATTCGGTTCCTGCGTCTGTACCCGAGGTGAAGGCGGAGCTTCCGGAGAAAATTGAAACCGGCAAGGCTGCCAAGTTTTCGGCGCGGGCAAGCGCGGAGGGAGCGGCCGCCATTTCTTATCACTGGGAATTTGGCGATGGAACCCGCGCGGATGGGATGTCGGTTTCACATGCATACACTCATGCCGGGGATTTCGAAGTTCACCTGAAGGTCGACGGGGTCGAGGGAGTTGCTTTCGAGAACGAGTATTCCGTTTCCAGCACGGGGACGATTGATACGATTTTCCGGCCAGAGAAGTATCAGCGGTTCGTTGAGCAAGACGACCAGTCCCATAAGTAGTGAGGCTCTCGCTTTGTTAATTGCCGAGGCAATAAATCCAAAATCGTAGACCGCAAAGTTCCCTAAGAAATGCCGCGGAGTACGCAAAGAAAATCCATATAGTACGCTAGGAAGTGGGGCTTAGTCCCCCATCAGTTCATTCCGGGTAATGATACTTTTGTACCCCACAGCTTGCCCCTTAGGGTGCTTTCCATCGGCTTCGAGGCGGGGGAGAATCGACTTTCATAGCTCTCATAACTTCGAGCCCTGATTATGGGAAACGCCCTGGGAACCCCCTTTACGCCCCCATCCTCGATCAAGAAGATCGCGCGCGCGGCACTGGTGGATTTGAACGAATCTTCGCGGTATTTGCTCACCGAATGTTTTCGGCAGTTCGGGATTGAGACGGTGGTTACGTCGGAGGGTTCGGCGGAGAGGCTGCGGCAGGAAAAGTTCGAGGCCTGCGTGCTCCACCTCAAACCCGGGGCGGAGAAAGTGATGGAAGCGGCGCGGACATCGCCTTCCAACAGCCGCATTGTCATCTATGGGCTGGGCGGCAGCGCCAAGGCGGCGATGAAATTTTCGCAATACGGAATCAACGCCATGTTTCAGGAGCCACTGGAACGGCCAGGGGCGCTGAAACTGGTGCGGGCCACCCATAATCTTGTGCTGCACGAATTCCGGCGGTATGTGCGGGTACCAATCATGACGGATGTGTCGGTTGTCCTTTCGGACGGGCAACGGTTGACCGCCTCGAGCCTAGAAGTGAGCTCGGGCGGAATGTCGCTGAAAACCTCGGAAGAGCTGCAAGCGGGAAGCAACTGCGAGATTTCATTCTCTCTGCTCACACTCCCGCGAGTGGCAGTGCGCGGGACGGTTTCGTGGCGCAAGGGCAAATCGTTTGGCATAAGGTTTGATTCAGGTGATGATCGACGACGGCGCCTGAAGGAATGGATTAACGGATATCTGGAGAGTTAGGCCGGCGAGTTTTTCCAAAGACGCATTGCTTTGTGCCGGAAGCTGCCATCGAAGGATTTCCACCGACTCGGAGGACGGGGAAAACGTCGATTCAGGCACCCCAGGGGCTAACCCGCGCGGAGAACAAAGCTCTTATCGCAGCGCCCGAAGCAGCTGCGCCACTTAAAATCGAGCTTTTCCGAACCTGCTAGAGATCCGATTTCACGCTGCTTCACGGCGGCGATGCCGGATTCAGCCGTGATGTAGCCCCGCATCACAGCCAAAAAACCCACCGGCTCCGAAGCGCGAACCATCACACCCCATTGTGCGCCTGGTCATAACGACATGTGTCTAGTCACGCGTATCGTAAAAGGTAGGAAGAAGTAGGAAGAAGAATGTTCTCTGATCACTATCAGGCCATGTGGGAGCGGGTTGAGGAACTCTCCCACACACGGGCTAAATCGATTGAGTTGCTTCAGCCCGGTGTGGCTGGCGACTTTGCTCCGGTTTTGTGGAGCGAAGGCTTCGGACTGGGCGGCAAGTTGGATCGCGAGCTGATCCTTCGCTCTGCCGAGGCGAAGAC
>JASHOH010000055.1 GCA_030041215.1 Candidatus Sulfotelmatobacter sp. | reverse complement strand
CCTTGGGAATTTCCGGGAAAGAATGATGAACGCGGCGCAGGGCAGCCATTTGCGGAGCAACAGTCGCCGAGTAATTCAGAGAAAACAACATCACGCGAGCATGGGTAGAGGAAACCGCCTGGGCGATCGAAATTTCCTCCCCACCATCCGCACCAAACATCTGGAAACCCTGCTGCACACATTTCTGAGCACTCTTCACGTCCTTACACAGCCATGCGATATCGTTCATTACCACGCGTTGGGGCCGGCGCTGTTCTCGTTCATTCCCCGTCTCGCGGGAAAGAAAACCGTTGTGACCGTGCAGGGTCTGGATTGGCAGCGCAAAAAATGGGGACGCATCGCCTCCGCTGTCCTACGACTAGGCGAACACGCAGCAGTGAGGCTGCCAAACTCGACGATGGTGGTTTCGCAGCAATTGCAGAAACACTATTGGCATGTCTACGGAGCGGAAACACATTATGTCCCGAATGGTGGCCTGCTGCGCGAGCGGCGTTCGCCTGCCAAAATCTCTGACTGGGGACTCGATCCGGGGCAATACATTCTGTTCCTCGGCAGGTTCTCGCCCGAGAAGGGATGCCATCTGCTGATCCAAGCGTTTGAGAAGCTGCAAACTGAGACACAACTTGTCATGGCGGGTGCGTCTAGCTACTGCGATGATTACTCGCGTCGATTGCACGCGCACGCGTCCGAGCACATCAAGATACTCGACTGGATTTCCGGCGATGCTCTCGACGAATTGCTGGCCAACGCCATGATCTTTGTTCTCCCCTCAGATCTCGAAGGCCTGTCTTTGGCGCTGCTAGACGCCATGGGTGCGGGACTTTGCGTGCTGGCCAGCGACGTGCCGGAAAACGAAGAAGCCATAGAAGGCGCCGGATTCACTTTTCAGCGAGGCAACTCTGAAGATTTGGCGGACCGCCTGCGTTTCCTGATTGCAAACCCGGCAGTTCGCCTCGCCGCGGGACACGCCGCTAAACAAAGAGTCCGTGAATATTATCAATGGTCGCACGTGGCTTCAGAAGTCCAACGTGTCTATCTGCAGATGATGGGCCACGAAGTGCCAGCCTTGCCCGCCAACAAGCGGGGCGCACGCGCCACAGGAACCGCAGCCGATAGAAGGGCAAGTTAGTTCGGCGTCATTCCGAAGTCCCGCGCTTTAAGGTAGACCCATGGCTTCAACCAAGGGCGCGACGCCGCGGGACGAGGAACGTCCAAGTCACAGGCCCTCTAGGGCGCAAGTTCACCTGCCAACCGAATACGCCAGGACAGGCTGACTCCTTTCTTTTTTGTTTACAATTGGTAGTTTGCACGTAGGTGCATCGGCCATTACACGGCGTTTGACTCAGTTTCCAATATGGAAGATACAATTTTGATCACGGGCGGGGCAGGTTTTATCGGTTCGAACTTCATTCTTCAGCGAATCCAGCGCGATTCCTGCCGCATCATCAATCTCGACAAACTGACCTACGCAGGCAACCTGCGCAATCTCGAAACCGTGGCTCGCGATCCGTGCTACGAATTTGTTCACGGCGACATCGCCGATCGCCCTCTGGTGCGCGGTCTTCTGCAACGCAGGCAGCCTCGCGCCATCGTTCATTTCGCCGCCGAAAGTCACGTCGATCGGTCCATTCGCGGCCCCGATGATTTCCTGCGCACCAATGTCGACGGAACATTTGCGCTGTTGGAAGAAGCGCGCGCCTACTGGACAGAATTGGCTGACCAGGATAAGTCGAAATTTCGCTTCCTGCACGTCTCTACCGACGAAGTCTATGGTTCGCTCGGGCCAAGCGACCCGCCATTCTCCGAAGCCACGCCCTACGCGCCCAACAGTCCATATGCCGCGTCAAAAGCGGCTTCCGATCACTTTGTGCGCGCTTATCGTCACACCTACGGACTTCCCACGCTTACCACAAATTGTTCCAACAACTACGGGCGATTCCAGTTTCCCGAAAAACTGATTCCGCTGATGATCCTGAACGCCCGCGACGGCAAACCGCTCCCAGTCTATGGCGACGGGCAAAATGTGCGCGACTGGCTCTATGTCGAAGATCATTGCGAAGCCATTACCACGGTGCTGGCGCGCGGCAAACCCGGCGAGACTTACAATATCGGCGGCTGGAACGAGCAGCGCAATCTCAATATCGTCGAGATGGTCTGTGACATGGTTGATGAAATGGCGAGCCGCGGTGAAGCGCCGCGCCGCAGTTTGATCACGTTTGTAAAAGACCGTCCCGGCCATGACCGCCGTTACGCCATGAACGCCACGAAAATTGAGCGCGAACTCGGCTGGCGGCCAAGAGAAACCTTCGCCACCGGCCTTCGCAAGACGGTGTGCTGGTATCTTGAAAATGAAGAGTGGGTGCGCGGCGTCACCAGCGGCAGTTATCGTCAGTGGATTAAGACTCACTACTCTTCCTGACGCGTTAAAGTGCCCGTGCAAGATCCGAAAATTATGACCCAAGCTGCAAACACTGGATATAAGGGCATTATTCTGGCGGGAGGATCGGGCACTCGCTTGTATCCCGTCACTCATGCCATCGGAAAGAGCCTCCTTCCCATCTACAACAAACCCATGATCTACTACCCGCTCAGCACGCTGATGCTGGCGGGAATTCGCGACATTCTTGTAATTACCGCCCCGGCCGACGAGCGCAATTTCCAAACCTTGCTTGGCGACGGCAGCCAGTTCGGCATTTGCCTGCAGTACAAGGTTCAGCCGCGGCCTGAAGGCATTGCGCAAGCATTTCTGCTGGGGGAAGAATTTCTCGGAGGCAGCCCATGCGCGCTCGTCCTGGGCGATAACATTTTCTACGGGCACGACCTGGCGAAAGACTTGCGCAAAGCGGCGAGCAAGACCACGGGAGCGCGCGTATTCGCATATCCCGTGCACGATCCCGAGCGCTACGGAGTCGTCGAATTCGACGGCAAAGGCCGCGTTCTCAGCATCGAAGAAAAACCGGCGCGCGCAAAATCGCGCTACGCGGTAACAGGTCTTTATTTTTACGACAGTCAAGTGCCGGCAATCGCCAAATCGCTCAAACCCAGCGCCCGCGGAGAACTGGAGATTACCGACGTAAACAAAATCTATCTCGATCGTGGACAGTTGGAAGTGGTTGTCATGGGACGCGGCATGGCCTGGCTCGACACCGGCACGCACGAATCGCTGATGGACGCCTCGCTCTACATTCAGGCCATCGAGAAAAGGCAAGGCTTGATGGTGGCCTGCCCCGAAGAAATCGCCTTCCGCTCGGGCTACATCACAGCCGATCAGGTGGAGAAAATCGGCGGGTCGATGAAAAACAACTCCTACGGAGCTTACCTGCTCCAGCTTTTGCGAGAGAAGGTATTCTGATAAGTCCTGTCCCTACTGTGATGAACGCACTCACGAAAATTCCAACGCGTTTGCCCGAAGTGTTCGTTCTCGAGCCGCGCGTCTTCGGCGATGAGCGTGGCTTCTTCTTTGAGAGCTACAACCAGCAGGCGATGGCGGAAGTTGGCATCACAGAAAATTTCGTGCAGGACAATCACTCGTGCTCGGCGCGGAATGTCCTGCGGGGCTTGCATTATCAGATCAGGCATCCGCAAGGGAAACTGGTGCGTGTCGTGGAGGGAGAAATTCTTGACGTCGCCGTCGATCTGCGGCGCAGTTCGCCGACGTTTGGCCAATGGGAAGCCGTACACCTCTCCGGTGACAATAAACGCATGTTATGGATTCCCGCCGGCTTCGCTCACGGATTCCGCGTCATTTCCGAGAAAGCTCATGTGCTGTACAAAGCGACTGACTTCTACGCGCCCGAGCACGAACGCACCCTCGCCTGGAACGATCCTGACCTGAAAATCAACTGGAAACTTGATGGCAATCCAATAGTCTCGGCGAAGGACCAGCGCGGGCGCGGCTTCTTCGAGGCAGAGACCTACGAGTAAACTTCGATGCAAGTCACCATCTTCGGCGCCTCCGGACTCTTGGGCAAAGCCCTCATGCGCGAATGGCGCGGAGACACTGTAACTGGCCTAAGCTCGCGCGACGCCGACGTACGCGACCCCGGTAGCGTGCAGCAGGCCGTGCGCGATACGCAACCTGATTGGATCGTGCTCGCAGCCGCGTACACCGATGTCGACGGCTGCGAAACAAATTCCGACCTCGCATTTGCGGTGAACCGCGACGGGGCCGTCAATGTTGCTAAAGCGGCGAAGCAGGCCGGAGCGCGGTTGTTGTTCGTCAGTACCGATTACGTCTTCGACGGAAGGAAAACTACTCCTTACCAGATCAATGACGCGCGCAATCCGCAAACCACGTACGGAAAAACCAAAGCCGAGGCCGAAATCATCTTGCTGGAATTGGTGCCGGACTGCTGCATAGCAAGAACCTCTTGGTTATTCGGCGTCGGTGGCAAGTGCTTTCCGGACACAATTATGAAGCTGGCCGCCAGCCGCCCTTCGCTCGACGTGGTGAATGATCAACGCGGCTGTCCGACTTATAGCGTCGATCTGGCAAGCGCAATTATTCAACTCTGCCACAAGAATGCGGGCGGCATTGTCCATGCCACGAACGCTGGCGACTGCACATGGTTCGAGTTCGCCACAGAAATCGTCCGCAGCGCCGGTTTGACAACACTTGTGCGCCCGGTCAGCACTCAGCAGATGGCGCGGCCAGCGCCTCGTCCGTTTTATTCAGTGCTGTCTTCTGCAAGCCTGAACGCGCTGGGCATCAAGACGCCGACCTGGCGCGATGCCTTGCGCCGCTATCTCAATGAACGCCGTCAAGCACCTGAACGTATGGTCGGCCCCCTCCATCAATAGGGCTACCCCGTGAAACCCTATATACCCCCAGGTTTTGTAGCCATGCGGCGGGAGCCCAGCACTTTTTGATTTGCGCCAGTCGCCCTATACAACTCATATCGCAACGTTTTTCGTTCTGTCGAGCGCTTCAAGTCGGCAATAACCCAAATACACTAAGGTTTTCTGCCTAAGATGTGGTTACCTCGGTAACAGGCGTTTCCGTTCCGGCTCAACATAAACTCTTACGGTGGACTTAGTATCCTTGCGAAAACCGGGCAAGTGGACGGCCTTCGTGTGCGTGTTAGTAGGCGTACACATCGGGCTTTCTCTGTTGGCCCCGCGCGGTCTGGGACTCACCGCCTTCGGCGACCTGACACAATCTGCCTTGCTTCTGTGTGCCACTCTGTTCTTTCTGGCAAACGTTCGAACCACCTACAAACGGGGCCAGTTTTTCTGGGCGCTGATGGGCATCGGCGGTGCGATGTGGTTTTCCGCACAGGCTCTTTGGACATACTTCGAAGTCTTTCTCCGCCAGGATGCGCCGGACCCATTCGTCGGAGACGTTGTTCTGTTCCTGCACATCGTCCCCATGATGGCGGCCTTGGCGATTCAACCGCATATTCGGCGCCATGATCGCTCGCTGCGCCTGGTTTCCTTGGATTTTTTTCTCCTACTCACCTGGTGGCTGTACCTTTACCTCTTTATCGTGATCCCCTGGCAGTATGTTTCGCCCAACGAGACTGCCTATGGCCACAGTTTCGAGCTGCTTTACGCTTGTGAGCAGATCGTTCTGATCACAGGAGTGGGTCTCGTGTGGAAGCATAGCCAGGGCTTCTGGCGCGAGGTTTATGGGAAACTGTTTAAAGCGGCGCTGTTCTATTTGTGTGCGTCGCTTCTTGCTGGCGTAGCCATTGACTTTCACAAGTACTACACGGGCAGTATCTATGATGTGCCGCTAGTCGCCGCCATGGCATGGTTTGGCGGAATTGGTTTCATGTCCCTGGACTCATCTGCTGATCGGCCCCCCGATCAGCAGCCTCGCCAAGAACGAAATATGTGGACGGCGCGTCTCTCGATCTTGGCTGTGCTGTCTACCCCACTGATGGTGGCTTGGGCGGAGTTTGCCGGGGCGGCGCCGCCGCGTGTCCGTTCTTACCGGCTCTTGCTGACTGTTGCCGCGATGCTGTTTATGGGCGCGCTCGTGTTGCTCAAGCAGCATTGGATGGATAGGGAACTTTTCCATTTGTTGCGCCTCTCGCACCAGAACCTCGATGAGATGTGCAAACTGAAAGATGAACTGGAGGCGAAAGAACAATCCTTGCGCTGGCACAGCCTGGAATTGCAGCGCAAAAACCTCGAACTTCAGGAAATTTCATTTACCGACGCTTTGACCGGAGTTTGGAACCGCCGCTATCTGGAGGAGATCATAACCGCGGAAGCCGGCCAGGTCCTGCGCAATTACGAGCGTGTCCACGGCGGAGACATCCGCAAATTGGATCACCGCGACCTCGTATTCATCATGGTTGACGTGGATTTCTTCAAGCAGGTAAACGACGTTCACGGCCATCCCACCGGCGACCGTCTCTTACAGCGCGTAGCCGAGCGTTTAGGCCGGGTCGTGCGAAAGTCAGATGTGCTCGTTCGCTGGGGAGGCGAGGAGTTCCTCATTATGTCTCGATCCGCCGATCCCTCCGGGACCCCTGCCTTCTGCCAGAGAATTCTCGAGACAATTTCGGCTGAACCGTTTGATCTTGGTCACGGCGTTCGTCTCCGCAAAACATGTTCCGTGGGATGGGCGCCCTTTCCCTGGAGCCATGGCGCCTACGAAGCCATCTGCGCAGAGGAAGTCATCGAACTCGCCGATGCCGCGCTCTACCGCGCGAAGTCGGCAGGTCGAAACCGCGGCATCGGACTTCTGCCCAATGACAATGTTCCCGTGATTCCCCGCACCATAACGCTCCGAAACCTTAAAGACGATAATGGCGTGCTGACCCGCACCGTTACGGTTTTTCAATCCGAGTCTGATACCACCGCTCAATCTGCCACGGCAAACGTCTCGTCCAGCAAAGAGCGCGAGATTTGAGTTGCCTTGTGTGTGACCCCGTGTTTATCTCTTTTTTTCGCCTAGTCACGTAACTGCCATGCTCGTTGTAAAAGCCTGTGCTCATGCAGAACCTCATGGAAGAGCGTGTCGGATGAGGCTTGCTCCATGGGTCTCGCGTACCTGAAAGGCAAAAACAAACCGGAGACGCTTTCGCGCCTCCGGTTGAACTTTAAGTTTACTTGGACTACTTCCTACTGAGCCTGCTCGTCCAACTCCACTCCATCCCCGGCATGCACATCTTCCATGGCGAACACAATCATTCCGGTTGCCGTCGTGGGTGTTACTCCGATCACCACAATCTCACCCACAGCACGCCGTGGCAGATCGCGAACATGAATCACCGGTCCGTTCCCCCGTGTCCACAAGCTCGGATCAACCGACGGCTGTTTCGACTGCGTGTCTTCGCTGATTGCAGCCTTGAATGAAAGGGAATCCACCGGATCGTGCAAGTCCGCATCGTAGTTTCGCACCGCGCGGAAGTAGTCGCCCACCTTCACTCCCTGGTTCGCTCCCACATTGAAATACACCTTTTGTCCGGTACCCAGTTCCGAGTCGAAATCTTTCCCCATCACAATGCGTCCATAAACCTTGCTGCCAGTCGGCAAAAAGCGGTCAAAGCGCAGCGGCGGATGGAACGGCACCGTCTGTTTCTCCGCAAACGGAATCGCCGTGTCGCCCGGATTCACCGGTTCGCAAGCAAACACCACCTGTGCTACCGCCGCCCGCGAGCGCGTGTCCAGCACCTTCACGCGTCCAACTTCCATGTAAGGTTGTCCCGTATCCTTGAGGAGCTTGTGTTGTCCCGGAAACATCTCGTACTCGTTGACATCGCGCAGCGCCCGCACGATTTCATACTCCGCTCCTGGTGTGTATCCGCTGCCGCGCAGGTAAACAATGTCTCCTGTGACGTACTTCGTGGTCGAGGGTGTTTGCAGTCCTCCCGCGACAAAATTGACGTCGGGCAGTGAATGCTTATTGATGAAACCAGCACAGTAAAGATCAGCGTACGTGGGCATCTGCACCCGCTCGATAGGGAAATTAGCTGAGGTCGCAACCGTTCCCTCGGGTGTGTTCGAGTTAGCAACCGTGCCGTTGCTGCCCGATTGGCCCCACGCCCCGCTCGCCGCTAACAATAGTAAAACTCCTATTTTCTTCATGTTACCTCCGAGAAGAGACCAGGCGCAGCCTCCTCTCCTCAATTTGCCGGAAACCAGGCTTCAAATCAAACCGTAACAAGCAGTTAGGAGGGGGTCAAGGTTACGAGGGTGTCAGACACACCGTGAATTCAGGATTTTTTTTTCAATTGTGAATAGGGTGTTGCATCTGGATGATCTCCCCTTGTAAGATTCGCGCCGAACCGTTTGCTACAAATTGTTGATTCAGGATGCTTTCTGCGACTGCCCCATACCCGCCTCTTCGCTTGCCCTTGCGGCTGCCTCGGGTCTGTGTTGCCGTGACCGGTTCCGACCCCGCCGATCTCATCGAGAAAGCCGAGGCCCTCGTCCGTGATAACCCTTTTCTTGAGTTTAGGTTAGACTACATCTCGAAGCCGGCCCTGACCCTGCCTAAGGTCAAGCAATTCATCGACAGCCATCCCGGCACCGTGATTATTGCCACCTGCCGCCGCGTGGCCAGTGGAGGCAAGTTCCGCGGCTCCATCGCCTCCCAGCTCGAGATCCTGGCCAAAGCCTCGGCCTTCGGTTGCCAGTTGGTCGATGTCGAACTGCAAACCGCGCAAAAAACCAAGCCCGCGCAGTTTCAAAAACTCCGTGCGCGTTCCGCGCTCATGCTCTCGTGCCACGATTTCCGCGGCACCAAAAAGCTCGACGAAACTCTCGAAAAAATGCGCACCTTCCCCGCCGACTTCTACAAGATAGTCAGCACCGCGAAAACCCTTTCTGACAACGTAACCATGATTCAATTTCTCGCCCGCGAAGGTGCCAATCACTCTCTCATCGGTGTCTGCATGGGCGAGCAGGGGCTCATCAGCCGCGTCCTCGGCGTCCGCGCCGGCAGCGTCTTCACCTTCGCCTCCGTCACCCGCGGAGAAGAAACCGCTCCCGGCCAGGCCCCCGCCCAGGAGCTTCGCAGCGTATACCGCATCGAGCAGGTCGACGCCGCCACTCGCGTCTACGGAGTCGCTGGCGACCCCATCAACCACTCGCTCTCGCCCACTATCATGAACGCCGCCTTCCGCCGCGAGAACGTCAACGCCGTCTATCTCCCGCTTCATGCCAAAACTCTCAAAGATCTTCTTTACTGCGTGCGCCAGATTCCCATTCACGGCCTCAGCATCACCATGCCCTACAAAGAGGCCATCATTCCCTATCTCGACAACACAGACTCGCACACCACGAAGATCGGCGCCTGCAACACTGTCGTGCGCGCACAGGATGGCAAACTCTACGGCTTCAATACCGACACCTCAGGAGTGGTTCGTCCGCTGGAGCGCCGCCTGAGCACCTTGCAAGATGCGAAAATTCTCGTTCTCGGCGCCGGAGGCGCAGCCCGCGCTGCCGTATTCGGCCTCCGCGAGCGCGGAGCCGAAGTCTACATCCTCAATCGCAACATGGCGGCAGCACAGAAGCTCGCCCGCCGCGCCCATGCCCGCGCCATCAAGCGCGCCGACCTCAAGAAATATACTTTCGACGTGATCATCAACGCCACGCCCGTAGGCATGGGCAACACGCGCGAGACTCCGCTCCAGGAAAAAGAAATCAATGCGCGCTATGTCTTCGACATGATCTATGACCCGCCCGAAACCCGCCTGCTCAAGCTGGCCCGGGAGCGCGGCGCGCAAATCATTCCCGGGATCGAAATGTTCGTTCAGCAGGCCGCCCGCCAATTCGAAATCTGGACCGGCAAACCCGCCCCGCAGGACGAAATGCTGCAAGTCGTTCTGCTGGCGCAGCAAGAAAGAGCAAGGGCTGCAGCCGTGAAGAACAAGTAAGCTGCGAAGAGCGCTTCCGCAGAGCCTTGCCTGAGCGCAGTCGAAGAGACGCCTGAAAACAGCCCGCCGTCGAGCGATCCTGCTCCGCTCGGCATAAGGCTGAGTTACCGCAACAACTTCACTGATACGTCAACGTCAGATTGTCCAGACAAAGGGTGTACGAAAAAGAAATAAGGGATATAGAAAGGACACGGCGAGCGGTTCCGGACACGAAGCCCTTTCCAGAGACCACAACGCCGGGCTGGTTGGCCCGGCTTTGTGGAGCTGGTTCGTTCAATCCTGTTCAGACTGCCAAACCAGAATAGAACTCTGGTATTTTCTGTCTAGCACGCAGGCACTGCCCGACTTTACATCACCAGCGCAAGGTTCTCCAATTCGTGCTGCAATACAGGCAGCGCACAACCTGCCATTTCCACCCGGCTCGCTGCATCCAGCGCCGCGCTGGGTGAAACCCCGTAGCCCCGGCCCATCAGGAAAATCTGCAATAGCTGGGCTGCCTCATAAGAGTCCAGCATTCCGCCTTGCAGCAGATCGCTGCGCAGCGCGGCCAGTTCGGTTGCCGTAAATCTTTCGTTCAGCATTTCGTTTGTTCTGTTTTCCAACATGGCCGTCATCACCTCCGATTCCGACCTTTGAACCGTTTTGGCTATTAGACTCATCAGCGGCTATCCAAGTTGCGTGCAATTTGGATGCCGTGCCAAGCCTCTAGCCTCATATACGGAAGTCCACTGTCTCTAATTTCATATAACACCTGTAAATGTGCGAAGTTGCGCGGTAACGGCCGTCAGCGCGGATGGCTTCAGTTGAGTACTTGGGTTAAGGATGGACGCCCAAAAAATGACACAGCGCGTCGTTTCG
>JASHOH010000054.1 GCA_030041215.1 Candidatus Sulfotelmatobacter sp. | reverse complement strand
GGAGCATTCTTACCGGCATAGCAACGAAAAGCAGGTTCCTCACCGGGCTGAGCGCCCGGTTCGGAATGACATCAGGATCGGATTTCTAGAAGTTTAGGATTCATCATGGCTGACGAAAACAACGGCAAAAACGGCAACGGTAAAGTAGGGCTGGTCGAGATCGTCAAAGAAGACATCCAGTCGCTCAAGACCGACATCCCCACCAAGGCCAAAGAACAGATCGAAGGCCTGAAAGACCCCACCAAGACCCAGGTCTACACTTCGATTTTCCGGCACAAGCACGACGACACGCCGCGCAACCGCGCTCTGGGCGTGCTTTCGAATGTGTTTCTGCACCTGCATCCGGCCAAGATCAATCGCGACGCGGTTCGCTACAGCTACACCTGGGGCATGGGAGGAATTACGTTTTATCTGTTCATCATCCTCACCTACACCGGCGTGCTGCTGATGTTCTATTACCACCCCAGCAAGGTGCAGGCCTTTCGCGACGTTCTCTACCTCGAGCACGATGTTCCCTTCGGAAAGATTCTGCGCAACATGCACCGCTGGGCCGCCCACCTGATGGTGATTGCCGTCTGGCTGCACATGTTCCGTGTCTTCCTTACCGGCTCGTATAAAAAGCCGCGCGAATTCAACTGGAACATCGGCGTGCTGCTGCTTGTCTTTACACTGCTGCTTTCGTTCACCGGATATCTGCTTCCCGACGATCAACTCGGATTCTGGGCCGTCACAGTCGGCACCAACATGGCGCGCGCCACACCGCTGCTCGGGCACGAAGGCCCGTTCGGCCCGCAACTGGGGATGACTCCATATAACGACGTTCGCTTCGGTCTGCTGGGCGGCTCAATCGTCGATGCCAACGCGCTGCTCCGTTCATACATCTGGCACTGCATCGGCATTCCGATCGTGGCCTCGGTGTTGATGATCGTGCATTTCTGGCGCGTAAGAAAAGATGGCGGCATCTCCGGCCCGGCCGCGGTGATGCTGGAAGAAGAAGCCGATAAACCGCGTAGAGGACCGAAAGCGGCGGGAGAGTAGCTGGAACATGTGGGGACAGCCGCCCTCGGCTGTCCGGCCGGGCAACGCCCGGCAGTTTCATGTAGCCAGCAGTAGCTGTCGAGCTTCGCTCGACTGGACAGCCGAGGGCGGCTGTCCCCACATAGTTGTTGGAGAACTTATGGACTGGCGACAACTCTGGGAAATCTGCTCAGCACCCGACAACGTTCCAATCGTTGGCCTCATTCCGCTTCTCATCTTCTATATCTATCTTGCATGGAAGCAGGCCCACGCCAACGATCAGCTCATCGCGCAACTGGAAACCGATCCGGCGATGGCCAAAACGCATCACCGCAAAACCTGGCCGTTCAAGCCCGGCTGGCAGAAGGAGGTCCACGTTTGGCCGTTCCTGCTGCGCATTGAATTCCTGGCCGCCATCATCGTCACCATCATACTGATGGTCTGGTCGATCACGCTGAACGCGCCGCTCGAAGAGCCCGCCAATCCGAACCTCACGATGAATCCGGCAAAAGCGCCGTGGTACTTCCTCGGCCTTCAGGAAATGCTCGTTTATTTCGATCCCTGGATCGCCGGCGTGGTCATGCCCACGCTGATCATCATCGGCCTCATGGTCGTTCCCTATATCGATACCAACCCGCTCGGCAGCGGCTATTACACGTGGAAGCAACGCAAATTCTCGATCTCAACATTCCTGTTCGGCTTCGTCATTCTCTGGGTCGCGATGATCATCATCGGAACTTTCATTCGCGGCCCGGGCTGGCAATGGTTTTGGCCCGGCCAGACCTGGGACCACAACCGCCTCATCTATGAGGTGAATCGCGACTTGCCCGATATTTTCGGCATCACCTCGAATCTGGGCAAGGGAATTTTCGGAGCAATCGTAGTCATCGGCTACTACCTGCTCGGAGGCTTTGTCGTCTATTCGCTCTTCCGGCGGTACATGCCCAAAGATTTCAAGCGCATGAGCCTGCTGCAATTCAGCATCACGGTATTTCTGTTGCTGACCATGGTTGCACTGCCCCTGAAGATGGGACTGCGCCTTCTGTGGCATATCAAGTACGTGTGGATTACGCCTTGGTTCAATATTTAAGGCGTCGTTTGGTTGTTAGTCGTTGTTGATTTGAACATTTTCCGATTGTCATCCTGAGCGCGCCCTTTGCGCGAAGGATCTATGCAGTTTGCCGGTGGCGGGCAGGATGCGTAGGTCCTTCGCTTCGCTCAGGATGACAAGGCTGAGCAAGTTTTCCGGAGGAATCACTGCCCGTGCCTGACAAACCCACTCCTGAGCAGGACCCGATCACCAGTAAGTCGTACGCCGCTTACTACCTGATCGCGATGGTCATCCTGATGGCGACTCTGTTCTGGGCTTTGTGGGACGAAGCGTGGGGCCAGCGTCCGTGGAAAGCATTCCAGGAAAAATGGAAAGAGCGCTACAGCGCTTTCTTGAATACCGCCCGCTCAAAGTCGGTCACCTCAGAAAAAGATGTCGAACAGGATCCCGAATATGCGAAGTTGAAAGCTCAATATGAAAAGGCCTACCAGGATTCCAAACCCCAGGCCGAAGAAGCCCGCAGAAAGCTGGATGATGCCAGCGCCCGCCTGCTCGCCGTGCAAAGCGTCTTCACCGATCGCCGGGCCTACGTGAACGCGCTCACTTACGAACTCGAAACCAGCACCAGCGCATCGGCGAAGGCCAAAAAGCAGAAAGAAATCGACAAATATAAGAATGAGCAAGCCACCGTCGAATTTCCTGACGGCTCAAAGAAAAAATTCACCTTCCCGCAGCTCGAAGAGACTTACAGCGAAATTCGCGACGAGCGCACAAAGCTCAGCCTTGAACTCGGCGACGTGCTGAAGCCGGTGACAGCCGCCAAGAACAAGATGGACGACTACATCACCGACCACATGGTCGACCTCACACCACAGCAGATTGACGGCTTGAAGAAGACGGCGGCCGATTGGGATCCCAAAATCGTCCAGATCAACGTTGCCGAGGCTGCCATCGTTGACCGCTGCGAGTCCTGCCATCTGAACGTACGCGAGCCGCTGAAAATCACCGCCGTCTCAATGGAAGCCAAAGGCGAGAAAAAACCGGACGAGTATGCCAACGCCTTCACCAGCCATCCCGAACCGGAGCTACTGAGAATTCACGATCCCGACAAATTCGGCTGCTCGCCCTGCCATCAAGGCAACGGCCGCGCAACTACGAGCGTGGAAAAAGCCCACGGCAACTATGAGCACTGGCTCTGGCCGCTCTATCCCAAAGAGAATACACAGGCCGGCTGCCAGAATTGCCATGCGGCCGACATGGTTCTAGTCAGCGGCGATGTGCAGTTCCAGACCATTAACACCGGCAAGGATCTTTTTCGCCAGCGCGGCTGCAATGGCTGCCATCGCTATGAAGGCTATGATCGGGAGTCGGAAGAAATCACCTCGATCATGCAGCAGATTAAGCAGATGGACCAGGAAAAGCGCGCCAATGTCAAGCAGGCCGTCTACCTGATGAAGCAGGCTGACGAAGCTGAGACTAACGAGGAGGCCAACCATCTGAACGACCAGGCAGTGGCTCTGCGCGTGGCCAACAGCAAACTGGATTTGCGCACGGTGCAACTGGAACGGACCACCAAGAGTCTGCTGCAGGATGTGAAGAAGATCGGTCCGAATCTCAAGGACATTCGCCTCAAGCTCAACAAGAACTGGATTCCGGTGTGGCTCAAAAAACCAACCGATTTTCGGGCCACTACCAAAATGCCGAACTTCCGCCTAAGCGATCATCAGATACGGGCGATTACGGCTTATCTCTGGCAGTCGGCGCTAACCGATCCTCTGCCCAAACAACCAGCTGGCAATGCCGCCCACGGGAAGGAATTGTTCGAAACTCGCGGCTGCCTCGCCTGCCACTCCATCGGCGAAGGCGACCAGATGACGGGTGGAACATTCGCGGCAAATCTGACTCGCGCAGGAGAGAAGGCTAACTACGACTATCTTGTCCGCTGGGTGCACAATCCTCGCGAACGCACGCGTCCGTACTGCATCTACGAAAAGAAAGACATCGGCCCGGAAGATTACGCCAAGCACGGCAAGCCCTATATTTTCGATCTCGACCACAGCCGCTGCCCCAACGACGGCCACGAGCTGCAAGTGCAGAACATGACCGTCATGCCCAGCCTGCGCCTATCTCCGGAGGACGCACGGGATGTGGCCAGCTTCCTCATCACTCTGAAAAAGAAGGAGCCCTCGGATTATCCCGATGCGCCGTTCATGGATGACCCCAAGCTGAAGGCCGAGGGGGCCCATTGGATCCGGCAATATGGCTGCTCCGGCTGCCACGAGATCGCAGGCATGGAGGACGAAGGCCGCATCGGCACCGAGCTGACTTTCGAAGGGAGCAAGCCGATCGAGCGCCTCGACTTCGCGCTTTCGACTGAGATTGCTCAACGGGGCGGAAAGAATGCCGAGCCAATCAAAGATGCGGAAGACCTGGCGCGCCTCCCCGACGGCCCAGCGACAAAACCCTGGTACAACCACAAGGGATTCTTCGAGCACAAACTGGCGGAGCCGAACGTATATGACCGGGGAATGGTGAAAAGCGAAGCGGAAGCGCTGCGTATGCCCAACCTTCATTTGACCAAGCAGCAGGTGCTGGCGCTGACCACATTTCTCATGGGCAGTGAGGAGACATCGCTTCCCACCAATTACCAATACCGCCCCCAAGACTACCGTCGGGACATTCAAGAGGGCTGGTGGATCGTCAAGAAATACAACTGCATGGGTTGCCACCAGTTCATCCCCGGTCAACAGACGGCGCTCATGGGACAGCAACGCTACATCGATAACCCGGAGTTCCTGCCTCCCAAGCTGCTCACCGAGGGCGCACGTGTGGATCCGGAATGGATGCTAAGTTTCCTGAGCAATCCGGCGCTGAGCGTGACCGACACGAATCGCAACGGCGTCCGCTCTTACTTGCAGGTGCGGATGCCAACGTTTTCCTTCTCCGAAAATGAGTTGGGTAAGCTGGTGCGCTTCTTCCAGGCTCTCTCGCGCCAGCCGTTCCCATATATTCCGGACATGCGGCCAACTTTGAGCACGAAGGAAACCGAGATGGCGCGGAGTTTGTTCTCCAGCACTGCCGCGCCCTGCCTCAAGTGTCATGCCACCGGCGACGCAGCCCACGACAAGACCGCCACGGCCCCCAACTTCCTGCTGGCCAAAACGCGCCTGAAACCGGACTGGGTGGAGCGTTGGTTGATTGATCCGCAGGCGATTAGTCCCGGGACAGCAATGCCATCGGGTCTGTTCAAGAAGGATGGAGGCCAGTGGGTTTTTGCCGGCCCCACTCCGCCATCGTTCCAAGGATACGAAAAAGACCACACGAAGCTGCTGGTGGATTACATCTTTCAGTTGACGCCGGAGGAGCAAAGAAAAGTAGCCGCCGCAATGCCCCACGCGAAAGCCGCGTCGGCGCAGCCGAAAACAAATCATCGGCAGGCCTCGGCGGAATCCGGTCATCCTACTAGCGGCGGTACGCGATAGAATGTCAGGTTTGCTGAAACTTGAAGGGGCGCGGCTTCAAACCTCGCCGTTAAGTAAGCCAAAGTTTGCGGCTTCAGCCGCTGAGGGGTCGGCAGATCGTCCGCCGATCGCCAAAAAATTCCGCGTTTCAATCGAACGAAAGGGACATCATGAATAAAAACAGTTGGATCATCTACGCCAGCACTCTCTGTCTCTGCGGGCTGCTTCTTCTCGCTGCCTGCAACAAAAAAGAAGAAACACCGGCCGCACCCGCAGCCTCTCAACCGGCGCCCGCAGCCACACCCATAGACCCCTCAACCATCGCCACCGTCAACGGCACGGTGAAATTCGACGGCACCGCTCCCAAACCCGCCAAAATCGATATGAGCCAGGACCCAGCCTGCAAAGGCACGAACGAATCTGAAAACATCGTTGTCGCGAACGGCGATCTGGCCAACGTCTTCGTCTATGTCAAAGACGGTCTCGGCAACCGCACCTTTGATGTTCCCGCGACGCCCGTCGCGCTTGATCAGCAGGGTTGCAAGTACCATCCGCACGTGCTCGGCGTCATGGCCGGTCAGAACGTCGAAATCAAGAATGACGACCAGACCACCCACAACATTCATCCCACGCCGAAAGACAATCGCGAGTGGAACGAGTCGCAGCCGCCCTCCGCCGCCCCCATCGACAAAAGTTTCGCCCGCGAAGAGATCATGCTGCCGGTCAAGTGCAACCAGCACCCGTGGATGAAGATGTATATCAACGTGGTCAAGAGCCCGTTCTACGCCGTGACCGACAAGTCTGGAAAGTATGAAATCAAGGGCCTGCCCCCCGGCGACTACACAATCGCGTTCGTTCACGAAAAACTGGGAGAGCAGGATCAGAAAGTCACTCTGGCCGCAAAAGACACGAAGACAGTCGACCAGAGCTTCAAAGCCAGCGAGTAAAGATGTAGGGACAGCGCCCCGGTTGTCCGCGTTTGAAAGAAAGAACAATGTGGGGACAGCCGCCCTCGGCTGTCCCAGTGTCCCCACATCTATTCAAATGAAAGATCCCCGCAAACAAAACCGGCGTTCCCACCCCCTGCGGTGGAAACGCCGATTTCCCCATTCCCTCTGTTTCGGAGGGCGTGAAGATCAACCAAGCGACTGCTTGCCGATTCACGACGCCCCATCTTGCACGAAACGCAGTCCCGATTTGTCTCCAAATTGTAAAAACTTCTTCGCATAACAAAACATCTTAGCGATCAGCGCGCGATGACCCAGACTCCTGGGACACAATTCAACATGCCCCTGGTAACTCGCGAATTCCATTGAAGCTGCTAGCATAAACATTCCCGGCAATGAAGTTTCAGTCCATCTGTATTTCCGGCATTCTGCTTCTCGCTCTGCCGCTGCTGGCCCAGAGCAATGCGGGAGAGCTTCACCTCAAAGTGTTGGGACCCGATCGCCGGCCGCTCAAAGCGTCCATCGATCTCTTCAGCGACGCCTTCCAATTTCACCGTTCATTGACGACCGACGACGAAGGCGGCACTGTGGTCCGCAATCTGCCTTTTGGACGCTACCGCCTCCAGGTCCAGAGTGAATCGTTCTCTGCATATAACGGGTTGATCGAAATCCGCTCGGCGCTCCCGACCGAGCATGTTGTGAATCTGAGCATCGCCGCGGTCAGCACGGCGATCAATGTCACGGCAACCTCCACGCTGCTCGATGCCGAATCCGCTAGAGCTCCCGATCACATTGATCAGCAACAGATCGACAACCGCCTCACCTCGCTTCCGGGCCGCTCTCTGCAAGACCTGGTCAACTCGCAACCCGGCTGGCTTTACGAGGGCAACGCCGTGCTTCATCCGCGTGGCTCGGAATATCAGACGCAGTTCGTGATTGACGGAATTCCGCTCATCGACAACCGGTCTCCCAGCTTCGGCCCCGAGATCGAAGCCGACGACGTCGACTCCATGAATATCTACACCGCCGGAATCCCTGCAGAATATGGCCGCAAGATGGGAGGCGTGGTCGAAGTCAACACTTTGCGCGATGCGCAAGCCGGTTTGCACGGCGACGTTGCTCTCGCCGGCGGCAGCTTCGATACTGCCAGCGCCTTCGCTCGCCTGCAGGAGACTTGGGGCCACAACACGGTCGGACTCAGTTCTTCTGGGGCGATGACCGCCCACTATCTCAACCCGGTCGTCCCTGAGAATTACACCAACCGCGGCACTACCGGCGATTTTTCTCTCAGCTTCGCGCGCGACCTGACGCGCAAAGACTACCTTACTCTCAGCGTCCGCCATGAAATCTCACGCTATGAAATCCCCAACGAATTTGTGCAGGAAAACGGAGCCTGGGTGCCGAACGCGGTCAACACCGTCGGCTGTCCACCCGTTCCACCCGCCGAAGAGCCAAGCGATTGCGTGTTTATTCCCGGTGGCCAGCTACAGAACGGCGACAACTTTGAAACCATGGGCAGCGTCTCTTACCAGCACATCTTTTCTACCGACACCATAGGCTGGCTGCGCGGCATGGCGCGCGACAACTCCAACGATTTTTATTCCAACCCGGCATCGTGGCCTATCAACGTAACGCAGCACAACGACTTCAAGGAGATCTACTTCAACGGCAGCGTCGCCGTTCATCACGGCAGGCAGGAATGGAAGGCAGGCGTGGAATCCGACGCCCTATTTCTGCAGGAAAACTTCAGCGACTATCTTCCCGACTGCTCCGGTCCGCTCGGGCCATCAGGCTCTCAGTGCGGCATCCAACTGGGCTTGTTCGACCCCGGCAGCGCGGTCACCTTTGCCTTTGCCGACAGCCGTCCCGACCTTGAGCAGGCGGCTTATGTTCAGGATTTGATCCGCCTCGGCAATTGGACGGTCAACGCCGGCCTCCGCTGGGACCACTACCAGTTGCTGGTCAATCAGAACGCCGTCAGTCCACGCCTTGCCATCTCGCGTCACTTTCCCTCCGCCGGTTTAAATGTGCACATCTCGTATGACCGCATCTTCCAGACGCCGTCCTTCGAGAACATTCTTTTATCCAGTTCTACAGCCGTGCTGGATTTCGATCCCATTTCGTTGCGGCAGAACGTTCTGCCTTCGCACGGAAATTATTATGAAGCGGGATTGACCAAGGCACTCTTCGGGAAACTGCGCCTAGATGCAACCATGTTCCGCCGGGATGTGAACAATTACGCCGACGACGATGCCATTCTGAACACCGCGATCAGCTTCCCTATCGCCTTCAGAAAGGCCATCCTTTACGGCGCTGAGGCCAAGCTCGAGGTTCTACACTGGGGGAAATTCTCCGGCTTTGGCAGTTACTCCTACATCGTAGGGAATTGCTGGCTGCCAGTAGTAGGCGGTCTTCTCCTGGGATCGGAGAGCGGTGTGGCCGTTGGGCCGAGCGGCACCCTCATCAATACGCAGCTGACCGGACACTTACCCGATTCGCAGGACCAGCGGCAAACGATTCGCGCCCGCATGCGCTATCAAGTCGCCTCGCGCTTGTGGGTCGCTCTGGGCGTCGATTACAACAGCGGGTTGCCGTTCGAACCAGATGAATCGCCACAACTCTACGCCACGGAATACGGTCAAGTGGTGATTAATCACCTCAATTTTAATCGCGACCGCATCAGTCCGTACTTCACGCAGAATGCTTCCGTAGGAGTCGATCTCTATGAGCACGAAAAACGCTCAGTACGCTTGCAGGGCGACGTCGAGAACCTGGGCAACACGCTCGAACTAATCGACTTCGGAGGGTTGTTTTCGGGCAACGCACTTGGTCCTTCGCGCAGCTTTTTCCTTCGCCTCGCCTCCGAGTTCTAAAACAGACCATGTGGGGACAGGCGCCTCGGCTGTCCATTCGAGCGCTGCTGTTCGAGGATTGGGAAACACGATTTAGGAAAATGCACGACGATGAACACCGGGGCTAGTGATTCGTTTGCAACAACCGTGGAAGAGTGGCCCTTTAGGGCCGCGTGAGGGCGTCCCAAACAGAAGCGGGCTTTAGCCCCTGCGCTTGAAGAACTGCACTGCCCGCTCATGCTTCTTCGCCGCCGCCAGCGAGGAAAACGTCCCCAGATTTCTACGCTTCCCGGTCTTCGGATTTTTCTTGCGCGAATACAAACGATACTCGCCGGATCGTAGTTTGCGGATCATACAAGAAGAAGATGCAGGCAGCGTGCATCGGAGCGGCTTAATCAAGAGAAGGTGTTCTTCTGCGTCTCTCTGTGCCTCCGTGGTCAAAAATCCTACACCACAAAATACTTCGCCGCCGGATGATGCACAACAATCGCCGATGTGCTCTGCTCCGGCTCCAGCAAAAATCCCGAGGTCAGCCGCACGCCAACGTTCTCTTCCGGCTTCAATAAAGCAAACAGCTTCGTCTGATCCTCCAGGTTCGGGCACGCCGGATACCCAAATGAATACCTCGACCCGCGATATTTCTGGTGAAAAAGATCACGAATCTCCGCGGCATCTTCGTTCGCGATTCTCAACTCCTCGCGCATTTTCTTGTGATGCAACTCCGCCAGCGCCTCCGCCGTTTCCACGCTCAGCCCATGAAGATACAAATACTTGGTGTACTCACCACCCTCAAACAGTCTCTGAGTCTCAACCGAAGCCTTCGGCCCAATGGTCACCAGCGACAGCCCAATCACATCCATCTTCCCCGACGATTTGCTGGCAAAAAAGTCGGAGATGCACAAACGCCGCCCCTCCCTCTGCCGCGGAAAAGTAAAGCGCAGCAGTTCATTCAACTTTGTCATCGCGATCGGAGGATTCTCGTTCGCTCGCGAACGAGAATCCTCAGTCGAGGGACCGTGTGTTTTTCTGCTCGGGGCTCGCGACTCGCGACTCGCCACTTCATACACAATCACATCGTTCCCCTCACTCTGAGCAGGAAAATATCCCCACACCACTCTTGGTTCAAACAATCCCGACTGCGCGACTTCGGCTTCCAGCTTCTTCTTGATCGCCCTAAACTTCTCCTCAACCAGCCGCACATAATCCGCCTGCGAGGCCGTCTTCAACTGCCACTGATTCTTAAACAGCGCAGTCTCATTGATGTAGGGAAACACCGCGCGCACGTCATAGTTCTTGATCCGCACCCCCCAAAACGGCGGCCCCGGGAGATTCGGCGCATCTCCCACAACCGGGCTCCGCTCCGCAAAAACAGGGCCAGTCTCTTCATCGACTGCCGCTGCCTTCGTGTATTCTTTGACCTTCCGCCCATCGCGCAGCCGCCCTTCGCGCCCACCGTCGCTGGTCACAAGATCTTCCATCACGTGCAGTCCCGCAAACGCATCTTCCGCGTAGAAGACAGCATTCGAATACTCCCGCCGCAGATCATCTTCGACATACTTGCGCGTCAAAGCCGCGCCACCGCAGATCACCGGGAATTCCAGCCTCTGTTGTTGTAAATCCTGAATGACGTACTTCATCTCCAGCGTCGACTTCACCAGCAGCCCGCTCAGCCCGATTGCGTCCGCCTTGTGTTCGAGCGCCGCGCTGATGATGTTGGCTCCCGGCTGCTTGATCCCCAGATTCACCACTTTGAATCCGTTGTTCGATAAAATAATGTCTACTAGATTCTTTCCGATATCGTGAACATCGCCCTTCACCGTCGCCAGCACAATCGTGCCCTTCTGCGCGCCGGCTTTTTTCTCCATCTTCGGCTCAAGGTAAGCGACCGCCTGCTTCATCACGCCTGCCGAATCGAGCACCGAAGGCAACTGCATCTTGCGAGCACCAAACAGATCGCCAACCGTTTTCATTCCGTCGAGCAGCACCGTGTTGATCAGCTCCAAAGGCGAATACGATCCCAATGCCTCTTCCAGCAAATCCTCCAGCGACCTCTTGTGCGCGCCTTCGCCCACCGATTTCTCGCCATTGATGATGGCGAACTTCAGCTTGTCCTCGACGGAAAGCGTATCCACATGCGCGGTAGTAGAAGCCACGGCCTTGCCTTTCATTCCGGCAAAGTGGCTCATGTAATTCTGCAGCGGATCGCCCGCAGATTCCTCGCGGTAAATCAGCTTCCGCGCCAGATCGACCTCTTCCTGCGGAATCTTGTACAGCGGATAAATCTTCGTGTAATTCACGATGGCCATGTCGAGCCCATGGTCGACCGCCTCATGCATGAACACCGAATTCAGCACCCGCCGCGGATACGCATCCAGCCCAAACGAAATATTGCTTACGCCGAGAATCGTCTTCACTTCGGGCAATTCTTTCTTGGTGCGTTCGATCGCCTTCAAAGTCTCGATTCCCGCCGTCCGATATTCCTCTTGCCCAGTCGAAATCGGCAGCGTCAAAGCATCGAAAATCAGATCGGTTGGATCCAACCCATACTTCTTCGTAGCCAAGTCGAAAATCCTGTGCGCGATTGCGGTCTTCTTTTCCGCCGTCAGCGCCATGCCTTCTTCATCAATGGTCAGCGCGATCACCGCCGCGCCGTAGCGCTTTGCCATCGGCAGCACGAGAGATGTCCGCTTCTCGCCATCTTCCAGATTGATCGAATTGATGATCGCCCGTCCCGGAATGCGCTTCAGCGCCTCTTCAACAACATCGGCCTCGGTCGAATCCACTAAGATAGGCGCCGGAACTCGCGTCGCAATCTTCTCCAGAATCGACGAGATGTATCCCTTCTCGTCCTCACCCACGATCGCACAGCACAAGTCGAGCATGTGCGACCCGTCATTCACCAGCTTCTTCGCCAGCGCCAGAATGTCGTCGTACTTTTTCGCCCGCACGAGATTGCGGAAATGCTCGACGCGCGTCGTCGTATTCATTTCTTCGGCGACAATCAACGGCTTTGGCTCAAGATCAAGCGGAACCGAGGTGTACGCACTCGAAGCGGCGCCAACGCGCTTCACCGAACGCTTTGCTGGCTCAACTCCGGAAACTGCCTCTACCACAGCCTTCAAATGCTCCGGCCGCGTGCCGCAGCAACCGCCAACAATGCGCACGCCGTAATCCTGCACAAAATGTTTGTGATACTCCGCCAACTCGGCGGGTGTGAGCTTGTACACCGCGTGCCCCCCCACGTTCTGGGGCAACCCCGCATTCGGCAGCACCGAAACTTCCTTAGTCGAATTCAGCGCCAAATAGCGGACCGCATCATTCATCTCCTTCGGCCCTGTCGCGCAGTTCAGGCCGATGACGTCGATATCGAACGGCTCCAAAGCAGTCAAAGCCGCGCCGATCTCCGTACCCAACAGCATCGTCCCGGATTCCTGCAACGTCACCTGCACCGTCACGGGCAGCCGTTTGCCAGCTTTGCGCAACGCATCCAAAACTCCGATCGTCGCAATCTTCGCTTGCAACAAATCCTGGCAAGTCTCGATCAACAGAATTTCGACTCCGCCCTCGATCAGCGCCGCCGCCTGTTCTTCATAAGCCGCCACCATCGCATCGAAGCCTATGTGCCCCAACGACGGCAGCTTCGTCGTCGGCCCTATCGATCCCGCCACAAACCGCGGCTTCTCCGGAGTCGAAAACTGCTGTGCCACTTCCCGCGCCAGTTGTGCCGCCTTCACATTGATCTCGCGCACGCGGTCGCCCAGCTCGAACTCGCCCAGCACGATGCGCGATCCGCCGAACGTGTTCGTCTCCAACACATCGGAGCCGACGCGCAGAAAATCCGCATGAATATCCTGAATAATGTCAGGACGGCTCAGGACCAGCACTTCGCTGCAATTCTCCTTGCCCCAGTAATCGTCGAGCGTAGGATTGCGCGCTTGAATATTCGTCCCCATCGCGCCGTCATAAACCACGACGCGCTCGCGCACGAGTTGTAGGAAATCAGCCATCAGCTTTCAGCCGTCAGCTCTCAATCATTAATCTCAAATATACGGAACAACGAGAACCCCAAAACTTTGTCATTCCGACGGCTCGCGCAGCGAGCAAGGAGGAACCTGCTTTACCCTGTGTAACCCCGTGTTCCCTGTGTTTCCCTTTTCACAGCTCGGCACTAGCCCTGTACTCTAATGCAAAACGCCGGGCCTCCCACAGGACCGGCGTCTCGAACACGAAACTTTCGGAATCTCAGCTCCCCGCCACCATTTCCCTGGGAGCGCCGCCGTCCACGTCGGCCTGATTGAATATGATATTGGCTCCCATGTGTGCTGGCCGGGGGGCCAGCATCTGCTCCTTGCGGTAAATCAGGTTGCTGGC